>PWHK01000004.1 GCA_003554845.1 Candidatus Aenigmatarchaeota archaeon | reverse complement strand
TGAAATGGACCCAGTGGATAGAGGAAAATCTGGGCGAGGATATAGAGTTTCCCATAATTGCCGATGGAAACGGAAGGGTTGCCGAGACACTAGGTTTGATCCACAGCGGTGGTGGTACTGCTACTGTAAGAGCCGTATTCATCGTCGATCCAAAGTCAAAAATAAGGGCAATTATGTACTATCCTGCAGAACTTGGAAGGAATATGGACGAGATAGTCAGGATGATAAAGGGATTCAAGAAGTCGGACAAGGAAGGCGTTGCTATACCGGCTAACTGGCCCGAAAACGAACTTATTGGAGACGATGTCATAATGCCACCTGCGTCGAGTGAAAAAGAGATAGACAAGAGGATGAAGCAGAAAAAGAAAGGAAAAATAGACTGTTACGACTGGTGGATGTGTTACAGAAAAGCCTGAAAAGACAAAAGGAGGTGAAAATTATGGAACTTGAAGAGTACTTGAATGAATGGTTTGCAGATGAGACAGAGGAAGTTGGTCTCTACATGGCTATGGCACGTCAGGCAGAAAGGGAAGGTTATCCTGAGATCGCAAGGCAGTTCAGAGAAAATGCAATGGCAGAGGCCGAACATGCAGGAATTGCTGCAGAGTTGGCAGGAAAGGTAGGAACCACAGAAGAAAATTTGAAGAAGATGATAGGCGGAGAGGACAATGCCAATAGCACCAGAATGAAGATAGCAGAGAGTCAGGAGGGAGAGACGAAGGCCCATCTCATTACCACTGCAAAGGACGAGGAGAGGCACAAGAAGGCCCTCAAAGGGCTTATGGACCGCCTTTAAAACCTCTATTTTTTATTTTTAATGTTAGTTTTAAATTCTTTCCTTCCAAGTCTAAAACTCTATGTCCACTACGATAGGCTACGTAACTGCATGCACAGGTAAACCAAAGGAGGGCAAAGGATTGTGGGATGAAATCTGGGAAATTGAAAACTACCAGGACGGTGTAGAACATCTCGTGATCAATCCCCAGGATATATTTTTTGAAGATGGGGAGTTCAGATACAGAGAAAGGAAAAAAGAAGACTACTACCCAACTGATTCCCATGGTTTCAGATCGAGGAGTTGGTTACCTGCTTCTGAAAAGAAAGATGTCGATTTTTTTGATAAGTTTTCCGAGGTTGATCATATCAGAATAAGAGGCTTCAGACCAAAAAATTCGGATGCCGACCCGTTTGTAGTTGAAAGGGCACTTTCTGAAATGACGGATGATGACGAGGAATACTTTATGACCAACACACTCGATTCAATAGAATACTGTAACAATAAGGCTTTTTCTACGATCGATATATCAAGATCCAATGCAGAGATCGATGGAAGGAACATAAGTGATATTATTCCTACCACCAAAATATTCAACCTCAAAAATTCAGATACAGAAGAAAAGGATGGCGTGAAGGAATATGTTAGAAGGAGATTTCAGGGTGCACATGAACCACAGATTTTAAAGCCATATTCGGAAAGGGGTGGCAATGGAATAATGCCCCTTGATATAGGATCTTCGTATAAGGCTCTTATAGACAACTACGAGAGAAGTGATTTCCTTGTGCAGGATATGGTGGAAGGTGATTCACTGAGGGTTCAGATAGTTGGTTCTGGGTATTCGGAAAGTGACATATATGGTTCATATATAAGGAAGTCGGAGGATGGAGATGTAAGGGCACAGAACAACATTTTCAAGGAACATATAGATCTGGACGGCTTCCAAAAGGAGGTCTCTCTTTTGATACACAGAAAGAGCGGCGTAAGGTTATCTGCAATCGATTATCTTATAGACGACGAAGATGATAATCTGTTCTTCTTGGAGATAAACGGCGAGAATCCCGGATGGAAAAACCTCAAAAGGGTTTATGGCTCGGATGACGGACTTCCACCTGGAGCAGATGATGGATTTGTAGAGAGAATTCAGGAGACAGGCCTGGCATCCTACATAGTTGAAGATATAGTTTCCCGTGAAATGGAAAAATAAATCGGTAAACAGTGCCACCTAATTATACAAAGTCTTTCCAGTCAGGGTATTCTTCTTCGAATTCTAACGGAGGTTCGTAGTCTTCATCGATCCCTCTGATAGTTTCGATGGATGATTTCATAGATGGAACTAAGTTTTCAGTGTAGTATTCGTCTGCTGATTTGTATGTATCTACGGCATTTTCTACTACTTCTTTAAGTTTCTCCGTCTTTTCGTAGGCTTTGGCCCTGTCTCTGTCGATATTTAAAGAAATTAATATATCCTTTCTGAGTTCCTTGAGGTCCTTTCCTATATTGGATATTATTCCTTCCATGGCTCTGTCGGATACATCCTTCTCTGTTTCGTAGAACTTTACAAGCCTTTCATCAAAGCCCATGTGTGTCATTGAGTTGTACTCCTTTTCTGTGATCATATCCCTTTCTAACATATATTCGGTATTTTCCTTTACCTTTTTGTCTATGTCACCCTTCCTTTCGTTGAATACATCATAGACTTCATCTCTGGACATATCCTCTACCGTATCTCCGTCGAAACTATCGAGATAGGAAACACCGAGTCTTACAACTTCTTCGGATTCGTAGTCAGATATATTTACCATATTTTGTCACCAAGTAGTAATTAACATTCCTACTATATAAAGATTGGGGTTATTTACAACCTATAAGTAGTTAATTTTTGTTTTCGGCTGTTGAACCTTTTAAGTTTTCGGATCAAATTTTAGATAATGTACGAGGCATGCCGTTGTGACGTCTGTGGTGAAGTCTATCTTGGAACAGACAAACCTGATGTATGTCCCTTCTGTGGTGCCCATAAACATCATCTCGAATCCCTGGATCTGGACGAGTTCAAGACCATGATGCCCGATGACTTCGGAAAGATAGACAGCGACGAGGAGATGAGTCTTTTTATAGATCTCGGAGAAGATGAGTTTCCTGAGATTTCAGAGGAGATTATAGAAAAGGTCAAAAAAGGAGCAAGAGATTATGGAATACTTGAGGCCTATAGTATTTTTGCCGAACAGGTTTCCGATGAAGCAGCCGAGAAGTTTTTCAAAGGACTGGGTGAACTGGAAAACCATTTAAGAAATTAGTTTGGATGCGGGGAGCCGGATTCGAACCGACGAAGGTACTAAACCACTAGGCCCTGAACCTAGCCCCTTTGGCCATTTGATCGTTTCGTCAGCTTGACTGGCTAAAGTCAAAATATTGAGAACTTTAGGGTTCTCAAGCTTGAAAACCTCACAGTTTTCAAATCTTTGATTTTGACCGCTTGGGTATCCCCGCATGGTTATGGATTTCTGTCTGCGGTTTATATATTTTTATTTGATATCAAATGTTCGACAATCGAGGGAAAAGATTTAAATACTTTGAGCATAAAGTAGTTTATACGTTCCGAGATGTAAAAGTCTAAAAAAAAATCGTAAGGTTCCTAGGGGGTGTATTTTATGATATACGAGCACGCATCCATCGTGAAAATTGATTCAGAAGACAAGATCTTAGTTAAACCTGGGAAGCAGAAGTCCAAGGTAAGACTCAAGGCCGATGTAGTAGAGGTAAACGGAAAGAAAAGGGTCAAGGGAAGGAAGTATGAACTAATAGAAAACATAGAGCTTCCCTACGCGATGACAGACGCAGAGTTCAAGTTCTGGAAGAAGAACAACCAGGAGATAAACGAACTCATAGAAGAGAAGAAAAAGAGCAAGGTAGCATAAATCTCTTTCTAACAGTTTTTTATTTTAACGTGCTTAGATCTGTCTATGTTCTACCCAGGAATTTCTCGTTTCTGTGGGTGGATGTTTTTGGTCAAATAACGACACACTTAAATACTTGGAGTTCACATCGAAGTCAGTTAGGAGGTGAATTTTGTGAAAGGTACAGTAAAGTTCTTCAACACACAGAAGAACTACGGTTTCATTGAACCTGAAGACGCAGACGAAGATCTTTTCGTTCACGCAAGTGATGTAGAAGAAGGTCATCTAAACGAAGGAGACGAAGTAGAGTTTGAACAGGAGGAAAGCGACAAAGGACCAAGAGCTGTTAACGTAAAGAAGGTAGAGTAGAGAGTTCAGCTTTCTTTTTAAAACAGGTTTAATTTCTTATTTACATTTTCTTTTTCTTATCTTACTGCATTTACCTGTCGGTATGTGGTGAAAATGGTGCTCCCGCCGGGATTCGAACCCGGGTCCCGAGCTCGAGAGGCTCGTATCCATAGCCGCAAAACTTTGGCCGGACTAGACTACGGGAGCTTACCAGGATAACCAAACCCAGGATTTGTTGGCGGGCCCGGAGGGATTTGAACCCCCGATCTGCTGGTCCGAAGCCAGCCGCCTTAAATCCTGACTAGGCTACGGGCCCATAATTATATATCATAGTTTTTATATTTGACCCTTCTTCAAGACCAATGGATCTTGATTTATTTATCTATGTTATGGACTGTCTGTCCATCTCATTATGTGTTATGGTTATTGAATGTGTGGTGAAGTAGCTCTCTGGACCGAGAGAAATCTTACTTCCACCCAGGGACTGAACAAACCCATTTTTTTCTTCGGGAAGTCCTATATGATCTCCGAGCACAAAAACAGGCTTGTCATCTATTTCCATATTTCTTATATCACACCCATTTTCCTTGAGTATATATAGGTCTTTTGACTGCTTGCTTCTTATAATATCCTCAAAGGTTTTTTTCGAAACGCGGATTCCTTCATGCACTTTTCTCCACTCCTCGCGTGCATCCATTCTACCTAGTGATTTTTTTATCCATAATGCTATATTCCTTTCATCGGGAGTAACTCTCTGGAGGTTTCTACCGCTGAACTCCATGGCTACAGGACCCTCGGTAGGTCCGTTGAGGGAAAATGTTATTTTGCTTTCTTTTCTTATATCCTTTGATAACCACAGTGCAGATATAACACATCTTGCAATTAGATCCATTCTACCACCACTTCCTGGAAGATCCTTGGTGGTGAAGTCGGGAGAAGTAGATCCTTTTGCTGAATAAACTACAAATTCACGCATCTATTTTTCAATCCTCTTTTTCAGAATATCTCTTGTGTTCTGTGGGTCTGCATTGCCTTGAGACTTCTTCATGATCTGGCCTACAAGGTAGTTAAGAGCCTCCCTTTTCCCGGATCTGTAGTCTTCGACTACATCTTTGTTTTTTTCGAGGACTTCATCGACCATGCCGTTTATTCTATCTGTGGATACCTTTCCAAATCCTTTTTGTTCCTTTATCTCCTCGGGATCTTTGTCTTCAGTGGCTATCTCCCTTATTATCATCTCTGCATTTCTATCGGTTATCTCTCCATTTTCAATCATAACGATTATCTTTGTAATCTTATCTTTGTCTATTTGTGATTCATCAAGTCTGATTTCGTTGTAGTTGAGAACCTTCTTTACAGGTCCTGACAGGATGTTTGCAACAAGTTCTGTATTTCTTTCGTTCACAAGATCTTCGAATATTCTGGTCATGGCGAAGTCTGAGCATATTGATGAGGCGATTTCCTTTGGAAGGCTGTATTCCTCGATATACCTCCTCTTTTTCTCATGTGGAAGTTCCGGTATTTCATCTCGAAGGCTGTCTACCCAGCTCTCCTTGAGTTGTATTCTTGTCAGATCCGGTTCAAATATATATCCGTAGTCTGCTTCTTGTTCCTTGGTTCTTAGTGCCTTCGTTGTTCCTGATTTATCGTCATATGCCCTTGTTTCTCTCTTGACTTCTTTTCCACGTTTATTCAGGTTTTTCTGCCTTCTTATTTCGTATCTGAGAGCCCTTTCGGTATCCTTGAAGCCTGTAATGTTTTTAACCTCGGCCCTCTCGCCGCCCGATGATATATTTGCATCACTGCGTATCGTAGCATCTCCTGTCGTGTCGTATACACCGAGGTATTCAAATATCTCGGAGAGTTTCCTGAGGAACGTCCTGGCTTCTTCTGGACTCCTTAGGTCGGGCTTTGTAACTATTTCACACAGAGGTATTCCACTTCTGTTGTAATCAACGAGAACATAGTCGGATGATAGAACACTTCCTCCTACGTGCTTGAGCTTTCCTGGGTCTTCTTCTATATGGACCCTTTTTATCCTTACGGTTTTTTCCTTTCCATCGAGTTCCATTGTTAGTTCCCCTTCTACACCCACAGGAACCGAGAACTGTGTTATCTGGAAGTTCTTTGGCATATCAGGGTAGAAGTAGGTTTTTCTTGAAAAGTTCATCTCGTCGGGCGTTTTACAACCCAGGGCCACTGCAACCTTTATTCCCATCTCTATTGCTCTTTTGTTTATCCTTGGCCTTGCACCGGGCATTCCAAGGCATGTGGGACATACACGTGTGTTCGGTTCATCGTTGCCTGAAGTTGGACAGCCACAGAAAAGCTTCGAGTCTGTCAAGATTTGTAGATGCGTCTCCAATCCTATCTTTACGTTGTTTTCATCCATTCTATACCTCCGGATATTTTATACTTCCTCTTTCCTTTTCGTATCTGTGTCCAACCTTGATTATGTTTTTTTCCTGGAAGTGGTCGCCCATTAAATGTAGTCCAACTGGCATATCTCTGTGGAATCCACACGGAACGGAGATCTGGGGCATGCCTGCCAGATTTATAGGTGCAGTGAGTTTGTCTAGCTTGTACTGCTCGACAGGAGACATCCCTTCTATTTCATCTATACATGGAGCAACAATTGGAGCAGTCGGTGCAGCCAACACATCGACTTCTTTGAATGCACTCTTAAAGTCATTAATTATTTTTTTTCTTACCTTCAGTGCCTTTAGATAGTATTTATCACGGTAGCCTGCCATTCTAGTGTAGGTTCCGAGAATAACCCTTCTTTTTACTTCGTCTCCAAATCCCTTTCCTCTTATTTTGGAGAAGTACTCTCTAAAGCTTCCTTCGGGGTCTTCCTCCATCCCGTACCTCATGCCACAGTATTTGGCCAGGTTTGTCGATGCTTCTGCCGGGGCTATTATATAGTATGCAGGCAGAGCTGCTTCGGTCATCTCGAGCTCTACTTTCTGTATATCTGCACCCAGGTCTTCAAGGACCTTTACGGCCTCCTTTACAGTTTCTGATACCCCTTCTCCGGATATTTTGAAATATCCCTCAGGTATTCCTATTTTTGTATCTTTCAAGTCTCCGTCGAGGTCTTTTGCGTAGTTACCTTCTGTGTCCACTGTGGTCTGATCCATGGGATCTTTGCCTGAGATAATATCTAGTCCTATGGCCGCGTCTTCTACACTTCTTGTTATGGGACCGATCTTATCAAGTGAGTTTGCAAAGGATATGAGGCCGTATCTTGATACCGTTCCGTATGTCGGCGTCAGGCCTACTGCGCCTGTAAAAGAGACAGGTTCGGATATTGAACCTCCTGTCGATTCTCCTAGATTTATATGTGGTAGATCAAGGGCTACGGAAAGTCCGGCTGCGCCTCCTGATGAACCTCCACAGCATCTCTCTGTGTCCCATGGATTTTTAGGTGTTGTGAAGGCACAGTTTGTAGAGGCAGTTCCAAATGCAAATTCATCCTGATGGGTCTTTGCAAATATCACTCCCCCTGCTTCTTTTATCTTTTTTGCAACGGTTGCATCAAAGGGAGGTTTGTACCCCTCGAGTATTTTTGAACCGGCGTATGTGGGATCGTTCTTTGAACATATCGAGTCTTTGAGCGTGAAGGGAAGACCACCAAGTTTTCCCTTTTCCGATATGTTGTAGTCAACGGGCCTTATGTAACCCATCTTCTCCATCTTCTTGAGTCTGTTCTTCAGTTTTCCGTAGAAATCTTCTATATCTACATCCTTTTTCATGAACTCCGAAACACTCATGCCGCTGTATTTCAAGATATCACCCGGTGCTCGGTCCCTTGAAGAAACCATCCTCTTTGTTTTTTGTATTTTCCAGTGCCTTTTCCCTTTCTAGGCATTTTTCTACCTTGTCTTCCCTCATCTCGTTCTTTATTTCGATAGGCTGGAAGGCAGGATCTACATCTTCTGTATCTATTTCATCCAGGCGTGAAAACCAGTCCAGTATATTTTCCATGTCGCCTTCTAGCTTCTGTTTCTCTTCTTCTGTGAGATCTATGCTTGCCATTGAGGCAACCTTTTCTATCTCTTCATTTTCCATAGTTACCAAAACCCTTCGCTAGTAAATAGATTCTTGAATTTATAAAAATAGAGATGGAAGGAAACTAATCTGTACTTTTAACTATACCGTTTCTCAGGTCCTTATTTTCTATAGTAGTATTTCTTCCCACCAAGGCGTTTTTCACTATACAGTCCTTTATTTTACTCTTCTCCATGACTATGCAGTTTTCTATTTCCGAATTCTCTACTTCGGAACCCTCCATGAGTGTTACATTATCTCCTATCTCAGAATCTCTTATGGATCCCTCTATCCTGTTGTCCTTTTCCAGCTGTTTGTTTGCTCTTAGGTAACCCTCTCTCGTTCCTATATCCATCCATTTTCCTGTGAATGGATATGCATGGCAGGTGTACCTCTCGACAAGCCACTGGAGCAGCCTTCCTGGTGAGTCGAGATACTGGCTCCTTGGAACCTTACCCTCCCAATATTCTACATACCTGTTGAAAACCTCCATGCTTTGTTCTGGAAAGAAGTAGCACGCCGTAGATGCAGTTTTTGATCCCGGGTTCTCCGGCTTTTCCTGGAAACCCTCTATAGTTTTGTCGTCGCCTAATTCTACTATTCCGTAGTTTTTTGCTTCTTCCATATTATCCAGCTCGTAGCATGCGTTTGTAATCGAGTTCTTCTTTTTTGAGAAAAGAATAAAGTCCTCTATACTGAAGCTGTAGTAGTTGTCTCCTCCTATTACTATGTAGTCGTCGATGCCTTTGTTTTTGATTACGTTTATTATGCCACCCAGTGCTCCGTACTTTTCGTCTTCGGACTCCTGGTCCTCGATTATGAGTTCGTTCTTTTCACTTCTTCTGCCGAGAAACCGTCTGAACTCGTCCTCGAACTTTTTGTTTGTGGTTACATATATTCTATCTACATGGTCCATGCTTTCCAGTTCGTCAAGTATATGTGAAAGAATGGGTTTTCCTGCAAGCGGGAGAAGAGGTTTTGCTCTGTTTTTTGTTATGGGCCATAGTCTAGTAGCATGGCCTCCTGCTAGAATTAAAGCCTTCATGGTCAAAGGATACCTTTTGTTGCTTTAAAATCTAACGTATATAGTTTTGAATATATATGTTGTACAGTTGATTTATTTGATGTCAAGGGAAAGTTTTATAAAGGATAACCCAAAATAGTAGAAGTAGTACTGGAATATACTAACGTTCCATCCGACTGGGCATCGGTTGGAAACTGGGTATCGTACTCGTGCAAACTTGGGCAAGTTTGCAGACCAGACTTTTTGTGTTAATTAGACTTATCTGGAACTATTTCTTGGGCAATAGAAGGTTTCATTTGAAACCTTAAAAAGATTTCGATATTGGAAAACATATTTCAAAAAACATAAGAAAGGAGGTTGAACAAAAAATGGATTCCGTAATTCAAAACGCTTTTGAAAGAAACTTCGAAAAAACACAAAAAGAAAAAAACAGAGAATCTGTGCACAATTTACCCAGGGGGGCAAACAGCATAGACCACAGGGACGTGGAGGAAGAGTTTGATATAGATATCAATCAGGCTCAAATAAAGGTAGTAGGTGTAGGTGGAGCAGGAAACAATACTATTACCACACTCACAGATATGGGAATAGATGGTGCCGAAACCTTGGCACTTAACACAGATGCTTCGCATTTAGGTGCTTCAAATGCTGATAAAAAGATGCTCATAGGCCGAGAGACTACTAAAGGATTAGGTGCCGGCGGTAAACCCAAGGTAGGTAAGAAGTCTGCCGAAGAGTCACAGAGAGAAATACGCGAAGAGTTGAAGGACGCAGATATGGTCTTTATAACTTGCGGTCTTGGTGGAGGTACAGGCACAGGAGCAGCACCTGTCGTAGCAGAAATGGCAAACAACGAAGGAGCAATAGTGTTGGCCGCAGTTACGATGCCTTTCAAAATGGAAGGTACACGGATAGTAAAGGCCGAGGAAGGTTTGAAGAAGATGAGAGAAGTAACCGACACAGTAATAGCAATAGAGAACCAGAAACTTTTGAGCTATGCAGGTGATCTACCTGTAAAACAGGCCTTTGCAGTTGCTGATGAACTGATATCGACTATGATAAAGGGTATCAGCGAAACTATAACTCAGCCTTCTCTTGTAAACCTGGACTACGCAGATGTCAAGACCATAATGAAGGACGGTGGAGTTGCTTCTATAGGTATAGGAGAAGCAGATTCCAGTAGCAGAGCAGAAGAAGCAACACAGAAAGCAATGAACCATCCTCTTCTTGAGATGAAGTACGAAGGAGCAGATGGAGCAATAATCCAGGTCATCGGAGGCGAGGATCTCAAACTTGATGAGATAAACGAGATAGGTGAAGCGATATCCAAGCAACTGGACCCACAGGCACAGGTGATTTGGGGTGCAAGAGTTGTTCCAGAGTACGAAGGAAGCATGCAAGTAATTGCAATAATTACAGGAGTGAAGTCGCCCTACATAATGGGCCCGAGGTCCAAGGAAGATTCCTCTAAAAACCCAAAACAAAAAAACGAAGGTGTATCCGACGAGTTGGGTATACGGATGCTCAATAAATGAGCACTTTCTAACACCCCCACTTTAATTCACCTCCACACCCACACCCCCACACCCCACAACCGGGAGGGCGAACGGAAGTTCGCCCTTCCAACTTCTAATTCTACATGATAAATATGAAACAAAACATACTTCAGAAATATAAGAAACATCAAAGAAAGATATCAGCAGTTGTGGGTATATTTCTTCTATTCCTTGCAGTTTTCTTCTGATTGGAAGGAGTTGAAAAATCTCTTTGTCTCGAGTTTTGCTTTTTTGATATACTTCACAAGTCCCTTCCAGTCCCTGAGGCTTTTTTCCTTGTATCTGTCTATATATGAAAAACTGTTTATCTCTTTTCTTGGTGGTGGCCCTGGAATTTCCTTGGGATAGCCCACTGCTACCATGGCAACAGGTTTTACCTTTTCTTCATGGGTTCTCATAACGTCTTCTACACGGTCTTCGTCGAAGGACCCAACCCAACAAGTTCCAAGACCCATTTCGGTGGCCCTGAGGAGTATGTTCTCTATGAGAGCTCCTGTTGCTTGTATCCCGTATAGTTCCAAACCTCTTTTTCCGTATTTGCTTTCGGCCATCTCTTCGTTCAGAAGTACTACAAATATTACAGGGGCAGATGCCATCCATCGTTGCTCAAGTGCTATATCTGCAAGCTCTTCTCTTAGTTCCCTGTCTCTTACAACCACTATTTCCCATGGCTGCCTATTTCCCGCAGAGGGCGTCCACCTCGCGGCCTTGAGCAGTTCAGCGATCTCTTCCTTGGTGAGTTCCTTGTCTTTGAATCTTCGCACACTCCTTCTTCGCAACAATGCCTCTAGAACGTCCATATATAACAGATTTTTATAAAGGTATATAAATCTTGATTTCCTCCGACAAAGAAATATAAGTTTTACCGTTAAACTTAGAGCAGTGGTAAAATGACAGAGAAAAAAGAAATCAAAGAACATTACTTTTTGATCAGTTCAGGGAAATCACTGTATGTTCCAGAAAAAAATATATACAGGACCGAGGATGAAAACAGATTCATAGGAAAGTTAGGTGAGGGAGAAAAGCTTACAGTTGGGCCATCCGACGACTGCGATATATACTCCGATGGTATAAAGGTAGAAGGCAGCATAAGGGGAGAGACCAATGGCCTTGTGTACGAAGTCAACGGAAATAGTCCTGTTCCTGTTTTCTACGTGGATCCTATAACAAGATTCAACGACTATTTTCCCTCGAAGAGAGTTTCCATGTCGGGAGAGCCCGTGGAGATAGATCTGGGAGATACTAAGCTTAAGAACTACCCAGTTCTTGACTGATCAAAGAAATACTTAGTTTACATCTTTGCTCTCAGAAAGATCTATGTAAAATACACAGTCCTTACTATAATTTCTTAGAATAGTGCGGGGGGCAGGATTCGAACCTGCGAAGGTACTAAACCACTAGGTCCTAAGCTTGGCTTTCCTTTTACAGGAATCTAGCCCCTTTGACCGCTTGGGTACCCCCGCATGGGGAATGCTCCCGCCGGGATTCGAACCCGGGTCACTGGCTTTCTTCTTTCATCGCCGAAATGGCTCAATCCTTTCGGAAATCGAAAGGCCAGTATCCTTGGCCGGACTAGACTACAGGAGCATCCATCTAACTCTGTGTTTTAAAAAATAAAAAGGAAAGGGATGAGATCTCCTATAGATCTCTTGCCTGTACAGTTTTCCTTCCGTTTGCTTCTGCTCTTTCTACTGCTTTTCCTATAAGCTCCTTTACTTCTTCATCAAGTTTTTCGTAAAAGTCAGAGCTAACGTTCTTGTCACCTGCAGCTTCTTTTACAGCGTTCTTAACAATCAACACTTCGATCACCTCCTTTTGTGATGGGCCGAGCAAGATTCGAACTTGCGATCTCCACCTTTCCGATACGTCAACGGAAATTGAAATCCCGTTTCGTACTGTAAGGGTGGCGTCATAGCCACTAGACTACCGGCCCTATTCGTATTACACCACATGCATGAACTTCAGAGTTTAAAAATATTTACTCGGTAGTTTTCAAGAGCTCTGTGTGCCCATATGTTCTTTCTCCTTTGCTGAAGCAGAAATGGATATTCTGGAAGTTCTTTCTGAGCTCTTCGACGTCTCTTTTAACGGACTTGGGGTCTTCTTTGTCTACAACTACTTTTTTTATTAGTTCGGCTACCTCGTCCATATGACCTTCCTTCATTCCTAGACGTGTCAGTGCCTGGCTCCCAAATCGTAGACCGCTCGGCTCCTTTGCGCTCTCTACATCGTCCCATGGCATCAGGTTTTTGTTTGCTATTATATTGGCTTCTTCCAGGGCTTCTGCAAGTGTTCCGCCACCACCGTGTTCCTGAACATCCACTGCCAGTGTGTGTGACTCTGTGAATCCCTTGTGTTCGCATAGGACATCTATTCCTCTTTCGTACAAAGCCTGTCCCAGGGCCTTGGCATTCTTAACTATTTGTTCTGCGTATTCCTCTCCGAACTTTTTCTGTTCGGCCAGTGTTATTCCTAGCGCGGCTACGGAGTGCATGTGGTGGTTGGAAAGAACACCCGGGAAAACACCAGCCGAAAGCCTTTCCTTCTCTTCCTCACTTGCAGGATTTGCAAGTACAACACCCTTCTGTGGGCCCGGTAGCGTTTTATGGGTGCTCCCTGTCAATATATCTACACCTTCATCCATCGGCTTCTGGAACTTTCCGGCTGCTATCAGTCCCAGTACATGTGCTCCATCGTACCATACATTACATCCGACCTCTTCGAATACATCCTTAAGTTCGTCTAGTGGTGGAGGAAAGAGAAAAACCGATCGTCCAAAAAGTGCTATATCAGGCTTTTCCTTCCTTAACAGATTCTTAGTTCCTTCTATGTCCAGGTTCATCTCATCTACATCGAAGGGATAAGTTTTAGGTTCCATGCCACGAAAGCCTACGGAACCGAACTTGGCACTACTGATATGTGCTCCATCGGATACATCCGGTGCTGTTATCTTTTTATTTGGGCCTCCGAAGGCCATCAGTACTGCCTGGTTGGCATTCGTTCCGGAAAGAGGCCTTACATCCGCATAGTTAACGCCGAAAATGTCTCTTGTGAGCTTCTTTACTCTCCTCTCTACGTTGTCCACATATCTGTTACCTTCGTAGTATCTATTACCTACGGTACCTTCTGCATACTTGTCCTGGAAGTCCGAGAGCATCATTTCTCTTGCAAGGGGACTTATTATATTTTCTGATGCTATCATAGGAAGAGACTTGGAAAACCATTCTGTGTGTTTCCTTGACTGGTTACGTATAAAGTCGGTGTGCTTTCTCATGCATACATCTTTGTTGTCTGCTTTAAAATAATTCCGGATGTTCACAAAAAAGTTTAAAATAGGAAACAAAGGTTTTCTGTATTTGGAATATCTATATTCTCAGTTCCATGTACCTTTTCTTTATTTCTTCGAAGAGCTTTTTTCCTGTGTTGGTATTTATACGGTTTTCTGTTGTTGCAAAGAACTCGTCAAGCCTCTTGTACTCTGTGAAGTTAGGGTTTTCTTCGTTTTTGTCGTACCTACCGCTTTTTTCATACTTCAGCGCCTGTAGACACATATCCACCATGTCCATGTCCTTCACAAAAATTGCTTCCTTCGTTTTCCTGTTTTCGTACTCTTTCCATATGTTCAAAACAAGTTCTCCGTCGATTTTTCTGTTTAGTCTTTCCATTACCTCTCTTTCCATTCTTTCCTTTCTATCCCTGTCTATTTGTTCTGCCTGTGAATCGGCACGTATAGGAAAGTCGCCTGTGTCGTACTCTGCCATATCGTGTATTAAAGCCATCTTAACAGCCCTGTTTATATTTATATTCTCCCTTGAACCATAGAGAAGAGTTAAAACAGCGGTTCCCCATGAATGACCGGCGACGGTTTCCGGATCTTCTATTCTTCTCAGTTCCCATCCTGTCCTTCTTTCGTCCTTGAGATCGTACAGATCCAAGAGATTATCTATCATAGAATGGGTTTGTTCCGGTACGTTTATTACTTTTTTGTTTGTGTCGCTTAGAATGGCGTTGGGGACGGGATTTGAACCCGCGAGGGCGTGAGCCCACAGGATTAGCAATCCTGCGCCTTGAGCCGCTCGGCCACCCCAACATCTACTATCTATCTTCTTCTTTGATTTTTAAATTTATTTAATCCGGAGTCCCGTCGTCAACTAATAAAGATTTAAAAATGCCCAGATAGAAATATATACCAGCGGAAAGATAATAAAGGATATCAAGAGGTGAATATATGCCTGTAAATGTAGAAAAACTTTCAGAAATGTTCTCAAAGGACGTTTTCACAGACAGAGGTAAGTACTGTGGCCAGATAAAGAACGTTAAGATAGACCTTGATAGGTTCCGAATGGGTTCCATTGTTTTGAAGGCCAAGAAAGGAAGCTATCTTGCAACAATGCTTGGAGGTAAGAAGGGAATAGTTATTCCATATCAGTTTATCAAAGCAGTGGGGGATATAGTGATAATAAAGCACATTTCTTCCGAGTCAGTTAAGGGACACGCAAGTCGAGAAGCCACAGTAGAGGAACCAACCGGTGTCAGGGATACTGAAACATTCGAAGAAGAAGAGGAAGAAGAAGTCAGTATGCCCTTCTAATTTTCTTTTTTGTTCCTTTGTTCTGCGAAAAACGTAGAACTATCTTTACTGATTTTACTTCAGTAGACGTATAGGTTTCCTTCAAGTATTTCTTTCGTTACTTTTTTCGTGTTGTTAAACCAGTCGGATGCTATCTTTTCTGCTTCGTAGTTTACGTCGGATAGGTTTCCTTCCTTTGTTACTTCTATGTCCACAACCTTGGGCTCGGATATAGGCTTTCCAATCTGGGAAAGAATCTTTACAGAGACCTCATCTACATCTGTCTTTTCGTTTATGTCCTTGGCTATGAAGTTGGCCAGAACGTTGTAAACCTTTCCTACATGTGCCAGTGGGTTCTTTCCTGCGGGTGCCTCGAGGCTCATAGGCCTGCATGGTGTTATAAGTCCGTTCATTCTATTTCCCCTTCCAACCGATCCGTCGTCGCCTGCTTCGGCCGAAGTTCCTGTCAGTGTAAGGTATACTATGCCCTTTTCGTAGTCGTCTGCTGTATTCATATATACGTCTACAACTCTTTCTGTCTCACGGGACGCGAACTTCCTTAACTCATCTATAGCTTCCTCCTTTACCGAAATATAGTGGTCCATGTCCGGTACCTTTTTTGCTCTGAAGGCACCTGCTATGGTCAGATTTATTCTATCCCCATGACGGTCTGCCATGACCTTGACGTCTTCGCCTATCTCAGGGAACTTTCTGGAAAATTTCTTTGAATTTATATGTTTATCGACGTTTAGAACAAGCTTTTCAGTTTTACTGAAGGGTGCGTAACCAACTCCAAATGATGTGTCGTTTGCCTTGACCACACCCTCTTCTTCGTACAGGCTCATAAGATCAACCGATCCATGTCCTATCCTTGAATCCCATACAAAGTTTCTATCCGCAGAGATATCATCGAGTTTTCTTCTTACAAAGTCCTTTGCGGAGTTCATTGCTACTTCATGTACAGGTAGTTCCTTTCCGGATACTTCTGTGGTTGCCCTTCCGGAGAGAATTATATGCATAGGTTCGACTATCTCTCCTCCTCCGAAATCAACGTTTACCTTTCCTCCGACGACTTCCACCTGATCTGTGTTGTGGTGCAGGATTCTTCCGTACTTCTCTATGTACATCTTCGAAAGGGACTTGGATATGGATTCTGCTATTCCATCGGCAATCGTATCCGGATGTCCGAAGCCCTTTCTCTCTACGATCTCTATGTTCCGGTTTTCTATTTTGTCGCAGCTTGCCTTGGATACTGTAAGTCCTTTCATTTTATCCAACTCTATTAAGTTTTACTACTTTTTAAAAGTTTTAATCGTTTATCTTTTTAAGATATTGTTTACAATGTCTTTGTGCAAAAGTGCACGTTGGTTTATATAACGGTGTTATATATGTCTTTTGAAAGGCTAAATCCCAGGATACAGGACCTGATAAAGGAGAAGGGTTGGGATAGACCAACCGAGCCCCAGAGAAAAACCATCGAACCGATTATAGAAGGCAAGGATATTCTTCTCACTGCACAGACAGGTATAGGGAAGACAGAGGCTGCTATGCTTCCACTTCTTCATAGAATTCTGGACGAGGATCCCGAACCAATATCTCTTCTGTATATAACACCTCTTAGAGCCTTGAACAGGGATATGTTTAAGAGACTTCTGTGGTGGTGTAACCGTCTTGATGTTGAGGTTACCATACGCCATGGTGATACCTCGGACTACAAGAGAAGGAAGCAGGCTGAGTTCCCGGAACAGATATTTGTCACTACACCTGAAACCCTTCAGGCCATACTACCGGGTTCAAAGATGAAGGAGCATCTCAAAAATGTGCGTTATATCGTTGTAGATGAGATCCATGAACTTGTGGAGTCGAAACGCGGTGTGCAGCTTTCCCTTGGTCTTGAAAGGCTTAAGAAGCTATGTGGAAGGCCGCAGATGATAGGACTCTCGGCTACTGTTGGATCTCCAGAGGAGGTTGCAAGCACACTGTCGGATGACGCAGAGATAATAAGTGCAGTAGAGACAAAGGACTTCGACATAGAGGTTGAGATGCCTGAACCTTCAAAGGAAGACGCCGAGCTCGGTGAAAAATTTTTTGCAGACAAGGAGTCTGTTTCAAGACTAAGGAGAGTGCATGATCTTATAGAGGAAAGTGAATCCTCCCTTGTCTTTACAAATACACGCGAGGCTTCGGAGGTACTTTCATCGAGGCTCAGTAGGCTTGACAAGGAGTACGACCATTCGATACACCATTCATCCCTTTCCAAGGGTGTACGTATAGAGAACGAGGACAAGTTCAAAGACGGTGATATAAAGAGTTTGATATGTACCTCTTCTCTGGAGCTTGGTATAGATATAGGACATATAGACCGAGTTGTGCAGTATGGATCACCTAGGCAGGTCAAGAGACTTCTTCAGAGAGTAGGAAGAAGCGGACATCAGGTCGAATCAAGATCACGTGGGAAGATAATAGCAAGAAACGAAGACGATGTAATGGAGTCTGCTGTCATAGCAAAGAGAGCACTTGAAAACAAGCTTGAACCGACCAAGTTCCATAAGAGTGCCCTCGATGTTCTTGCAAATCAGATAGTAGGCTACTGTGTAGATGTTTACGGTCTTGAATGGGAGGAAATATACGATCTTGTAGCAGGTAGCTATTTCTATAAGGATCTCTCGGAGCAGAAGTTCTACGAGGTCCTGAGATTTATGTCAAATCTCTACTACCTCTGGATAGACGAGAAGGTAAAGCGCTCAAAAAAGGCATGGGAGTACTACTACCAGAATCTATCTACCATACCAGATGTATACAACTATCAGGTCGTGGATACAGTTCAAAGCCAGGATGTCGGGCAGTTGGATGAGTCCTTTGTTGCAGAGTACGGTGACCCGGGAACTACGTTTATAATGAAGGGAAGGAGCTGGAGGATTCTTTCGGTGGATGAGGGAAAGGTGATGGTAGAACCGGTTAACGAGGTGGATTCTGCTGTACCTGCCTGGGAGGGTGAACTCATACCTGTTCCAAAGAATGTTGCCAGAGGCGTCGGAGAGCTTCGAACTAGGGTCAAGGACTGGATAGATGAGTACGGAGTTGATAAAACAAAGGATAGGATAATGGAAGATTATCCTGTAAGCAGGCCTGCCGCCGATGCTATTACCAGATACGTGGAAAGCAGCCTTGATGAGATAGGAGACGAAAACGAGATTTTACTGGGAAAGAAGGGAAAATTTGTAGTTATACATTCATGCAACGGTACCCTTGCAAACCAGACCCTTGGAAAGTTCTTGGTTTCTGTGCTCATGGAGGAAAAAGGCAGATCTATTGCAATGAAAAGTGACCCCTACCGTATAATGATACAGGGTGCAGACATACAGTCTATCAAAATTGTGTTGGAAAAGACAGATCCGGAAGATCTTGAAATGATACTGGACGATTCTATAGAAAACAGTCAGCTGTTCAAGTGGCGTTTTATACACGCAGCAAAGCGTTTTGGTGCAATTCAGAAACGCGCAAAGTGGGATAGGGTAAATATAAGGGGCATTGTAAGATCATACAGGGATTCTCCCATACACGATGAAGCAAAGAGGGAGGTTTTTCAGGAAAAGCTTGATATGGAGGGGGCCAAAGATATACTGAAAGGTATAAGGGAGGGGGATATTGAAGTAAAGCAGTGCGAGGGTGGAAAAATATCCGAGAAGGGATTGAGCCACAAGTTCAAGGAGTTGATGGGTCCTGAAAAGCCGAAGAGGGAGATATTCAAGGCGTTTAAAAACAGAATAGACAATACAAAGATGCGTCTGATATGTATGAGATGTGGCCAGTATAGGGTTACAAAGAGGGTGAGAAACCTCCCGGAAGATATAAAATGTTCCGTGTGTGGTTCCGGAAGAGTAACTGTAATTAAGCCGTATGAAAAGGACAAGGAAGAGGTTCTAAATAAGGTATGTGAAGAAAGAGAACTCAGTGAAAAGGAGAGCGAAATAAGGGGCAAGATGGAGCATGTTTCTGACCTTGTACTTACCTACGGAAGAGAGTTCATAAAGGCACTTGCAGGGAGGGGAGTGGGTCCGAAGACCGCCATACGAATACTTGCACAACAAAAGGAAGGTGAGGAAGAGTTCTACGAAGCAATACTTGAAAAGGAGAAGGAGTATACAAGAACAAAGAAGTACTGGTCGGGTTAGATTTTTGTTGTGATTTCGGGTTTTTCATCTACTATTACGGTGTGTTCTGCCTGGGATATATCTCCTCCGTCTACCTCTTTGAGTACAGGATATCTGTAGAGTGCGTTTCTGTCGGTCAGTTCTCTGAGAGACATATTCAGTCTGAGCCTTGATATTCTGTCCTTTAGCCACCTTTTTGAAAAGGGTAGCTTATCGAAGTCGTTCTTCGACATTCTCAGAATCTTCCTTCCTTCCCTCGATCTAACAGGTACCTCCTTCTGCCACTTGAATATCATTGCCCTGCTTGATTCTATTACCTTACCGGAACCGTCTGTAGCAAATGGTTCAATTGCAAAAACATCTCCTTTCTCCAGTTTGTAGTCAAGATCTGTTCCTACATTTGGGAACTTTGTTTTTGCATGTAGATCGTACTTTCCAAGACCGTGTCCAGTGAGGTTTCTAATGGGTTTATAGCCGAAACTCTTTATTGTACCTTCTATCTCCGAAGAAATCTTCGATATTTTGACACCGGGTCTTATCATACCTAGTGCCCTTTCCAAGGCCTCCTTTGATGCCTTTAAAAGTTTTTCCTTGTCTGTATTGAGCGGAACTGTGGTTGCCGTGTCTCCTATGTAGCCATCTATATGTACACCGACATCCAGTTTTACAAGACCTTCTACAGCAGCCCTTTTCTCATTTACATCTGCAGTGTCGTGTGCTCCTATATCGTTTATTGATAAGTTCACAGGAAATGCAGGCTTCCCACCGAGATCTTTTATTTTCTTTTCTGTTCCGTCGACTATTTCACAGTACGACCTTCCTTCCTTGATCAGATCTTCACCGAAGTTTCTGGCCTTCGCTGCTATTTCACCTGCCTTTCTGTACTTTTTCAGGGTTTCTTTATCCATGGTTCCACTCCAACCTTTCCCCTATCCCTATATCGTCGAAACAGGAGGGGCTACATTCCAGTATATATTTGCATTTCCTCTTAGGCTTATAAATCTTCCAAGTCCGTGGATCCAGTGTCACCTTTTTTGCCTTTACCCTGTCTACAACCACTCCTTTTGAGTCTAAAAAGAAAACCGAGAGGTCCTGTGGCACAAAAAACATCCATATGCTCCATTTTCCTTCCTCGGAAAACTCCATGAGAATTCCTTCATTTTCCTCTATCTCTCTGAACATCAGACCCTTAATTTTTTTGAGAAAACGCCCGGCGTATTCAAGGTCTTCTATTATCCTTTCGCCGTTCTTTTCCAAGTACATAACATGGCCTCATGGATTCTAGATATTTCTTCTGATAAAGTACACCGTGAACAGCAGCAGGGGAACGTTCAGATAGAGAAGTGTCATACCCAGATGTTGGTTGAAAAGTATTACAGACTTCGTGGCTTCTATCTGTAGGTGCAGAGGAAGAACCTCGACGACCCTCTGTACAATATACGGCATGTTTTGTAGAGGGAAAAAGAGACCCGAGAGAAGCATAAGAGGAAAAGATATAAACAGCGACATAAGGATGGCTATTCCTTCGTTTTCCGCCACATTACCTATAAGCATTCCTATGAGCGAGTTTGTAATGGATACGAAGAATATGAGTTTTACCACCTCCATTAGATTGAAGGTGAGGGAGGCGCCTGCCAGAAGAAATATACCAAAGAAAAGAGCAAATACTATTGCAGACAGGATAAAAAAGAACAGTATCTTTGAAAATATGTAGGTCAGAACCGTGGTCGATGTTTTCACCCTTGTTATAAAACCTGTTTTGTCGTCGTATATGATTGATATCGAGGCAAGCATCAGTATGAGAAACAGGGTTATTATTGGGTAGAGAAATGCTATTGATATGTATTTCATGCTCAGTTCGTGATGCAGCCCCCGTGAATCGGTCTTTATGGGGTTTACTATAAAGTCTGTATCTAGTTCTTCTATCCTTTCGAGGTCCCGATCGATCTCAATGATCTTTTCATGCAACGGACCGGATCCGCCTGTCAGCTGTTCTGCGGTATCTATACTCTGTCTGGCGACCGAGATCCTCTGTTTCAGTTCCTCGTTGAGACCATCTATTATACTTCTTCTGTAGGGATTCAGAGATGAGTCCATCTTCCATGATACCATTCTTGAGAGTGCTATATCCGTGTTGTCGTGGTATGTGATCAAAGATGCCTGTTCCAGATTTTCTATATTTTCTGTGAATCCATTGGGTATCTTAAGTCCAAGTTCGAACTTACCCTCCATTATACTATTCTTGAGATTTTCTGTGCAGTTCTCATTTTCAAGAAGAACGATATCGAAATCGTCCAGGTCTGTGAGCATATCCTGGGTCTCTGGGGTTTGGTCGAGGTCACAAACACCGACCCTCATACTGGCTGTAGTCGGCGAAAGCAAAAATAAAAATAGTCCTGCTATAAGTATTGGAAAGATCAGGAATATGTACAGATATTTCTTTCTGTTGTAAAAGAGCATAAGGTCTTTTTTCAGGTGACCATAGAACTTTCTGCCGTATCTCAGTGGGAATTTTATTTTTTTCTTTAACATTGTATCTCCTAGGTTTTGAGAAATATTTCATCAAGATTTGGTTCACGGAAGTTTATTATGTTGTCTTTGAGGCCGATGGTCTTGAATTTTTTATCCAGTTTCTTCTTTACCTCCTCCGACTTTAGGGAGAACACACAGTGCTTTTCGTATTTCTCGATTATATCAACTCCATTCTTTTTGTTGCAGTAGTTCTTGAGTTTTTCCCACTTCGATTGTGCCAGCCAGGAAAACCTTACCTCGTAGATGTAGTTCATGTTGAGTTTGTTTTTCAGCTTTTCAAGCTGCCCTTTAAAGAAGACCTTGCCATCCTTGAGTATTATTATCTTGTCTGCGTGTTCCTGTATCTCCGTCAGGAGGTGTGAAGTAAGCAGTATGCTTTTTCCCTCCTTTCTTTTGTTTTCGAGAAAACGCCACAGTAGCCATCGGTTTTTGAAGTCAAGACCTACAAAGGGTTCATCAAGA
The DNA here is from genome assembly GCA_003554845.1 of Candidatus Aenigmatarchaeota archaeon. GTDB lineage: Archaea > Aenigmatarchaeota > Aenigmatarchaeia > PWEA01 > PWEA01 > PWEA01. The sequence continues at coordinate 14,686 of PWHK01000004.1, read as the reverse complement.
ATTATCATCCTCGGATCGTGAAGTATAGAAAGTATGATCCCCAGCCTTGTTTTCTGTCCACCCGATAGATCCATAGGCTTTCTATCTATATCTATATTCAGCTTCAGCTGTCCCATGAGATCCTTTGCCCTTTCAAGGGCCTTTTTTTCTGAGATCCCGTAGTTTAGACCCGATATCTTGATGTTGTTTTCTATGCTCAGATCAGGAATGAATCCAGGTTCCTGTGATACAAATCCGAAGGAGTTCTTGTTCAGGAATCTGTGCTTTCCAAAGATACGGATTTTTCCCCTGTGTTTTTTTGAAATCACCCCGGCTATGAGCTTTAGAAATGTGCTCTTTCCACTACCTGACTTGCCTATAATGGAGTATATCTTGTTTTTCTTTGTGACAAGATTTATGTCCTTCAGTACATCTTCGTCTGCATAGGAAAACCTTATGTTCTTGCTTACAAGTGGATTGTCATTCCTACTGAAGAAATTCTTGATTTTGCCTATCATTACAGTTAGAATTATCGTCCAAATTTATAACCTTTCTTGTGGTGTATCACGTACCCCTTTCCTTTTCGTGGATGCGTAGCAGGGTCTTCAGTGCTACGTCGGGTGTAACTGATATTGCATCTATGCCTGCATCCAAAAGGAATTCTATGTACTCTGGGTACATCGAGGGAGCATTGCCACATATACTGACTTCTCTATCCTTCTTCTTTGCCTTTTCTATGAGTTCCTTTATCCTTCTTTTGACAGCCTCGTTTCTCTCATCGAATAGATCCTGTAGGTTTTCGTTGTCTCTGTCGACTCCCATGATCAGTTGTGTTAGATCGTTGGATCCAATGGAGAAACCATCGAACTCCTCGGCGAATCTGTCTGCAAGAACTATGTTCGATGGGATTTCTGCCATCATGTACAACTCCAGTTCGTTTTTACCCTGTTCCAGGCCGTTGTCTGCAAGTTCTTTCTTTATGTCCCTGGCCTCCTCCAGTGTTCTGCAGAAGGGAACCATGATCTTGACGTTTGTGAGACCCATTTCTTCTCTGACACGCTTCAATGCTTTGCATTCCATCTTGAATGCCTCTTTGAACTTCTCCGATAGATATCTTGATGCTCCCCTCCAACCTATCATCGGGTTTTCTTCCTTCGGTTCGTACTTTTCACCTCCATGGAGGTCGGCGTACTCATTTGTTTTGAAGTCAGAGAGCCGTACAACTACAGGTCTTGGGTAGAAACCTGCCGCTATCTTTCCGATGCCGTATGATAGCTCCTGTATGTACTCTTCACTCCTATTCTCCTCGACGAGCTTCAGAGGATGTTCGCCTATATATGAACTAACTATGAACTCCTGTCTTACAAGTCCGACGCCCTGGACAGGATACTGTCCCAGATCAAATGCGTTTTCCGGAACACCGATATTTAGAAGAACATCGGTTTCCGTCTCAGGTATATCCTTTATGTTTTTCTCTTCTACGTTGAACCCAAGTTTACCCTCCAAGATCCTTCCTTGTCCTCCTGAACAGTCGACTGTGGCTTCCTGTCCTGTCTCTAGTACATCGCTTGCATTCTTTGTACCAACTACAGCGGCTATACCGAGTTCCCGGGAAACGATTGCTGCATGGGAAGTTGCTCCACCTCTTTCTGTAACTATGGCAGATGCCTTTTTCATTATAGGTTCCCAGTCGGGGTCTGTCATATCGGTAACCAGGACCTGGCCCTCTTCAAAATCTTCGATTTCCTCGGAATCCATTATTACGTTTACATTTCCGGAGCTTATCTTCCGGCCTATTGCCTGGCCCCGACACAGAACTCTTCCTTCTTCTTCAAGCCTGTAGGTTCTCAGCACGCCTCCTTTTTTCTGTGAATGGACAGTTTCAGGCCTTGCCTGTAGTATGTATATTTTACCGGTATCTCTGTCCTTGGCCCATTCTATATCCATGGGTCTTCCATAGTGTTTTTCTATCAGAATGCCATGTTTGGAAAGATATTCTACCTCTCCCTCGCTTAAAACATATTTTTTCCTTCTCTCTTCTTCTACGTCCTTTACCTTGGTTTCCATGTTTTCCCAAACCATCTCCTCTGCTTTCTCTCCTAGGTCCCTGGATACGAGGCTTTCTGTGGGTTTGAAATAGCTGTATCTATCAGGATTGACCCTTCCTCCGACTACCATTTCACCGAGACCCCAGCTTCCGTCTATGTGGAGTATTTTCTCGTACCCTGAATCGGGATCTATTGTAAACATTATCCCCGAACACACAGCATCCACCATCTTCTGGACACCGACGGAAAGTTTAACCTTGAAATGGTTGAAGTTCCTCTCTTCCCTGTAGTGTATTGCTCTGTCGGTGAACAGAGAAGCCATACAGTTTCTTATTGCATCCATTAGATCCTCTTTTCCTGATATGTTCAAATATGTCTCTTGTTGTCCTGCAAAGGAAGCAGTTGGTAGATCTTCGGCCGTTGCAGAACTCCTGACCGCTACAAGCGGTTTATCCGAGCCTGTCCTTTCTCCGAGTTTTCTGTATTCTTCCTTGATCTCTTCTCTGAGTTCCCGGGGTAACTCGGAATTCCTTATGATTTCCCTTATCTTCTTTCCCCCCTCTATGAGTTCTTTTATGTTGTCTATGTCTGTTTTCTCGATAACTTGCCTTATTTCATCTCTTATTCCTGCTTTCCATAGAAAAAAATCATATCCTTCGGATGTAACGGCAAAACCGGGTGGTACGGGAACATCTACCTTATCTATCATCTCACCAAGGGAAGCGTTTTTACCGCCTACGCGGTCTACATCGTCTTTGCCTACTTCACCTAGTTCAACGGCGTACTTAGGCATAGATACAATAAAGTTTTTTAGGTTAAAAAGATTGAACTAGTAGGTGTGTTAAAATGGTTTCAGAGGAAGACGTGATGAAGAAACTTGGAGAGATAGAAGATCCCGAGACAAAGATAGATCTCGTCAATATGGGTTTTATATACGGCGTGGATGTTGATGATGGCTCTGTGGAGATAGAGATGACACTTACATCTCCAGGGTGTCCTATGCAAAAAGTTTTCATCAGCAAGATCAAAGAGGGAGTTTCAACCATCGAAGGTGTTGAAGACGTTGAAGTGAATGTGATTTTCGATCCGCCGTGGTCACCTGAAAGGCTTAGCGATGATGCCAGAAAGGAGCTCGGGATGGAATAATGTCAAGGGAAACATGGATTTTGATAGTTGTCTTCATTTTCCTATTGTCTGTAGGTCTGGCTCTACGTTATCTGTATTTTTTCTAATCCGGCCAAAATATTAAATATACAGGTAACTCTATGAAAGATGTGATAATATGGTTGAAGTTGATGAAAATACATGCATTGGCTGTGGTTCCTGTGTTTCTGTAGCTCCTGATATCTTCGAAATGAACGACAATGGAAAAGCAGTTGTTATCAAGGATGAGGATACAGAGGAAGCAAAACAGGCGGAAGATGTATGTCCTGTTGATGCTATAACTGTATAGAGGCAGGATCAGAAAAACTCCAGATATTCAAATATTTTTTTATTTTCATCCGGCGAAACAAGGAAATCAAGCTTATTCGGCTCGTTTATGAGGTCGTAGAGGTTTCTATCAAAGGGATTGTTTCCATCTGCTGCACATATCTCAAGATCAGGGACTGATCCGTAGTTTGGATTCTTTTTGAAGCCATCCTCAAGTTCAAACCAAGCTCCACCACCCTTCTCTACTATGGGTTCATATTCAGATTCAAAGTTCCTGCATACCCAGTTCGCCATCTTAAGGTTACAGTTCTGTGGGTTTATTGTTATATGTCCATATCCAGGTGGTATTATCACCTTATTTCCCTGTTTGGCCTTTACAAGAATAGTTCTTTCGGCCTTCCTTTTTTGAAGAAGGTAGTGTGCTTCACCTTCTAATACCTCGTATATTTCTGGATAATCAACCGTTCCTGCCACCGGGTGGTAATGTCCCTTTGTCTTTACATATTCCTGTCCAAGCATCCTTCCTGGTATAATGGTTATGTCGTATCTCAGACCCAGTTTCTCTATCCTTTGTCTGTCGCCGGCTTTCCATAGATCCCTGAACATGTAATAAAGAGGGATGTTTTCGGCGTCTTTCAGCCATTCTTTGTCGTATACTACTTCCTTCATGTCGTAAAGCATTCTTACGTCGGGTTCTACATTTCTTTGACCAAAACTGATCTTCATCAGTCCCACACCTTCAGATAGTATTTTGCAAGCATCTTCTTTGCTGTGTAGTTGTCCTTGACGGTTTTTATGGAACTTTCCATCATATCCAACCATCTTTCCCTGTCTCTGTACGCTGGTATTAACTCTTTTTCTATTGTGCCGTAGAGCTCCTCGGAATCATGTATATCCTGCTCTTTTCTTTCATTGAAGATCTTTCCATCTCCATACTGCCAACCGTTCTCTCCGTGGTTACATGCCTCCCACCACCACCCATCCAGCGTCGAGAGATTAAGTACACCGTTTACCGCCGCCTTCATCGTCGATGTGCTGCAGGCTTCTTTCGGTGGAACAGGACACGATAGCCATGCATCACAACCTTTGACGAGCTTTTCTGCATCTTCCATGGAGTAGTTTTCTATCCAATGGACAGAATCAAATCTTTCCGAATATTCGACCAGCCTTTCGATTCTTTCCTTGGATTCTTTGAAGTCGGGGTGTGCCTTTCCTGAAAAGACTATGTTTATTCTTCCTTCTATCTCCTTGAACCTTTCTATGTCGTAAAACAGTAGTTCGGGTCTTTTGTAGTCGGGCATTCTCTTTGCAAAGCCTATGAGAGGTTTGTCCATGTCTATATTGGAACCTATGTGGTCTATTAGGTCCTCTTTGTGTTTTTGATGGACCTTCCAAAGATTCTCTCTGTTTTCATAGTTTAGTATGTTTTCTGATGCCCAAGTCGGTATGTGTATGCCGTTTGTTACAGACACAATGGGTTCTGTTCTCATAAACCTGGACCACATGTCTTTCACAGTCTTTAGGTGTCTCTTTGACACAGCATTGGCCTTTTTTGAAAGTCTTAGTCCGGCAAGCGTAGTGTTCAGTGGTTTGTCGGCGATTTTTTCAAGCGTTTGGTAGGGTATCTTTTCAGGGTATCCTATCTTATGGAGTATGCTGTAGTTGTACTTTGGATTGCCTGCGGAGATAGGTGTATGTGTAGTGAATCTCACAACATCCTGTACTTTTTCCAGGGCCTTTTCGAAGCCCCAGTTCTCCATTTTTTTCTGGAGAAGTTCTATACCGACAAAGATAGAATCTGTTTCACTTAGGTGGTATATATCGGGTTTGAAGCTGAGACTGTCCACGACCTTCAGACCTGCCTTTGCAAAAAGGACCTTCTGTGCAAGCTGGTCCTCCCAGTTTCCGCCGTAGAGTCTGGATGTAAGCCTCCTTGCCCAGCTGCTGTTTTCTTCAAGGTCGGTGTCTATGAGATAGAGAGGCTTGTTTCCAAATTTTGTGACCTTGAATACAGTACATGTTACATCTTCTCCGTTTATCTCTACGTTGAAACCTATGTCGGTTTCTTCCAGGAAGTCGTATTTGTGCTTCATAGGTCTGTCCACAGGCTTTCCGTCCTCTATTACCTGTTCGGTGTACCCTTCTTGCCACAGGACACCTATTCCTATTATACTGTCGTTTCTCTCTTCGGCTGCCTTTAATGTATCGCCTGATAGAATTCCAAGTCCCCCTGCATATATTTTGAAATCGGAATCAAGGCCGTACTCCATGCAGAAATATGCCACGGATTTTTTGGACATAAAGAAAGTATTGTTGTCCGTTGGTTTAAATTATTTTTTATTTTAGGGTCCTCTCGTATACGTCTACTGTCATGTCTGCCACCCGTTGCCATGTAAATTTGTTTTTCGCTCTCTTCTTTCCATTTTTACCCATCCATCTATTCCAGGTTGGGTCCGAAACGGCCTTTTCTATTCCCCATGCTATCGAATCGGGATTTGCAGGCTCCACGTGGAGTCCTGTCCACTCGTGCACAACTGTGTTCTTTATTCCTCCTACGTAGCTCCCGACAACAGGGGTACCAGCCGACATCGATTCAAGGGCAACTATTCCAAAGGGTTCATATACAGAAGGCATAACAGTTGCATCAACCGAGTTGTACAGATCTATCAGTTGGTCGTCCGGGACAAAACCCGGAAAGTGTGTCTTGTCTCCGACACCCACAGACTCGGCCATATTTCTATAGTGTTCTACCCCTCCACCTCCACCTGCTACTATAAACTTTACCTCCGGTTTGTTTTCCAGTACCTTGGGGATGGCCTGTATTAGATGACGTACACCTTTTTGATGGCATAACCGGCCTACAAAGAGTACAGGAATTTCCCAGTCCAGTGCTATTTCATCGCGTACAGATTTTCCCTTTCTGAACTTATCTGCAAATACGCCGTTGGGTATATGGTTCAGTTTTTCTTCTGGAACTGAGAAATGATGTAGTATTTCGTTTTTTATATCCTCTCCAACTGTTATTACCTCGTCTGCCTCATAGGCTCCATACCACTCGAGGTCGTTTATGAGTTTGCTCATATCCGAATGTATTGATCCCACACGGCTTCTTTCAAGCGAGTGGAGCGTGGTTATCATGGGAGCATCTGCAACTTCTTTCAGCGATGCTGCTGCAGTAACGGCTGACCAGTCATGGGCATGTATTATATCAAAGTCTTTTTCCTTCAGCAGTTCGACTCCCTTTTTCTGCATTCTATGGTTCGACATCAAAACCCAGCTGGTTATATCCGGCCCTGGTTTAGCATTTACTCTGTGTACCTCTATGCCGTCTCTGACTTCGGACTCTTCCTCCTTTCCGAAGGTTATTACGGTTATCTCATGACCCATTCTATTCAAGGTCTTAGAAAGATCTTCGACATGGGCTGCAACTCCTCCTACCTTATTGGGAGGATACTCCCACGTAAGCATCAAAATTTTCATTTTCCTTGGCTCCGTTTTCCATATTTTTAAGGTTTGTTTTTACCTCTACGGATCTCGTGTACAGATCCAAAACGTCCTTTTCCCAGTCTTCTCCTGCGAGGAGTTTAACTTTCTTTTCGGGTAGGTCGTATACTTCCATGGCCTCCGCAGTTTTATCCCTGTGGACTACTATGAAGGACGCTTCTTCTATTCCCTCCCACTCGAGATCGGATATCTGGTGTGAGTGTGGGTTGTCCATCCCTCTTTCTTCCTCTATGGAGTGGTAGGTTACAACAAATGGAATATCATGTAGCTTGCTTGCCGTCAGACTTGCAGGTAGTGTTGGCCAGTCGTTGGCATGTATTATCTCTATGTCCTCTTTCTTTATGATCTCCTCGATTTTTTCCATAAACCTTGCCTGTAGAAGCATAGACCACGAGAAGTAGTTGTCACCGTGCATCTTAAACGAGAATTCATGTAGGTTGAGATTCCCTATACTTTCATCTCTGTCCTCTTCTCCGAAGCATACAAGATGTGTTTCTATATCTTTATTCTTGAGATACGATGCAAGTCTCTGGCAGTACTCCGTCAGCTTTTCACCTTCGTTGTACTTCTGTGTCAACATAAGTACAGAGTTCACATCCATTGGAAATACCCCACATATCCAAACAGACCGAGGGACTGTTTTAGACTGTTTAAGTAAACTTCGGTATTGTTGTTTAAAAACTTTACTCTGTGCCTTTGAAAAGGCCATAAGATCTTTATAAAATATTTATTCAGGAAAAAAACTTATTTAAAGCAACGAAATAAATTAAAACCAAGATAGATTCCCTGGATGGAATCTACGGGGTTCAGTGTGTGGTAGTTTCATGACATCGGTATGTCTATATTTAAAGGTGCACCAGCCATGGAGACTCAGAAGCCATGCTTTTTTGGACAGTTCCGACAAGGAACACAACGAACTCCACGACCATTATTTCGACAAGAACGGGCTGGACAAGGAGATATTCCACAGAGTTGCAAAAAAGTGTTACTACCCTTCTAACGATGTTATAAAAGAGGCCATAGAGGACTTAAAGGAAAGAGGCCAGGACTTCAAGGTTGCCTTTTCTCTTACAGGGACATTTATAGAACAGTGCAGGGAGTTTGATCCCGGTGTTCTTGACTCTTTTAGAGATCTTGTCGGTACAGGAAACGTAGAAATACTTGGAGAGACGTACCACCATTCTCTTACGTCCCTATTCGAAGCCCACGATGAGTTTGAACGTCAGGTTGAAATGCACAGGAATATTGTAAAGGAGGAGTTTGGAGTAGAACCAACTGTCTTTTCGAACACAGAAGCCTTGTATAACAATAAGATAGCACAGTCCGTCGAGGACATGGGTTTCGGAGGAATAATAACAGAGGGTGCAGATAGAGTCCTTGGATGGAGATCTCCCAACTACCTTTATAGACCACCCGAAGACATCGCTTCAATACCCATTATAACTAAGAACTACGGACTTTCCGATGATATAGCATTCCGATTTTCTGCAAGATGGTGGGATAAGTGGCCACTGACCGCCGACAAGTTTGCGGAGTGGGTTTCGTCATGCGAGGGCGAAGTTGTAAACCTGTCAATGGACTACGAGACCTTTGGGGAGCATCACTGGGCAGATTCCGGGATATTTTCATTTCTGAGAAGCCTTCCTGGTGAGATACTGGCCAGAGAAAATACGGATTTCAGTAACCCATCTGAGGTTGTGGAAAAATACGAACCAAAGGGAACCTTTGATGTCTTTGAGTACGATTCCGTGTCATGGGCAGATATGGAGAGGGACGATAGTGCATGGTTGGGGAATTGGATGCAGCAGTATATCTTCGAGGAGCTTAAGATGCTCGAGGACTATGTCAAGGAGACGGAAAATGAACATCTCTTGGAGATATGGAGAAAGCTTCTCACAAGTGATCATCTATACTATCTCTGCAACAAGGGAATGGGCGACGGTGATGTGCATTCGTACTTTTCATCCTTTGACAACCACTATGATGCATTCCGTTCGTTCGTAGAAGTTCTTCGAGACTTCAAACAGAGAGTAAGAGATAATCTTTCGAACTAAACGTATCTGAGCTTTTCCTTCCAGTTTTTTTCTGCCTTGTCGTAGACTTCAAATATTTTTCCGAGTATGTGCTCCCATCTAAAGTATATGTCCTGTACCCTTTCGGCGCCCTTCTTTGACAAAGAGGCCTTTTTATCCTCATCCAGTGCCTTTATCAGGGCTCTGTGGAGCATGTCAGGATCTATTTCGAAGTTGTGTATAGGGACCTCGAAACCATTGACACCGCTTTTTATTATCTCGGACATTCCACCTGTGTTACCAACAACTGTCACCGGTCCCGTCGTTCCGTTTCTTTCACATGCAAAGTCGGCTGCAAGGCCTTCCAAGGCAACTATTCCAAAGGGCTCATATACCGACGGTAGTGCTATTACATCAGATGCACACATGAGCTTCTTTTTTTCCGTGGGTTCAAGCCACCTGTTGAGTATCCGTGTGTTGTCGCCTATACCGAGCTTCTCCAGTTTGCCCTTATATTCTTTGTATGTATCGGAGTCCATGGACGATGCTACAACAAGACCGGTTTTATTGTATTCATTTCTGTATTTTGAAAACGTCTCGAGAAGGAAATCAAGACCCTTTCTGTATGAAGTTCTGCCTATAAAGAATACGAATTTGTCTTTTCCAGGGAGAAGTTCTGAAAGCATTTTCTTACCCTTCGATATATCATCTTTACCTACATCTTTCCACTCCTCAAGATCTATTCCGTTGGGCATGCCGCCTATCACGTCCTTGAGAAGAGTCATATCAGATTCTGATTCATAAAGAAGAAAGGACTTTATCTTTTCGTTTCTGAGATTTTGGTACCTGTACCATTCTTCACCTCTCCTTTCTCTCAGGTCTTCATCCATCCTTTCTTTCATGGGCATTAGATGGTTTATCTGGAAGATAGTCTCTGATATAGAAACACCCTGTATATAGTCCGAGAAGCTCAGTGCAGCGGTTTCTATCTGTATGGGTGCATCTTTTTGGTCGGGACTGCCGAGGCTTCTTCCGTATTCGCCTGAATGTATTCTACAGACAACAGGAAGGTTAAGTCTTTCTCCTGTTAAAAATCCACCTGGAAAAGAAAGCCAATCCTGGGCATCTATACATTTGAACTCCATCCCTTTCTCTTCTCTTAGATACTCCGCAAATATAGGAACCCAGTACCAGAAGGCGGAAAGTATATCGTTGTACCAGTCAAGTCCCTTGGAGGTTTTTGTTGAGTCTATGCCGTAACGGTTCCAGAGTTTCCAGTGGAATTCTTCGAGGTTCGGTACTTCCCCCTCCAGGAAGTAACACATCCGATTCCCCCTTTCGCCTTTGAAAACCTTAACATCGTTTTTTTCCATGAAGCCAGAGAACTCTTCGGCAATCTCCAGATCTTTTTTTGGTTGGTCTGAACCCTTTACAGATACGACCACGGGCTCAAGATCAGTTTTTCCTTTCCTGATAGCTTTTTCCCATGCAGAGAGTAGATTTGTAGTGTATCTATGGAGTCCACCTGCGGGCTCGTAGAGTTCTGTAACGAGAAACAATGTTTTGATCTACATCACCCTTCCTTTACTTCAAGATCCTCTGTTAAAAACTGTGACCACAACTGAACGGGATTTTTCACAGGAACAGGATTCTGTGATGATGAGGTTTCAGAAGGATTTCTTCCCTCTGGAAGGGAAAAGAGTTCATGGTTGTAGAATATAGCACCTTCGGACATCTGGTGGTCAAGCATATTTTTCATTATTTTTTTCTTTGTGCTGTACCTTCCTATCTTGTCAAGTATCCTGAATAGATATGGACTATCTCTGGGCCAGACAACTGCTTCGTGGTACTGTTCATCGCCGAGATATATTTTTTTCTTGCTGTTCTTTGTGATTATTCCGAAGGGTATGTAGCCATCGTCGAAGAAAACAGGCCTTCTTGCAACGAGGAGCTTTTTTTCTATGACCTTCCATGCATCGATTATTTCGTACCCAAAAAAATAGTCGTCTAGAAGGGCCAGGGATACAACTGCCGCAGAGCTCTCCCTGGGGTCCTTTAGTTCCTCTTCTCCGTCATTATAGACTATATGGTGGATGAAGTTCCTCTTGCTGTCCCAGAATGTTTCCTTGAATGAGTTCCAGGACTTTTTTACATTTTCCTGTCCTTTGTAAATTCTGTTGTATTCCTCCTTTACCTTTATCCAAAGGGCGTTTATCTCTGGTAGCAGAAAGCAGTCCTTCTTGTCCACGTTCCATCCTTCGGGTATCCTTGTTGACCTTCCGTCTACAACAGAGTCAATCCACGAGTATTCAGGCCTACATCTAACAAGTCCGTCGTCTTCGCCCAGACTGTTCAGGACGGAACGGAAGGTTTTTTCCATATTTTTCTTAAATGTACTGTCACCTGTTTTTTCATAGAACTTTGCAGCACAAAGAAGGTACAGCAATGTCCCGTCTATACAGTTGTACACAGGGTCGTCCTTGGAAACCTTTGATGCCATAAGCCCGTCCTTTATGTATATCCTTGTCCATGTTAACATCTTTTTGATCCAGTTGTCTCCCTTTGTTTCTCTGTAGAAATCCATTCCATGGTAGAGTGATTCTAAGAGGTCCCTGAACCATATTTCCTTGAACCACCACTCTCCTGCCTCTGGAATTTCCATTCCTCCTTCTCTTGTAGAAAACTTTGTATGGGCCAGTATTCTGCTTTTCAAAAACTTCCTTTCCATCTTATCCTCAGGGAGCTTGAATCTCTGGAGGAGCTCCTGGGCGTGTTTTTTATCCTGTTCCATGTCTGTGTTTTCGAAGAACTCGACGTCTGTTCTGTCTATGTCCTTTCCGCAGGCGAATGCAACTTTGACAGTATCGTTTCCTGTGATTTCGTATGTAAGTGCACCTACCTTTACAGGTTTTTTGTCCACACTTCTGAAAACTACCTTTCCGTCCTCCATCTTTCTGTAACCGTTTCCAAGTTTGTAGTTCCATTGTTCAGTCTCCCCTTCGACCATAGTTCGGTCACATGGTCCGAATATTATTTTGTTTTCACCTCTTGATGCCCCGAGAAATCCTTCGCCTGTATTTATTTCATAGTCGTCCATCGGTGAACTTTCCTCGCCTATCCTTCTTATGTCCACAACAGGCGATACAACCAGATCGAGATCTTCGAGACTTGAATCTATATCAAACTTTATCCAGCCTCCTGCTCTGTTTTTGACTGCAGAATCCGAGAGGTAGTATGTTACTTTCAAGTCTGTGTTCTTTGATCGATATCTGTATGTAGCCTTCCACGGAGTCAACTCAACGTCCTCTCTTTCCAGATGCAGGGCATCGCCCTTGTGCATAATCTTGAACATGGGTGCATCCAGAAACTTCATATAATCTCCTTCTGTCTTCAGAAGGAATCCCTGTTGTGGGTAGTCTCTGTTGGGTAGAGTGAATTCACCGAGCCTTACCGAAAAAAGAGACGAACTCCAGCAGGAGTCTGTTCCCTTCAGAACAAACATTCTGTTTCTTGCATGGCCCCAGTCAGGGTTTTCCTCCTGTGGATATCTGAATGTAAAGTCTTTTTCCATATCATACACCGGTTATTTTCTTGAATCCTCTCACAAGTCCCGAGTACCAAGGAGACTTGAACTGGTTGCCTGTTAGATTGGCTGCGATCTCCTTGAAACTATGGCCGACCTTTGAGTGTGGATCAGATACAAGGGGTCTCATCGTGTGTATACTTTTCAGTACATCCTTGTGGTGTGGTATTGTTTTTATTACCTCCAGACCGGTTGTACTTTCTATTTCTTCCTTGCTTGCCTCTTCGAGCATTCCTTCGACCTTATTTAGTATTATACCCTCTATATTTACTTCGTGTTTGTCGGCCTCCTCTGCTATCTTTTTTACATCCTGTATGGCCTGGAACTCCGGGTTTGTGACAACGATCATTCTGTCCGAGATCTTCATGCTGCTGTAGAAGCCCTCTTTGAATCCAGGTGGAGAGTCTATGACCATTCGGTCTGCAAATCCAGAAAACCTATCAACGACCTCTTTCATCCTGTCTTCTGATATCCTATCGCCTGTCAGATGCAGAGAAGATGGAACAAACATAAGTCCCGAGTCGTGTACGCTTATTGCCTTGAGCTCGCTTACTTCTCCCTTTAGAATATCCTCCATGGTGTAGTCTTCAGGTGTGTGTCCCAGTTGAAGGGCCAGGTTAGGAGAGTCCAGATCTGTGTCAAGACATACGACCTGTTCGCCGAACTGCTGGAGGGCAAGTGATAGGTTTGCAGCTGTGAAGGTCTTGCCAGTACCACCCTTTCCAGAAACTATAGATATTACCTCAGACATATACCCCATTTTACACCTCCATCTCAGGATATAAAAACATTTCAACCATTTATAAAACCTTTTTAAATGCCTGTTAACAATATGTAAGGTACTAGTTTAAAACTAGGTGAATTCTATATGGTCAAAGAGCTTAAGATAGAGAACGTTGTGGCATCCGCCACCCTGAGTGCCACTATACCTCTCAACAAGGTAGTGGCCCATCTTCCTGGTACCGAGTACGAACCGGAGCAGTTCCCGGGTCTAGTCTACAGGATGAAGGATCCGAGCGCTGCAGCACTGATCTTTAATTCGGGTAAGATCGTGTGTACAGGAGCAAACTCTCCTGAAGGCGCAAGGGAAGCAATCGACAAGGTACTTGAAGGTGTCAAAGAGGCAGGTGTTGACGTAGACGAAGTCAAGGACATAAAAATCCAGAATATAGTTGCGTCGGCACAGCTCGATGGAAAGCTAAGACTCAACGAAATAGCCTTCACACTCAGGAACGCGGAGTACGAACCGGAGCAGTTCCCGGGCCTGGTCTACAGGATCGAGGAACCAGAGGCGGCCTTCCTTCTTTTCGGATCAGGGAAGATCGTCTGCACCGGAGGGCGCTCGATAGATGACGTCAACAAAGCAGTAGAGAAGGTAGAAGAAGATCTCAAAGAGATTGACGCCCTCTAAACCTCTTATTTTTATTTTCTTGTACCTTTGGTATGTTCAGAGTTTGAAATATCAATGGTTGAATTTTATAAACCGAAGAGTCAAATACTATGTTAATGAGTATAAAGATAGAGATAGAGATAACAAAGAAACATATTACAACCTTTACTATGGTAGTTTTTCTTGCTTTTATTCTTCCTCTGGTAGCCTCGGCACCGTCTGCCTCCCAGGGTCATCCTGTCTCCGAGATAGACCTAAGTGCGGGCGCAGAACAAGACTTGAATATGAACGAAAATAGGATAATCAATCTACAATCACCGTCTGCTGATCAGGATGCGGTAACCAAAGCCTATGTGGACGGAGAAGTTGGTGATATTGAGGACAGCTATGTAGAAAAATGGGAGACATGGGACAGTGATTTTGTAATAACTGGAGATATTACACTTTCTGGAGATACTACAAGAAGAATATACGGACCCGAGGGGAGTGTTTTCTGGGGTACTACTAACATGGGAATCGATGCAGAGAATGATATAAGGTTTAGACCAGGCGGAACAGAGGAGGATTCTCTGAGAATCGAAGCCGATGGTAATGCAAATTTTTATGGAAATCGTGCAGTGTTTTTACATTGGCCTGAAGATGATAATGATGCTGCAACCAAGGCTTATGTTGACTACGTCTGTGGTAATGATGGTAACGGAGACAACGGAGACAACGGAGACAACGGAGACAACGGAGA
>PWHK01000010.1 GCA_003554845.1 Candidatus Aenigmatarchaeota archaeon | reverse complement strand
CCTGAGTTCTATTTCCTCTGTGCCATCTTCCATGGGTTCCTCTAGTTCAAGACTCAACGAACATCTCTCTATATACTCTCCCATGGCGTAGTCTACGTTCCATCTGCTGTTTTTGGCGTCTTCGTATTTACTTATTGCGCTGAAAATTCCTATAATTTCCTTTTCGACGGATTTGTAATCGCTTCCGTAGAGCTCACAAATTGATATGATGGATCTCTTGGAAAATCCGTTGTTTGATGGACTTTCTGAAACCATGCCGTATCTGTTTTTGGAAAACCTTTCTATATACTCCTTTATGTCTCTGGATTCTTTCAGTTCTTTTGGCGTCGGATACGTATCGTCTACACCATTTCCAGAAAAGAAATGTCTCATTGATTCTTTGATCCTTCCAATATATTCCTTTGCGTTCTCAAGCAAGTTATCGCCTGTAGATGTGTCTTTCAGTTTTAAATCGGGCTTTTTTCAGTACAACGAGGAAGCGTCCTATACCAAGAAAACAGAAGCCACGTATACAACAATAATATATTGTTTTTGAACTTTATAAAAAAACCACCTTTATAGGTTGTTCACACCGCGTTTTTCCACGAAGTCAATCTTTTTATTTATCTGTTTATAGAATACTGTGCTATGAAATTCAAGAACAGAGGAGATTGTGTGGTTCTGGAAGAAGATGTTTTCAAAACCAGGGGAGATGGTTCGGAGTTCGGTGACTGGGTATGGTGGTTCTGGCTTTTCTTTTTGGACGATCCTTCTGTTGTAGACAAGCCAAGGCAGATGGCTGTTATTTGGTCTATCAAAGACGATAGTTCCATAAAATGCAACGGATCGGTTTTCAACTTCGACACACAGAGCGAAGATGCAGAAGGAGTTGTTGCCTCCTGGTATTTTGACGGAGAGAAGATGCACCACGATTTTCTCCTTGAAAAATCATATATGGATATAGGACCCGGTTCACTTGGCACAGAGGGTGAAGTACCAACAAAATTTTGTATAGACGGAAATGACTGCAGTGTATCTATAGGAAAGGATTTTCATTTTAAGGCCAAAGTATGTCAGGATTACGACTTTGCCATAAACTCAACGTCTTCCGGTGAATATCCATTGGGTATGAACTATTCAATGTTAAGGTCCAATCGGCTAGGTCTCAAAGGTGAGATCAAAGAAGAGGCAGTTGAGGGCAGTGCATACTTCCAGCGGGTAGATGTGAATGCCCCGACACCGAGCTGGTACTGGGGAATATTCCACTTTGAAAACGGAGGTTTCCTCGATTACTACAAACCCCATATCTTCGGAAAGTCGTTAAAGGAGGAGATAGCTTTTTACGATGGAAATAAGACGCATGAGTTCAGCGAAGTCTCAGTGGATATAGAAGAAAAGGGTGAACTACCTTCTTTCCACATCTCAGCAGAGGCAGAAAGCGGGAACAAGAAGATAAATTTCACGGTCAGGCCCTATTCCAAAGCTTCCTGGAAGTTCGAGAAGAAAGTTGCGAGGATTATACCTACTGAACTGATCTATAGAGAGTATCCGGCAAAAATATCTCAACTGAAGCTTGTGGACAAGAAGAAAGAATGGAAAATAACCCTGGACAACCTTGGTAGTTCAGTAGGAAACGCAGAATATACTACTGGTTTTCTTCTCTAGAAAGGAACCATTCTGAACAGTTTATAAGGATGCCGGCGGAGGGAATCGAACCCTCGATCTCCGCGTTACACCGCGTAATTTGTCATCTTCCTTTCGGAATCAACGCTCATAGTTTGGAAGCGCCTTCCAAAATCGGAAGCTTGCTTCCGTATGTTTATGAGCGCGGCGCTCTAGCCACTGAGCCACGCCGGCATGGATTAAAGATGCTTTTCACATCTTTGTTCGTATTCTTTCAATGTCATCTGTTTTATAACTACGCCTCTGTTGACATCGAAACGTGTTTGGTAAACATCCTCTGTGTCCTTTGTCATGTAGGCATCTCGGGGTTTTTATTGTTACGGATGGGACGGGCCGGATTTGAACCGGCGACTTCCACGTTATCAGCGTGGCGCTCTAACCAGGCTAAGCCACCGTCCCCTACGAGTAGATAACTTTGAAGCCAACGTTTAATAAATTTACTTTTCCACTCGAAGAAAGAGTGTTGGTGGACCCGCCGGGAGTTTCCGAAGGAAATGATGGAAGTTCCATTTCCTTCCTTTGAACCCGGAGTCTTCGCCTTTCTGGTCCGACCAGAACACGGAACGTCTGGTTCCGGATTGCGAAGGCGACGTCATTCCGGTTCAGCTACATATGCAGCTTGCAGTGCCGTTAGACCACAGGCCCACACTAATCTATCTTGGATATCTTTATAGTTACACCAGGTCCGAACTTTTTCAGTTTTTCCGGGTCTTCTATCCTGCCTATGACGTTTACAGGAGAAGCAGGCTTTATCCTTTCTTCACTCGGACTTCCTGGAGTTTTTCCGTAGAATATGCAGAGTGCGTTTCCCTGAGGCCAGTATCCTATGTCACCCTTGCTTACGTACCTCTTCGGGTTTTCTTCTTCTAAATCGACTGGTATCTCAAAAAAGAGTTCGTCGCCCCACTTCTGTGCTTCTTCTTCCAGGGGCAGTTCGTTGATGACGGCTTCAGAGGTCTTCGGATTCATGCTCTCGTCTATCTCTCCCCTGAACTCCTTGCCACGGATTTCTATCTTTATCTTCATATCAACAATTGACCCATCGAGGAATTTAATAGTTTGGAAGATATTTTCAAAAATCCCGGTTCCTGATCTTACTTGATTTGGTTCCGATGTACGTTTTTCTCTCCTCTTGTTTTCTCAGGAAGTGGTTCAGTGTGCCTATTGCCATGGGAGGCCTTTTCTTGTATTCGGGGGCCAGGTAGTCCATCTCATACACCATACTTCTACATAAGTTTTGTATGGATCCATAATCCTTCAGGTCTTCGTCGGTCATACTTTCCAGTCTTTCCTTGGCGTATTTCTTTGCTTCCTGTGAGGTGGTAATTCCTTCGTATTTTTCCACGAGTCTACTCGGGGGAATGTTTTCACTCTTTTCCTTTTCCATGTTTACACTTCCTGCATTCAAGGGATTATTTGTTGTGTAAAATATTTATGTTTTAGGTCTAGTTCACCTTCCCGTCTATTTTTAAAAACGGAGGCCTTTGATAAAGTATGAACTGGCTGGTGTTCGCCCTGGGCGCTGCTTTCCTGTCCGCAGTTGCCATGGTTCTGAGGAAGAAGGTTTTGGAAGTTGAAAAGGCGGTGGATTTCTCCACAGCACTTGCCCTTGTCAATGTATTTGTATCACTGCCCCTGTTTTTCTGGCTGGATATACAGATTTCCATCTTTTTGTGGTTTATGATTTTTCTGGTTGGATTGACCGCAGCCGCCGGGTTTCTTCTCATGTCAAAGGCCCTGAAAAATATGGATATTTCGATAGTTTCGCCTATGAGAAACATCGAACCCGCCTTCATCGCATTTTTTGCGTTCTTGTTTATCGGTGAGGTTTTGACCCTTATACATATAGCTGGTATATCCTTGCTTATAGTTGGTTCCTATATACTGGAACTGGATGTAAAGAAGCACGACCTTCTGGCACCCTTCGGTGAAATGGTTGGTTCAAAGTATGTGCACCTTCTCATGGGATCTTTGGTAGTATATTCTATCAGTGCTGTGCTTGGAAAGTATGTCTTGGAGTTTACAAGTCCTGTAACACTTCTTTTTCTCAGCCAGTTCTTCGTTGCGCTTGTTTTTCTAGTTTACATAAAACTGTTTCACAGTGGCTTTACTGACATCAAAAAGGGTTTCAGTCAAGCAGGATGGTTGGTAGGTGTTATAGCAGTTCTGACGGTTTCCTATAGATTACTGCAGTACAATGGAATGAGCCTCGAGTACGTGAGCCTTGTGATTCCTATAAAAAGGCTGGACACACTCTTCTCCACAGTTGTAGGCGGAGAGCTTTTTCACGAAAACAGACTTCTGCATAAGGTTCTGGCCTGTATCATAATGATCCTGGGAGCAAGCTTAGTGGTTCTCGGATAGAAAGGTATCTTCTTTTATTTCCAAAAAGCTTAAGTTTGTTCGTGTTCATTTGATAATATGGTTGTTACACACATGGATCTGGTGTGTGCCGTCGGGTATGTAGTTGAAAATGAACTGTCAGATGGCCCCGGCGGACCAAATCAAAGGGAGATGAACTATCTAAGAAATTTTGGATCCGACGATGCATGCAATGTGCTTAATTTCTTCAGAAACAACAATCAGGCCATCGACAACGATCTTTCATCTACAGAGAGAGAAATCTTCTACTACCTCGAGGATCTGGATATAGTTGAAAGCGAAAGAGAGGAGACATACCTTCCGCTGAAAGATGGAGGTTCCCGGTGGCGTCTGTTCTACTGGTTTCTCAAGGAGGAACAGATAGATGAGTACTGTAGAATGTCAAAAAACAAGGAGGTGGGCTATGTGGACGAAGGCGAGGAGATGATATACACAGAAGATGTTCTTGAGAAACTCTACGATAAGAGGGCTGCGGGAGGATTGTAATTGGATGTTATCTGGTTCTTGTTGAGAGGTCCGTTTCAGAAGAAACCCTCGTTTTAAAGGATTTTACAAAAACCAATTCCCTTTCGAACATTTTTGAGAGTGTCTTTGGAAGAGTTATGGTGGGCCGGCCGTGATTTGAACACGGGTTGCCAGCGTTCCGTTCGGTGGAACCCCGGGCTGGAATGATAGACCAAGCTACACTACCGGCCCTAATTGCCAAAAACAAGGAAAAGATATTTATCTTTTACCCATAAAGTTACTTACAATGCCTTTTAAATATCTGATGGATGTTCTGCGCTGCAGGGAGACACGCCTTGATAGGATAGAGAGAAGGCTTGGAAGAATAGAAAGCAATCTGTGTACGTGTTCTTCACAGCACACGAGCCAAAGGATCAGAGCACATGATGGGGATAGGTCCTCCAGGCCAACACGTAGGCCGAGTACAAGAACTGTACGTAGGGCCAGAACTGTACATGGTCCTGATGGATGGTATATCAGAGAGAGGCCCGGTGAAGTTCGATCCAAGGGATTTAACAACAACTGGCTTATAGAGTTCGACTGTCCACGGTGTGGAAGAGCCTCCAGGAAGGGTGTTAACCATCTCTGGACAGAGTTCGAGGACGACCATGTAAACTACCAGGTAAGGCTTACGTGCAGATATTGTGGATGGAAAGAAGACAAAGTTAATATAAGAGGATATAAGTAAAATGTCCATTTCTGGCGCAATAGGCGTCCTATAAAGAAGTTTTATAAACGATGCTTTATAATAATCCTACTATGGAGACAGCAATTGGAGACACACAGGCCGTTCTCCAAAATCTCTGGCAATCTTTCACAGGAAGCATAGGAAACTTCATTGGTTTCCTTATCATCCTTGTGATAGGTTGGATCATTGGTAGAGTAATTGGAAAAGTGATAAGAGAGATCCTAGTGAAGGCAGACGTAGACAAGTACATTAGAGAAGAAGGACACCTAAACTTCAAGGCCAGCTCACTGTTTGATACAGTGGCAAGATGGATAATTTACATTGTATTCATCTCCGAGGCCGTTAGGGTCCTTCAGATCGAAGTAATCAGTGACTTCCTCTTTGCAAATGTACTTCCAGGAATCGGAGGTATTGTTGGTGCTGGAATTGTTCTTCTTGTAGCCTACATGATAGGAATTTACTTCAAGGAAGGATTAATCCAGGACGATGAAAATGGTACATCTTATTCCGATCTCTCTGGAAAGATAGTCTTCTACTTGTCAATGTTCTTCGGTACAGTGCTTGGACTGGATATATTCTTCAGGATAGCACTTGGCCAGCCAGCAATGATATTACAAGGAGTGATTTTCATTCTTGTTGGCGCACTTGGCATAGGAATGGCAATAGCAGTTGGATTTGGCCTCAGGGACATAGTACATGACATGGCCGAAGACTATGCAAAGGAATTCAAGAAGAAGAGAAAGTGAAGATAGCCAGGGAACCCCTTTTTTTCTTTTATTTTATCTATACGACATTTAAAAATATACACTCCAATAACTCTTATGCTCCGGTGTTAAGATGACAATGGACAAAAAATACGATCCTGAAACTGTAGAAAAGAAATGGCAGAAAAAATGGAAGGACTGGGGTGTATTCAAGTTTGATCCAAACAAAGAAGGGGAGAACTTTTCTATAGATACACCACCTCCCACAGCGTCCGGGTCTTTGCATATGGGTCATGCAAAAAACTACCTGGAGTTTGAGATAATATCAAGGGCCATGAGACTTCTTGGTTATAATGTTTTCTTTCCTGTTGGATATGACGACAACGGCCTTCCTACGGAGAAGTATGTGGAAGAGGAGGAAGGTGTAAAGAGAGAGGACGTAGGTAAGGAGAAGTTTATAGAAAGGTGTGAAAGGGCAGCCGATGACCTTGAATCCAACATGACAAGACTTTTCAAGAGAATAGGCATGTCCTGGGACTGGTCTACTCTTTACAAAACTATGGATAGCGATTCCATTGAGACGGCCCAGAGATCATTTATAGACCTCTTTGACAAGAACCAGGTCTACAGAAAGAAGGATCCTATACTCTGGTGCCCTTATCATGAAACAAGCCTTGCCCAGGCGACCGTTGAGGACAAGGACAGAAATACCAAGCTGAACTACCTATACTTCGAGAAAGAGGACGGCGATAGGTTAGAGATAGCAACCACAAGACCAGAGCTACTTCCTTCATGTGTTGCAGTTTTTGTTCACCCGGACGACGAACAGTACAGGGATCTTGTAGGAAAGAAGGTCAAGGTTCCTCTTTTTGGACACGAGGTTCCTGTTTTGGAAAGCGAAGAGGTAGACCAGGATTTTGGATCGGGTGTTGTCATGGTATGCACATTCGGTGACAGCTCCGATGTAGAGCTCTGGAAGAAAAACGATCTACCGATGAAGATTTCTATAACATCAGATGGAAGGATGAATGAAAATGCAGGGAAGTACGAAGGAATGAAAGTGGAAGAGGCAAAGGACGCTATAATAGATGATCTCAAGGACAGGGAAATTATATTTGATCAGGAGGATATAGAACAGACTGTAGGTGTTTGTTGGAGGTGTGAAACGCCGATAGAGTTTATACCTACCGAACAGTGGTTTGTTAAGGTTCTTGATCACAGGGAAAAGATGATTGATCTGGGGTCTAGAATAAACTGGTTTCCGGACTATTACAGGAACAGATACGAAGACTGGGTAAAAAATCTGAAGTGGGACTGGTGTATATCAAGGCAGAGGTACTACGGTGTTCCTTTCCCTGTTTGGTTTTGTGGTGAATGCGGAAAGCCTGTTGTTGCCGACGAAGATGATCTTCCGATTGATCCGAGGTACGATGAGTGTGAATACACATGTCCTGACTGTGGTTCAGACGATCTGGTTCCAGATGATGATGTAATGGATACTTGGATGACATCTTCTTTGACACCACAGATAACAGGAGGATGGAAAAGGGAAGGTTCTCTTTTCGAACAAGTATATCCTATGACACTACGTCCGCAGTCCCATGACATAATAAGGACATGGGCATTCTATACAATTCTTAAATCGTATCTCCATGAAGACAGTATACCCTGGAGAGATGTTATGATTTCTGGGTATGTGTATGCAAAGAAGGGTATAGGAATGAGTAAGTCCAAGGGAACAGGAGTGAGCCCCGAGAATGTTATAGAGGAAAACGGTGCCGACTGTCTGAGATACTGGGCTGCCGGAACGAAGACAGGTGAGGATATAATATACGAAGAGAAGAAGGTCACAAGAGGAAGGAAAATACTTACAAAGTTGTGGAACGCCTCCCGCTTCGTTGAGATGCATCTCGATGGCTACAAGGATGAAAACGCGGAACTGGAAAAAATAGACCTTTGGCTTCTTACAAAGTTGGATAGTGTTCTCGATGAATGTGAAGAGCACTACAAAAACTATGAGACGAGCAAGGTCAGAAGGAAGATGGAGAGCTTCTTTATGGAGATATTTTGTGACAACTATCTTGAAATGGTCAAACACAGGCTCTACAATCCAGATGAATACGGCAAAGAAAGTAAACAGGCAGCATTGGTTACACTTTACAGGGCTCTTCTTGCATGCATAAAGGTTTTCATGCCAATAGTACCACATCTGACCGAGGAAATATATAGCAACATATTTGCAGAAAGGGAAAAGACCAAGAGCATAAACATGACCGACTGGCCTGTTGTCGGAGATAGCACAGTCGACGAAGAGGCGGAAAATCTCGGGGATATCGCAAAGGATATAGTCGAAGAGATCAGACGATGGAAGTCCGAGGAGGGAATTTCACTCAATACCGATCTAAAATCCGTGGAAATTTCGTGTGACCAGGACAAGATAGAGAACATAAAGACAGTTGAAGATGTCATAAGGGGTACAATGAATGTAGAAAACATAGTCTATAACGAGTCCAGTGGTTCTGATGGAACCAAGGTGGAAAACCACTCTGTGTGGATAGACGATATTAAAATAGCTTAGTTCTTTAAGTATAGATAACCATTTAGTGGTGTCATATGGTAATAAAGGCCGATAATAAGAGAAAGTTGAACAAGTTGATAGAGGAGCTTGGTTCCATAAGAGGGAGAGGAACGGAGCTTGTTTCTATATACTGTCCCTACGACTACGATCTAACTGAAATTGTAAACCAGCTCAGAGAAGAAGAAGCAGAAGCAGGTAACATAAAGTCAAAGAGGACAAGAAAAAACGTACAGTCTGCTCTTTCGAAGATGGTCGATCATCTCAAGGAGTTTGAAAGAACACCCGACAACGGTGTTGCAGTTTTCTGTGGTAACGTATCACAGCGAGAAGGAAAGACCAATATAAAACTCTGGGACATAGAGCCATTCAAGAAGATAGAGGTGAAGCTCTATAGATGCGGTAAGGAGTTTAAACTTGGTCCTCTCAGAGAGATGCTCGAAGAGGGTGCAGAGTATGGTATGATAGTAATAGATACAAGAAATGCAGATCTGGGTGTTCTAAAGGGAAAGAAGGTGGTTCCCAAGCAACATATATCAAGCATTGTTCCTGGAAAGTCCAAGCCAGGTGGACAGAGTGCAGCCCGTTTTGAGAGAGTAAGGGAAGGGTTGTTGGAGGACTACCTGAAGGATGTTGCCGAAGCAGTTAAACAGGTATTTGGTTCGGAGGATTTGAAGGGCTTCATAGTCGGAGGTCCGGGCCCACTCAAAGAGAAGTTTATTGGTAACGACTATCTTTCCGAATCGACCAAGGACGATATCATAACGGTTAAAAGTACAAGCTATACAGGCCAGCAAGGTTTCGAGGAGCTTCTCAGAAAGAGCAGAGAAGAGCTAAGAGAGACAGAACTAAAGGAGGAGAAGGACCTTATACAGGAGATATTTAACAGGCTTCGGGAAAACGGTAAGATATCCTACGGAGTTGACACGGTCATAAGGTCTCTTAAAATGGGGGCAGCGGAAAGGGTCATAGTATCCGAAGATCTGGATATCAAAAAAATATATGCTTCGTGTGACTGTGGTTACAGTAAGGAAGAAATAACCGAGGATCTTGATATAGAAACATGTCCCGACTGTGGTGAGGATCTAAGCATAGAGGAGGAGTCTATAATAGATGTTTTCAAAGAAATGGCCGAGAATACCGGTGCTACAGTTGAACTTGTTTCCACGGATACAAGTGAAGGTGAGCAGCTCTATAAAATGGGCGGCGTGGCTGCATTCCTGAGGTTTAGGATAGAATAGATCAGTTCTTTTTGAACTTTTTAAGATCCATGACTTCGTCTGCTGCATTTTTAAGTGCCGTCGAAAAACCCGGTTCCATGCCCATAACAATAACACGCACGCCTTCCCTTTTGGCCTTCTGTATTACGGGCAGAAAGTCTGCATCCCTTGTTACGAGAACCATTACATCAAGTCCGTGTTCAAGGGCAGACACAGCGTTAACGGCCATGGAAACATCTATGTCGCTCATCCCCTCTCCTTCCTGCTCGCCACCCAGTGATATAACCGGCTCAAAGCCCTGAGAAGCAACTGCTTCTATAAGTTTCTCGGATGCGAACTGGTTTAGAAATACCTTTGCGTTTGTTAATCTTCCGTACTTGGATACGTTTTCTCTCAACTCGTCCAGATCTACCTCAAACTGCTTTCTGAGTATGTTTGGACCGTCTACAAACAGACCAACTCTGTTATTCTCTTCCATCTTAGAACTGCGTCTTACTTTATCTAAAACCATATAAACACCCAATATGTACTTTTGTTGACAGGGTTAAATATCTATAGGTAGATCGAAGACATTCTTTGCATTTTTCCCTGCAGCCTGCCATATTTTATCGAAGTCGGTGTTTTTCATCTCTGAAATTCTCCTGGCGACCTCCCGTATAAACCATGGTTCCGATCTATCCGACTTTTTCTTTGCCAGGAAGGGTGCATCTGTTTCAAGAAGAAGTCTTTCTTCCGGTAGTTCTTTGACAAGCCTTTCGTACTTTTTTTGGTTCCGGAATACCATTCCACCGAGTGATATGTAGTATCCTCTATCCAGGGCTGTTTTCATGTGGTCCATGTCCCCAGCAAAACAGTGAATTACGACATCGCCCTTCTTTTTGTCCAGTATATCCAGTGTATCGTCCATCGCCCTTCTTGCATGTACTACAATAGGTAGGCCCATGTCATCGGACAGTTCTACAAAATCAGCAAATATCCTCTTTGATCTATTTCTGTTTTCAGCATCCTTTACCTGTGCAAAGTCCAGACCTACTTCACCTATTGCAACTATTTCTTCCCCTTTATTTTTTATAAAACCTTTTAGATCTTCTATTTCTTTATTTGAAGCATTTACAGCCCTTTTTGGATGTAAACCAATACTTGGAAACAAAAAGTCCTTGTTTAATCTGTGTAGATCCAAAACTCTTTCTGAATCTTCTATACTTGCAGAAGAGTTTATAACAGCCTTTAAAATTTCCTTTGACTTATCTATGACTTCTTCTCTGTCTTTATCGAACTGCTTGAACTCCAGATGGCAGTGTGTGTCTATCATAACATCAGAACTTAAGTAGGACTATTAATAAGCTTTAGGATCAGAGTATGTCGTTGGGGTAGTTTCCCGTTCTTCTGTACTCGGAGACCACCTTTGAAAATGCTGCTATCTGTAGTAAGGGAACCGTGATCATCATTATTATGTATATCCAGTGTAGGGGATCCGCAGACGGGAATCCGGGTCTCAGAACTGCGCGGTCTACGGTATGAACTACGCTCAGCCACCAGATTATATGTGCAGCATTCTGTAACCATTTCCAGGACTTTGCACCGAGAAACACAAGGGCTTTGTTCGTAGACGTTGCTGCAAGAACAACAGCCATGATAACGGCAACAAAGGCACCGAAGGCCCAGGGACTCATTCCGGTTATATAGTCTATAACAGCCCATTCCCTGGCGTGGAATACGAAGAGCATATGTAAAACGGACCAGATTGCAAACCAAATTCCGAGCTCACTTCTCCATGTTATCGGAAACATCTTCGACCATCCCTTGACTTTCCATATGGACGGCCACAGTCTCTTTGCTGGACCCATGGCCATTATACAGAAGAGCAGGAAGAACGGTATGGCACCTGCAATTCTCTGGTGATGAACTCCAAAAAACCACATTAACAGGGACAAAACTATGGTCGAGAGTCCAACGGCAACATGCCTCTTCAGCTTGTTCCCTGTGTGTATCATACTTACCAAAATCAATAACGTTGAGTGGTTATTTAAACGT
>PWHK01000005.1 GCA_003554845.1 Candidatus Aenigmatarchaeota archaeon | reverse complement strand
TTATTTTCAACGACGACATGGCGGAGTACTATAAAATGCTTCAGAACAACGGACAGTCTGTTCTGATATATGAAAGAACGGAGATATAGTCTGTTTTTAATTCTGCGTGGGATTTTTAAAATATTTATTCTTTTGTTGTTATGGTTAGGATGAGGTGATTTGTATCCACAGCAGAGATAGGATTCATACGATACGTGAGATGAAGTATAAGTTACAGAAGGGCATAATGGAGCGTGATATTTCTCAGGTCGAAGAAGACATGGAAGACCTTCTGATAAATCTATTGGGTGGTGGTTCTGTCTACGTCTACTGGGACAGGGAATGCGGGCAATATGGCATACTATGTGATCAGGATGCAGAGGACTACAGGAGTTCGTTGATCAGAGATATAGAGCATGAAAAAGATCCTGAGGAAATAGAGAAAATAGGGAGGAAACTAGACGATCTCAGAGGCTACATGGAGAATCGGGGTATACTAAACGGCGGAGACAGGGAGTACCTAGAGGACACAGCAGAGAGTTTTGGTTACTTCATGGAGAACTAGGTATACTCTCTCAAGACAGTGTGAGAATTGCTATTAATAAAATAAGAGATTAGTGATCTTTTTGTAAATTGATTTCTGCGTAAAACAAAACTTATAAGTTTCGGATAAAAAAACCATGGTGTCTCATGCTTGATGCTCAGACAGTAACAAGGTATAGGAGCAAGGAAGGGTCCGGATACATCCATAAAATTTGCTTCTTGAAGGCCCTTGATAGGTCCAAGGAATATATAGACGATGAACAGTTTTTGGAATCTGTCTACAGAGGAGAGGAACTTCTCGACTTTCCGTAGGAAAGGAATCTCAGTCCTTCTTTATTATCTCCATATGTGGGAACGGTATCTCTATGTCCCTTTCCCTGAAGCGGTCGACTATTTCGTTTCTTATGTCGCTCTTGAGCTGACCCAGGTTCGTTCCTTTGTCTCGTATATCCTTTCTATCTATCCAGAAACGCAGAATTAGATTTATAGAGGAACCTCCGAACTCCTGGACAAGGGTCTTTTTAGGCCTTCCGTCGAGTACGTATTCGTTCTCTTCGAGAATTTCTTCGCAGATGCCTATGGCCTTTTCCATGTCCGTGTCGTAGTCGACACCTATACCAACATCTATTCTTGACTCGGGATGATGGGTCTTGTTCATTATTGAACTGTTATTCACCTTGCTATTTGGAAGTGTTACGTCTTCTCCGTCCAATGTTAGTATCCTTGTTCTCTGGAGAGTCAGATCCTTAACTATGCCCTCGGTTCCTTCGATCTCTACCCAGTCTCCTATTTTGAACGGTCTGGTTATAAAGAGTATTATACCGGAAACGACGCCCGAAAGAACGTCCTGGAGTGCGAAACCTATTACGATTCCTGCTATTCCTGCTCCTGCAAGTAGGCCTGTGAGTGACCCATGGACTCCGAATATTCGTAGTATAGCAAAGAACGCAACGATGTAAACAAGTACCGAAGCCATGTGTTTGAGTGGTTTGACGTACTGTTCTTCAACCCCCGCCTTCCTTGCGATCCTGTTTATGAGACCGTGGAATATGAACTTGTTTACGAGGACTGCTATAACTACGGTTATGAGCGAGTAGAATATGTTTATGGTGCTCGGTATATACTCCATTAAAGGTGTCAGAACGTCCATGTCTACTACATGTGTTTTCTTAAATATAAAAAACGTAGGTTTCGGTATGAAGGTTGCGGCCCTTGTATCCGGTGGTAAAGACTCTATATATGCACTTAGGAAGGCCTCTGAACAGCATAGCGTCGAATTTGTCATATGTGTCCAGGCAGAACCGGACTCCAAGTTTCTTCACAGCGAGAATCTGGAACTTGTAAGGCTTCAGGCCGAAGCAATGGACATTCCGCTTGTCTGGAAAGAAGGAAGCGGGGAGGGGACTGAACCCCTCGAGGAGGCAGTAGAAGAGGTAAGTGATAGTGTAGAAGGAGTTGTTTCGGGTGCCATAGCCTCAGAATACCAGAGAAAAAAGGTCGAGAAGATATGTAGTAGATTTGGGCTCAGGAGTTTAACACCTATATGGGGAATAGACGAGCTTGAGCTCATGGAGGATTTGATCGATTCGGGATTCGAAATTATTATTACAAAGGTCGCTGCCCAGGGCCTCGACGAGAGCTGGCTTGGGAGAAGGATAGATTCGGAGACAGTCGAGGATCTTGAAAGCCTCGAAAAAAGATACGGAATACATGTTGCAGGCGAGGGTGGTGAGTTCGAAACACTGGTCTTAGACTGCCCGCTATTCGACAGGAGGATAGATCTAAAGGAAACAGATACAGTATGGGAATCAAGAACAAAGACAGGCTATCTTAGAATATTTTCTGCACAACTCGAGGAAAAACAATTCATGTAAACCTTATAAATCTCTCTACAGAACCAATGGATGATAACATGGAACTGGATTCAAAGGATGTTATAAGGCTTATTCAGGCACACCCTACGTCCGTTGTTACAACAGTAAACGAAGAGGGTGTATGCAACGCAGCCTCCTTTTCATGGCTTTCGCCTGTTTCCTTTGATCCTCCTATGGTTGCCCTGATGGTATCGCCCGAGAGATATACATATAGTAACCTTGTGTCATCCCAGGAGTTTACCCTGAATGTCTTGACAAAGCACTTTCTCGACGACGTGATGTACGTTGGGAAGGAGAGCTTCAAAAACAATCCGAATAAGCTTGAAGAGACGGATCTCACCCTTGAAAAATCAAGTGAAGTAGATCCACCAAGGATACAGGAGGCAGTTGTGTGGCTCGAATGTGTTGTGGATGCAGTTCATGAAGCAGGAGACCACCTTATAGTTGTAGGTGAGGTAGTTGCAGCCGAAGTCGACGGGGAGTTCTGGAAGGATGGGAGATTTCTTGCAGAGGAGGCAGAGATTCTCCATCACATAGGAGGAAGAAAGTTTCTTGTCGGTGGTAACCTTGTGGAATGGGAGGGTTAGTTTCTACTGCACCACCATCACAAATTTTAAGGACGACAGACAACTATAGACTGTTGAAGTGTTACTATGGTAAAGATAAAGAAACTCGAGATGCAGGGCTTCAAGAGCTTTGCAACAAAGACAGAAATTCCAATCCCTTCTGGTTTCAACTGTATCTGTGGACCCAACGGTTCCGGAAAGTCCAACGTTGTGGATGCTATAACATTTGTTCTTGGTACACTTTCTACAAAACAGATAAGGGCAGGTAAACTTGAGGAGCTCATATTCTCAGGAAGCGATGGAAAAAAGGCAAGGGAGGAGGCCAAGGTCTCCTTGGTATTTGACAACGAAAACGAAGAGATTCCTGTTGATGAAGACGAGGTCAAGATCACACGGAAGATAAACAAAAGAGGTAACAGCATATACAGGATGAACGGCGAGACCGTCACCAGGAGAAGGATAATAAATACACTTTCTTCTTCAAAGATACACTCGGATGGGCATAACATAATCATGCAGGGATCTATAACCAACTTTATAGAGATGAGCCCAACGGAGAAGAGGGAGATAATAGACGAGGCTTCGGGTATAAAGGAGTTTGATAGAAAGAAGGAGGATTCGGAAAAGGAGCTTGAAAAGGTTGCATCAAAGCTCAACGAGGCACGTCTTGTCCTTGGTGAGAAAAAGAAGGCCCTTAACAAACTGGAAAAGGAAAAGAAGCTGGTGGAGAAACGTGAGAGAATAGAAGATAGGCTCGACGATGTAAGGAAGAAGATAGCCAAGCTGAAATACGAGAAGTATAGGCAGGAAAAGGAGGAGATAGACGGAAAGATGGAAGGCATCGAGGAGAAACTCGAGGAGGCAGAGAAAAAACAGAAGGAACTCGAGGACAAGATGGACGAAAAGGAGGAGGAGCTCAAAGAGATCAGGGGCAGGATGCGCCAAGAGAAAAAGGACAAGGAGCTTGTCAGAAAAATAGAGTCTATAAAGAGCAAGATAGAGAGCAAAAAGGACAAGATAGAAGACAAGAGAAGCGAGATAGAGAGACTGGAGAGCTCTATAGAGAAGTTCAAGGAGATGGAAAAGAGGCAACAGAGAATCTCCGGAAAGGGTCCTGCAAAGGAAATACTGCGACTGGACAAGGACGGTGTTTATGGAGTTGTACAGTCTCTTGGTAATACAAAGAAGAAGTTCCAGAAGGCACTTGCTGTGGCCGCAGGAGGCAACATGAACTCCGTTGTAGTTGAAGATGCAGACGTTGCGCAGGAGTGCATAGAGTACCTCAAAAGCAACACAGTTGGAAGAGCGACATTTCTACCTCTGCGTAAGCTGAGACCGTGGGACAAAAGCAGAAAGTCCAGAAAGATAAAGGACAATCCCGGTGTTATAGATTTTGCTATAAACCTTATAGACTATGACTCCGACTATGAACTTGCCTTCCAGTACGTCTTCAAGGATACACTTGTCGCCGAAAGTCTGGACGTTGCAAAGAAGTATGCAGGAGATGCCAGGATGGTTACCCTGGACGGTGAAATAGTCTACAAATCCGGTGCCATGAAGGGAGGACATTACGAGTCGAGTAGTGGTTTCGGATCTTTCAAGAGCAGTAAGAGCTCCGAGATAGAAGAACTCAAGGAAGAAAAGAATATCCTGGAGAGCGAGATAGAGGACATAAGGGAAGGTATTGCAGAATATTCACGCAAACTGGACAAGTTAAGGGATGAAGAGGAGACAGAAGAGGATGAACTAACCGAGCTTGAGAAGAAGGAGGACAGGATAAACGAAGAGATAGACAGTTTGAAATCCGAGAGAAAGAAGTACTACGAAGAAAAGGTCAAGAAGAAGGAGAAGGTGAATCAGCTCAAGGTCAAGAAAGCAAAGATAGATACAAAGTTCGACAGTGCCGAGATGGAACTGGAGAAGTACGATGATACAGATGATATTGATATAGAGGACGAGTCCGTTAAGGTTCTCAAAGAGGAGAAAAAGGATCTAACAAGGGACCTCGAAGAAATAGGGCCTGTGAATTTCAAGGCAAAGGAGGAGTATAAGTCATCCAAGCAGGTCTACGAGGATCTAAAGGAGAGGATAGATAAGATACAGGAGGAGAAGGAGGCTATAGAGGATACAATAGATTCTATAGAACAGAGAAGAAGAAATACATTTATGGAGGCCTTCAAGGAGATAAACGAACACTTCCAGGAACTTTTCAACGAGCTCCAGGGAAACGAGGCTAGGATAAAGCTCGAGGACGATGAAGATATAAAGTCCGGGTTATTGATAGAGGCCGAGACCTCCGGTGGAAGCAAACTTTCGCTGGATTCCATGTCAGGTGGTGAAAAATCTCTCACAGCAATAGCCTTTTTATTTGCCGTTCAGCTTTACGACCCTGCACCCTTCTACATACTGGATGAGATAGATGCGGCCCTGGACCAGAAGAACTCAAAGAAGGTTGCACAGATGATAGATAAACATTCCGACGATGCACAGTTTATTGTGATTACACACAACGACCAGACCTTGCAGCTTGCTGACTACGTATACGGGGTTTCGATGACCCAAGGTGCCTCAGAGGTAATGGCACTTGAGATGCCCGATGATTGAGCTATCTGTATAAATATTTTTTGTTACAAATACTACCGGTGAAGCATATGAAAGAGGATGAATTAGAACAAAGGGTCAATGAGTACGGTCTACCGATATTGAAAAAGAAGTATGCGGATGGAGATGAATGCCGAGAACATCAGTATGAGACCGTGAACATCAGAGAGTCACCTAGAGGATTTAATAGAATAGACATAGTGTGTAGGAAGTGCGGTAAAAAGGACATGCGGTTCAACAATCACATCAAATAATCTTTCTCTTTTTGTTCTGTAAACATTTAAGTCGTGGAAGGGTTATTCTTAATGGTAGTATGAAGGAACAGGAGATTCTGGACTTTGCAAGCACAGAGCCTAACTGGGAGGAGACCCTGGACTGGATAATATCAGAGGAGGGTATAGATCCATGGGATATAGATCTTATAGAACTTTCAAATGCTTTTTCTAAGTTTGTTTCCAAGTGGCAGAAGTTTAATTTTACTGTTCCTGCAAGAATTGTAATAATAATGGCCATACTTCTTCGCATAAAGGTTGAGCTTCTTATGTGGGAGGAGAGAGACCAGAAGAAGCCGAATGAAGTAGATATACAGGAACTGGATATAGACGTATCTGATATACCCCAACTAGATGCACCAAAGAAAAGAAAGCCCGTCAGAAAGGCGACTGCCGAGGAGCTTATCGAGGCCTTCAGAAAGGCCTTTGAGACACAGGAAAGGAGGGAGAAGAGAAAAAGCAGAAAGGAAAGAAGGGTAAGGGAGGCCATGCCTATAGATGGTCAGACAGAGGATATAGAAGAGAGAATAGAGAGACTATACAGAAGAGTCGATGGGATACTTGAAAATATGAAGGAAGGTAAAACGACCTTTTCCGATCTTTTACCAGAATGGAACCGCGTTGAAATAATAAAAAACTTTTCTCCGTTGCTTAGCCTGAACCAGGATGGACGTATTGTGGCCGAGCAGGAGGAATGTTTTGACGATATACTTGTAAAGATGGGTGATATCGATGGCTGATAAAACAGAACCACTGATTGAATCAGCACTTTTCATATCCTCTAGTCCTCTGTCTGTCCGCAGACTTAAGGGTCTAACGAACGCAGAAAGGGAAGAGGTCAAAAAATCCCTGGAGAGTATAAGAAAGAAGTTCTCAGACGGCAGCCACGGTATAGAGCTCTGTGAAACAACGGAAGGTTACGAACTGAGGGTTAAGCCCGAATATCTGGAGGAGGTTTCCCATCTGACACCCTATTCTGACCTATCCAGAGGTCAGCTCAAGGTCCTTGCACTTGTTGCATTTAAGGGACCCATAAGACAGTCGGATATAGCAAAGATAATTGGAAACAGGGCTTACTCCTACATAAAGGACCTTGAAAAGAGAGAGCTCATAAGAACAGAAAAACACAAGAGGACAAAAAAACTCGAAATTACAAACAACTTCAAGAGCTACTTTGGTATAGAGGAGAGACAGGATCTGGAGGAGAAGCTGGAGGAAACACTCGGTGGGAATATATTTGACAGGTTGATGGAAGACGGCTAGTTTTGTTTTCTGGCAAACTTTTTAACCCTGACTCTGAAAGAATTGATAGGGTTGGTTATGGAAGATATGAACTCCCTTGATGTCTACTATGCCGTAGAAGAACTGAAGAGTCTTCAGGGCGGGAGGATACAGAAGATATATCAACGGGACAAAAGACTTAGGATACAGATATACACAAAGGGAGACAACTACGACCTTATATTGGAACCAGGTAAGATATACATTTCAAGGTACAGCAGAAAGGGTCCCATGAAGCCACCTAATTTCTGTATGTTTCTTAGAAAACATCTCCGCAATGAGACCATAAGGGAAGTAAAACAGTACAAGTTCGATCGGATAGTTGAAATACACACGGAGGACTCGGTTCTTATCTGTGAACTTTTCGGAAAGGGTAACTTTGTTCTTGTAAACCGCGATGGTAAGATAATACAGCCCCTTGAGGTTCAGAAGTGGAGTGAAAGAAAGGTTGCTGCCGGTGAGATATACAAATATCCACCTTCAGGTAAGGATCCCAGGAAGATAGGAAGCCGCGAGTTTGGGAGGTTTATGGATACAGACAGGGAGATAGTCAGAAAAATGGCACGTGATCTAAATCTCGGTGGTAGGTGGGCCGAAGAGGCCTGTTTGAAGGCCGGTGTCGACAAGTCCCTTTTAGGCGAGGAACTCGATGGCGCACAGATAAACAGACTTAGGAGAAGCATACAGTCACTGTTTAAAAATGAGATCGATCCGGGGATAGTTCAGAAGGGAGGTGAAAACTTGGCTGCGGTTCCATTTCCCATGGAAAGATTCAGAGACACGGACTTCAAGAGATATGAAACCTTCAACAGGGCACTCGATGACTTTTTCTCTGAGAAGGAAAAGGAGGATGTCGAAAAGGAAGCAGAAAAAAGAAAGGATGAAAAGCTATCGAAGGTCCAGAGGATAAAGAAGGAGCAGGAGGAGGTCGAGGAAAGGATGAGCGAGAAAAAAGAGGAGTCCGAGAAAAAGGCCAACATCATATATGAAAACTACAGTCTTGTGGATGATATCTTAAGCGGCATACAGAAGGCAATGAACTCTGATATATCCTGGAGTGAGGTCAAGAGAAGGATAAAGGATGAGGAAACTCCGCAGGCAAGGGCAATTAAGGAGCTGAAGGAAAACGAAGGTGTGGTGGTTTTAGAAGTAGAGGACAGTGAGATAGAACTTGACTTCCGGAAGTCCGTCGAGGAAAATGCAGAGTCCTTTTACGAAACAAAGAAAAAGGCGAGGGATAAGATCGAGAAGATAAAGGAAAAGAAGAAGGAGATAATTCAGAAGGAGAGATCCATAAAGAAAAGGGACAAGGATGAGTACGCCGATGGTGATAAGAATAGATCAAAGCCAGAGGAAAAGATAAAGGTGAAGAAGGAAAAGGGATGGTACAAGAAATATAGATGGTTTAGGACATCGGAGGGCTTCCTTGTTGTTGCTGGAAAAAGTGCCAGTCAGAACGAAGAGCTGGTCAAGAAAAAGACAGACGATGACGATGTTATTTTACATGCCGAGGTCCGTGGTTCGCCTTTCGCTGTAATAAAAACAGGTGATAGAGATGTTACACCCCTTGCAATAAGGGAGGCCTCAGAGTTCTGTGCTTCCTTTTCAAAGGCATGGTCGAAGGGTATAGGCAGCGTAGATGTGTACTGGGTGAGACCCGAGCAGGTTACAAAGGATGCACCATCCGGTGAGCACATAGGAAA
Source organism: Candidatus Aenigmatarchaeota archaeon (assembly GCA_003554845.1). Taxonomy (GTDB): domain Archaea; phylum Aenigmatarchaeota; class Aenigmatarchaeia; order PWEA01; family PWEA01; genus PWEA01. The sequence continues at coordinate 3,696 of PWHK01000005.1, read as the reverse complement.
GGGATCGTTTATGATAAGAGGCGATAAGAATTATCTCAAGAAGACGGAGCTTAAGATATCTATAGGAGTCGAGCTCGACAGGGAAAATAATGAGATAAGGGTTTTCAACGGTTCGACACAGTCTGTAAGAAACAAGGCAGACTACTTTGTGTCCCTTAATCCAGGAAACACAGAGAAGAGTACTCTTGCCAGGCAGGTTATAAGGAAGCTTGCTGAAAAGGCGGCTCCAGAGGACAAAAAGTTTGTAAAAAAGATACGTAAGGAAAACATAAAACCACTGATACCTCCCGGTGGTGGGATACTTGTTGGGTGATGTTATCTACTGGATACTTCTTTTTGTTATTTTTGCCCTTGTTGTTTATATTCTGTATCTCAAAAAGAAGATTGACTTCGAGGTAGAAAAGAGGATCGGGGAAATGAAGGAGAGCATAAGAAAGAACGCCCTTGACAAGAGTAGGTCGGTGATCAAAGGTAAGATATCCGAACACATAGCACCCTTTATGGACGACTTTGACTACAACGCATCCGATGCAAGGTTCCTCGGTTCTCCAGTTGACTATGTTGTATTTGATGGTATGGGTGAAGAAGCGGAAGATATAAAAGTAGTGCTTGCAGATGTAAAGACTGGGAAAAGCAATCTGAGTTCAATACAGAGAAAAATAAAAAAAGCGGTGGAGGAAGGTAGAGTAGTGTGGAAGACTGTGAAATTGGATTGATAATATGGACGAAGTTGGAATAAGCAAGCAGATGTCGTATTGGTTGAGACACGATCCCGAAGATCTTGAAATGGACGAAAGGGGTTTCGTCGATATAGAAGACCTTGTTGAGAAGCTAAGTGAACGTTTTGATGTAGATAGAGATTCTCTTGTTGAAATGATAGAGGAGAGCAAAAGATATACTATAGACGGCGATGGGGTAAGGGCAGCCTATGGTCATTCTATAGATATAGATCTTGACCTACCAGAGGACGAGGAGGCAGATGAACTTTTCAGAGGAACAACAAGCAAGGTTGCATATAAGATACTTATCAATGGACTGCAGTGCAGAGATAGAAACATGGTACATCTTTCTTCAACAGAGGATCAGGCCAGAGAGATAGGCAAGAGGAGGACAGAGGATCCTACGGTTCTCAGGATAGATGCCGGGAAGGCAAGAGAGGAAGGAATTAAGTTCTACAAGGCAACAGACAACATATATCTTTCGGGCGAGATACCAGCCAAGTTTATCGAGAAGACCGATGATTTCTGAGCCTACTGTTCCACTTCTTTAACTATTTTTACTATGTCTTCGTGTACCTCTTCTATACTTCTGGTTCCGTCTACGATGTATATATTTTCATCCAGGATTTCCTCTAGATCTATGTATCTTTGCCGTATCTTGCTCTGGAACTCCGGGTTTTCAAATATGATGGAGCTCTTTCCGCCATCCCTCTCCTGTTGTCTTTTTACAGATTCTTCTGCTGGTACATCTACAATTATCGTTGCATCAGGCTTTCTTGCATATTTGTTTATCTCCCTTACCCATTTGAGATCGGCCCCGTGTTCAGGCTGATAGACCATTGAGGAATGGTAGTATCGGTCGGAAACTACGATTTTTCCCTCTTCGAGTGCTGGAACTATTCTGTCTTCTAGGTGTACAAGACGGTCTGCAGCAAATGCAAGGGCTATTGATTCAGGTGAGTGGTTGTCGTTGTCCTGAAGAAGATGTTCCTTTATCACTTTTCCTATGTGGAGATCTTCCTTTACAGGTTCCTGTGTTCTTATAAATTCTTTGTTCTGTTTCTCAAGCCATTTACAGAGAAGCCTGGTCTGGGTTGTAGTTCCAGAGCCGTCGATGCCTTCTATGACTATAAAATTTCCATCCATGTCTCTAATGTGTAGTTGCTTAATAAAATATTTTATGATGTCAAAGAATAATCTTTTTCGTGAAGGCAAAGGTAAATAAGTTTTAGCATATAAGTTTCCTGGTATATGTCAGAAAAGTTTTCTAGGAAGGATGCCAAGGGTGTTCTTGCAGGTAGCTTTGCCAGTCCTCTTTACAGTGTTGGTGTCGAGGAGGCAGGCCACTATCTTGCCTTGAAGATGCTTGGAGAGGATCCCCGGGTGGGCATAGATCTAGATGGTAGTATTTCTGAAATGGCCTTCTATGTAACCAGTTCTGGAAAGGAACTTACCGAACTCGGCGAAGGAATTGTCTCAGCATCTGGACCCATGTCGGTCCTGGCGCTTTCTGGTTTAACGGCATACTATTCACAGAAGATCGAAAACAAAAGGACGAGAAGGTTTCTTGAGGGCATATCTATAACGAGTGCTCTTTCTTCGGCACTTTACTGTCTCGGGGATTATGTCAACTTTACACAGGGAGACTTTGAAATGTTGTCCGAGACTCTTCCATATCAAGCCTCGATACCCATTACACTCATTGGAGCAGCCGCAGTTATGGGTTATACTAAAGGCACCTGGTTGAAAGAATACATCTCTGATCTTGGTGGATATGTAGATGAATTCCTTTCTCGGGACGAAGATTATGGATACTGTGATGAAAGCTCCGATGAATATAATCCTGTGGAATATGAGCAGATGTCAGAAGAAGAATACAATGGTATGGTCGATACAATTGAATCATTGAAAAAAAGTGATCCAGGAACAGAAGAGTGGAAGGACAGTCTTGATGAACTTGAAAATAACTACGATGTGAACCCCTACTTCATAGAGGATGCAGCCATGGTTTACAGGGAAGGTATAGACAGAGAAAAGAACGATCTTTGAAGAGATTTAAAAGAATCTATTTCTAATCATGTAGTCATGTTGATCAAGAACATGGATATTCCAGAGAAGAGTAAGACCAGGTTCATTGAAAGGGGTATAGAGGAACTCAATCCTCCTCAGGAGAAGTCAGTGGATATGGGTGTCCTCCAGGGAAAATCCATGGTGGTTGCATCACCTACGGCCTCCGGTAAGACTGCTGTAGCCGAGTTTGCATTTCTGAAAAAGATACTGGATGAGGATAAGAAATGTGTATATATAGTTCCTCTCCGTGCACTTGCCCAGGAAAAATACAATGATTTCAAAAAATACGAAGATCTTGGAATAGATGTAGCGGTTTCTGTAGGTGACTACGACTCTTCTGCTTCAGGCCTTGGCAAGTACGATTTAATTATAACGACCTCTGAGAAGATGGATTCGATATTGAGGCACAGTCCATCCTGGGCAGAGGATATAGGTCTTGTTGTTTCAGATGAAATACATCTCCTGAACGATGGATCCAGAGGCCCGACCCTTGAGGTAACCTTGACCAGACTCAGACAGCTTACGGATGCACAAATACTAGGGCTTTCTGCAACCATATCCAATGCAGATGAACTTGCCGGATGGCTGGACGCAGAGTTGGTGAAGTCCGATTATAGACCTGTGGACCTTTATGAAGGAGTCTACGATGGAAGTAATGTAAGGTTCTACAACCAGGAAGACTTGGAACTGAATAAAAATGGAAGGGGGGAGCATGTCCTATCGGACCATACGGTTGGAATGGAAAAACAGGCGTTGATATTTGCTTCGTCCAGAAGAAATGCCGAGTCTATAGCAGAGAAAACAGGAAATAAGATCTCCCATCATCTTTCCAGACAAGAAAAAGAAGATTTGGACAGTTTGGCCCGAGAGATACTTGGTGTACCTTCCAGCCCAACGAAACAGTGCA
>PWHK01000001.1 GCA_003554845.1 Candidatus Aenigmatarchaeota archaeon | reverse complement strand
TCCACCCAACAAAGTGATAACCGGAATCAGCATCAGCAACAAGATCCACCGTTTCTCCGTGATCGTATGTAAATGTACCCTCTCCAGGATCAACAACAGAACCACCGTCTGTAGAATCCAATGTAAGATCATATTCCCTTCTTCTAACAGTTACATCGACGGTGTCCTCGTCGTCTTCACTTGAAACCTGTAGTGTGTAGTCACCTGCATCGTTTATATCCGTTGACCATGTTAATTTTATTTCCTTTGATTCCTTTCCCAATGTAACCTCTTTGGAATCCAGAAGGTCATCGGTGTCTGTTTCACGTAGCTCAACTGTCTGGGTCTGTTCGTTGCTTCCTATATTTTCAACTAGTATATCTACATCTAGATTCTCGCCTTCTGTGACAGGTGAGTTTGTTCCTATTGTGTTTACATAGAAGTAGGGATCTTCTCGATCGATTGTTGTATTCCAGATATAGTCTTTCTCATCTGTCTCGATCTTTACCTCTGTTTGATAGTCATGGTAACCTTCCTTTTTCACATCAAGTATAAGATAGCATTCGTCGCTCCCCGAAATAACTTCTCCGTAATCAAGTAGTTCCCAGTATCCTTCGGAATCTGTTACTGTGCTCTGGGAAGAGTACTGTGTAATTACGCAGTATTTTCCTTCTCCAGGTGACCAAAGTGTGACGTCTGCACCTTCTATTGGATCTTCTCTTATGTTTTCCACAAATCCACTTGTGTTTATCAGCATCTCAAAGGATGATATGGAGTTTGCGGATATGGTTGGAATCAGAAATAAAAGTAGAGATAAAATTAAAAATATTCTTCCAACTCCTATGGATATTTTTTTCGATTGCATTTTACCCCACCACGGAGCCCGGGTTTTGTTACTCCTCGAGCCTTTCTTTTAGTCTTTCAAGCCTTTTTACACTTTCCTTGGCCTTTTGTATGTCTCCTTCGTCCAGTGATTTGTTCAAAGAGGCCTTTGTGGATGCCAACTCGGCTGCCTGTAGTCTGTTTTGGATCAGACCTTTTTCTCTTGTTTCTGTCAGTATATCATTTCCCTTTGATGCAAAATGTCCGAAAACTGCACCCAGGGCAGCTCCACCGGTGAAAAATGGCAGAGTAGAAGTTGTATGTTCTAATTCACCAAAGGCTTTTCCGTCAACGGCTGCATTCAATTCCGATTCAAGGGTTTCTTCACTCACCTGTCTGAAGATTCCCTGCAGTTCTCCGTCGGTTATTTCTAAAGTGCCGTTTGCTTCATCTAATGTTACGTTTCCTGTTGTCTCGTTTAAGGCCTGTGAAACATCTCCTGTTCCAAATTCAATTGATCCGTCTCTTTCTGGTAGATATACTTCTCCTGTGTTTCTGTCTCTCAAAAACGAACCTTCGAATGCCTCAACAATGTCGAGCTCCAGCGTGTTTTCACTTTCACTTTGGAGAGTTCCTGTTATGTTACCTTCGACTACGGATTCGATGTCCATGTCCATGTCCTGGCGTTCCACTAACATAGGTATTCCGTTTATATTTTCGAGTTCTGTGTTTTCTTCATGGGCTGCAAGTCCAGCAGCTGCAGCACCTACCAAGAGTAGACCACCTGCTATGCCCCCTGCATAGTAAAGTTTGTCCGGGATCTTTTTGGATGGCTTATCCTCCAGTGCGTCTAAGATTTCATATACCTGAAGAAGATCCTTGTCGTCTCTTAACTCCCACATCTGGCCATCTATACTTCCAAGGGATCTTCTAAATGTGTCCAGGTCGGCTGTTCCTGCGGCGACCATGGAAGCTGTTAAATTGGGAAGGTCCATTTCATCTCTTTTCTCTTCGTACTCCTTCCATATTTCTTCGGCCCTTTCTAGGTCTTCGATTTTTTTCTTGCTTTCGATTAGACCGAGAAGACTTCCGACTGAAAGTTCATCGTGATCTTCGTATATTCCATAGATTGTTCCATTTTTTTTGTATCCTTTTCTTCCCTTCTCCATCATTTTATTACGTACTTCTTCATCGTTGAGTTTTTCCGAGAGAATATCTATTTTTTCCTTGAATTCGTTGTATTTATTTGTCTCGTTGTCTTCTTTGTCTATAATTTTTTTGAGTTTTTCAATTCTCTCATCGTTGTAACCCATTTCCTCGAGGCTTTCGTAGTTACTTTTTGCCTTGTCGAGTTCCTCTCTTTTGATTACAAACTCTTCGTACTTGTTGAATACATCTTCAATCTTTTCTTCATACTCTTCATCGAAGCTATCTATTTTTTCTTTGTACTTACTACGCTTCTTTTCCAGATCCTTCTTTGAGCTGTATATCTTGTCTATGGTCTCTTCTGTAACAGGGAATTCTTCGACAGGACTTTTACCATCGGAATTTTGCTCCCTTTCAAGCCTTTTCATTTCGTTTATACTCTTTTCCATGTCGTCAAGAAAGTTGTCATCGTCCGATTTGTTGATCTTTTCCCTCAGCTTCTTTATTTTCTTCTTTCTCTTCCTTTCCTTCTCCTTTTTTTCATATATTTTTTCTATATCTTCCTCTGAGAGATTATTTTCCTCGCGCAGTCCCTCTATCTTCCTTTCAACTTCAACTATGTTCTTGTATTCTTTGAATATATCGTCGAAACCTTCTATATCTTCCTTGCACTCTCCTCTCCTTGCCCCTACTTCATTTGTGAGATTTCTGACGTCGTCCTTCAGTTCATCTATGTCTTCCTTTGTCGGTAGATAGTCGAACTCTTTTTCAAGTTCTTTTATTGTTTCCCAGGATTCACCCAGTCCTTCGTATACTTCTCCTAGCTCCTCCTCCAATTCTTCTATATTTTCCTTATACTCTATCTTCTTCTCAAGTATTTGTTTCCACCCATTGGCACCGATTCTCTCTGGATTTTCTAAATAAGAAAGTGCTTTATCTGTGTTTTTTACGTATCCATTGGCTTCTTCTTGTATACCTTCGTACTTTTCTATTAGTTCCTTGGTTTCCCCGTTCATGTCGTTTAGATTTTGTTCTTGTGTATTGTTTGTCATATGTACATCCTCCAGGTGAATAATATTTGACCCTAAAGCATTTATACTTTGAAATTACTGGTCAGTGACATCTTTTTATAAAACAACACCTTGCATCCCATTATCTCTTTTTATTGGGATTTCAGTGGAAAATATTTAAATTTACATCTATATTATATACTCGTGGGACCGGTGAACCCAACCGTGGACTTTCTCGCATGTAAACCCTTTATTTCAGAAAAGGTTTTTGAAGGTGATTTTCTTGGAATGTGAAGTATGTGGATCTTCTGGTGCTTCTAAGATCGCAGAGCTTGAAGGCAGTGAACTCAGAGTATGTGAAGACTGCTCTTCTCTTGGCACCGTCAAGTCCAAGGCCAGAAAGATAACAAAAAATCCCGAACAAAGGACAAAGATTTCCTCGGGAAGTTCGACTTTTCGTGTATCGGATAAGGTTCTGAAGAGAGATTACGGAAAAGTTGTCAGAAAAGCAAGGGAAGATAGCGGACTGACCATGAGGGAGCTTTCTGAAAATATTTCCGAAAAGGAGTCCGTCGTAAGAAGAATAGAAAACGAAAGACTAAAGCCCGGTGGTGATCTTTCAAAGAAGATTGAAAGGGAGCTGGATATAGATCTCTTCGAGAAGGCGGAGACGGGTTCCGGTGTTACAGGAGGTAAGAAGGACAGGAACCTGACCATAGGCGACGTGGCAAAGGTCAAGTAGTATATAGGAGATCAGAGGAAGTTGCCCTCCATAACAATTTTTTTATTTTCGTCGTCGACACAGTAGTAGTTGTTCTTGTAGTGGAATATGCTTTCTCTTTTCCAATTGTCTACATCCTTGTTTTTTCAATCAAAGCATTGCAGTCGACCATAGTCTGTTTCTTTCAGTTAATTGGATTTATGGTTTTGGTTTCCGAAAGACTTATAAAGGTTAATGTTGATTTTATCCGTGGCCCCTTCTAAGAAAACTTAGAATACACAGAGGTGTTTTAGATATGGAAGAAAGACAGAACAAGGATATCAAGAAGATAGTACCAGACACATCTATACTTATAGACAAGAAGCTTTCAGAGATGGTTGACGAAGGGAAGCTTAGCGATACCAAGATAATAATCCCAGAGGCAGTTGTCGACGAACTTCAGGCACAGGCCAACAGAGGAAGAGAGACAGGTTTCGAGGGACTGGATGAGATAAAAAGGCTCAGGGAGTTCGAGGACAGAGGCATAGAAGTTTCACATATAGGAAGAAGGCCCACGGAAGAAGAGATAAAACTTGCAAGCAAGGGTAGAATAGATGCCCTGATAAAGGACCACGTCGACGATGAAAACGCAGTCCTGTACACAGAAGACTATGTGCAGTCACAGGTTGCAGAGGCAGAGGGTCTTGATGTTGTATTTGTAGAACAGGAGGAAGACGAAGACAGGTTTCTCTTGGGGGACTTCTTCGACGAAACTACAATGAGTGTACATCTTGTAGAGGGATGTAGACCAAGGGCAAAGAGAGGTTCTCCGGGTAGCTTTGAACTTCAGGATATATCCGACAGAGAGTTGACCAAGGAGTATATGGAGGAACTGAGTAAGAATATAATAGATATGGCCAGGAGAAAGGACGATGCTGAGATAGAGATGTCCAAGAAGGGTGCAGAAATAATACAGTTCAGAGACTACAGAATTGTAATAGCCAAACCACCCTTTTCACTGAGAAGGGAGATAACTGCTGTCCGACCACTTGTGAAGCTTACCTTGGATGATTACTCTCTGACGGAAAAACTTCGCAAAAGGCTCGAAGAAAAGGCAGAGGGTATACTTATCGCAGGAAATCCAGGTAGTGGAAAGACGACCTTTGCACAGTCCCTTGCCGAGTTCTACAGTTCGAGAGGGAATATAGTCAAGACACTGGAGTCACCAAGGGATCTAGACGTCTCTAAGGATATTACACAATATACACAGCTGGAGGGCAGAATGGACAACTCGGAAGATGTTCTTCTTCTGGTGCGACCTGATTATACAATATACGACGAAGTCAGGAAGAGCTACGATTTCACAACCTTTGCTGATCTGAGGTTGGCCGGTACGGGTATGGTCGGTGTAGTACATGCATCAGATCCTATAGATGCCGTGCAGAGGTTCGTTGGAAGGACAGAGCTGGGTATGATTCCGCATGTTCTTGATACTGTTATACATATAGATGCAGGTGACGTGGCAAAGGTATATTCATTGACAATGAAGGTAAAGGTTCCTTCGGGAATGCAGGAGCAGGATCTTGCAAGGCCGGTTATAGATATAAGAGACTTTGAAACAGGTGAGCTTGAATACGAGATATACACCTACGGGGAGGAAAACATAGTGGTTCCTGTCCAGGATACAGAGGAGAAGGGTGTACAGACCCTTGCCAAGGAGAAGATAATAGACGAACTCAAGAGATTTGACGACGATCCTAATGTGGAGTTCTTATCTGAGAACAGGATAGCTGCAAAGGTAGACAACGACAATATTCCACACCTCATAGGAAGAAATGGGAAGACTGTAGATAAACTTGAAGACAAGCTCGGCATCAATATAGATGTGGAACCAAAGACAAAGACCACAGGCGAAAAGATAGACTTCGACATAGGTGAAACCGGTGCCTATATAACCTTCAACTTTAATGGTAAATATTCAGGACAGAACGCCAATATATACATCGACAAGGAGTACTTCTTCACTGCTACCGTGGGTAAGAACGGCGAGATAAAACTTACAAAGGACTCGGATCTCGGTGAGAACCTTGTCAGGGCCATTGCAAACAACAAAAACGTAGAAGTATACGTTTCTTGAAGTCTGTAGTGCCTAAAATCCAAACTTAAGCAAGAACACTTTCCTTCGTCGAATCATGAACAAATAGATAAGACTTTCCTTCTATTTTACCTATTTCGTTTATAGACTTAAGATCAGAACTTTCAAAGGGTATTATGTGGAGGTCACCTGCAGGTGCTTCTTCAAGAACTTCTTGGAACTCTCCTTTTATTACGTTTAATTCTGTAGATCTCGGAAACCTGGACTCGTATATAAGATTCTTTAGGTATCTTTCACCTTCTGCCCCTTGGTTTTCATCTTCCACAACCATCCATATATGTATCTTGCCATTCCAGTTGCTCTTTATACTGTAGGCCATGAGGAGCGAAAGGTCGTAGTACCGCCTTTCAAAGAGGCCGTCTTCCATTGCCTTTGGTGAAATCCATACATGTATATCACCTTCTGCCCCAAGCCTTACGTTTTCGTCCTTATCCAGGAGAGTTATCCCACAGTAGTTCTCTTCGGCTGCCTTAATTATTTTTTCAAGGTCTTTGTCGACTATTCCTTCGGGCTCGTATGGTAGAAAGAGTATATTGGGAGCAAAAACCTGGCTTTGTATGGCTTCCATCGATACTACAACCGAGTTAGTGTAGTCTTCTGCATCTATTGTTGAATACGTGGCAAATATCTTGTCGTCTTCAAACTTTCTCAGGGTTCCGGGAACTTCATCTAGACTATTTTCATCATCATCCTTTTCCTCCTCTGGTATGCTATCCTCGTTTTCAAGGTCAAGGCCAAGTACAGTTATCCTTCCGTGGGGATAGGCTATTGATTTTATAAGCGGGAAGTCTCCTATCAGTGATTTGTCTGTTGTAACAGGGACCAGAAGGTTTGGTTTCCAGACGTGTTTGGAGGACTCTGGTAGACTTCTTGTTTTCTCGGCTGCCCACTCCGAAAGTGCTCTAAAGAGACCTGATCTGACATCTCCCTGGTTTCTTTCTATGGGTTTCTTTGATAGAATTATGTAGATTCCTATCACCGAGGCGGCTGCTACTATGCCTGCATATGGATTGACAACGAACATTATTACAAGAGACGCGACGAATCCATAGAGTGGAACTATTTTTGGAACTCTGAATGTAGGTCTGAAACTTCTTATGCTAAGCTGCTGTTCTAGGAAAACAGAGAGGTTTATACTTGCATATGTTATAAGGAAGAACATAGTAAGTACCTGTGCTACAATATCAAGGCTTCCGAGTATCAAAAGAGGAACTATGAGGAGTGCTGTAAGTCCTATTGCATTCCTCGGCTCTCCCAGGCCTGATTTTTTTGCTATGAAATCCTTTTTTGGGAGTATGGACTTTTCTGCCAGTGCCTGGAGAACACGCGGAGCTGCTATCAGCATCGTGAGTGCACTCGAAAAGGTAGCGGCCAGAACACCAATCACAACAAGTTCTGGAAAGATGGATATCTCCGTCATTATGAGGCTGTTGTTTATGAGCTGTTCCGGTGTCGATGTGTATGAGAGAACAAAGGTCATGGCTAGATATATGAGTGTTGTAGCCGCAAGACCGTATATTATGCCCTTGGGAATCTGTTTTTTTGGGTCTGTGAGTTCTCCCGATAGACCAATTCCTGACATCAGACCTGTGGCAGCAGGGAAGAATATCGCAAACAATATCCAGAATGATGGACCACCTCCTCTGACCAAGGGAACAGAAAGTCCACGGGACTGTATGCTTCCTCCTATAAATATAACAACCAGGGCCAGGCAGATTAGTGCAAATACTCCGATCTGTACCTTGACTGCAAAGTCTGTTTTTATGTACGTTACCAGAAAGATCACAGAGAAAGAGAGGAGTGCTATCATTGTTATACTATGTTCCGGAAATGCAAACTGCCAGGCTTCCGAAAAACCAAATATATAAAGAGCAACAGAGAGGGCCTGTGCCAGATAGAGTGGGATTCCTATACTTCCACCTATTTCGAGTCCAAGGGTCTTTGTTACAATCGAATAGGCTCCACCTGCTTCTATCCTTATGTTGCTTGCGATTGAGCTCAGAGATAGACCTGTTGCAAGGGTTACAGATATAGTTAGTAGTATGATGCCTATGGTACCCAGAAGCCCTGCTCCACCTACAACGTATCCAAGACGTAGGAAAAGTATTACACCCACGATACTCAGGAAGGTCGGTATGAAAACCCCCTGAAATGCTCCAAACCTCCGCGATCCTGTTTCTTTCCTGGACATCTTGCCTCAGTATACATCTTAGGAGAGAGGTTTTTATTAGTTAAGTAATTAAATTAAAGTGAAAACAACAAGAGTCTGGAGGAAGGTTATTATTGGGTTTTTTAATAAAACAGATTTCAAAACTAAATTTTTCGATGGTCCTATCTCCGCAATGTTGATTGTGTTGTTTGCGGGGCTTATGATTGGATTGATACATGCTTTGGAGGCGGTGGGTCAAACGGGCGTTTTAGTTGGTTTAGTTGGGAAGCTTGCTGCGGTTGGATTTTTTATTAAAACCTCATTCAACCCCCGGCTTAGTGGAATTTGGAAAGCTTGGCTGGGAATTATTAGCGGAATGATAACTTGGACGGTATTGGAGTTAGCGGAAGTCATCGGGTTAACGGGAATTGATGGCTTGGGAGCTATTCATCTGTTTGGCTTAGCTTTAATTTCGACTCTTCTTTTTTGGAAGAGTCTTCCGACAGGTGGCCGCTTTTTTGTATTTATAATTCTCTTGAACTGGGGAGGACATTTAGCAATTGAAGTTCAGAAATTTATAGCTAGCCTCTGGGAAATTTTTGAGGTTTCCTTCACAGTTTATGGGTGGACAATGGTACCACTTACAGTTTTTACCATTTATTGGACATTTGAAAAGACGGAAACTAGAGTTGAAAGACTTTACTTTGCGGGGTGGTTGTATTTGTTTTTATTTACAGTCGTCCATTTGATTTTCATTCACTAAGTTATAGCCCATAATTGTGTAAAACCCATTTTATAGTTTCTCTAATTTCCCTTCAGTTACCTCCCGAACTGTAGTGCCTAAAAACAGTCCTAATTCTAACCTTTCGAAGGTAAAAACTGGAGCCTCGGGCGGGATTTGAACCCGCGACCTCGTCCTCTCTGAGAATACTCGAGAATATCTCGGTCTTCCTACCAAGGACGCGCTCTACCTCTGAGCCACCGAGGCTGGTTTCTAGACATCAGGCTTCTTTTTCTTCTTGACCTTGTCCTTAAGCCTTGGTATTGAAAAACTCTTCTCACAGCCCTCACACTTTACCCAGAATGGCCTCTTGTACTCTGTCTTCTTGAATCCATGTTTCTGGCATCGAGGACATATATATTCGACCTTGGCAAGTTCTTCATCTTCTTCCTGGACAACCCTTGCGGTACCTATTATTTCTCCATCGTCGTTCTTCTTGTCCTGCCAGGTTGTAAACTTCACGTTTGAAGGATCAAGTTCTCCCTTTCTTACCATTTCGTCGATCTTTTCAAGCTTGAGGTTTTCCTTTCCCTTTACCTTTTCTGAATCGTCAAGTTCTTTGGTCATAACATCAAAACTTCTGTAGAGGAATATTTAAATCTTCTCAAAATGCACCGACAAGAAAAGCTATGAGACCCAGAAGCATACCAAGTTTCAACATACCCTGAATTCTTGAAGGATCCTCCTTTCTCTCGATGAGAACGACAGACCATACAAATACAGCCACAGACAAGACTACTGTTAGACCATACCAGAGTTCGAATATTCCCAACAACAGAGGAAGAGGTGTTATGCATATGGCTACCAAGGTAAGCAGCGATGATATAGTTCTGGCCGATTCCTCTCCCAGTACTATGGGAACGGATCTAACGTTTTTGGTGGCATCTGCTTCTTTGTCTTCTATATCCTTAACTATCTCCCTTGTCGTATTAGCAAAAAAGGCCATTGCTGCAAGCAGTAACGATGGTATGAAGTTGTTTACTGCAAGGCCGCCAAAAATAAACGTCGAACCGACAAGGAATGAAACCGCTGTATTTGATACTAAGAATCTATTTTGGAGATCCTTTGCATACCCTACCAGGAGTGCTGAGTTTACAGATGCAAGAAGAAGAGCATAGTAGTTTATCCAGAGTGATATGTATATTCCAATCGAAAACAACACAAAGGAAAGTATGATTGCCGCTTTTAAAGATACATCACCGCTTGGTATCGGCCTCTTGTGGTCGTATATTATGTCAAGATCCTTGTCGTAGTAGTCGTTTATCACCATGCCCCCACCTGATATGCTGAAAGCAGTTGCCATTGCAAACAGTACAGGTACCATGGAAGATATGCCTCCCAGATAGGATCCTATTAGAACTGCTAGAGATGCCATTAGGCAGTTGATAGGCCTGATAAGCCTTAGAAAGGGCTTCATATCTAGCTCCTGTCTTCTTTGGATTTTAGCCTGAGATCCTTCGAACCGCACTTTCTGCACTTGACCTTACCTTCGCGAACCTTCCTTGGTTTAGCTCTCTTCTTGGCCTTACAGTTCATGCATACAAAAACGTTGTCAAACAGTCTTTTTCTTACAACTTCCTCAGGCATAGGATTCACCTATCCTCTATCAGAATTAAATATTTAAAAACCTTTCGATTTGTTTCCTTGAAACTGGACCCTTTCTATATATCTCTACATTTCTCTTGTCTATTTTTGCTATTGTAGATGGTTCCTGTTTTTCAAGTTCTCCGTAGTCAAGTATTATATCTACACGGTCTCTTATGACCCTTGATATATCATCCAGTGAGTATCTACCCCCTGTTCCTGAAAAGTTGGCAGACGTCGCAACGATAGGGACACCACTTTCCTGTGCCAGTTTCTGTGCTATGGGGTTCGAGGATACCCTGAAAACAAAGTCTTTGTTGAGTATGTCCGGAACTGTGTTTTTCTTTTTGGCAACCAGTGTAAGTGGTCCGGGCATAAACTCATTACATACATCCCTTTCTACTGTATTGAGTTCACAGTATTTTTCTGCCTGTTCAACCGAGGATACTATACAAGAAAGCTTTTTTCCCATGTCTCTTTCCTTTATACTGTAAATCTTCTTCACAGCTTCTTCGTCGAGTGCATTGGTTCCAAGACCGTAGCATGTCTCAGTTGGATATATGCAACTTTCTCCCTCTCTTATCTTTTTTGCGACCCCTTTCAGATCTTCATTTCTGGGATCCTTCAGTATCAATGTCATATGTTATCTACCTCTCCCTGCTCTATCCAGTCGAAATGATCGCTGTATTCTTCGCCTGATTCTCCGTCTATTATCTCTGTTATAGTATTTACGACCTCTTCTATATCTCTGTCTGTGGTATCTATGGAGTACACCTCGTCGTTACTGTTTCTTGCTTCTCCTTCGATTACACCCACTATCTCTGCTTCCACATTTTCGTTGATCTTGTCCTCTTCCCATCCTTTTTCTTCAAGTCTTTCCTTGAGTACAGATGGCTTGCATCTAAGAACAAATACCATGTCGTTTTCCATGAAGTGGGAGAGATGTCCGTCGAGTATGCAGTCATCGAGTTCTTCTGTTTCCTCTCTCAGTGCCTTTATATCGACTATATCCGACCCTCTTTCTTCGTCGTATGAGATTATACAGTCTTTTTCCCTGGCCAGGTGGTTTATGGATACATAGTCCATGGATGTTTTATCTGCTACCTTCTCTGCAACAGTTGTCTTTCCACAACCAGGAGTTCCTGTTATAGCAATCTTCATGCTGACACCAATGGAGATTTTTCTTCCAGAGATTTAAATCTTGTAGATTCACAAAACTTATTAAAAGATGACGTGAAAGTTCTTCAGTGGTATATATGGTAGAGGTTTGGACTGAAAGATACAGACCCGGTACGCTAGATGACATAGTTAATCACAAACATGTTATTCAGAGACTCAAGGCCTTTGTAGAGGACGAGTCTTTGCCACACCTTCTTTTCACAGGACCTGCAGGAACAGGAAAAAGTGCTTCTGCGATAGCAATAGCAAAGGATCTCTTCGGTGAGAAATGGAGAAACAATGTTCTGGAACTCAATGCCTCGGATACAAGAGGTATAAACATTGTAAGAAACCAGGTCAAGGACTTTGCACGATCAAAGGCTGTGGGAGATGTGCCCTTCAAAATTATAGTTCTAGACGAGGCAGATGCCCTTACACCGGAGGCCCAACATGCGCTGAGAAGAACTATGGAGAACTATACAGAGACGGCACGTTTCATACTTATATGCAACTATTCCAGCAAGATAATAGATCCTATACGCTCAAGGTGTTCCATATTCAGATTCCCAAGGCTCAGCAAGGAAGATGCATCGGGTCTCATAAAGAAAATATGTGATAAAGAGGGTGTTTCCTATGATCAGGGAGGTCTGGATGCAATATTTTCTGTGACCAGAGGTGATCTGAGGAAGTCCATAAATCTGCTTCAGTCTGTTTCTGTAACAGATAAAGAGGTTACAGAGGACGTGGTGTATGAGATATCCTCACAGGCCAAGCCTCAGGCAATAGAAGAGATACTCAAAAGAGCCCTCGATGGAAGATTCACAGATGCAAGGGATAAGTTACAGGAACTAATACTGGAGAAGGGAATATCGGGTATGGATATAATAAAGGAGATGCACAGACAGGTCTACGATCTTGATATAGATGAGAAAAGGAAGATAAGGATAATAGAGAAAATGGGCGACTACGAATTCAGATTGGATGAAGGAGCAGACGAACAGATACAGCTGGAGGCACTGCTTGCCCAGTTTGCCGTTTCTTAAAGTTGTATTCTGAACTTTGCTGTTTCACCCGGGGGTATGGGATCTGGTCCTTCTACGTGTTCCATATCTTCCATGAACCTACCGTCGTAGTACCCTCTGATTTCATCGACAGGTATATGAAACCTTCCGTTGTTTTTTATGGTAATATTTATATCGTCGTCTTCGTGCTGAACATTGCTTATATAGAAGTTTATTTTTCCATTTTCTCGTGTTTCTTCGAAGTCCTCCTCCATATCTCGACCGGAGGCTCTTAACCATGTTGCAAAGGATAAAGCCATGGTTATTGATAGAAATAATACAAGAACAAACCCCAGTACAGGAGAGAAACCCTTGTTCATTTTAACACCTCACCGTGACCTCGTCACATACGTTTCCAGGTCCACATATTGTTATTTCGCAGTATCCTATAAAGGAAAAGAATGCCGTTACTTCTTTATCTTCGTCCATGATGATATCAGTCTCTGGGGAAGATATATCGTCTATTGATCCTCCTCCTCCGACCCACTCTGAAAATTTCCAATCGTTTTCCGCAGTTGCTACTAGATCCACGGAGGTTCCATCTGCATACATAAATGTACCCTCTCCAGGATCAACAACAGAACCACCTTCCGTAGAATCTAATGTAAGGTTATATTGGTCGAACTCTGCAGTTATGGAATAGTCACCTTCCATAGTCACAGTAGTAGTTGCAGAACCTGTATCCTCGACATTCCCAACATCTCCGGTCCACCCAACAAAGTGATAACCGG
>PWHK01000018.1 GCA_003554845.1 Candidatus Aenigmatarchaeota archaeon | reverse complement strand
TACCTATCCTAAAGTAGAAACCAATAATGCAAAGGACATAACACACATATCCGCAAATCTACAGGGAAATCTTACCGAAATGGGAATAGAAGATGATGTAGATGCATATTTTAACTGGACACAGGGAGGTATGTGGAATACAACAGAACATGAAACAGTGGGTGAAGAGGGTTTATTTACACGCGGAATAGAAGGTCTGGACCACGAAACAACATACACCTTCAAGGCCATAGTCGAGTGGAATGACGGGAACATAACAGAAGGAGAAGAAGAGACCCTTGAAACAAAGCCTGAAATATATGTAGATACCCTTGACCCTGTGGACGTAACCACAAACTCCGCAGTTATAAGAGGAGAACTACTCGGAAATGAAACTACAATAGAGGACGAAGAAACAAATGTTTCTTTCTGGCTGAGTGGTGAGTTCGAAGAAATATGCAAAGGAAATATGGACAGCAGTGGCGTTTTTGAAGAAACCTGGGACGATCTTGAACCCGAAACAAACTATACATTCCAGGCAGAGGTCCATAGACAGGGAGATACATACGAGGGCAAGGAAATAACCTTCATGACGGCACCCGAGTTTTCAATAGGAAATCTGGAGGCAGATCCCGATGAGGTCTATGTTGATGAAGATTTTGATATTGACGTGGAACTGGAAAACAGTGGCACAGAAGACTTTGAATACGAGGTCCTGTTCTATGTAGACGACGGCAGAGAGGATACAGTCAAAGTTGAAGTAGAAGGAGGCGAGACAGAAACGGTCAGTATGACTACTTCCATAGGTTCATCCGGAACCTATGACATCGAAGTAGAAGTATTTGACGAGTCCACAGATACAACTATAGAAGTCTACAAAAAGCCTGATGTAAAGACGCTTTTACCAAACGAAGTTGGCTCAGATTATGCAGTTTTGAGAGGAGAGGTAGTCGAACTTGGCATGGAAGACGAGGTAACTGTTTTCTTCAGATATGGCTACGAGGGTACAGACGAAGAATACTGGGGATCGACAGGCAAACAGGAGATGGACGATGAGGATGTCTTTGAGATCGAGATAACGATAGATGGCGACGAAGAATATGAATACAAAGCAGTTATAGAATGGAGCAACGACGAATCAACAGGAAGTGTGCTTTTCCTGGAACCGGACTCGTGTGAATACAAGGTCTGGGAAAACCAAACATGCGGTGATTGGGAGTGCGACGAGGATGAAATATATCAAACAAAGGATGTGACCGAAGGCAGCCCGGACTTCTGTGAAGACACAAGGAAAAGGTGCTTGGAGGCGGAGGACTACTGTGGAATCGCCAATATATCACTCGATCTGCAGTATGATATAATAAATATTACCCAGGGTCAGTGGAAAACAAACAACGTAACAGTTGAAAACAAAGGAACCGAAGACCTCTACGGTATAAGCATGGAAATAAACGGCGATGTACCAGAGGACTGGTTTGAAGTAGTCACAACAGAAGCTGATATCTACCAAAGGGAGTCAGTGGATCTTATGGTAAACTTCACCCTTCCGGACGACGCATCTGTCGATAAATACACAGTAGTCTACAGTGTAGACTATGGAACCACAGAAGAAATAGAAGGAGAGTTGTGGGTTCATCCAGATGAACAGAAAAAGGAAAAGATAAAGACAAATTACAACAACACGACCGAAGGTATAGAAGAAATCGAAGAAAGGGTCGATGAAATAAGCGAAAGCCTTGAAACGGAGCAGATCGAGGAGGATATCTCATCATTCAACGAATTTATGGCAGAGGCACAGGGAGCAATGAACAGGGACGACTACGTGACAGCCAAAGAAATGATATCCAAGGGCGAATCCACTCGCATGCATATAGAAGAAGAATTACAGAGACTGGAAGAAGAAATGGCCTTTCCTTGGCTTTGGATAGGTGTTGGCATACTACTAATAACCGTAGCCGGAGTTATCATCTACATGCTTATGCCACCACTGGAGGAATACACATACTCAAAGGGCTACAAAGGCCCAGAAAAAGAATCTTTAAAGGACAGAATAATAAAATTCTTGAAAAGTACTAAGGAAAAAATCCTAGGTGAAGAGGACGAAGGATACACGTACAGAGGGTAAAAATCTAAACCGAAATCTCACAGGAAAATCTCTCCTCTAGTATAGAATCATCCTTTGCTACCTGACATATCTCACAGAAACGCTTCCCGTAGTTTTCCATATCTATTCTCTGTTTTGCAACATCATCGACAAGATTTTCTATCTTCTGAGAAACTTTCCTAGAATTCTCAAGCTTTTTTATCTGTCTACCACGTAGCTTATTTTTATACTGGGAAATAGCAGGCTGTGTCATATCCAGACGTCTTGCAGCCTCCCTCTGTGTAAGACCGTGTTCTTCTACAAGATCCCTGGCAATCACCGCCCTAACTGCAGGAAGAAGATCCTTGACAAATATCTCACATGAAAGTTTCATACAACCACCTAGATTTCTCCCCTTAGCCTCATGGCATCGAGAACCTTTTCTACAGCCAGTGAGTATGCAGCATCTCTCATAGATATGTTCTTGCTTCTGTGAATCTCATAGACGTTGTTGAAGGCCTTTGTTAGTTTTACATCAAGTTTTTCCCTGAACTCCCCCAAGGTCCATCTGTAGCCGTATCTGTTCTGAACCCATTCGAAGTATGAACCCGTCACACCACCGGCATTACATAGGAAATCAGGTATCTGGAATACATCCTTTTCTTCCAGAATACTATCTGCTCTAGGCGTCACCGGACCGTTTGCTGCCTCAGCCAGTATACTGGCCTTGACATCGTCTGCATTTTGTTCTGTAATTACATTCTCTATGGCCGCAGGAGAAAGAACATCCACGTCCAAGGCAAGAAGTTCTTTGTTTGTTATATCATCATAGGGTGCTTCGGCCACAGTACCTTTCTCGTCCATCGACTTCTTTAGTTCCATATAGTCCAGACCTGATTCATCGTAAACACCGCCATCTGCATCGGTCACAGCAACAACCTTCATGCCCATCTCATGAGCCGACTTAACCAGATGGTTACCTACATTACCAAAGCCCTGTACTGCGAGGCTCATGTCCTTTAAATCCATATCCAATTTGTCTGCGGCTTCCCTTATCATGAAGCTAACTCCTCTTCCTGTGGATTCGCTTCTTCCAGGGGAACCTCCTATCTCAATAGGTTTTGATGTTATAACCCCTGGCTTATGCCTACCGACGAGATTCTCATATTCGTCCAGCATCCATCCCATAATCTGTTGGGTTGTACCTACATCGGGTGCAGGAATATCCTGATCTGGACCTATATACTTGTATATTCTACGTATATACTCTCTAGATAGCTTCTCCAGTTCTCTGTCGCTCATTTCACGCGGGTCACAGACTACACCACCCTTGGCACCACCGAAGGGCAGATCTGCAACTGCACATTTCCATGTCATCCATGCAGACAGAGCCTTAACATCGTCCAGGGTCTCCTCCGGATGGAACCTTATACCACCCTTACCCGGACCCCGGGCATCGTTGTAGAGAACCCTATATCCACAAAAGTTTTCAATAGAACCGTCATCCATCTTAATAGGAATATTGACCTCAACTACACGTTTTGGTTTCTTCAGAACCCTGAGTTCATCGTCGTCTATTTCTATATATTCTGCGGCATTTTCAAGCTGTTTCTTTGAATTATCAAAGGCATTTTCTTCTGGCATATTATCACAAACCTTTATTATAGACCTTTGCTTTTAAATATAACGTTGTTATAGAACATCGACAGAAAACTATCTGTACTTTTTCGGAGGAATTCTCTGTCCGTTTTCATCGTACGCAAACATATTAGGACTGTTTAAATCCCTGAGGTTCCTGTACAGGTGCTCGGAATATCTCTCCAGATCGTCTATTTCTATTACCTCAAAGATCCCGTCGCTTCTTTTCACAACAGGACCGCTGACATCCCCTGCCTTTTCATCTTCACCCATACGCCTGTAGATATAGTTTTCCAGGTCCCTGGCCTCATATAACCCATCCTCCTTCTCGATAACTCTGCCCTCAACGTCTGTTTCTCCGTCATCCATCTTCCTGTATATAGTTCTACTTTTCATATCCTCGAGTAAACTTTCAAAGGTGCGGCGATCCTCTTTTTTGATTTCATCGGAAAAAATACTCCTTTCCTCTGGATCATCGACAAAAATTGCCCGGGGTGTCTCTTCGTACTTTACAAGAACCATTTCCGACTTCGTCTGTGGATTCTTGATGTATGGCTTTGAAAATGTAAGAACAAGATTTTCCTTTATATCGTAGCTAGCTTCCAGAAAACCATCGACATTTTCCTTCCATCCTTCGATGTCTTCTCTGGGTATACGATTCATTTTCTTCTCTTCTAAATCCACGTGGGTCTCTTCAAAAACATTTGCCATTCCACAACCCCAAAATATCTACAGCCTGGAGTACTGGTCGCCCTCTTCTATAGGCTTTCCATTCCACTCGGCCAAAAAATCCCACCCATCTTCTTTATATCCATCCCAGTCTCCATCGGGCTTTTCGCTGTATTCTTGATTCATATTATCTACAGTATGTTTAACACCAAGATTTAAATACATATAACATTGTTACAGAGTTGTATGAAAAAAGTCAATGAGGATAGGATATACGTAGACAACAATTCCACAACTCCCATGGACCCAAGGGTAAAAGAATCCATGGATCCATACTTCGGGGAAGATTTCGGTAATCCCAACTCGCTCCATAAAAGGGGAAGAACTGCCAATGATTCTGTAAAGAAAGCCCGAGGAAAGGTCGCAGATCTCCTTAAGTCAAAAGAAGACGAAATAATATTCACAGGATCCGCCACCGAATCAAACAACCACGTATTAAAGGGAACGGCATTCTCCAGAAAGAAGAAAGGAAAACATATAATCACAGACAAAACGGAACATAAATGTATACTGAGCGCATGTAGATGGCTCGAAGAACAGGGCTTCGAAGTTACATACCTTGACGTAGACGAAGAAGGATATGTATCCCCTGAGGATCTAAAGGAAGAACTGCGTGACGATACTGTCCTTGTATCGATAATGATGGCCAACAACGAGATAGGAACCATACAGCCTATAAAAGAACTAGCCGAGGTAACACACGGAAACTCCGATGCATACTTCCACACGGATGCAGCACAGTGCCCGGGTAAGATGAAGGTAGACGTAGAGGAGTTGGGGATAGATATGCTGACGTTGAATGCACATAAGATGTACGGTCCAAAGGGAATAGGAGCGCTTTACAAAAGACAGGATGTGGATATAGATCCACTTCTCCACGGCGGTGGTCAGGAAGGCGGAGAGAGATCAGGTACAGAAAACGTCCCGTATATAGTAGGCTTTGGAAAGGCCTCTGAGATTGCCAAAAGAAACTGGAAAAAACAAGGTAAAAAACTAACAGATATGCATAATAAGTTTATACAAAAGATCCAGAACAGAATAGAAGAAGTAAAACTCAACGGACCGAAGAAACCAAGACTTCCTGGAAACGTCAACCTATCCTTTATTGGAGTAGAAGGCGAAGCACTTGTACTGCGACTGGACGAAAGAGGAATAGAGACTGCAACAGGATCGGCCTGCAGCTCAGAAGAGCTCAAGGCCTCCCATGTACTGGAAGCAATAGGAAGAGGGCCTGAAACTGCCCACTCCTCGTTGCGCGTGAGCTTCGGAAAGTTCAACACAGAAGAGGACATAGAAAGGATGGTAGATGTATTGGAAGAAGAGGTTGCAGATCTGAGATCAATAACTGCGCTGGACAAAAAAGGTAAGATAGGTGATTAGATGTATACGAAAGAAGTAATGGAACACTTTAAAAATCCAAGTAATATGGGAGAAATGAAGGACCCGGATGTTACTTCGAAGGTAGGTAACCCTGCATGTGGAGACGTTATGCGCATCTACCTTAAGGTAGGCAAAAGGGATGGAGAGAAGTACATAAAGGACATAAAGTTCAAGACCTTTGGATGTGCATCGGCCATAGCAACGTCCTCGGTAACCACGGAGATGGCAATGGGAAAGACACTGGAAGAAGCTGAAAGCATAGAGGAGAAGGAAATTTCCGAGGAGCTAGGTGGACTACCAAAGATAAAGATGCACTGCTCCAGTCTATCGGCAAACGGACTCCATGAAGCAATATATCAGTACAAGAAGAAGGAGGGACTAGATATATCCGAAGACCTTAAGAAGAAGCACAAGATAGCACAGAAGACTCTTGAAAGGACCAAAGAAATGAGAAGAAAACACGGGCTCGACGAAGAGTAGAACAGTAAACAATTAAAGTATCCTCCTCAAATTTTAAGGCCATGGGAGAAAAAACCGTTTGTCTTATCTCAGGTGGAATAGATTCTCCGGTGGCTGCGGCCATCATGGGAAAGAAAATGGAAATTGTTCCACTTCATTTCGTATTACATCCATACTACTGTGAGGAAACATTCTCTTTGAGTATACGAGCTCTCAAAAGACTTGAAAGGGTAGTTCCATTCGATGAGATTGTCCTATTTCCCTGGGGAGACGTACTCCAAAAAATCTTCAACGATCTCAAAAAGAGAGATAAAAGGGAATATTCGTGCGTTCTGTGTAGGAGATCTATGTTTCTTGCAGGATCGATGATTTCACAAAAGATAGGAGCTGACTCACTGACCACGGGAGAGGCCCTGGGACAGAAGGCCAGCCAGACGCTACAGAACCTAAAAACAACATCCAACGGAGTCGACATTCCAATACACAGACCTCTTATGGGCATGGATAAACAGGAAATAATAAAGAGGAGTAAAGATCTTGGACTCTATATGCCGACACATGCAGGCTGCTGCAACGCAACCCCAGATAAACCAAGAACACGAACAGACATAGAAAGGGTCGAAAAGCTTTTCAGGGACTTGGAACTAAAGGAGTTTATAGAAAAACAAACAGATCTCGCAGACATTGTCAAAACAAAGGACAAGGACTTCTATGATATATTCTACAACTATCTAAAAAAGATAGTTTCAGAAGACTAAAAAACGATTTCTAGTGGATTGTCCATCCACCATCGACCACTAGATTCTGACCGTGGACAAAGTTTGATTCATCCGAAGCAAGAAACACTGCTGCATTGGCTATGTCTTCCGGTTTTCCGAGTCTCTTGTAAGGTGTATTTTGCTCCATAAATGACCTTACTTGGTCGTCTTCTCTGAACTCTTCGGTCATCTTTGTCTTTATTACACCGGGACATATTGCGTTTACATTTATACCTTCAGAACCATAGTCCAGTGCGACTTCCTTGGTGAGGTTTGATACACCACCCTTTGCTGCACAGTATGCCGTTGCGCCGTTGTAGCCAACAAGTCCTGCTATAGAGGATATATTGATTATCGATCCTTCGATCCCCTCTGTGGTCATATGCTCGATGGCTTCCTTTGTACAGAAATAAACACCTTTGAGATCTATGTCCATAATCCTATCCCATTCCTCTTCTTCAAGGTTCTCTATTTTATCCTGGATGAATATACCTGCATTGTTTACAACTACATCTATCCTGCCGTACTTTTCGGCGGTTCTGTAGAAAATGTCCTGTACAGAATTCTTACTGGAAACATCCGCCTCCATGAACATGGCCTCTCCGCCTTCTTCCTTGATTTTTTCGTGTGTTGGTTTGCCTCCTTCCCTCGGTTCCTCCTGTATATCAGCAACTGTAACCTTAGCTCCCTCCTCTGCGAATCTGAGCGCTATAGATCTCCCGATTCCAGAAGAAGCTCCTGTTACAATGGCTACCTTATCTTTAAGTCTCATATTATCAATTAAACTATGAGAAGTCTCAGTTTATAAAATTGAGGTGCATGGAGACTCTATACAACTTCCTTTACCTTCTCGAAGTCATCGCAGATGATATTCTTGAGATCGGGATTGTAGAGTGCAGCAGCAGGATGGTACTGGGGAACTACTTTGAAACTTCCCTTGAGGTTGCTTACAGTAAAGACCTTTCCATGGACACTGCTGATGCTACCACCTCTGAGGTCATATTTGTCTAGTATATACGAGGTTGCAAAGCTTCCAAGGGGAACTATGACATCGGGATCCAGTATATCTATATGTCTGTCGAGATATTCTGTGCATCTCTTTATTTCTTCGTCTTCTGGATCCCTGTTGTTCGGAGGCCTACAGAGAACTATGTTGGTTATATAGACATCACTTCTATCGAGACCTATACCATCAAGAAAACTATCAAGCAACTTTCCAGCCCTACCTACAAATGGTATCCCCTCTCTGTCCTCCTGGCGTCCAGGAGCCTCACCTACAAAAAGAATGTCCGCATCGGAGGACCCATCCCCTACAACTATCTGGGCTCTCTTTCTGTGAAGTTTACACCTTTCACATCCTCTTATATCTCTCTCGAGTTCTCCGAGATCCATATCTCTAATTCACCCATAGATAGGAAATTATTCCTCCTTTTCTCCCAAGTACGTATAGGCAGAATAGGCCGCTATAGCTCCCTCGGCTGCTGCAGTAACTATCTGTCTCATTTTGTTGCTCTCTGTGGTTACATCCCCGGCGGCAAACACACCTTCAACGCTGGTGGAAAGATCAGATGAAACCTCTATGAAACCATCTTCGTCCCTTTTTATTTCCCTGTCTCCTATCTTCTCTATGCTTCTATTTGGAACTGAGCCTATCTCAACAAAGGCGCCATCGACATCAACCTCCTCACCGTTCTGGAAAACTATTTTTTCAAGATAGTTGTCGCCTACAAACTTCTTCGGTACCGTTCCGGTATTCAGTTCTATCTTATCGTTCTGCTCACACCGCTGTATCATTATCTTTTCGGCCATTATTTTGTCTGTGGCTTCAAATACACTTACACTGTCGGCATACTCCGCAAGAAGTATTGCTGCCTTCAGGCCGGAGTCGGCGCCTCCTATAACTGCAACATCCTTGTTCCTGTAAAGTGGACCGTCACAGGTTACACAGTAGCTTACACCTTTACCAACCAGTTCCTTTTCACCCTCGATATTTAGCCTTCTCTTATCGGCTCCAAGGGCCAGTATCACAGAAGAAGTTTCGAAGACCCTGTTCTCTGTATGAACATCGAATGATTTGTTTCCTTCTATTTTATCGACCTTTTCCTGGACCACCTCCACTCCCAAATCTTCTATCTGTTCCTTCATCTTGTCCGTTAGTTCCTTGCCCTCTATTTCCTTGGTTCCGGGCCAGTTTTCAACTATATAGGCCTCGCTGCAAAGACCACCCAGATCCTCTCCGACAACAAGGACATCTAGATCGTATCTCTTCGCATAAAGAGCAGCAGTATAACCTGCCGGTCCTGCACCCACAACTATCAGATCATACATTTCCTACACCTTCAGATGTTCTTATCTATCCATCCGAGAACGTCGTCCTTGGTTCTATTGCCTATAAACTCGTCTACAACTTCACCGTCTATAAAAAGTTTTACATTTGGAACGCTTCTGACGCCGTACTCCTGTGGTTTTTCCTTTGATTCATCTATGTTGACCTTGACCACGTCTATATCATCCCTTTCTTTACCTATCTCCTCGATGGTTGGCTTGAGCTGTTTGCATGGCATACACCATTCTGCCCAGAAGTCTACTACAACAGGTCTTTCCTTGGAAGCATGCAGCACCTTTTCATCGAAGTCTTCGTCCTTTGATTTTTTGAGAGCCATATTATCACCTCTTTTAAAATCCACAAGATCCACAGGATCCGCCACAGGATGAACAGCTTCTTCCTGAAACGATCTCATTTTTGCCGTACATCTCTATCCAACACTCCCTGCAGACCATGATTTTACCTTTTTCCTTGTGGTTTGCTTCTATAAGACTACCGTCGTTATCACATATTTTACATGTCATGTTTCGTCAACAAAACTTATTTCAAGAAACTTAAATAACTAACGAAGGTGTGAACTTCAAGCAGCCTAAAATTCACATCGATATTATGATAGACTTTGCATGTAAAGACATAGAGACAGAAGAACTCATCAGATGTTCCTTTCAGATTTCAAGGACCGACTACAGAATTCTCAGAAAACTCCTGGAATCGGATGAAATGGAAACAAGGGAAATCGCTGTGGAGATGGGTATCGATAGAACAACAGCACACAAGTCCCTGAAAAATCTAAGGAAAAGAAAGCTTATCACAAGAAAACAGTACAATATTCCAACAGGGGGATACAAATATTTCTACAGGGCAAAAAATAAAGACAGGATAAAGGAAAGGATCAGAAATCTGATAGAGAACTGGAGTTCCTCGGCCAAGGAATCTCTGGAAAACTGGTAGAAATACTGCCGAAAGGGTTAAAAGATTTATTAATATAGGATTTAAGATATGCTGTTGATAGTATGAGCGATCTTTTTGTCTGTAATATATGCGGGGAACCCTACATAGGAGGGGAAGCACCAGACGACTGCCCTTTCTGTGGTGCACCCAGAAAGTTCATAACAAGAATCGATGAGTTTTCCCCTCTGTGGACAAGTGATTTAACAGAACAGGAGGAGAAGGACGTAAAGGAAACTGTTGAATTGGAAGTAAACGCTGCAGCCTACTACAAGTACGTCAGCGACTCCAATGAAAAATACTCAAAGATGAACAGACTATTCAAACAGCTTGCACGGGTCGAAGAAGAGCATGTAGAAGTGGCATGTAAGCTACTGGGAATAGACGAACCGGAGATGAAAGGAGAAAGGTCAAGGGGTTCGGCAAAGAAAGATCTGGAAAGAGACGCAACAGTAAAATACAAAAAATTCCTGGCACGAGCAGAAAACGAAAACGTGAAAAAGTTCTTTGAAGCGTTGATACACGCTGAACAGGGTCACCTGGACTACACAGAAAAGGAACTGAAGTAGGTTAAATACTACCCTTTTTATCTTTTCTTGGTCCAACTGTTTGTTTATAGAATTTCTGAGAGAAAAGGCCCAAGGATATTGCAAAAAACGATATCCAAAAGGCTCTCGTAGTTGATTTCCTTATCGGTACAGAAGCAGTAGCATCTTCCATCTCCATTTCTACCATACCCGTACCTACAAAGTAGGGAATATCCGCATCAACTGTCTCTTTGAAAGGTTCGTCCACGGATAAAACCTTTTCGGGTAGACTGTTTATCGTAAATGTAAGGATTAATAGCGAAATAACAAAGAACACAAAGGGCCAGAATATCTTTCCAAAACCGAACCTTGATAACCTATCACTCCATTCCTTGCTGTTGAAAAGTGAGCCCAGTATAAGAGCAGTACTTCCAAATAAAACGAGGGCCTTCATGCCCATGAGCACATAGTTCATAAGAGGAATAGAAACCATCTCTCCCATAACAAAAACCTCATAATGGAAGGGTGACAAGGATATATCTACAATCTGTCCGAAGGACACACTCCACCATGAGCCGAGAAAGGGAACCATCAACATGAGTATGCCTGTTAAAACTCCAGGAAGGTTTATATTCTTTATGAAATCTACTGAATTCCTGCTTTTCATACAAACCCACCTCCCTGAATACCCTCAAAATAAAGGGTCATCCCCAGCATCTCGATTTCAACTGAAACGTTCACAAACTCCATATTGTAGTTATCATCATAGGCCCCATGGGGCAAAATATCTGGCTGGTTGGGTTCAACAGTTCCCCTGTCTAAATTTCCTGTGATCTTAAAGCTTGTTTTTTCACCGCCTTCAAAAAACACAGGTTTTTCAGCAAGTGAAAGATCACACATGTTTTCTCCGTTGGTATGAACTTCACCACGGAACTCGTTGAGAAAAACATCAAAATCAACGGATGAATCAAACTCCATGTAGATATCAAAACTTCCTGTCCCGTGATCCATATCTTCTTCGATTATGTCAAAATTCCCGGGGTCCTGGATATCCATCATACTCCTTTCTATACTTCTCATTTCCTCATCGCGGGGCACAACGGCTTCTTCTATATTCCAATTATGTGAAGAAAGGGCAAATACAACAGGACCAAGCAACAGAACTGCAGTTAGGACAAAAAGTACAAGAGACAGTGATCTGCCTTTCATAATATAGGTTCGGAAAATAACTTTAAATATTTCATATGGTTTTAACAACCAACTTCCTGTGCTATTGCTTCCTGAGATCTTTCACCACTGTAAACCTCTCTATTGATCTGTATCTCCGGGACACCTGTTCCAACCATCTCTTCTTCGCATCTTTCTTGTTCCTCTGTACACTCAACATATATAGGATCAACGGTTTCATACCCACCGAACTCTTCCACAAGCTCGGTACAGTATGGACACCAATCAGAACCATAAAACATCACTCCTTCTTCACTGAGGCATGTTATTAGCTCATCGATGCCTTCTGAAACTATCGCATAACCGGTTTGTGTTTCGGTATTGTCCTGGTCATCTGTTTGGTCGTCTCCTTCTCCCGTCTGCTCCTGTGCCACCTCTTCGAACTCATCGATATCAACTGCTTCTGGAAAGATTACATTACCGTCCTTTGAGATATAGATCGAATGCTCCTGTGGTCCCATCATGCCTTCGACTTCGACAACTATCTCATAGAGACCATACTTCTCATTGACCTCCTCGACTTCAAGGTTAGGCATGCCTTCCTGCAGCATAAATTCATTCAAGAAATTCAACGTCTTCTCGGCGGCCTCTTCCTTTGGAATTGATTCGCCTTCCATCTCATCCGCTGCCAGACCACCATAGGCAAATACCAGAGTTATGATTAAAACCACGGCAAGTATACCAGAAATAATCTTCCAAAGACCTATATCGAATTCGATCCCTGAGAACTTATCACTGCCTCCATCTTTGTGAACCTGGGAGGCATGAACTTTCATCCCTCTTTTCGTGTCGAAGGTTCTTCCACATACTTCACATTCGAATTCTTCGGACATGTCTAAAGTTAAAAAAAAACACTTATAAATTTTCATCACAGAAAGACCAAGGATAACTCAAAGTAGGTAAAATAAAAAATCCGTTTGGGTTTTTTAATTCAACGCGGAAAACTGGCTACTCTTCGACCTCTTCGGGTTCTATGACTATTTCTTCATCTTCGGACTCTTCTTCGGGATCCACTACTATCTCGCCTCCTTCTTGACCTTCCATCTCTTCCATCATCTGCTGCTGCTCTTCCATCATCTGCTCAAACTCCTCGATGTCAATGGACTCGGGGAAGAAGATCTCGCCGTCCTTGGTTATGTACAGTTCATGTTCCTCTGGTCCCATCATACCTTCCGTCATGATGACAACTTCATATAAGCCATATTTCTCATTGACTTCCTCTGCCTCAAGTTCTTCCATCTCTGGTTCCAACATGTACTCGTTGACAAAATTCATTGCTATCTCTGCTGCATCTTCCTTTGGTATCTCATTTTCAACGGTTGCTGTACCAGACAGTCCCTGAACAGCAAAGAAGAGAGATACTATAAGAAGAATACCCAAAACTCCGGAAACCATTTTCCATGGACTTACCTCAAATTGTACGTCCATATCCTCTGTGCCACCGGAAGTTTTTTTCTTGTCTGTCTTCTTTTCATCCTTATGGACCTGGGAGGCATGAACTTTCATTCCTCTTTCCGTGTCGAAGGTTCTTCCACATACTTCACATTCAAATTCTTCGGACATGCCTTGGAAATTATTTCTATGTACTTATAAAAGTTCCCTTGGTTATTTTTTGATGTTTATAATTTCGTATCTAGTAAAGGATCCCGTTGGATAATACCGTAACGTTTAAATAACCACTCAACGTTATTGATTTTGGTAAGTATGATACACACAGGGAACAAGCTGAAGAGGCATGTTGCCGTTGGACTCTCGACCATAGTTTTGTCCCTGTTAATGTGGT
>PWHK01000014.1 GCA_003554845.1 Candidatus Aenigmatarchaeota archaeon | reverse complement strand
CCTCTACGACGTCGTCCTCGACCTCAAAACCTTCTGCTTCGTAGTAAAGAAGGACGTCTTCTCCCTGTGGATAGACGTTGTCTGCCCTCACATCGTAATCTCCGAGTCCACGGATCTCTTCCGCGTGCTCCAGAACTGTGATCTCTAGTTCACCCACTTCGTCTGGCTCACCGTTGCCTATGCATCCGGCCACAAGCAATGTAGCAGCCATGACAGCGAAGATCGCCCAGAGCTTTCTGGACATTCGTAGCGTTCTCATTTTACCAACAAACAAAGTCACGTCTCAGTCTTTTTAAAGTTTCTAGAACTACCTCTTTTGCACAAACTCCGGTTCCAGGAAAAAGATATAAATATTTTGAAAGTCTGCAAGGACTTATGAGCCTTTCCGAGGAGAAGATGTCTAACCTGGAAGCAAACTCTGGCACCTGGGGAAAGTTGATTCAGGATTATATAGATGTTCTCAGGAAAAACCACAGATATTTCGAGAAGATGAAGGGAAAACACAATGACAAAGATGAAGAATATGAAGGACTGATACCCGGTGAATCCTTTGACGAATGTGAAGAGGAAGTAGAATATCTTCTTGTAGAACCCCGACTGAAGAACATAGAGGCTGCCGAGAAGTGTCTGGAAGTGATGGAAGAGGGCAAAGAGGTTTTACAGAAGTTTAAAGCCTTGAAGAGCATCTATAAGGATTCGGGCATGAAAAAGTTGGAAGAAGAAGGTGTATGGCCAAACACATTGACTCAACCCACGGCAACAGATTTTAAAAAGAAGTTCTTTGAGGCTCAAGAGGCGTTTGTCCAATATACTGATGAGTTAAGGGACTATATGGAAACTACAGAGGCCTACGAAAAGATGACCGATGAGAGAGCAGAACTCATAGAGGATGAGTTTCCAAACTGACTTCTAATAAGAATTCAGAGAAGCACTGTCTCTGAATCGCTCGATTTTCCCTTCAAATATCTGAGACGGAGGCTTGGTTTAAGGGAACCCCCTTTTATTCCTCTTCAAGCATCCCAAGGAAAAACAGGAAGAATAGGAAGAACAGCGGATACAGCCTGCTGTCCAGAAATCCCAAAAATCCCAGGAAACCCAGCCATCCGAGGTTGCCGTAGTTGAAGTCCATGTTTCTCTTTTCAAAATCTGAACCTATAAAAGTTTTGTTCGTCAATCTATAAACGTGAAAATATGGATCAAGGGGAAGAACGGGGCTTGTCCAGGATTGATTTTAATACAAGGACCTACAGAGAAGAAATCCCGGGCATAGATCCTGAGATATGCATATCAGAGGTCGAGCCCTACGAGAGCTCCGATTACTCCGTCGTTTTCTCCCACGGATTTACTGGCAACAAGGACGAAGGCAGAGAAGGCGAGGAAGGTTTGTTTAAGAGGTTGGCGGAACGTCTCGGAGAGCAGGGCGTCCCATCGATCAGATACGACTGGAGAGGTATTGGTGGAAGCGGTGGTAAGTTCCATGAAACGAACCTGGAGATGCATGCCAAGGACCTGGAGAATATAGTTGACTGGGCAGGAGAGGAACTTTATCCCGGAAAGAAGATTCATGGAATAGGTCTTAGTCTGGGAGCGACGCTCTTCCTTTCCAGTATGCCAGAGAGGGTGGATAAATACAAACTACTTTCACCTGTCGTGTGTCCCAAGAAAGACATGGGACCAAGGTATGATCCGACTGATGCGCCAATTACAAAGGGCGGAGTGAAAGTTGGCCGAGAGCTTATTGAGGATATCAACGAAGCTGACTTAAGAGAAAACCTCAAGAAAGTAGCCAGTGACACTCTTGTAGTCCACAGCGAGGACGATGAAGTTATCGATTTCGGAAACATCAAATCCTATGTAAACGAGATGAAAGAGAAGCCAGAGTTTAAAACTGTCTCAGGTGCAAGCCACACCTTCCGGCCGCGTGATAAATACGTTCCCATCCTTATTAATTATATACAAGGAGGAACTGGTGATGTATATGGAGATAAACGGACTTGACTGTATCATCAATAAGCCGGGTTGGGTAGATGGTTATGTGCCTAAGACAAACGAAAACCTTTAGTCGTATTTCTCTGGATTTCCCGTGAAATAACCAAGTACTTCTGCTTTTTCTTCGGGATCCAAGAATCTTTCCTTGAAAAAATATTGCTTTAATCCAGGTAATGAAAGTTCTGTGTGTTCTTCGATATAGTCCATAGTCCTTTCAAGCTCCCTGTCCATGGTATCTTTGTGGCAAATCGTCACCTCATATGCCTGTTCCTTCAATCTATTATTATTGAATTTTTCTTCTATCTGACCAAGATATTCGTAAAGACTAGCTCTGAGTTCAAGCAAAACGACCATATGTTCCAACACATCTAATGAATTGTGTTCCTCGAAATCTTCCTCTGTCCAGCCAATCTGAGCTTCAGAGTCCTTTCTCCCAGCTTCATAACCTCTCTTATAGGCCTCCTTATTTCTCTTTACAAACAAATCCCTGTACTCTGGAGGTATCGACATCTCTTCATTGTATTTTTCCATTGCTCTTGCCATACCCTCGTCGATCCAGCTCTCTATGTCTGTGTCACTTTCGTTCCCTCCTTTTTCTCCGTCAGAGTTCCCCATAATTAACACCAACTTGATTATAAGCTTTCTAGGAAAAAGTTAAATAGCTTTTGGAGAATAAACCTCTGGGAATTAAGCATCTACCTCAAAGATTAGCTTGTTTACATATACCTCTTGAATGCTTCAGTCTCTCATGTATTCTTTCCATCCCTTCTGGACCAGGTCATCCTCACCCGAAAGATTCACGTATTCCCCTACCTCTTTCTCTACCCAGTCGTGGTAATTCTTTTTCCCTATTTTGCCGGTTATGTGTGCATACTCCCCAAAACCATGGGCCAAAACCACGTGAGAAAAAAATTCAGGCCTCTCCTCTTTTACCTCTTCTAACTTTCCAGGGGGAAACGGAAGTTTTCTCCGAAACTCAGAAAAATCAGCCGTCCAGCCTGATGGAATATTTTCTGCCGCCAGTTCTTCACCTGCGGCCAGCTCCTCCGCCTCTGTCAAGGTTTCGATCTCCTTTTCCATATACTTTACTACTGCATCCCGACAGTTCCCTCCTTTTCTTGCCCCTCTTTTTACCAGATTTGCCAACCTCCTTGCCTT
>PWHK01000006.1 GCA_003554845.1 Candidatus Aenigmatarchaeota archaeon | reverse complement strand
GAGTTGGAGATCAACTTCCCTGCACACGAAGCAACAGTAGGAATGGCAATGACTGATCCTGAAGGAAGTCTTTCCGCACAGGCAGTCGGTGATGTCACCTACGACAGGATCATGCCGATCTACGACGCAATTGGTTCGTTGGACACAGAGATCGTAGATCCTGCAGCCCAGGATCTGATTCTGGTAGGTGGACCTGTTGTGAACACGCTCGTTGACGATCTTGTCCAGGAGGGTAAGATCGAGGGAACAGGAGTAGAAGGAGAAGAAGACGTCTTCGAATGGCAGGAAGACACTCCTGAGATCCAGCTTGTCGAAGATGCTTTCGCAGACGGACAGACCGCACTCGTGGTCGCCGGATGGGAAGCTGAAGACACAAGAGCAGCAGCAGGAAGAGTACAGGAGCATTTCGCTACTGACACTCTACCGGCAGAAGGATCACTCAAGCTGTAGGTCAGCTGAGGACTGGTTAATTCCGGTCCCAAACCCTACCTTTTTCTTTTATTTATCTATCAAGAAGAGACCAGGCTCTACCTGAAACGTAAGGTTTTTATTTGTGCACCGAGTTCTTAACTTATGTCCTACTCATTTGACTTCGACCTCACAAAGATATCACGCTCTTTCTTCAAGGATGTAGCCGGATTTGTGGACAGAAAAGACCTCCACAGGAAGACAGGAAACATGTCCAGGAAGATCGTGGAGAAGATGAATATAAACGAGGCAACCGGCATCCCAATGACCGATGCCATAACCCTCATGGAGGACATGGTGGATATACATACACGCAACCTTTTACACGAAAAGGAGTTTCAGGATACCGAAAAGAGGGCACTGTTTCTTCCCCACTGCTCCAGAAAGTACATGGACAGCAGGTGCAAGGCCGAGTTCGACCCCGAGGTCTCGTCCTACAGGTGCAAGGGATGCAGCGACGACTGCCCTGTGAACAGGGCAACGACCATGGCCGAGGACAGGGGATACGACGTGTTTGTTTTTCCCGGGGGATCCTGTATACCCAAGGTACTCAGAAGAAAGAACTACGACGGAGTGGTTGGTGTTGCCTGTTCCGAGGAGGTAAAGATAGGAATGGAAAAACTTGAGGAGGTAGGGGTAAACTACCAGGGTATTCCTCTTCTGAAAAACGGATGTGCAAACACACGGTTCAATATAGACACACTCAAGAGAAAGCTTTAAAACTCTAAGCGGAAAAAAGTTTTACAATGAGATCAAAGACCCTGTTTGTTGTTATGCTTGCAGTATCGGCAGCAGTTCTTGTTTCCGGATGCACAAACTTTGTTAGAAGAGCCGCCGATAGAGTAGGCGGCGGAGACTGTATTGAACTGGAGGAACAGCTTTCCGAAAGACCCGGTATGGAGTGTAGGTGCTACCCGACCGACTTTGTTCCAGAGGGAGTAGGAAACAAGACAGGGCTTGAAAACTTCGAAGGGAAGTGTTACTGTACCTGTTCATACGAAGATGTAGGCGAACAGGTCAATGTATCCATAGTCGAAGGACCAGACGGACAGACAATCATATCCACGATCAAATAGAGTTCTTTGTTATTTCTCTCATGACAACAGTTGCATACCTCCCGGGCTTGAGTGAAAACGAAACCGTTGCACCGTTATCTTCCACTTTCTCTACAGCGAGATCCGGCTTCATGAGCACAGGTCTCAGGGTTCCCTTGGACGAAAGTTCCCCCATGCCCCCGAATCGGAAGTCCTGGAGTTCTACGCCGTCCCTTTCCATCTCCTCTCTGAGAAGAGAGTCGAACTCCGAGGACGAAAGACGTGTACCGTAGCCCGGTACCTTACCCGGGAAGTTTCTATCTATATTCTCAATATACCTAGAAAGTACCCTGTTGAAAACATGGGACTGGTACGCATGAACAAAAAGCCTTCTGAGATTGACAGGAAAGGTCTTGAAAACACGGGACCAGTCGCCGGGTGGTTTCTCTGTGATCCTCTCCAGAAGTTCCCTTTCGTATCTCAGAGATCCCGGAAAGTAGTCCAGGGCATCACTGTAGTCCCTTTCATCGTCCAATCTCCTCCTGGCCCTCCTGAACTCCTCCCTCTCCGTGGGGAAGGTCCTGAACAGGTAGGTTTCAACTGCACCTCTAAAATCACCGAGAAGAAGTTTCTTCCCCACTATATGGGTTACAGGCCTACTACCTCCAAACCTCTGGATCCCGTAGTAGTTCGGTACCCCTTCCTTGACCTCCTCTGTAAGCCTGTTCAGCCTTTTCCTGCATTCCTCGACGCCGGGGTCGAAGTTCCTGACCGTTATACTGAACCTGTTTCCCTTGAGATCACCTGCTCTGAGAGGTCTAGAAACTCTTTTTACAGGTTCAACCTGTAATCCATTGATGTTCATTCTTGCCTCTTCGTCTTTAATGCCTTTTAAGGTCACGAACTGGGTTGCACAGGCTCTCTTATCCTTTAATCCAGCGTATCCAATGTCTCTCCTTGGAACGCCAAGCGAGGTTGAAACCATATCCAGGGCCCGGAAGGTCGTTATATTTCTCTTCCACAACCTGCACAGAACAAGTTCTCCGCCCTCCTCAATATCGATGGGTATCTCCTCGACGACGAAGTCCTCGGGCTCCTTCTTCAGATCTCCGCGTATGCCAGGAGAAGATGTACCGTACTTCTCCAGACCACAGAACATCTCGGGGCTGAAATTTTCAGACATACATATCATAGTACTCCAAAGACTACTTTACAAGCGAAAGGTGGCCTGTAACCTTGTCCACCTTGTCCTCCTGGGCAGGACCAACTGCCAGAGATGTGGTGGTTCCCCTTGGAATCTCGGTTTTCCCGGCGTCCTTTACAAGGTACGCAGGTATACCAAGGTTCTCTGCATTCCTCTTTATCTCGAAAAGGTCCTCCTCGCCGTCGGCCTCCACAACCACCTTCTTCTCGCCTTCCTTCTGCCACCCCCTCCTGGCCTTTCTACCTGCCTTACGGTAGGCACCAAGGGATGCATGTGCAACCTGGGCAGCCGTCTTTCCTTTGCTAAGACCCAGATCCTTTCTCACAACTATAACCTGCTTCATAAGTAAAATTATAAATGACGCGGACTTATATCTTTATGGAGGAAACTGTATGCTCAAGGAACTGGAAGAAAAGTACAACGTAAGAAAAAAGTTTACAGGACCCCTTCTCATAGATATAGATCCCAACTACCTCTCCGCACTTGCACTTCTGTTTGCCTTCGCAGCAGGATACACCTTTTACAAGGATATGGCAGTCCTCGGCGGTATATTTGTTCTCGCAAACGGATATCTGGACATACTCGACGGCGAGATAGCAAAGGAGTTCGGACGCACGACCAAGCTTGGTGACTTCATAGACCACACCTTCGACAGGATAGCCGACGTGGCAATACTCGCCGGCATAACGCTTGGACCCCTGGCACCTATCTGGCTGGGAGGAGCAGCAATAGTTGCCGTGCTTCTTGTATCATACATGGGAACACAGCACCAGGCCATAAGCCATGAAAGACTCTACGCCGGTATATTTGGAAGAAGCGACAGAATAGCAACCATATTCCTATTCTCTCTGGCATCCTACTTCTTTGCAGATGCAATGCTTTACTGTGTATATATCATCCTTGTTCTTTCAACGGTTACGTTTGTACAGCGCTTCTTCAAGTCGGCAAACAAGATAAGAAAGCTTTGATCTAAACTCCCATTGCAACCGTAAACATGTTTCTAACACCCAGGGCAAGGCCAAGGGCAAGAACAACGACTCTCAGCCAGTTAAGAAGCTGTTTGTCCTCGACGACGTCGTCCAGGAGGTACAGAACAGGCCATATAACCGATATCTTGAGAGGTATCATTATCCAAGGACCTACAGAACCTATAAGGAATCCCGGTAGAACATGCTTTTCTGCGTAGCCAAACATGGATACAGCCACAAAGGTAGAGACACCATCAAGTATATGGCCGGACAGTATAAAGTAGTTCAGCCTTGTGAGATAACTGGGGAAGAAGTGTGTTACAGCGTAGAGGGGTGCTGCGACGAGGGCTGTAGTGCCTAAAATCCATCCAAAGGCCTCATAGTTTGGAAAACCTATCCCTGCTGCTATATACGTACATATAAGAAACGGTATCCCTCCAAACAACCACATCCACTTTACGTATGTCTTCCCGTATCTTTCCTCCAGGTACTCCGAAAGAACTATAGACGGTATTGTATAGAGTGCTATGAGCACGTGTATGCCCGGTGTATTGAACCAGAACCCTGTGAAGATTTCGGCGTCGCCGTGTCCCAAGGATCTCAGTATTCCTCCCAGAAGTATAAAGGGAACCATCGAAACAACGAATCTTGTATCTATCTCTGTCTTTATTCTTTTGAGAAATAGTCTGTATATGAGGTATATTGCAACTACAAGAAGCAGCGCGTATACGACTGTCTGAACTGTTGTGTATCCTGACTGTGCAAAGTACGTGGCATATATATCACCTAACATCTACCAGGGCACCTCCTTTATACCCAGATGGTATGCCAGAAGGTTGAAAGCATAGTGCACAGGAGGAGTTACAAGTATAAGAAACAACACCGAGAGATATGTTATCTCCGAAAGTGCAAGGGCAACCGGAAGCGATACAATAAGAAAGTCCAGTTGATCCACAAGTGGAATGCTGCTTCCCCTTTCTGCCCCAAACCTTCTCTTAAAGAACGATGCAATGAGATCACCTGACATGGCGGCAAGGGCAAGCAAAGAGGCGGTCAGTACTGTCATCCGTGGAATTGTATATCCTACACCTGCTGCGACCTCGTTCATGTAGGGCCAGACAGCTATCTGCACAAGACCTATAAAAACACCTGCGGCAATAGCAAAGAAAAATCCCTCCCATGTCTTCCCGCCGCCCAGAAGATCGTTTCCACGAAACTCCCTTCCAAAATCCATTCTTCTCTTTCCACCAAAGACAGGGGCAGCACCGTTTGCAACGTATGCAGGAATTATGATCCACAGACCCTGTACAAGTGCATTAAGCCAACTCATATTTCCCTATACTTATAGAATCGTGATTTATAAAAATAGATCAGAAGGACAGGCTGATTTTTTATACAACAAAAAGGAATATGTTCTGGGTGATTGATATTTCAAAAACAGATGAAAATCTCAAGAAGGCCTTTACAGGAGAGTCACGGGCAAGAAGCAAGTATCTTCTATACGCACAAAGGGCCGAGGAAGAGGGAATGGATCAGGTAGCAAAGCTCTTCAGAGCCGTTGCCAAGGCAGAAGCCATCCATATAGGAAACCATGCAGAAGCCATGAAAAAAATAGGAAAGACAGCCGAAAACCTCCAGGATGCAATAGACGGTGAAAGGTACGAACACACCGAGATGTACCCCGAGTTTCTACAGGTGGCCATGGACGAAGGTGAAGGTGAGGCCGTTAAATCCTTTCGTTGGGCCAAAGAGGTAGAGGAAGGACACGAGGAACTCTACACAGAGGCAAAGAAAAAGGTCGAAGAGGGAAAGGACCTCGAAGAGAAGAAGGTGTTTGTCTGCATGGGCTGTGGTTACACGACCACGGAAGAAGCTCCTGAAGTCTGTCCCGTATGCGGCGGACCCAAAAAACTGTTCAAGGAGGTCGAATAAACCTCGGTTAAGAGGAGGTGAAAAGATGGAATGTGAAAAGGATCTGTTCTGCGGCGTTAACTACGCAGACAAGGACGTCGAGGATATGAACGAACTTGAAAAGAAACACACACCTACTATAGAAGTGGAGGAACTGGATGAAAGCAGGTACAGGGTAAGGATAAAGGTCGGTGAGTACAAGGAACATCCCAATGAACACAGCCACTTTATAGAATCATTAGAGCTCTACTCGGGCAGGACCTTTCTGGGGAGAGCTACATTTGCATCGGCAAGATCCGAGCCTGTTGCCACATTTGTAATCGAACTTGACCACAAACATCCACTGGTGGCCTTTTCAAGGTGCAATATGCACGGAACATGGCGTTCTGATGAAAAGGAGATATAGATGTCCGATAGAATATACTCTATACAGAAACACGATGCTTCAAATCTACACTACGACCTGCGACTGGAGAAGGACGGTGTCCTCAAGAGTTGGGCCGTTCCCAAGGAACCGCCGCGGAAAACAGGGACAAAAAGACTGGCTATACAGGTAGAGGACCACGACCTGGACTACGCCTTCTTTGAGGGAGAGATAGAGGAAGGAAAGTACGGAGCCGGTGCCGTGGAACTGTGGGACCGCGGATCCTACGAGGTTGTAAGCTGGAAGGACAACAAGATCGTGGTGGACATAGACGGCGAGAAGTTGAGTGGCGAGTACGTGCTTGTGCGTTTCAAGCCGGAACAAGAACCGGACAACTGGCTTTTCTTCAAGAAGAACCGATAAATTTAAAACTTGGCTCAAAATAACACACAGAGATAGTATGCCAGAAAACACAATATACATCGACTACAAACTTCTGGATCTTCTTAAAACCTTGAACCAGAACAACATCGAAGGGACGACGGAGGTCTACCGAGGAAAATCATCACAAGGAAAAAAATCAAGCCTCAGAATCGACCTATCCATCTACAACGAAAAAAGAAAAACCTTCGAGTATAACGACAAAACTATTATGACCCTACCCGGAAACTATGTTCTGGAAGACGAAGAAGAAAACATGTGGCTTTAGAGACATTCATCGTAGACAACAGAGAGGATTTATTACTTCTTTGATTTATAATATAGGAGAGGGCCTGTGGTCTAGTCTGGACAGGACAGTTGGTTGCGGACCAACAGATCCCGGGTTCAAATCCCGGCGGGCCCGCCATTAACATATATATTGACCATGTTCCCGGACAAGGTCGTACTTTACCTCGATGGGCGCACCAGCCCTGAGAGCTATGGCCACAGAATCACTTGGTCTTGAGTCAAGCCTGTAGACAGTACCATCGCTGTAGAGAAATAGATCGGCTACATATGCACCGTCCCTAAGATCGTGTACCCTAACCATGGCTACCTCTACGCCGTATCCTTCCAGTATATCCTTTATAAGATCGTGGCTACCTGGTCTCTCCCAAAGCTCCCCTCTTAAACCGTACTGTATCGAACTGGCCTGTTCTACACCCACAGCCATTGTAATTGCATGGCAGTTGTATACCAACTGCAGGTTCTGATCACGTATAAATACAGATGTCTCCACATACCCCTCGTGATCGACGGGTATTTCGGGTATCTCTCCTGAAGAGGAGACTAAAAAGACAGAGGAAACCATGGCTACACCTATAAAAAGAAGTAGAAACGATGTGTTTTTAATTATATCCATACTACTCCTCCTCCGGTATCACTATACCATCCAGATCCATGTATTCGTCCTTCATGTATTTTCTGCCTGTAAGGGCACACAGGAAAGCATCATACTCGTCCTCTGTCATACTGTTTGTCCTCTTCACAGGAAGGTTTTTCTCCGCTGCCCGTGGAAATACTTCGATTATATCAAATTCACCGAGCCCCTTCAGTTTGCCTATAAGTGCCTTCGCCCGTTGTACAAGAACCTTCATTCCGGGGTAGTTAGGCGACAGGACTTCGTATCCCATGTCCTTTAGTTCCTTGTCACAGTCACGGTACATTCCTTCATCTGGAAAGCTGAAGGGTGCGTCCACTGCCACTACATCGGGCTCCGTTCCTCTGACAACTTCAACTATTTCAACATCGCTCTTGAGAACCCTTGTAACTACATCCGAACCATCCAAAAGACAGAAGCCTGTGTCGTTCTCCTGCTTGCCTGCAAGATCAATACCCACAACCTTCATGGTTAGTTTTTGACGTTCTATCTAAATAAAGTATAGGTTTGCAAGAAGAATAAAGGCTGCAGACGTAAGAACAACAGGCAGAAACGGATACCTCTCCCTGGATCCAAGCAATGGTCTTTCGACCAGTGATATAACCTTCAGTAGAAAATAGAAAATCACAATGGTATATACGTTGAAAAGGGAGGATACAGCCGCAACAGCTGCAACGTCCATCTTTGCAAGGCCAAAGAAAAAACCAACCTTCCTCGAAGACAGTATTGAAAACACTGTTATAAGGACCCACTTCGCAGAGAAAAGGGTCATCTCCGAGCCCCCCACAAGCTGCGGATAGAAGTCCATGGCAAACATAACACCTGTAAACAAAAGCCAGAAGTGAAAGAACTCCTTCTGGGCAGCGGTGGTCTTTATATCACTTATAGAAGATACAACAAGCGATCCAAGGAGAAAGAAAAGTGCATATATCTGGTACGTACCCAGTTCCAGATACAGTCCCTGTGCAAGCTCGGACAACATACCTACGATTTATAGAC
The DNA here is from genome assembly GCA_003554845.1 of Candidatus Aenigmatarchaeota archaeon. Classification (GTDB taxonomy): domain Archaea; phylum Aenigmatarchaeota; class Aenigmatarchaeia; order PWEA01; family PWEA01; genus PWEA01. The sequence goes on along the minus strand of PWHK01000006.1, from coordinate 5,758 downwards.
TGTATTTAATTAATCTTTCCCAAAGAGGAATTTTTTAAGTCTGAGGGCCAAAAGGTTAGAGTATGGTACTAGATGGTCTGTCGTCTGGAATACAGAAGGCAGTTGACAAGATAAGTGGAAGGAGCTTTGTAGACGAAGGAGTAATAAAGGATGCATGCAAGGACATACAGCGTGCACTTCTTCATTCAGACGCAGACGTAGAACTTGTATTCGACCTGACCGAGTCCATAAAAAGCAGGGCTCTGGATGAAAAACCACCTGAAGGTCTCACGGAAAAGGAGCACGTAGTAAACATAGTCTATGAGGAACTTGTAAACTTCCTCGGAAGGGACGAAGCAGATATACCACTCAAGGGAGCAAGAATACTTCTTATGGGAACCTTTGGAAGTGGAAAGACAACAACAAGCGGCAAGATAGCCCGTTTCTACAAGAACCGTGGACTGAAGCCTGCACTTGTGGCATGTGATACATACAGAACCGCAGCCTACGATCAGCTCAAACAGATAGGCGAAAGGCTTGATGTACCTGTCTACGGGGATCCAGACCAAGAGGATTCTGCCGTCGTGCTTAAGGACGCGCTGGAAGAGGTAGAGGAAGAGATAATAATAGTCGATTCCTCTGGAAGGGACGCGCTCAATGAAGATATGATAGAAGAGATAAACGCGCTCAATGATATACTTGAACCCGACGAACGCTTTATTGTGATTCCTGCAGACATGGGACAACAGGCAGGAAAGCAGGCCAAGAGTTTTCAAGAGGAACTGGATATAACAGGCGTAGTCGTAACAAAGATGGATGGTACAGCAAAGGGTGGTGGCGCACTCTCTGCCTGTGCTGCAACAGGAGCAAGCGTGAAGTTCATAGGCACAGGCGAGGAGATGAAGGACCTCGAAAAGTACGACCCGGAACGATTTGTTTCGCAGCTGATAGGATACGGCGATCTTGAAGGTCTTCTTGAAAGGATAGACAGCGAAGAGGCGGCAGAACAGGCCAAGAAGATGCTTGAAGGTGAGTTTACACTGAGAGACTTCCAGAGCCAGATGGAACAGGTTAAGTCCATGGGATCACTGGAGGAGGTCATGGGGAAGATCCCCGGAATAAGCAAGTCCAAGATACCCGACGGAATGCTTGATATGCAGGAGGAAAAGATGGATACGTACAACTATATAATAGACTCCATGACACCGGAAGAGAGGGAAAATCCAAAAATAATAGACTCGTCAAGAAAGAAAAGAATAGCAAAGGGATCGGGAACAGAGGTCGAGGACGTATCCGAACTAATAAGGATATACAGACAGTCAAAGAAGGCCATGAAGATATTCAAGGGCAACAGAAGAGGAATGAAGGGAAATCTTCAGAAGATGATGAAAAACTTCGGCGGGTTGTAAATTTCTAAAGGATCGTTTCTACGGTGGTATCGAAGGTCTGACCTGTAACAGGCTCTACAAAGACCAGGAGGTACATGAGACCTGTTACAAGTAAAATAAATATCAGTACACCGAGAAGTAATCCAAATATAACACAGGCCACGGCCTTGGTTGTATCCATGCCGTGGAAGCTCTCTATTCCCCTTATATCTGCGTATATCATGTAGAAGAAGGCAAATACGTTTACCAGGGGAATCCAGCTGAGAACTGCTCCTATTGCAGTTGGATATGACAGAGCCTCAAATGTTGTTCTATAGCCTTGGAACCCAAACACAAAGGCAAACATGTGGACAAGGGCAGACTTTATAAAAATGGCTACCAAACCACCCACCACACTCACAAATAGTATAAGAACAAGTCCTGATAGTCCTGTCATGATAGAAGGTAAGGTTACATCTGGAACAAACATCACCTGTATTTCCTGGATGAAAAACATCAGGAGAGCTCCGATCACACCTGAGGTAACTATGAACTTAATGGGATACCCGTAGTTTTCCTTTTTGTCTACCTCATCGTAGAAGTCTGAAGGGCTAAGAACTATTTCCTTTGTCTTTTCTGCCCATTCCACCAGCCAGTTCTTCATACTACTTATAACGTGTATATAGTTTAAAAAGTTTGAAACTACAAGTTGTAGTCCATGAGAATTCTACTCATAGGAGACACGCACATACCAGATAAGAAGGAGTCCGTACCAGACAAGTTCCTGGACGAGGCCCGGAGGTGCGATCTTGTGATATGTACAGGGGACATCACAGACAAAGATACACTGGACAGCCTTCTGGAAGCCTCGAAGGTCAGGGCAGTCAAAGGAGAGGACGACTACATGAACCTACCGGAACAGGACCTGGTACAGGTAGAGAAAATGAAGTTCGGTGTTGTACATGGACATAGGATGGAAGGAGAAGATGAAATGTCTGAAGAGCTTATGGAATTTGCAGATATGCTCAAGGCAGACGTCTTAGTAACCGGACATACACACAAGCCCTTCCGCACAGAAAAAAACGGAAAGGTTCTCCTCAATCCTGGAAGCGCAACAGGCGTCGACACAGACAAAAAAACCTGCATGGTTGTCGAGGTCCAGGGAACCGACATACAGAACTGTGAAATTCTCACATCTGAGGAGTAGACCACGGAGAAGCGAACACTTTTATATTTCGCTGGTGAATCTAATCTTGGTACCATGTTGAAGAGATTGAAGAAAATTCTATCCGGGTTTTTTGGGAGGAAAGATCAAATAAAGCTCGGTATATACGGTCCACCGAATACAGGAAAAACAACCCTCGCAAACAGAATATCCGAAGAGTTCACAGGGGAGGAGATGGGAAGCGTCTCAGAAGTTCCCCATGAGACAAGGGTCGTAAAGAAGAAGGAAAAGATAGATCTCGAAGCCAACGGAAAGAATATATCAATGAATCTTCTCGATATGCCAGGTATTTCCACTAAAGTGGACTACAAGGAGTTCATAGAACATGGAATAGACGAAGACGATGCAAAGGCCAGAAGTAAGGAGGCTACAAAGGGTGTTGTAGAGGCCATAAAATGGCTTGATAAGGTAGATGCTGTGCTTGTTGTATTTGATTCTGCAAAGGACCCATACACCCAGGTAAATGTAACCATACTCGGAAACCTCGAGGCAAAGGATATTCCTATAATACTTGTTGCAAACAAGACAGATCTCGATGAATCAGACCCCGATAGTATAAGGGATGCCTTTCCACAGTACAACTTTACAGAGATATCAGCAAAGGAAAAGGACAACCTAGAAAATCTATACAGAGAAATAGTCGAGAACGTTTAAGGTGATCACATGGCCAAGAAAAAAAAGAAAAAGGACGGGGTAAAAATAGAGTTTCTCTCCAAGTTGAGGCTACAGGAAAAGGCCTTTACAGAAAAGCTTGATATGATAATGGACAGTGTAAAGGACGAAAATATACTTGTTCTGGAAGAAGCTCTGGATCCCGAGGAAAAGGCAAAGCTTATAGAGAAATCAATGGAAGAGTGCGACGAGAAGTTTCCCGGCATAGAGTTCTCAGGATTTGATTCACAGAACAACTGGATTGAAAGGATAATAGGAAGAATAACAGGTAAGCCAAACAAAAACGGTCTTCTAATAGTTGGTTCTTCGGATATAATGGAAAAGGTACAGGAAGACAAGGACGCGATTTCTATGATAGCAAAACTGGAATGATCCAATGCCACACAAATGTCTCAACTGCGGAAAGGTTCTAGAAGAAGATTCAGGAGAACTCATGGAAGGGTGCAGTAACTGTGGTCAGAAGCTCTTTGTTTTCGAAGGTAAGAAAAAGATAGACAAAAAGGAAAGGAATAACATAGTTAAGGATGTCGAGGACTTTCTGGGAAACCTGGAGAAGGAAAAGGAAGTAAAGAAAAGAATCGAGGAAGCAATGGAGTTCGACCTCGAATCCATAAAGGTCAAGGAGCCCGGTGTATACGAGATAAACCTGAGAAAACTACTTGACGAAATTCCACTTATAGTTGAGATGAAGGAAGGTGAATACTACATATATCTGCCATCTGCCTTTAGCAAGGACAGAAAGAACATAAGGTTAGACGATCTGATATAGATCCTGTTAGCTTATTTATTTGTTGAAACAAAAATGATTTTCTATGAAATTCGAATCCATGAAGGGCTTCAGGGATTTTTTGCCTGAGGAGATGGCCGCCAGGAGAGAAGTTTTCCGGAGGATAGAAAGAGTCGTTAGGAGGTTCGGATTCAGAGAGATAGATCTCCCTTCACTCGAGGAGATGAAGCTGTTTGAGGTGAAAAGCGGAGAAGAGCTCGTGGACCAGACCTACTCCTTCGAAGATAAGGGCGGGAGAAAAGTTACACTGATACCAGAACAGACACCTTCGCGTGCCAGGCTCCTGGCCTCGGAGAAGTCTCTCAACCAGCCTGTGAAATGGTATTCGACATCAAAGAGATGGAGATATGAACAAACACAGAGAGGAAGACTACGGGAGTTCTACCAGACGGACGTGGATATATTCGGAGCAGACAGTGTAGAGTCGGAGGCAGAAATACTTGCCGTTGTGGTCGAAATTATAGACGAACTGGAAGTTTCGGAATCAGTTGATGTTCTGGTAAACGACAGAAAACTCTTAGAAGAGGTCCTGGAAAACAAAGGCATCGAAGACAAAAGAACTGTAATGGAAACCATAGACGATAGAGAAAAGATGAGCAAGGAAGAGTTCTTCGGGGAGCTCGTGGACATCGGACTCGGAAAGGACGAAGCAAAAAAGGTCGAGGAGATTGTATCGATAAAGGGTAAATTTGGAGATAAGGTAAGAGAAGTGGAAGAAACAGTGTCCGAAAAAAACGAAACACTTGTGAGAATGAAACAACTGGAGGAGATACTGGAATCCTACGGAATTGCCGACAGAGTAAAGCTTGATATGTCTATAGTCAGAGGTCTGGACTATTATACAGGACTGGTCTTTGAGGTCTTCGATAAGGGAGGAGAGCTCCGTGCCATATGCGGAGGCGGGAGATACGACGAACTCGTTGAACTCTTTGGAGGCCAGAGTATACCGGCCGTCGGATTTGCAATAGGTGATGTAGTCATAGAGGAACTTATGAGAAGAGAAGGTGTTTGGCCGGAAGAAAGGCTCAGGACAGATGTATACGTACTTCCTGTTTCCAAGGACGTCAGAAACAGAGCATTGGATATTACAAAAAAATTAAGAGACGAAGGCCTGGTTGTTGAAACCGATCTGAAGGACAGAAACGTTTCGGCACAGCTCAACTACGCAAACTACATAGGAGCAGAAAGGGTGATAATAGTCGGCGAAAGAGATCTAAAACAAGGAAAAATCACAGTCAAGGAAATGGAGTCAGGAGACGAAAAACTAATAAGCCTGGACGAAGTAGTTGAGAAGGTAAAATAACACATGGCCGGGATGGTGTAGTGGTTAGCACGAGGGCCTGTGGAGCCCTTAGCCCGGGTTCGAATCTCGGTCCCGGCCCTTCTATTCACCTTTAAATAGTTCCGATGTTAATCTAAGGCTGCGCAATTTTTGAGGTCACCAAAAGATATTTAAACCTCATTTTTAATTGTGTTTTACGCTGTTAAAGCGTGCCGGCGTATTCGAGTTTTGGACGTTCAAACGTCCAGCGATGATCAAAATTCCAGGCACGAACAAATGATGAGGAAGGGAGTCGCTTCTCTTCTGATGTGGGAACCCGAGACATGAAATCCGAGAGGATTTCAGTAGCCAAATGTAGTTGGTGTGACAACGCGAGGATATGGAAAGTTTACTTTCCAATGTGAATTCCGGTTGATCCTGCCGGAGGCTACCGCTATCGGGATTCG
>PWHK01000008.1 GCA_003554845.1 Candidatus Aenigmatarchaeota archaeon | reverse complement strand
CCCCAGGCAGAGATACACAGTCCAACACAGTCCGATCCGGAAGTAGTTCAGTCTGGAACCAACGTAGATGTAACCTACACAGCAACCGACCAGCACTTCTCTTCCGCAACCTTAACAGTATTTGATCAAGAAATGTTGGAGATAGATAGTTACGATCTCTCCGAGGGAGTAGAATCCATCCAGACTTTGGATACTGCAGGTTATGCAGAAGGAAACTATTCTCTAAACCTAACGGCTCATGATTTGGGAGGTAATAGTGCCTGGGACTATGAGGCTGATAGCATAAGGGTAGAAGATACACCACCCGAGGCCGAGATACACTGGCCTGCGACCGATGATCCTGTGTATATACAGAGTGGAGAGGATGTAGATGTTAATTATACAGCGACAGATGCATACTTTGACAACGCCACAATATACGTAACAGGACAAAACGGAGATATAGTCAATATGGATGTGGATGAGGGCATAGGTGTCAACGCCACGGTTGTTGTTCCCGATGGAACAGACGACGGATACTACAACGTTAGTATAGAGGTCTACGACCAAGCAGACAACCTGGCAGAAGATGTGGAAGAGGACTCTCTCGTTGTCGACGATACAGTACCAACTGTAACTATAACTGAACCAGACGAAGGCCAAACAGTTGATACCGAGAACGTCACCGTACAGTGGAACAGCGATCCGGGAGTAAGTGGACTGGAGGAGTACAGACTGTACCTGGACGACGAGGAAGAACCAAGATACGTCGGTGTCGAAGAGACATATACTCTGGAGGAAATGGACGATGGGGACTACACGGTTATTCTGGAGGCCGAGGACAGGGCAGAAAACGTTGGACAGGACGAAGCTAGCTTCACAGTCTCTACAATAGATCTGGAACTTTTCAAGGAAATGCAACCTGGATCACTTGTGGTCGGCGAGAAGGAAGATATAGACGTGACTACGGAACTGGATGTTGTGGAGACAAACAACAACATATCACATGTAGAGATACTGGACGAGGTACCGTATGACTTCACACCGCCTTCTGAAGACGATATAAATGTAATCAGGACCACGGCCGACCCCTATGAACAGGAGGATATAACACAAAAGGCTGATGTCGAGGTAAACGAATACCCCGGTGAAAACAACGCAGTTGTTAACGTTACAGTTGATATGTCGACAACCGAACTCGGCCATCTGCATGAAAGCGACACAGTTGCCGTAAACTATACAATGACAAGTTCAAAGATGGGTGCCAACGAAGGAAGAACCATGTATACAAACTCCACAGTCGAGGATGTCCAGGGCAACGAGGAGACAGAGTGGATAAACACGACAATAGAGGTGTTCGATGTGGTACTCCGTGGCAACAAGGACGTTTGGATACCCGACCGCACAAATCCACAGATAGCCAGCGTCGAGATAAACATGACCTCGATAGGCGGAGTCAGCTCAGAGCTTTACATAGCAGACTATCTACCCGATGCTGCAGAAGAGCCTGAGAACAAGACTGTGAAGTATATCAACTCCACGGGAGAGGCCAAAGAGCTCTACAACGAAAGTGACTATATACTTGAAGATCCTGTTTGGGTACAACTTCCAGATGGATTCATGGGAAGGCTATACCACTACAATATGAGCATAGGCGACTACAGCAACTGGGATGGCAACCTCTACGAAAACGATACAGTAAACATAAGGTACAACATATCAATTGTGGGTGGAGGACAGTGGAGAGTACCGACGGTTCTTGGCGGTTTTGACCCTATACACAATGCACATATAAGGACAGAGATGCATGAATCTGCAAATATACCGGCATTCGACACGTCTTTGAACGTACTTAGCCGAGAGGTAAACCCCGGAAACCTTGTTAAAGGTGCACTTAAGATGCACAACATAGGAGGAAGGATGGCCACAGTCGATGTTGTCAACACCTACTCTATAAGAGATGACAGAGGCGAGGTTCTGACACAGAAGTCCGATACATTTGCAGTCGAAGATACAGCCAAGAGGGAGCTTGGACTGTATCTACCCGATGATATAGAAGAAGGCATGTACATATTTGAGTCCCTTATCACATACACAGGCAGGGAAGCCATAGCAACAGACAGCTTCAGAGTTTACATAGAGAAGGAAGTTGAGTTCAGATGGCTTTATGTAGTACTGCTTATCGTGGGTATAGTTGGTTTATCCGCCTTTATGTTCTGGAGAATAGACTTCGAATTCGCTGGTGAAGGATATATACATAGAGGGGATGGAGAAATAAATAAGGAACATCTCTATGAAAAGATGGATGAGAAAAGAGACATAGAACCCAGACACGAAGGCAGAAAGGAGGCTGTCATGGTTCTTGTGCTACTGGGCCTCATAATTACAAGCGGAATGCTTGCAGGAGGTGATACGGTTACAGGTTTCTTCATGAGGGAAAGGCCTACCGTTGCTTCGTCTTCCTTTGAGTCAGGTACTGTTGTCTACACCACAACAGGCGGGGCGAAATCTATGGATCTAGAGGCAAGACCTATTGGAGGCTACACGCCACAGGGTGCAAATATATTTTTGGATATGGATGTTATACGAGGAGACTTCTCTGAGTTCGAGGTGTACGGAGAAGATAAAAAGATATGTGAGATAAGTACAGGGGACGATATGCGCTGCCATCTTACAGTTGAGGAACTGGAGGATATTGTATACAACAGACCGGAAATGACCCTAAGAGGTACGTCTGACGACGATATAGCAGCGGCGAAGATCAGAGGAGAGCTGGAGATATACTACGGCAGGGAGGATGGTAATCTTCTCTGGTAAGGTGATATTTTTATTTAATGGCTCCAAATAATCAAATGAATTCGATTGTTATGAAGATGAAAACCCTTGTACTGATACTTTTTATGGCTACTTTTATGTGGTTTGGCTCAGTTGCTACTGCGGAGGTAGTCAATCCAACGAGCCATATAGATGAGAAGGTGATCACAGATTACCGTCCAAACGGAACGGTCAGATCCGTCGATAGAAAGGGTTCTATCGGCGTATTTTCCAACGATATACTAAAGGACACCACACTTACAGTTACTACGACAAACGGAACAAATCTGGAGTCTTTGGAGGCATACAGGCCTGCGGTTTCTTCACCAGCAGGCGATCCTACAAAGATGTATCTGGAAATCGAGGATTCCGACAAGGCTCTGGACTATACAATTGATCCCTGGAAAACACCCAGATTGGATGTAGAGATCGAATACATGAACATCAGAGGAGGAAAGGAGATACATGGCGGTGAAAACGTCCTGGAGTTCAGTGTTGTGCTCGAAAGCTCGGAGGATATGTACGGCGCAGAGTTCTTTTTCAAGGTTCCTACAGAGACAGGTCCACAGGGACAGGATTCCTTTAATCTCAGAGACCATGGTTGTACAGGTGACTACGACCGCTGTAGGAGGGTAAAAAGAGAAGGATCGAACGACCACTATGAGACAGTCGAGTGGTCGGGGAACCTCTACGAAAGGGAGCCTGTGATGATATCGTTTAGAGGTGTTACTGAACCCGGAGTCAACTTCAACACAGCCGTTCCGGTCGATATGGATAGAGGCGAGTACATGGCCACATACGAAAACTACGACTCCACCTTTACCGACATAAGCTTCCATGCAAGGTATTCAAGGGCCTCTGCCAGAAACGGAATAGATATGGTTCAAAAGGACGGAGAAAACTGGGAGATAGAAGGATTTCTTATGAACCGAGCAGACAGCCTAAAGTACAATGTGGATGGCTGGGAACTTTACAGAATAGACGAAGATGAGCCACTGATAAACGCAACTGTAAACGAGCAAATCGAACCCGGTGAAGCCATATACACCGATACATACTACTCCGACGAGGAGGAGAAGCAGTACTACTTTGCAACCTTCGACTGGTCTGTGCAGTGGGGTGATTCTATATATAGAGAGTACGTTGAGTCGGAGGTAGTGGAAATGCCTCTTATACGTTTTTTCGAAGGCGATCTCCAGAAGGATCTTTCCATTCAGCAGAACAGTATGGACGGCAGGAAGATACGTGTAAGGGATACACTGAAAAACATAGGCCAAGAAGAAACCCGTGCAAACAGAACAGAGATTTTCTCTATCGTTCCAAACGAGTCTACCGATGGAGACAGTGAATACTGGAACATAGATGATGTATCTGTTGCTTATAGGGACTTTGTAAATGGTCAGCCGAGAACACGGGATATAACAAACGATACTAATATAGTTATAGAGGAGCCTGGTAGTGGTTCATATGGTTATGTCAGGGCAGAAGTCATGGCCAACGAGACCACGGACTTCTTTGAACCTAATGAGGATATACTCCTTGAGTACACCATCGCTTCAGGAAGCTCGGATGAAGACAGGAAATACTCCTTCTACTCGAACTCAACGTCCTGGTCGTCTTCCGGTACTCCTGATTCGCAGTTTGCCGAGGAAAATATATCCTTGGATGGTGTCGATGAGCCAGATCCAGATCCACCTGATCCTTCACCTCCTCCTGCTCCAAAGAGGCTTGATCTCGAGAACATCGAGTCGACTGCGTCCGTTGTTACAGGAAATCTCGTCAGGATAACAAGGTCCGATATGGTGAGGGATACAGGAAACAGAGGTATGAGAAATATAGATCTCGGTGTGCTTCTTGAACCAGGTAACCATCTGGAGGAACCCTCAGTAGAAGTCCAATACAAGAAGGACAGCCAGTGGAACGAGCTAATGCCCGACGAGTACGATATAGAAAAGGTAGGTGAAAGAACTGTCAATGGTGAGGGATTTTCATTTTACGAGATAAGTATAATGAGTGACAGAGATCAGGGACTTAGACTCGACGATGGAGAAATGATCAATGTAACATACGATACAAGAGCAAACTTCGGCAGAAACAGTATAGTTACAAGGGTATCGTACTACGACTACTACGATGATGTATTTGTAAACGATGATAAGATTTCTCCTGTAAGGGTTGGTTGGGAGGCCGAGCCCATGGGTATACACAGAGATAGATGGTTCCAGGATGAAGCCATCGTCGACGAGCCTGTGAGATGGACAAGGGAAGTTACTGTAAACAATCCCAACAAGGAGCGAATGAAAAGGACTCTTCAGATATACCTTCCAGACGAGGCCTTTTCCTGTTATGTGGATGGAGAGAAGCTCGAGGTTAAGGAAAAACTCCGTCGTAAGTTTGTAAACTGGGAAGTAGACATGGGGCCTCTCCAGAGAAGAATATTTGAATTTGAATCCCATACCTCACCTGTTGTTCTCGATAAGGAAGATATAGGTATAGTTGAATCAAACCACACGTCGGTCGAGTTCATCTTCAATAAGGAATTCCGCAACTACGCACCCCATGAGTACGAGGATGTAAGCCATCTCGTTGATATACCCTACGAAAGTATAAGTTCTGTTACAATCGATGGGGAAGACATAGACTACATAGGGTCCGGCGAGAAAACAAAGATACACCTTGGATCAATTGGTCCGGGAGAGACGGTCTCTGTTGAAACAGTATACAGGGAGCTCCCGCCTATACTTGTTTTAAGTCCAGACAGCTACAGCTACACGCACAAGGAGAGTTCCGATATAACCATACTTGTTGTGGGAGAGGAGGGGCATGTCGGAGGCCATGTGGAACTCACTGTAACAGGCCCTGAACCAAGCCATAGACAGGTTTACTCCGAGTTGATACCCATGGACAATATCAGTAAGGAAATTCTCAGGACTGTGGATCTCGCCGGTCTTCCAGAAGGCCAATACAACATGAAGGCCGTTTTCAGACGAAACTTCCAGACTATTACTTCGAGGGAGTCCTCCTTCTATGTCGAAGGAAGGGATGAATTATTCGCCGTCGAGGTTTGGCATATCATAGCGGTCTTTGCCGCTGTAGTCGGATTGATACTGTCAAGACTTTACCGTAAGAAGGATCGTTATCAGGAAAGAATAGATGAAATAAGAAGAAAGGCCAAGAAAAAGCTTTAAATATTTAACTATCAAATATGAAATTGATTGCCATGAAGAAGATCGTAGCTGCTACCGCTTTTTTACTTGCTGTTGGATTTTTGAGTCTTCCGGCTCTGGCACAGACCGTTGGACCTGCTGCCTATCTCACAGAACAGGTCGAGGCACACTACAATCATAACGGGAGTATAGATAACTCTGTTACCTGGACTGAATGCGGTGATGAAAATCCATGCCGATATGGATATTCTCAGGTTGCAGTTTCAAATACACAGGATGTTCTTCAGTACATAAGAGTCAACATATCAGATACTACAGACACGGATCTTCAGTCTAGTACTGCATACAAAGGAGCACTTTCTTCTTTTGGAGAACCATGGGATAGGTCGTATCTTTACCTTAATACAACAGAAAACGACCAAAGCCTATATTATAATATAGACGACGCCGATCAGGCCCCGGTTATACAACTTTCTCTGGACTACAGTAACGTGGAGGGCGGTGAGGATCTATACAGCTCTGATAACGTAGATACACCGGTTAATACGATGGACTTCACACTGACCGTTACAAATCCTTCGACGGTCCATACACTGAATGGCGTGGACATAGCGGTTCAGTTTGATACAGAGGAGGGTTCAGTTATAGATATTACAACTACAGGTGAAGGTGCAAGTTCAAGTGATTCCAATGAAGATGGGAACCAAGACCGCGTCGAGTGGACAGGTGATATAGGAACAGATTCATCCGAGACAGTAACCTTCCAGGGTGAGATGGAAGAGCACGAGCATTTCGATGGTGACTCTGTCGATCTAGATTCAGAGGACAGGGGAGCAAGATCCTACTGGTCTGATATTGAAACACTTACAGGGAAGACCATAGAAGGTAGGTTTTCCAGAGGTCCTATAAGGCAGGGTACGGATCTATCTGAAACGGACCAGGGATGGAATGTAAGAGGTTTTATGAGAAATCTTGCAAACAACCTTACATACACAGTGCATGAGTGGGCCATTTACAACGTCACAGACCAGGGAGAGCTGGATGAGAGAGTTCAACATATGGAAGAGGGCTTCACCGAGGATATAACAGGTGAACATGGAAGAATATACACAACAGACGATGTGGCAGGAGGCGGCGAGTGGTACGACACCGACGCAGCTAAGCCTTATTATGCAACAGAGTTCAAATGGGAGGTTGTTTGGAACGATACAGATGCCGAAAACCACTTTGCATATATAAATACTACACTTGATATGCCAGTTCTCTACAAGGTTGATATGATAAACCAGAAGACCCTGGATGGTGTACTCAATCCGGGAACACAGGGCGAGATTATAAATATAACAGACAATACGACACACCAGGGTTCTACCGAGGCAAAGGCAGAAAGCGTGGATATAGTTTCAAGAATTCCAGGAACCACAGATGATGGAGAATCTCCTTCCGATTTAGGACACGGCGATGATACATTCTTTGCTGTAGACGAAGAAAGTGTACAGGTTTTCTTTGACGACGAAACCACACAGGACATAACCAACGATGTAACTGTACAGGTAACACAGCCCACAAGTCAAGGAGACGACGGTCTTGTAGAGATTTCAATAGGCAACGTCGAAGCCATCGAAGGTCTGGACAGTAATCTCAATCAGTCCGAGCAGATAAGGCTCGAGTACAGTGTATATACAAACTATACTACCGAGACTGGTAATGTATTTACCTTTGACGGTGAAAATACATATACCACAGAATCAGGAACTCCGCTTACCGAGGTTCAGCCCGAGCAGACTTTGAGTGTTTCTGCAAAGAGGTTGATAGGTTTCAAGGACCTTGTTGCAGAAGACCCGGAACAGCCTACACTGATAGATGGTGTTCTCAGAGTAGAGGTAATAGATGCAACCGATGAACAAGAGGGAATTGAAGGTATAATGTTTACAGACTACGTTCCACAGGGAACAAACTTCACAGATGGAGATGTAATAGTTGAATATTCGGACGATGGCGGCCAGACATGGACGGAATGGACCACAGAGTATCACATAGAGTACCTTGGAACAGTTGAACTGCCTTCGGGTGAGACGGTCGAAGCATATGAATACCTTGATGAACAGGACGGTGATGGATGGCATCTTAATGATAACGAAATGATAAGGGTCTCATACAAGTTCAATATAACAGACTCGGGACTTTACGAGATGCCTGCAACCCTTGCAGGTATAGACCCTGCCACAGGAGTTGAACTAGGAGCAACCGCCATAGGAGATGTCAGGGTTTCCGTTCCTGAACCTACAAGGGATCTTGATATCAGAGAAGGTGACGTTAGCCTTACAAGAAGAGTATCCGTTGGAGATATGGCAGAGTGGATGAAGCCCGTTGAAGTTTACAATCCAAATCCAAGACCTGTCCGTGGAACCTTCGAGGTTGATGTACTGAACGCAGTAGAGAGGGCATGGGTTCAGTATACAGATCAAGACGGAGAAACAGTCAGAATAGAGGGTGACCTAAGGGAAGGAGAAGATTCAATGGTACTTAAATGGGAAGAAAGGATACCTGCCTTGACTACACGCAGTTACGAGATTAGGGCCTTGACTGCACCTGTCATGGAGGTTGACAGAGATGTAGAAGTTGTTGATGAGCTACCCGGTGAGATGGTAGAGCTTGAAATGGACGTATTTGTAAGAAACTTTGCAAGGGATTCCTATGAGGAAGTAGTTTTCAACCTACCGATCCGGTATGATGATGTTATAAGTGTTGAGACAGGTTTTGGAGAAGAGCTCCAGTACACAGGAGGAGAAGCATCTACTTCTGTATTTATAGATGAAATAGGTCCAGATGAACTCAGACAGATAAAGATAAGATACAAACAGTCCTATCCTACGGTTATAGTTACACCACAGAAGGACTCGTATGATCTCGATTCACCTGTAAACATAAGTATACTGGTTATAAACGGAGGTCAGGAGATAGACAGGGCAAGACTGGAATCGGAGATAGTTGGACCGGGAAGGAACGTTGTACTGTCGGATATAGTAGAGATAGAGGATCTTGAGCCTCTTGAGGAAACGGAACTCACAGAGAAATATATTCTCTCTCCAAATCTACCGTCGGGTGACTACATGGCCAGGGTAAGTTTCAGAGAAGACTTCACAACACTGGCTTCTGGAACTGGAAACTTCTATGTAGAGGGCTCATTTGAGCCAGCCGGTGGAGCAATAACTGTGCTCTTGATCATACTGGCGGTGGCCGGTGCAGGTTATATCTCCTACAAAAGAATAGGAAGCATTAGATCAGAGAGGTGAAAATAGATGTATATATTTGGAATTAATATACCAATAATGGAGCTTCTTGTAATCTTCTGTCTCCTTGTGGTTGTATACCTAATCATATTGGAGTTCGAGTTCAGACAACAGAAGAGGATTCTTAAGGAGTTTGACGAGGAAGAGATAAAGCTTTCTCATGAGGTAAGGGAACTAAAGGAGGCAATCAACGATCTCAAGGAAGTGACAAAGAATATGAAGCCTGTTGAGGTCTAGTTCGACCAAACGATAAGCATTTTAATCCTGATACGTAGACTAATGTAGAAAGCATGAAATATGAGCACCCCCGGATGATATCTGTAGTATTTGGAGTAGTTGTTCTAGTTTTGTTTGCTGTCGTGTTTTCAGGTTCTCTTACAGGTTACTTTCTGTCGCAGGAGACATATACACTGGATCTTAACGAGTTCTCATTTTTATACAGAGAAACGTCTTTCAATGATACAGAGCCAACGAAGGATATAGACTTCCCTGATGACGGTGGAACAGAGACTTACTACGTCGATATACCTAAAAACAGCACGGTTCTGACCACAGGCGTTAATCTAACAGGTGAAATAACTACGGTTTACAAAAGGGAAATAACAGAGGCAGGTGTAGAAGGTCTTTCTGTAGGTGACGTAACAGGTGATGGAGACAATGAGATAGTTTCTGGTAGAAAGTACAGTACACAAGGCGATTCAAGTGTGTTTTTGGTAGAAGGTGACACAGGTGATATTATATGGACATACGATGAACCTCCTGCTACACATACCACATACTCCACGGATATAGGTGACGTAACAGGTGATGGAGACAATGAAGTTGTTTTTGCAAACGAGGACAACGATGTATACGTCCTTGATAAGGATGGTAATGAGTTATGGACATATACAACCGGTGGAGACGCAAGAACAGTTGAGATCGCAGATGTTACTGGAGATGAGAACAATGAGATAATAGCAGGATCAGAGGATACAAGACTTTACGTTCTTGGTGGAGAAGATGAAGTTGTTTGGAATGTATCGACCGAAGGTGTCGTGAGGGATGTAAGCACAGGAAATCTTTTACCGGACGAAGGACTTGATATTGCTGTTGCAACGGGAAACCATATCCGGATATACAACAGAACAGGTCATGAGAAGTTTTCGAAGGACACAGAGAGGACCGTTACCACTATAAAGGTGAGCAGTATTGTTGAATCCGAATGGGATGAAATTGTTGTAGGGGACGACACAGACTACGAGATAACAGTTTACAATATAACTTCCGAAGCTCCAGAGCTGGATGTGGTATGGTCAAAGTCCCTCGACTACAGAATAAACAGCGTAGAAGTTTATGATATAATAACCGAAAGTCCGTACAGTGGAGAAAAGGAGATAGTTGCAGGTACACATGACAACAAAAGGGTGCATGTTTTTTCAAATGATGGGGATCTTATATGGGACTTCCAGACCGAAAGCTATGTTCATTCGGTTACTGCAGGAAATTTGATGCCGGACCTCCAGGGAGATGAGGTTGCAGCAGGGGATGGGAATCTGTATATATTTAATTTTGAGTATTTCCCAACCAATGCTTCTCTGGATATCGGTGATCAGAGGGTATGGGAGTCGGCCGATACAAAGCTCAGGGAATCCGAAAGAGCAGAAGGTTTTGAAGAGTCAATCCAGGATTTCTTAGAAGATTGCTCTCCCGTAGAAGGAGTTTGTTCTGTTCCCTTTACCTTTGGTTCTGACTTTGCAGGAAGGTTGAATGTTTCGAATCTGGATGTAGAGTACAGATACAACGTGTCCGATATCGTAACCAAGGAAAATGCAGACTGGTCAAGAACTAGAAATATAATGGTCAATGAGTCTATAGGAAGCGAATCGATTAAACTGAACTTCGAAGAAAGGCCTGTCAACGACGTTGAAGTAAGATACATAAACGTAAGTCAGGATGCCAGTGTATGTGACTTCAATGGAACACAGTACGATACCGTGGAGACATCCGAGGGCTATGTATGTGATATAGATAGTTTTGTTCTCTATAGCACCCAGGGAGATCTTCCGGAACCTGTGGTTTTCTGGGATGATACAATGCCACAAGATGTTCCTGTTCTTATGAACTCATCGGAGCAATGGTTTACAGAGGAAACCGACGACTATAGTTGGAGAAAGAACCACACTATATGGAGTACATCGAATCAAGTTTTTGAAAATGTAACCGCAAATGCAACCATAGACGAGGAACAGGTCGCAGAGGACTCTTTCCTTGAGGTATATGTCGACGGTTTCTGGATGGATCTGACTCCAGACGAAGAGGGTGACTGTCATGGCGATGATGTAGAGTACGTAGAAAGGGAGGTAGAAGGTGAAACCTTCTACGTCTGTAAGGAGGATACAGATCAAAGTGGAGTAGTTGATTTCTTCAAATGGAAGCAGCCGGAGACATCTTCCATGAACTATATTGTGGGAGGTTCCACGAACTACAAACCTGTTATTGAAAATACCAGTGTTGATCCAGAGACCGACATTTGGGGGTCAAAATTTGACTTTTATGTGGACGTGGAAGACAAAGACGGCGATAATGTTAATGTAACACTTTTTGTAAAGCCAAATCAGTCCGGCCAGTGGATCAAAAAGGGTACAGATATGGTTGAAGGCCAAGGTACAGCAACCTTTGAGGATATACAGAGCGACATGGACTGGAGTGGTAACAGCACGTACAAATTTGAGTACTTTGACTACAGTCCCGGGGACCCTGTAGAAATATTCCATTCGCCTGTGAACACAACGGATTTCCATGGTCCCATGGGACAAAGGCACTCAGTTTCCGTGGAGCACATACAGGGCAACGAGACTTCGGTCAACAGGTCCGAGGAAACTTATTTTGAGGTAGCTGTAATTGATGAAGAAGAGGGATTTCACGAAGTTGGAGAGAATGTCAGTCTCAGTTTCTGGGTAACTGAAGATGGTGAAAGCTGGGACAGCGGAAACCAAAGCCTGACAAACGAGACGGGACATGGAACCTATAACTTTTCACCAGGGCAGAATTATTCTGTAGGATCCCAGATATGGAAGGCTGGTGTCGCGGACGATGAACATTACATGGATACAAATACAACAGAATTCTTGGTTGATATCCATGGCCTGTTGAATGTAGATATACATAAGCCATTGGACGGCGATGTGCTCCTGAGAAATACAGCATCGGAACTTCAGAGTGGGCTTGTCGACCAGTACGGCGAAAAAGTTTCTGAAGAAGGACACGATTGCTCATACTACTACAACGGAGAGGAAGCAGGTTCAGGTGGTTTCGGTGATGGGGTATGTATGTACAGTTGGGAACCAGACTGTGATGTAGATAGAGGGGGTTACAGTATTACTGTAGAAGTCGGTGGAGAAAGCCAGTTCTATACAGTTGTCGATGGAATTGACTCCTCGGATGTGGAGGTATGGGACAGTCTTGATATTAATATAACAGACCCTCAGTCGGGTTCACTTCAACACAAAAACAAAACAATAGATCTTGGGTCCGAGGTAAACGATTCCTGTGAGGGTGTGCAGATCGATGGCTACACGGCTAACTGGAGCCTTGTCAGGAAGGATAGCATAAGGATAGGTTTGACAGAGAACATGGGTTTAAACAGAACAGATGAGCCCCTAAGGATAAACGGATCTTGGCTCGAGGAAATAGGCGTTGATTTCAGTAATTGGAGAGTGAACGATACCCGGATTGTTTCAGATGGAAATGTTTCCATGGAAGTAAGACCCTGGACAGATGAAAAAAAGGAGGAACTGGACTATGAAAAGGAATATGTGGATAACTACACAGATATAGTCTTCCTTGTGGACTTAGAGACCGGGGAGAGCAGGGACTACCGGATTATGTGGAATGAATCCAACCAGCAGCCACAGGATAGGATACATTACATAGAGAATGGAGGATTTGAAGGCGGAAGTCTGTCGGGATGGAATTATACAGATGGAACGCCCGGAAGCGACGACTACAATGACTATGTTTTTATAGAAAACGATAGCTACAGTGGGAACTACTCTGCCCATGTATTTGCATTCGACGGCAAAACATATCTCAACATTACTGTTCCTGGAAAAATCAACTCGGAGTATCTCTCCCTTGTGTACAAGGCATGGGGAACCTTTGATGACGAGAGAACGGCGACTGTTTATGCCGGAGAGGGATCTTGTCATATGGACTTTGATATGGACAGGCTCAGAGAGGATGAGTCTACATGGAATTCAACCACATGCTACAATGGGTCGTTTGTAGATTCAGACTGGATATCTGTTGTTGTTGAGTACGATGGGAATGCAGGTTATGGACGCGATGCCCCACATCTTCTTGTGGATAGTATATGTATATCAGATGAGTACGGAGAGTGCCTGACACCACAGTCCGGGGCTCCTCTGGATAAGGATGTGGTTTTCAGAGATTGGGTGATGGAAGACGATGGACCGTGGGAACCCGATATCAGTGAGCTGGTGGGAGACAGGAGGCTATATGCTTCTGCAGACGGTGAATACTATGTACCGAACTTTACTACATTGAACTTTGATCTATACGGATGGTCTGAAGTAGGTGATATAGATCTGACATCCGACTACTGTACCCTTAGAGATGACTCCTGGATCTGTGGGGAGAATGCAGATGTAAGATTTGACTGCGGTGTTTATGATTCACACAGCTCCGGGGGTATAGGAGGTTATTATGTGGACTTCTACAACGATACAGATAAAATGGGAACCAACATTACCCTGGATTCCGGTTTGGGATACCACTGGTTCCAGACCTCGGAGGAAGGCGAGTACAATCTAACCTGTAACATAACAGACCAGTCCTCTGTATTTTACAATGTGACATCAACGAACGAAGGCGAACTGACATTTGTGGTTGACTCGGGCAATACAACTGGAACACTTCTCCAGGAGCCGTCATTTGAAGAGGCAGAAGACATAACCAGGTTGAACAACCATACCTTTGGTATAAATCTCACAGTCAAGAGCGAGGGAAGCCTTATGCTTTCACCCGAGATAACTGTAGACACAGAAGAAGGTATATATGTAGAGGATGTCCAATGTCCACCTCTCGACGACGGTGAAAACTGCACAAGGACAGCCGAAGTAAATGTAACACAGTACGCGGACCCAGGAACTACCGATATTAATACAACCCTCCACTGGACCAACTCCGATGGAAGTGAAAATACAACGGAGAACTCGACTATACTTGAAATCATGGACAACACTGCTCTTAATATCATGGAGGATACAGTGAACTCATCAGAATCTGCTGGTTTCGAAGGGGTCGTTGCCAACTTCTCGGTCGAAGCCTTTGGTAATACGGAAGTCGAAAATGTAACGATAAATATGACCAACGTCAGCAACGAAAACATCTACAACTGGACTTCTGTTTCGGGAAACATCGGAGATATAGAAAGAGGCCATAATAAAACAGTGGATATTAATGCCACGTTGCCCATGGACATAGAGCCAGGTTTGTATACTGCCGATATAGTCGCAAATGCTACAAACTCCACTTGCTCTCCGGAGGATAGATGCTGGGATGTTTCGGTCTTTAACCTTACTGTAGATATTCCAGACTGGTACATTGAGAAGGAACCTGAGTTTATGAACAAAACTATAGGTACAGGTGATATGGAGGGTGTTATAGGCCAGGTAGAAATTTTCAACAACATTGAAGAAAACAGTTCCTTTGATGTATATTTCGACGGTAATGGAACAGAGGGGCATACGGACTATATAACTACATCAAAGCAGACAGTAGAAGTTGCCAACCAGAGTTCTGTGATCTTAGAGGTAGTACATCAGAGAGGTGAAGAAGACTACGAGAATGGAACCTATGTTGCAGATATAACTCTGGAGCCTATAGATGATCTTATACCGTCCTACATAAACTTCACCGCTACACTGGATATAGTTGACCTAACTGTTGATGTTTTGAACCCAACCAAAGACAGCCATGAAGGTCCATTGAACGTCGGTGACGAAGTTGAACTAAGCGTAAATGTAACACGCCTTGATGATGTTGTGGATGATGACGTGGAGTTTGATGTATGGGTCGATGGTGAGATGTGTACGAAAACAGATGAACCCTTCCATACATTGTCTGCTGCATGGATTATAAAATGTGAAGTTCCGTGGGTCCCAGGTAACCCCATAAAGAACAGTATAAGGGTTGCGGCAACACACGACAACTTGACCAGTTATGGAGAGAACGAGGACTCTGTAATATACAAAGATGTTGTTTCTCCTGTATTTTCTGATGTGTACGTGGATCCTATAGACAAGGACACTGTACGCGATTATGGTTACAAGGAGATAGAGGTTGACATAACAGATAACACAGGCGTGGACGAGGCCTGGGTAGGCATAGATATACCGAATGGTGTTTTAAACATAACAGACTACGAGAGGAACGGAGATAGGTTTATATTCAATCTCACCGAGTCAGACTTTGATGGTACAGGCGGTGAAGATTTTCCCGTCGGAGACTATGACATAACTGTCTATGCCAACGATACAGGAGAGCTGGGAGAATACAGCGATCTCGGAGGAGGCCTTGTTAACAGTACCCGTGGATGGTTCAGTGTCTATGAGCCCGTTGATCTCAGAGGCAGTCTCGATAAGCCGACCGGTGACAATATATCTGCAAACTTTACCTTCTACAGAGAAGGAAGGGAGTTCTGGCCACATCCCATACATGAGTTTACAGTCGGTGAAGAAACATCCGAGTTCGACTGGGAAGTACATAGGCGTGGGTACGATATGAATGTGGAGGTATTCGGCCAGGAGATAATTTTTGAATCCCTAGATATAAACGATTCGACTTCGGGTGATGAACTACAGGATCCCCTTCAGTTTGACTATATACCCGATTCGGATGCAGCCGATGGCGCCCTTAGAACTATTTCAAGAAAGTTCCAGAATCCTATATTTGGTATTGTGGTTGAAGCAGACGAAAATCTCACATTTTCACGTAGAAATATAACCATGGATTTCTCAGGCCGAAGCCTCGGTGGAGTCCAGAACACAGAAAACCTTAGGGTTTTGAAGTGCAGTGAATGGGACTATCAATATAGAGACTGTAACATAACTTTGGGTGAGGAACACTATTTTGATTATAGCCCCAGTACACAGGAAAACACCCTAAACTTCTTGGACGAAGAACCAGGGAGTGCCTATATTCTTGCAGAGGCATGCATATCCGACGGCGAACTTATTGACTGTGCAGGATACACGCCCGATGATACAGGGGATACCGGCGACAGTGGAGGAAACGGTGCAATGCCCGGCGAAGAGGAGGATCCTTTCCCATTCGACCTCGAAACTAACCTCGATAGCGTGGACCTTTTCCCAGGTGACATGAGAAGCTTCTGGATTATGTTGACAAACAATATACATGAAAATCTAACCGTTGATCTCGAGCCTCTAGGTGATGTTTCCGATTGGTTGGAGTTTGAAGAGAGCTCGATTGAACTGGAGTCGACAAGCTCAAGAACACTGGAGATGGACCTACAGGTTCCGGTAGAAACAGGGCCTGGTACCTTTTCTGGTGATATACTTCTTTCTGCAAGAGGCAGACAGAGGACCCTGCCCTTTGAGGTTAATGTACTGGAAGAGGGCGACGAGTATCTTTCTCTTGATGTGAATATTGTTGATGATGAGGTGGAGAGAGGCGACAACGTAACCTTCCGTTTAGAGTTAAATACCGAGAGTACAAATGAGTTAGATATAGAGGCTACCTACACAGCAAGAGGCCCCGACAACAGGACAGTGGTTGAAGCAGGAGAAAATGTGACGTTTACAGGCAGTTATTCGGGCTTCAGACAGATGGAGATACCCGAGGACACGGAACCCGGTAAATATAACTTAGAGGTATGGGCCAAGTTCGACAACAAAGGTGTGAGAGACATGCAAACATTCCATGTACTTGAAACTTTCTGGGCAACTACAGCAGGCCAAGCACTTCTTTTCCTTGGGCTCCCGATTGCTATACTGGCTATAGTCATAAGCACCGTTCATCTAAAGGGTAAGTATAAAGAGTGGAAGAAGGCCAAGGAAGAACAGCAGAGGTATCTTTTCCCGGTAGATGATAATGCAATACCACAGAAGAGCGATAGATCCTTCTGGATAGGAAAGCTTGCAGGAGGCAATAAAAAGGCATACTACAATCCCGACGACCTAAAGACACATGCCCTGGTTGCAGGTGCCACAGGCGCAGGTAAGTCGGTTGGTGCCTCTGTCTTTGCAGAGGAGGCTTTGGATCAGGGAATACCCGTCGTTGTATTTGATCCCACAGCCCAGTGGACAGGATTTGTCAACCAGTGCGAGGACGAGGAGCTTCTTAAGCACTACAGTCACCACGGAATGGACAAGAGAAAAAGGAGAAGCTATCCTGGTATGATACACAAGATGGATGATCCAGACAGGGATATAGACTTCCAGGAGCTTACACAGGAGGGTGAGATAACGGTTTTCACATTAAATGAACTTTCCACCGAGGAGTTCGACAGGGCAGTGAGAAATATAATAGACTCGATGTTCGAGATAAACTGGGAGGAGTCCGAGGAGCTTAAACTTGTTGTGGTATTCGACGAAGTTCATAGGCTTCTTGAGAAGTACGGCGGTAAGGGTGGCTACAAGGCACTTGAAAGGGCATGCAGAGAGTTCAGAAAATGGGGAATAGGTCTTATAATGTGTTCACAGGTTCTGGCTGACTTCAAGGAGGCTATAGAGGGTAATGTTCTAACGGATGTCCAGTTCAATACAAAGGCTATAAAGGATATAAGAAAAGCAAAGGACAAGTACGGAGAAAAGTACGCTAAAAGGATAACAAGACAGGGTATAGGTGTCTGTATGATGCAGCACGCCCAGTATAACGACGGTGATCCGTGGTTTGTGAGGTTCAGGCCCACGTGGCACAATCCACACAAACTCAAGGAAGAGGAGCTGAAGAAGTACGAGGAGTTTGCCGAGAAGCTTGACGAACTCGAAGCCAAGGTCGATGATATGGATGACAGAGGCGAGGATGTCTTTGATCTTAGAACATCTCTGAGAATGGCAAAGAACAAGCTTAAGTCGGGTAACTTCAGGATGACCGAAATTTACATAAACTCCCTTGAGGATAAATTAAAGTAGGTGAACAGATGGCCGAAGACGATATAGAGGACTTGGTTGAAGAAGACACCGAGGACAGGGAAAACGTCATTAGCAAGGAAGAGTTTGATGAGATAGAGGAAGAGGAAGGAGGTCTTGTTGTTGAAGACGAAGACAAGGATGTCGAGGAGATACCCGATGAGGCCAGTAAGTTAGATAAGCTAACGATGCGTATAGACAAGCTTGAAGCAAAGCTTGAGATGGTGCAGGATGAAAGGTCTGGCTTTCAGGATCAGATACAGGAGCTGTCCGGTCAGATAGGTGAACTGAGATCCAGTCTCATGGACAGAGAGAGGGACTTTGACGATCTCGAAGGAGACTTCGGCAGAATAAAGGAGATATTCGAAGAGATACAGCCTGGTAGGTTTGAGAAAAAACTGCAGAAGAAGGAGGAAGAGATCTCAAAGAACGAGGCAAGGATTGAAGAGTTTGACGAGCAGTTTAAAGTTCTCAAGGAGAAGATAAGGGACGTCGATAAGAAACTAAGTGGTATAAAGGATGTAGAAAATATAATAGATCTTTCAAACAAGATAAACAAGAAGCTTGATGAGATAGACGAAAACAAGAACTATGTTGAGAGGAAGGCATCCAAGATAGAAAATATATTTTCTGAGATATCCAACAAGGTCAGTGAGTTTGAGAACTACAAGGGAAAGATAGATTCCAACAAGGAGACTATAACGGAGCTTATGAGAAGTGTGGATAAGATAGATATTAAGACAGAAGATATGGTAAAAGAGGACGATCTCAAGGATCTGAGGAAGGAACTGGAGAGAAAGATAGAGGAAACAGATGAAGAGGTCGAGAACAAGGTATACGAGATAAGTGATCTCGTCGATGAGATGCTCTCAAACATTGATTCTAAAAATCTAAAGGAAGCTCTGGGAGAATACAAGGAGGTAAGGAGTATGTTCGGGGAAGTCCTGGAGCAAAACAAAAAACTGAAGGAACGTCAGAGGATGTTACTGAAGGCCCTGAAGGCTGTAGGTGATGTAAATGTCAATTAGAGATATATTTGAAAAGTTTAAGGAAACGGACTTCGAAGGCGACGGCTTTGCAGAGGAAATAGAGGAAATAGTCGAAGGTCCGACTATAGAAGATAAACTACAGAGTATTTATGAAAAGCAGAAACAGATGGAGGAGGATATTTCCAGTTTAAAGGCATGTGACGGGGATCGTCGTTTTCCAGAAGACAGACCGATAAAATCTCCTGCGGAGTCCTCAGATGAAGAGGGAAGGGGACCTGTTTTTGAGGCCAGAAAAAAAGAGAGATCCGTTGATGGAAATAAAGTAGATACAGGATCTTCACCCCGGAGCAGAAGCCAAAGAAGTAACGACAGATTAGAAGAACTGAAGAACAGGCTCAATACAACAGGAGATAGATTAGACGTTGGTAATGATATTCCAAGCGGTATGAAGAGATGGATACGTAGGAATCTCAACAGGGGATTTACCCCCGAGCAGCTCAAGAGATCTCTGGACAAAAACGGCCAGGATCCGGGTATGGTTGATAGGTATATGAACAACACCGGTAGGTAGTTTTGCCCGGACCTGAACTCCATGTACTTAAAACTTGTTCTTTAACTGTTACATGTAACGGGTGGGTATATGGACAGAGGTATTTTGGTTACAGTATTTTTTGCAGTCGTCTTAGTTTTATCCGCTTTATTTTATTCGGGTTCTTTAACAGGGCGTTTTATGGGTGATAGTGGTGGGTATGGTATTCCTACCGAAAACGAAACACAGGAAAAAACCTTCGGCAGGGAGACTACATATAGAGTAAACTACTCCGATGTTGTTGACTTTGTGATGGAAGACGGAACATATCTTAACAACTATAGCGAAGACTACGTTTGCCAGGACTTTGCCAACGATGTTGTAGGGAATGCACTGGGTGAAGGTATAGGTGCATGTACAGTTTTTATAGACCATGAAAAGGGTTCCCATTCTATAGTTGCCTTTGACACAGCGGATCAAGGGGTAGTTTTCCTTGAGCCCCAGACAGGGGAGTTTGCAGTGGAGCCGACGGAGGGAGAGGACTACTGTGATCTGGTTGGATGGAACTGCACATGGCGCATAAGAGAAATTAAGCACTGTTTCAAGTAAACAGTGGTGCGGGGGGTGAGATTCGAACTCACGAAGCACCTACGTGCACAGCGCCCTCAACGCTGCCCCTTCGGCCGCTTGGGTACCCCCGCCTTATGACTATAACTTTGGTCACATAGTTAAAAAGTTTACTTTGGATATCTTTTGTTTTCATTAAGCTTAAATTCATGGGTTGTAAAGGTGAAAATATGTCCAAGCTCCGTAGGGCCATGGATCTCCTCAAGGAAGAATACGGTGTCCCTGTAGTGGACCGGAGGGATGACCCGGTTGACTCTCTGATCCAGGTTATACTTTCCCAGAATACAAACGATACAAACAGAGACAGGGCCTACAGAAGTCTTATGGAAAGATTTCAAAGCCCGGGTGAGATAAAGGAGGCCAGTGTCGATGATATATCCGATGCGATATCAGTTTCGGGCCTTCATAACATCAAAGCAGAAAGGATAAAGAGTTGTCTCAAGGAGATAGAAAGAATGCGTGGGGATCTCGATCTTGGTTTTCTTGCAAGTATGGATGTTCAGGAGGCCAAGGAATGGCTGAGAAAACTGCCTGGAATAGGACCCAAGAGCGCAGCAGTTGTACTTAACTTTACATTTGGAATGGAGACCTTCCCTGTGGATACACATGTCTTCCGGGTTTCCAGTAGGCTGGGTCTCGTTCCGGATGGTTCGACGAGGGAGTCCGCCTATGATATCCTCGAGGATATGGTTCCAGGAGAGAGAAAACAGGAGTTTCATATAAATCTGATAAAGCACGGAAGGAAGATATGCAGGGCCCGAAGTCCAAGATGCAAAGAATGTGTTCTTAACTGTATATGTGATTATCCGGAGGTAGATTTATGTTAAGGTTTAAGTACTTTAAGTACAATCTTCTTTGGAACAGGAGCATATAACTTCATTCGTCCTCAGGTCGTCTCCTGGATCTGTAAAAGTTTTTAAAGGTTGGGTGTAATAAGTATTTGGAAAAAAGAGAGATGTGGCATTTCTTGCCATTTCAATAATAAAAAATGAACGATTGGTGAATAAATATGGGAATGATGCCGAAGCAAGGAAAGATGGGTTACGACAGGGCTATAGTTACGTTTTCGCCCGATGGACGTCTTTTCCAGGTAGAGTATGCAAGAGAAGCTATAAAGAGAGCTGCTACATGTGCTGGAATAAAGTTTGAAGGTGGTGTTGTTCTTGCTGGACTCAGGCCGTGTGATAAACTGTCAGATGACCGTGGCAGCAGGAAGGTACATCAGCTTGATGAGCATATAGGAGCCGCATCAGCTGGACTGGTTGGAGATACAAGGGTTCTTGTCAACCAGGCAAGACAGCAGGCACAGGTTTACAGGGTTTCATACCAGGAAAAGATCGATGTCAGATCGCTTGCAGAAGAGATAGGCGATTTCAAGCAGCAGCACACACAGTACGGAGGTCTTAGGCCCATGGGAGTTTCATTTTTGATCGGTGGCGTCTACAAAGGAGAGCCTATGGTTTTCGAGACAGACGTCGGTGGGGATATCTATGGATGGAATGCCCAGGTCATAGGAAAGGGAAGAAAGGAAGGAGAGGAGCTCCTTGAAGAAGAATGGAAAGAAGGAATGACAGAGTCAGAGGCAAAGGATCTCGCCATAAAGGTGCTTGGAAAGGGCAAAACAGATATAAACAAAAACACTGTAAAGATGGCAGTTATTACCGAGGAAGGAGGCTTCCGATACTTAGACGAAGGGGAGTGCGAAGAGCTCCTGTGATCCGATGATATCTATAGACGATGCCGTTATAGCTCGTCTTGATTCGTACGGAGAACATTTCGAGGTCCTTGTTGACCCCGAGAAGGCATTGGAAGTCAAGGACGGTGAGGACGTTGATCTCGACGATCTTATCGCGGCCGATGAGATATTTGTAGATGCCGACAAGGGAAAGAGGGCAGGTGACGTGGATCTCAACAGGATCTTCGGTACAAATGATCACAAGGAAATAGTATATAAGATAATAAGAGACGGCGAAGTTCAACTGACAACCAAGCAGAGAAAAGAGATGCGTCAGGAGATGAGGAAGAACATTGCAGCGACCATATCAAGACGGGCCGTCAATCCACAAACAGGTAAGCCACATCCTCCGAAGAGGATAATGAATGCAATGGATGAGGCAGGAATCCACGTTGATGAGATGAAGGACGTGGAAACCCAGGTTTCGGATGCGTTGGACAAGATAAGGGCCATACTTCCAATATCTGTGGAGGAGGTGGAGATAGCAGTCCGGGTACCTGCTGAGTACGCCGGTCAGGCCTCCGGTAAGTTAAGGGACATAGGCGATATAAAGAAGGAGGACTGGGGAAACGATGGTTCGTGGAGGGCAGTTGTAAAGATGCCTGCAGGACTTCAGGACAAGTTTTATAAAAGGGCAAATTCAGTAACAAAGGGTAAAGTCGAGACAAAAATAATTGATAGTTGATGAGGTGAAATAAATGGGAAAAAAATTAGTTGAAGATAAATCAAATGTGCTTCCAGGAGACGTTTTAGCCGAGGGTGACTACCTGTCCGGTAGAGGCACGTACAAAGAAGACGGAAAAGTAAAATCGAGGGTTCTTGGAGTTGCGAGAACCGATAAATCAAAAATCAGTGTTATACCTCTTACAGGAGGATATATCCCAAAGGAAGGTGACAAGGTAGTAGGAAAGGTTTCGGGTATAGGCCCAAGCCACTGGTGGATAGAACTTGATTCGCCCTACGATGGATACCTTTCACTTGCAGAGGGATCAGATGAGTTTATAGATCTTGATGAAACAGATCTTTCAGATGTATACGATATCGGTGAGATAATCTATACAGAGGTCATAAAGGTCACCAGCGAAAAGGATGTCAAACTTTCGATGCAGGACAGAATCTGCAAGAAGCTGAGTGGCGGAAGGATCGTAAGGATAAGTCCAAGCAAGGTGCCGAGACTCATAGGAAAGGGTGGTTCGATGGTGGAGATGATAAAAGACAAGACAGGTTCCAGGATAATCATAGGTCAGAATGGAATTGTCTGGGTCAGTGGAGGCGAAGAAGACCTTGCTCTTGAGGCTATAAAAACCGTTGATAAAAAAGGCCATGGTGATGGCTTAACAGAAAAAGTTGAAAAAATACTAAACAGAAGGTGAAAAATATGAGCAAAGATAAGAAACTACTGAAGGATGGAAAGAGAATAGATGGAAGAGGAATTGGTGATCTCAGAGAGATGGAAGCAGAAGCAGGCATATTCAAGCGAGCAGACGGTTCCGGATACTTCAGAATGGGAGGAACAGAAGCAGTTGCTGCGGTATTTGGACCAAGAGAACTACATCCAAAACACAGACAAAAACCAAAGAGAGGGATTTTACAGTGCAGGTACAATTTGACTCCATTTTCAGTTGAAGATAGAAAGAGACCCGGACCTTCCAGAAGAGGTAAGGAAATCGGAAAAGTATCGGAAGGAGCACTTTCGTCTACAGTATTTTTGGAAGAGTTTCCTACTGCAACGATAGATGTCTATATGGAGGTCATATCGGCCGATGCAGGAACGCGTTGTGTTGCACTTAATGCCGCCTCTATCGCCCTTGCAGATGCAGGGGTACCGATGAGAGGACTTATATCTGCATGTGCAGCAGGAAAGATAGAAGATACACCGGTTCTTGATCTGAAGGGAGAAGAGGACAAAGATGGACAGGTTGATCTTCCAATAGCGATGAACGTTGATACAGATGAAATAACACTTTTGCAAATGGACGGAATGACAGATACAGAAGAGATGGACGAGATGCTTGAACTTGCAATCAAGGGTTGTAAAAAAGTTGCTGAAAAACAGAGAGAAGCTTTAATGAAAACATTTGAGGATTCAAGATGATGGATATAACTGAAATTGAAGAACAGGCTGCCTTGGACAAGATAAAAAGCGGCAAAAGACTAGATGGAAGAGACCTGAAGAAGTTCAGAGACATAAAGGTAGAAACAGGCGTTGCGAAGAAGGCCGAGGGTAGTGCCAGGGTCACTTTTGGTGACAGTAAGGTCATAGTAGGTGTCAAGTTCGGAGTTGGACATCCATTTCCGGATACACCCGACGAGGGCATACTGATGGTTAATGCAGAACTTGGACCGATGGCATCGCCTAACTTTGAATCCGGACCACCTGGAAAGGAAGCTACGGAGCTTTCGAGGGTTATAGATAGAGGTTTAAGGGAGTCAGAAGCACTGCCTCTTGAGGATCTTTGTATCGAAGAAGGAGAAGAGGTCTGGAAGGTTATGGTCGACATACATATTCTTGACCATGACGGCAATCTGATGGATGCTTCTGCACTTGGAGCCATAGCGGCTCTTATGGAGGCAAAGATTCCTGGATATGAGGATGGAAAGGTTCTCAGAGAAGAGAAACACGACTTCAAGATAAGAAGGACTCCGATAGCCTGTACCGTTGCTAAGGTCGGCGACAGATACATAATCGATCCAAGTTTGGTCGAGGAAGAGATTGTAGACGGTATGGTGACGGTTACATGGACAGAAGAAGAGCTCTGTTCCCTTCAGAAGAGAGGAAATGGTGGGTTCAAGAAGGACGAACTGATTGAGATATTTGAGCTTGCCAGGGAGAAATCCGATGAACTCAGGAAAATTATAGAGTGATAGGATGAAAGACGAGGGCAACAGTGCAAAGAGATATGGAGCAAGGTACGGCAAGAGGATAAGGAACAAGGTCTCCGAAGTCGAGAAGGACCAGAAGAGTAACCACGAATGTCCTGAATGTGGATTTCTTTCTCTCAAGAGAGAAGCCAAGGGAATATGGAAGTGTAAAAAGTGCGGTAACAAAATAGCCGGTGGTGCATGGAGACCTAAGACGAAGGGAAAGAGCATGGTCCAAAGGGTTCTTGAAAAGGCAGGTGAGGAATGATGACCTACAAGTGTATGAAATGTGAGGAAGACATAGAGAAGGACGATCTCAGAAGAAGAATCAGATGTCCTTTCTGTGGATATAGAATCCTTAAGAAGAAAAGAGCTGCCGGCGTAAAGAAGATAAAAGCCAGGTAGAATGAAAGCAGAACTAGATCTTGATTTAGAATCACCCAAGATAGTAAAGGAATCCATTGAGGTTGAAAGTGACGGATCCGATTCGATCGATGTTACTATTGATGTAGATACCGGCCTTTTGGTGAGTATAGAAGCAGACAGGCTGTCTAACCTCAGGGCAGGTATAAACACTATATTTAGACTTATAAAAACATCGGAGAAAGCAATAAGGAGGTGAAAAATATGCCACAGAATCCACAAAACTTACCACCAGAAGCTCAGCAGATGATTGGTGAGCTACAGCAGAGTCAGCAGCAGCTGCAGCAGATGGAGCAACACAAGATGGAGTTAAGAGCCCAGAAATCACAGATAGACAAGGCTGTAGAAGCTCTGAAAGAAACAGGAGAAGACGAAGAGGTTTTCAGGGTCGTCGGACCGACTGTAATAAAGTCAAACAGAAACGATCTTCTCGAAGATCTCGAAGAGAAGCAGGAAACCCTTGAAGTCAAAATGAACTCACTTGAAAAGAAAGAGAAGAACATAGAAGACAAAGCAAGGGAAAATCAGGAAAAGCTGAGAGATCTAATGTCTGGTGGAAACACAGAAGAAGCCGGATAAAAATCCCTTCTTATTATTTTTCTAAAGAGGAAGATTTTATGGAATTCTATGATGTATTAGAAGAGTCAAAGGATGTCGTTATTCTGACGCATCACAATGCAGATATAGATGCAGTTGGTTCAGCCATAGCACTTTTTGAGTTTATGGGTGATAGATCTCGACTTGCAGTACCAGATACGGTTTCAAGAGGTGCACGGGATCTTGCAGATGGATACGACTTCGAGAAAAGTCCTTCGCTCGAGAACTGTGATACACTGGTTATACTTGACTGTCCATCTTCTGAACAGATTGATCCCGTCGATGTAGAGGGCTTTTCGGGAAAGACATTGTTGATAGACCACCATTCACAGGGAAATCTCTACGATATGGTTGATATAAAATACACCGATTCGGATGCTAGGTCGACATCCGAACTTGTATATGAGCTTTTGAAGGACAGATGGAACTTCAATGAAAGTGCATCCGAGGCATTGATATGTGGCATTGTTGCAGATACTTCGCATCTAAGATTTGCAGATAAAAAACAGTTCCGTTACATCTCCGAACTTCTACCTCTTTCTGATAAGAACTACTCGGATATACTTTCGATACTGAGTACACCCGTGGACCGTTCAGAGAGAATAGCAAGGCTCAAAGCTGCTTCTAGAATGAAAAACTATGATATAGGCGGAAAGATCGTTTCATTTTCCCATGTGGGTTCCTTTGAGGCGGCAGCAGCACGTTCCTTTCTTAAGATAGGTGCAGATGTTGCGATAGTTTTTTCCCAGAGAGATGGTGGTGTAAGGGTCAGTGGTAGATGTAGAAGGGGGCTTACAGACGAGATTCACCTTGGTGAAGATCTTTTTGCCAAGATAGAGGATACATTGGATGGTTCTGCCGGTGGACATGATGCAGCGGCTTCGGGAAACGGGACAAATATGGATTATGATGAGGTTATAGAAGAGATGATAGAAAGGCTAGAAGGGATTTTCGAGGCCGATTCAAAGAAGCTGTAGAACGAAAAGTTTTTTATACTTAAATTTTCATAAGTTGATAGACTGAAAGGTCTTTATGTACAGACAAAAAACGGTGATCTTTATGGAAGAAAATCTGGAACATGTAGTTGATATGTTGAAGCAGGTATCAGAAGATAACTCCGTTCCCAGGAACATACAGAAAGAATGTAAGAAGTGCATAGAGGTAATAAGAAACGACGAAGAAGAACTCTCGGTCAGGATAAATTCATGTACCTCGTGTTTGGATGAAGTAGCAAACGATGCAAACATACCCATGTATACCAGAACACAGATATGGAACATAGTTTCGATACTCGAATCGGTCGATAGGCAGTAAGAAGTGGATAGTTTTATATAACTCGATGGAAAAAAACTAAAAGGGTGAGAACTTTGGCACTCAAAGATATTTTAGGAAAGAAAGAGGAAAAGATCGAAGACGTGGATCTTCTTGAACTCTCTGAAGAGGTAAGCGAAGGAGAAGTCAGAGCTGTTCCTATAGAGGTAAAGGAGCTTGAGGAATACAAGGACGCAGAGGAAGTACAGAAGTCAATCAGAGAGGGTAGAATTGTTTTTGTTAAGATAAAGAGAATCAAGGAGAAGGACATGTCGGATCTTAAAAGAGCAATTGAGAGAATAAGGAAGACATGTACAGCTGTCAGCGGAGATATTGCCGGTATAGACGAGAACTACATCGTCGTCGCTCCTAGCTACGCTAAAGTAGTCAGGGACGAAGAGTAGAGGAAGTTGTTCAGAACTTATTCACAAATCTACTAAATGCTGTACTTATTCCTTTCTTTTTAAGTCTATATCCATAGATTACTCCTATTGCCAACCCTGAGAGATGCGCGGAGTTTGCTATTGGTCCTCCTCTTGGTAGCAGAAAGAGATCCCAGAGGGCGAATATAAGAAGAGCATGTCTTATTTTCAGTGGAAATATAAACCATATTAGAACTCTTATCTCTGGTGCTATTATTGCGAGTGTGGCAAATACACCGAATACAGCTCCCGATGCTCCTACGGCTGGTATAAACTGCCCTGTTGCGTAAGAAAAGGCAGTGAAACCTACGTTGCCTACGATACCGGCCAGAAGAAACAGTTCCAGGAACTTCTTTCCACCTATTCTTCTTTCAAGCTCCCCGCCGAAGAAAAATAGAACCAGCATGTTTACAAAGAGATGCCATGTATTCCCATGTAGAAAGATGGATGTTACAACTGTCCATGGTCTACTGAGGATCTCGCCTAGCTCGGGGGATAGCCACAGATACTCGGTGAATCCCGATATAGATGCCTGTATTATAAACATAACAAAGCATACAGCTATTATTGAAAATGTGTAGTTCTTTTTTATTCCTCCAAGAAAAAAGGATACAGACGATGGGGATTTCTTGTCTTTTGATGAACCTGCCTGGAAGGGTTCGTACACAACCTTTCTGTCATTTTTTGCGTCTTCTTTGTACCTATCCAGACCCACGCATTCATGACTTTCCGGAAGTCTGTGTGTTGAGCAAAAAACGTCGCCACAAAATTTGCATTTAAAGGGTATATCGGCTTTTTCTCCACAGTAGCTACAGTCAGCCATATGGATACATTGTTTTTGAGATTAAAAAATGAGAAGCTATTTGAGACGTATAGTTTCTAGGTTTTTAGGTGGTATCGTCTCTCTGTTGAATATTTTGTGCAGTGTTCTGGCCATCTGTATGCAGCTGTTTTCGTCACCATGTACAGTAAGTGTCTTATTTGGCTTGCTTTTCAGCGAGTTTATGAAGTTTATGATCTGGTTCCTGTCCGAATGTCCGGATAGTCCGTCTACTGTACCGACCTCAAGGTTCAGTTCTACTACCTTTCTTTTCCCCTTTCTCTTTACAGGTATCTCATCCCAGCCCTTCTGTATTCTTCTTCCCAACGTTCCTTCGGCCTGGTATCCTACGAACACAAGCATATTTTTTTCATCGGGTCCAAACTCCTTTAGATACTCCATTACAGGACCTCCTGTAAGCATTCCCGATGTAGACAGCACTACTGCAGGATCCGGGGAGTTTATCACCTCATCCCTTTCTTCTCTGGAGGCTACTCTGTGGAATATATCCGATGTAAGTGGATTGTGGTCTTTGTGGAATATCTGGTGCTGTATCTTTTTGTTCAGGTCTTCTGGATATGTAGTATGTATAGCAGTTGCATCCCACATCATACCTTCAAGGTATACAGGTACATCTAGTCCGTTCTTCCTTGCTTCTTCGTCTAGTATACACATTAGTTCCTGTGCCCTTCCTACGGCAAATGAAGGTATCAGAACCTTTCCTCCACGATCTATTGTCTTTTTAACGTATTCAATAAGTTGCTTCTCTGCTTCCTTTCTTGACGGTTGTATTGCGTCGTCTTCACCGTATGTGGATTCTGTTATTAGGGTTTCTATTCTCTGGAAATCTGTCGACGATTTACCAAAGAGTTTTGATTCGCCGAAGTTGTAGTCGCCTGTGTAGACGAGGTTGTGATCACCTTCTCCTATGTGGAAATGTGCAAGAGCTGAACCCAGTATATGTCCAGCATTTTCAAGCGTAAGTCCTACGTCTGGTGTTATATCACTCACCTGTCCATAGTCGAGGGCTATAGAATGTTTTACTGCCTTTTCGACGGATTGCGACGAATAGGGAACCTCGTTTCCCTCTCTCTGTGCAACATCAAGGTAGTCCAGGCAAAGAAGTACCATAAGGTCCCTTGCTGCTGAAGTCATGTAAAGTGGTCCGTCGTAACCATATTCATAAAGGTAGGGTACAAATCCTATGTGGTCCAGATGTGGATGTGATACAACAACTGCATCCAACGAGTTTATAGTTCCTTCGGGTACCTGTAAGTAGGGATACTCGTGTTTGTTACCTGGTTTTATTCCACAGTCTATCATTATCCTCGAGTGTGGCGTCTGGAGAACAAAGCAGCTCCTTCCTACTTCCCTGCATCCTCCAAGACACGATACCCTTGCCCATTCGACCTCCTCTACTTCCTTTGAGTGGATCCTTTCTCCTATCTTGTTCAGAAAGTCTTTGCGCCACTCGGATTCCTGATACAGCACCTTTCTTACAGTATCAACAATATCCGATGAGATCTCAGGTGCTATCTTTACCTGGGGTTTCCAAACCGTATCTTTCTTTATCTTTTCAAGCGTTTTTCCGCCCTTGCCTATAACAAGGCCTGGCTTCAGTGCTTCTATTATTACCTTACCGAAGCCTGGTTGGAATGTTATTTCTTCAATTCCTGCCTCCTCGGGAACCTCCTTCTCTATGATATTCCTTGCATTTTCTATGTCCTTCCTTATAGATGGGTCGGGTCTGAGCTCTATTCTTTTTTTGAGTTTTTTGACAAGTTTTTTTATGAACTTGCCGTTGCTCTTAAACATCTCCTTGTTTTTTGTGTAGAGAACTATGTCACTTCCCTCGAAGCATACCTCTGAGATCATTGCGTCGCCGGGAAGTCCTTCTTTTACTTTATCTATAATTTCCATCAAAACACCTACAGAAAATCCATAAGGAAGACATAACCAGAGAGTTTATTTTGCTAGGTACTGTTCTACTTCCTCGTCTTCGAGTACATGGCATCCTTCTTTGTCTATTACCATTACTGAAAAGCCGTTTCCGGAGGCTATATCCCTTTCTGATGCACTCTTTACAGATCTAATTGCAAGACTTACAGCTTCATCCCTTGGCATCTGTTCTCTGAAACCATCCTCGAGAAGCCCGTATGCTATCTGTGATCCTGAGCCAGTTGCGTAGAATGTATCTTCGCCTAAAATACCTCCTGCTGGATCAAGTTGGTATATTTCACCCTTCTCATCTTCGTGGTTGTATCCACCGAGTATGAAAAGTCCCATGTAGGGAAGAGCCTTTGATCCCTGGAGTATATTCGCCATTAGGCTTGCTACGGTCTTGGGACTCATTCTCCGATCCTTTCTGTACTTGAAAAGATTTGTTTCAGCCTTCATGTAGCGTACCACGGTCTGTACGTCACCTACTGAACCTGCTGTTGTTATGCCTATTCCATCGTCTATTTCGTATACCTTTTTAGCATTTTTACCCGAAACCTGGTAGCCCATGGAAGCCCTTTTCTCTGTTGCCAGAACTACACCACTGTCATACTCCAAAGCAACAGTTGTCGTTCCGGTCTTTACTTCTTCCTGTCCGTTTTTGTTCATGCTTTGCATTTTGGAACCCTCTGATATAATCCAGAAGATTTAAAACCATATTTTTTGAAACTTGAGAATACAACTCCCAAGAATCATACTCTCTTTTATAATAAAAGTATTTAAAGTTTTTCCCTCATCTTGATTTTGCGAAATGTACCCAGTGATTTGCCCTTTCATCGCACCTTACGCATTTTTTGTCTTCTGGTTTGTCGTACTTGAAGGGTATATTGGTTATCTTGGCCTTTGTATCGTCCTTGACTATGTCTTCACATACTTGTTTGCCGCACCAGGGAGCCTTTACAAAGCCACCCTTTTCCTTTATTATCCTCTTTAGTTCCTCATAATCTTCGGTCTCTCTTGTATTTTCCTCCATAAACTCCTCTGCCCTTCTGTAAAGCCTTTTTTGCATTTCTTCCAGCTCCTCTTTGACCTTCTTTTCTATTCCTTCGACCTTCACAGACGTCTTTTTGCCTGTGTCCCTTCTCACAAGTGTTACTTCTCCGTCCTCTACCTCGTTGCTTCCTATCTCTATTCTCAGTGGAACGCCCTTTACTTCCCATTCGTTGAACTTCCACCCAGGTGTCTTGTGGTCGCGGTTGTCTATCCTGCAATCTTCTACTTTCTCGTTTACCTCTTCTGCCATTCCGAGAA
The DNA here is from genome assembly GCA_003554845.1 of Candidatus Aenigmatarchaeota archaeon. Lineage (GTDB taxonomy): Archaea > Aenigmatarchaeota > Aenigmatarchaeia > PWEA01 > PWEA01 > PWEA01. The sequence continues at coordinate 16,059 of PWHK01000008.1, read as the reverse complement.
CCGATTTCCTTTCTTCCTCGTTATTGTATATGGGTACGACGACTGCCTTTGTAGGTGCAAGCCTTGGTGGTATAACAAGCCCACAGTCGTCCGAATGCATCATTATCATAATTCCTATCTGCCTTGTGCTGAATCCAAAGGTGTTCTGATGTACGTTTTTCTCCTCTCCGTCCTCATCTGTAAAGGTTATACCGAAGGCTTCGGCGAAGTTTTCGCCGTCGTAGTGGAACGACGGACCTTGTATAGCCTGTCCGTCTGGTAGTAGATGTTCCAGTGAGTAGCTGTTAACAGCACCATCGAACTTCTCCTTCTGGGTCTTTGTTCCTCTTACACACGGTAAAGCCATCCTATCCTCACATATTTCCTGATAGGCATCCAGTACACTCTTCTTGTCCTTCAGTGCTTCTTCTTTGGATGCGTAGGCGCTGTGTCCTTCCTGCCATAAAAATTCACGGGTTCTCAGGAAGGGTGTTGCGTGCTTGAACTCCCACCTAACTACATTGTTCCACTGGTTAATTTTGAGTGGTAGATCACGGTGTGATCTTATCCAGTCCTTATATGAGTCGTACATTATCGCCTCTGATGTGGGCCTTACAGCCAGTTTCTCATCCAGTTCAGAGTTTCCGGCTCTTGTTACCCATGCGACCTCTGGGTTGAAACCTTCGAAATGTTCTGCCTCCTTTTCAAGGAGCTTATCGGGTATAAACAGGGGAAAATAAGCGTTCTCCACGCCGATATCTTTGAAAAGTTTATCCAGACCTCGGCGAACGGTTGTCCATATTGAATACGAAAGAGGCTTTAAAACAAAACATCCACTGACGGACGTGTAGTCTGCAAGCCCTGATTTTGTAACTACCTCTCTGTACCATTCGCCTATATTTTCTTTCTTTGAAGTCGTTATACCCAAATCTTCAGACATATCTATTCCTCCCACTAGAGAAGTTTAACAGCATTTTCTTACCATAGTGGAACGTATCCACCTGCCATCTCAATCACTAGACCTAAACTTGTTGTTTTATACTTATAAGCTTTCAGGACTGCATCTTTTCGAGAACATGTCCCAATTTTTCGATCTCTTGTTGGTAACTGCCTAGATCGCCTTCTCTTAGATATCCCATGGCATCTTCGTAGTGTTTTGTAGCCCTCTCCAGGAGATCTGTATCTACATCGTCTTCTATAGGATCTTTCGGTGTCTCGATCTCTTCAAACTCACCGAAGATATCCATAAGAGCCTGTTCAAGAGTTGGCTGCATTGATATTTTCTCGCCGTAGGCTACTATAACCCTTCTGAGTTCAGGTATTGATTCCTCGTATCCTTCCAAGAAGACAGGCTCAACATACAGTACGGAGTCCTTTATAGGTATTACAAGGAGGTTACCTCTTATGACCTCGCTTCCTCTTTGATCCCAAAGGGTGAGCCTTTCGGAGATCTCGGAGTCCTGGTCTATTCTCGATTCAATCTGGCTCGGTCCGTATATGAGCTCGTCCTTGGAAAACCTATATAGAAGTGTTTCGCCATAGTTTGGCTCGTCACTTTTGGCTCCCAGCCATGCGACCATATTGGGTCTACCCTCAGGCGTAAATGGAAGCATCAGGGTGAACTGTGTCTCGTTCTGTTCGGGAAGTTCAAGAGTTATATAGTACGGCTCCATCTTCTGCATCCTTCCTCTATAGCTTTCTTTGGGTATCTCCCACTGATCTTCCCGATTGTAGAATGTCCCTGTGTCGGTCATATGGTAGGTTGATAGTATCTCTGCCTGTATTGTGAAGAGGTCTTGTGGATATCTTATATGTTGTCTCAGGTCACTGTCCATATCGTCTTTGTCGAGGAAGAGATCAGGAAATATGTTTCTGTAGGTTTCTGCGATTGGATCGTCTTCTACTATATGGTACCTGGTATCTCCGTTGTATGCATCTACTGTTATCTTAACAGAGTTCCGTATATAGTTTATAGATCCAAGTGGTTCGGAATAGGGGTGCATGTCCGATGTTGTATACGAGTCGTAGATCCATGATATTCCACCGTCGTGTATAACAGGGTAAGGATCATCGTCGTACTGTAGGAAAGGCGCGATCTTTCTTACCCTTTGGTTTATGTTTCTTCTTATGATTATCTCTGATTCCGGTTGTATCGCATCTGAAACAAGAAGGCGTATGTCACCAAGAACTATTGAAAAGACAAGTCTGTCCAGAAGGCCCATTTCGATTCCTCCATCTCCGTCGTATGTTGTGAAGACGTTTCGATCTCCCTTCGGATAGTCGAACTCCTCTGTGGTTGTATTTACAACGATAAAGTTATGTGATGTTTCTCCGAAGTATATATCAGGATTTTCTATCTGTATATCCTTTGAGGGTGCATCGTCTGTAACCCTGGTCGGTATATCCTGGAGCCAGAACTGAGGCTGTCCTCCTTGTGTTACTTCTCTTACAGGAGACATGACAGCGCCTGTTCCGTGGGTGTATACAAGGTGTCTGTTTACCCACGTCTGTGCACGCTCAGGCAGCCTATCTACGTCCATTTCCCTCAACGATAACATTACCTGTCTTTTATCCTCACCGAATTTGTACCTGTCGACATCGACGTCCTTGAACTCATAGTATGTTCTGAGTTCCTGTGTGCTCGCGTATGTATCCCTCAAAACACGGTAGTCCCATAGCCTTATGTTGTCCACTGTTTTGCTTTTTTCTTCCAGATCCTCTGCTGTTAAATTGTAGGATGGTTCGAAGTATACCTCCTGCATACTCTCCAGTCCGTATGCGGATCTTGTGTTCTCTATATTCCTTTCTATGTATTCTTCTTCTATGTTCAGTTCATTGGGTTCTACGTGGTAGGACTGGACAACAACCGATCCCAGACCGCCTACTACTAAAAGGATGAACAGAACTGATATACCGTATACAGGGTAACTCAGTTTGTCCATCTTGAGGTTTACGAAGAACAGTATACCTACAGCGATGCATACCAAAGAAGAAGCTGTTATTATAGGGAGAAGTATATTGAGGTCGACGTATCCTGCCCCAAAGACGACTCCGATTTCTGAGAAAAGCACAGAGTATCTTGCAAGATAGACTCTGATCCCCAGAGCCACAAAAAGTGTTCCTATGAGAGGGTATATATGTTTTTTGGCTCCGTCTACTATGTGGGAGTAGTCCTCCTCGGATTCCATCTTCTTCTGTACGGCAAGATAGTAGAATGCGGATACCACACCGGTTGTCACTGTTATCAACCCAAGGATGTAGCCTGTGGTCAGGTTCCAGAAAGGCAGTCTGAAAAAGTAGAACGATATATCATTACCGAAGACCGGTTCACTGTACTCGAAAGGTATGTGGTTGAGGAATTTCAGGACAGTCATATAGAAGGTCGAGCATATAAGGCCGGCGACTACACCTATTATTACTGATGAAACGCCGAAGATTTCAAACTCCTTGAGTCTGGATTTCAGGCGGAGTTTTTCAAGATCTACAGTCTTTCCTGCTATCTTCAGGTTTATCCATATAAAGGCCGTTGTAAATATGAGGCTTCCGATTCCAAGAAAAAGCCTTGTGGACAATATTGTTGTAAAGACAGAGAGATATCCCATTGATTCAAACCAGAGGTAGTCTACCCACACTCCTGCGATCTGTGGTACGATGAACAGCAATGCAAGCAAACCCAAAATCAGGGCCTTTATTTTCATCCTCTTCTTATTTAGTCTGAAGATATAAAAAGCTAAAAAACAGGGGGTTTCGGGGCTATTTATCTTTTAGTATCCGTCTACTCCTTCGTCCACTTCCATCTCCTCTTCTATGACCACCTGTGCTGCAGCTATTCTTGCTACAGGAACCCTGTATGGTGAGCAGCTTACATAGTCAAGTTCTGCGCCATGGCAGAACTTCACGGACGATGGCTCTCCTCCATGTTCTCCACATATTCCTACCGAGAGATCGTCCTTTGTTTTTCTTCCTCTCTCCGTGGCCATTTCGATGAACTGGCCAATTCCTTTCTGGTCGAGAACCTGGAATGGATCCTTGTCAAAAATTCCCTGGTCTATGTAGTTGGGTATGAAGGTTCCTGCATCATCTCTGCTGAATCCAATGCCCATCTGTGTCAGGTCATTGGTTCCAAAGGAAAAGAACTCCGCCTCTTCTGCTATCTCATCTGCTGTTACGGCTGCCCTGGGGATCTCTATCATGGTTCCCACTTCGTAGTCGATCCTCTGCCTTTCTTCAAAAACATTCCTTTCTACTTCTTCTATTACCCTTTCCTTTATGTTTTTCAGCTCCTCTACGTTGCCTATGATCGGAACCATTATCTTTGGCTTGACATCGCATCCGTCTTCCTTTGTTTCTGATGCTGCTTCGAGGATTGCTCTGACCTGCATTCTGTATATTTCAGGGAATGTTATTCCCAGCCTACATCCCCTGTGACCCAGCATGGGATTCTCTTCTTCGAGTTTCTCTACCTTTGCCTTTATTTCGTCTTCATCCATCCCGAGTTTATCTGCGAGTTCCCTCTGCCTTTTTTCCTCGGTCGGCGCGAACTCATGTAGCGGTGGGTCAAGCAGTCTTATTATAATCGGCCTCCCGCCTATGGCTTCGAATAGTTCCCTGAAGTCCTTTTTCTGCATAGGCATCAACTTGTCCAGGGCCTTCTTTCTCTCTTGGCTGTCGTCTGATATTATAAGCTCTTGCATTGCTTCCAGCCTCTGAGGCTCAAAGAACATGTGCTCAGTTCTGCATAGTCCTACTCCCTCTGCCCCGAACTCTACGGCCTTTTCTGTGTCTTCTGGTGTGTCGGCATTCGCTCTTACACCCATTTTTCTTATGTCGTCGGCCCATTGAAGAAGCTTTTCAAACTCCCCTGTGAACTTGGGCTCTATGAGAGGGGCTTCACCTAGAATTACATCCCCTGTGGTTCCATCTATGGTTATTATGTCGTCTTTGTCTATCCTCTTTCCGTCGATCTCGAAGTAACCTTCCTTCGATTTGATCTCTATTTCTTCAGCACCGGCAACGCATGGTTTACCCATGCCTCTTGCAACGACAGCTGCATGGCTTGTCATCCCCCCTCTGCTTGTTAGAACTCCCTGGGAGGCCACAAGTCCGTGTATGTCTTCCGGTGTGGTTTCCGATCTCACAAGAACTATATCTTCGTCATTACTTCCTCTTTCATCGGCTTCGTCTGTGTCAAAAACAACCTTTCCAGATGCTGCACCGGGTGATGCATTTATTCCTTTGGTCAGTTTTTTTGTTTCGGCCTCTGGATCTATTCTTTTGTGAAGTATTTTTTCCACCTGGTCACCATCTATCCTGAGAAGAGCAACCTCCTTGCTGATTATACCTTCTTCGTGCATGTCGTGTGCTATCTTGACGGCGGCGTTTGGTGTTCTTTTGCCTGTTCTTGTCTGAAGTATGAAAAGTTCACCGTCTTCTATTGTGAACTCCAGATCCTGCATGTCCTTGTACTTTTCTTCAAGGATTCCGCAGACCTCCTTTAGTTCTTCGTATACATCGGGCCATATATCCCTTAGATCTGATATATCAAGTGGTGTCCTTATTCCGGCTACAACGTCCTCGCCTTGGGCATTTCTCAGAAACTCACCGTAGATTTTATTTTCTCCTGTTGATGGATCACGTGTAAAGGCAACACCGCTTCCGGAGTTTTTTCCTGTGTTGCCATATACCATGACCTGAACATTTACATCAGTTCCCATGTCGTGGGGTAGGTCGTTTAGATCCCTGTAACGGATTGCCCTTTCATTGTCCCATGAAGCAAACACTGCCTTTGTTGCTTCTACAAGCTGCTTCCACGGATCGGACGGTATATCGCCTACGAGGTCCTTGTACTTTTCTGTTACTTCCTTCATTCCCTCTGCATCCAGGTCAACGTCTTTTTCGGCACCCCTTTTCTTCTTTACCTTGTCCATTCTCTCTTCGAACTTACTGTGGGGAATTCCCCTGACGACCTCACCGAACATGTTTATGAAACGTCTATAGCTATCGTATGCGAACCTTTCGTCGGTTCTCTCTGTGAGCCCCTTGATAGTTTTGTCGTTGAGTCCTAGGTTGAGAATGGTATCCATCATACCAGGCATCGAGACAGCAGCACCAGAACGTACAGACACGAGAAGTGGATCCTCTGTATCCCCGAACTTCTGTCCCATTTCCTCTTCGATTTCCTCCATGTTTTCCTTCATCTGTTTTTCTATCTTCTGGGATATATCTCCTTCTTCTAGATATTCTAAACAGGCCTCTGTTGTTACCGTGTAACCAGGAGGTACTTTGAGACCTATGTTTGTCATTTCAGCCAAATTGGATCCTTTTCCACCTAAGAGGTTTTTCATGTCGGCACTGCCTTCCTTGAAAGAATATACATATTTTGTCATGGATACCAGCGTTTGTAATGTGGTTGGGGTTATTTAAAGTTTTTGATATATCAGAAAGAAAGAAAATATGATGGGCCGGCCGAGATTTGAACTCGGGTCTGAGGCTCCCAAAGCCCCGATGCTAGTCCAGGCTACACCACCAGCCCATACAGGTCAAACTATTTTAATTCGAAGTTATAAATATAACTGGTTGTTCGGGTTGTTAAACTATGGACGTAAAAAAGGTTCTCAAAAAGTATAATTTAAAGCCGGATGTACACAGAGACCAGATATTTATAGTGGACGAGGATCTACAGAAGGAGATAGTAGATATGGCAGATCTCGGCAAAGGCGATAAGGTTCTGGAGATAGGTCCTGGTATAGGAAACCTGACTGAGCATATAGCAAGGAAGTGTCCTGTTACCGCCGTGGAAAAGGATGGTAGGATGTCTGCAGTTTTGAACCATCTAGACATGTCCAATATATCTGTACTTCAGAGGGATGTCATGGCTGTGCATCTAAAGAACCTGGATTTCAACAAGATAGTTTCAAACCTTCCCTTTTCTGTGTCGACGCCGCTTACCTTTAAGTTCCTTGATCTGGACTGGGAGCTTGCCGTTCTTGTTTATCAGAAAGAGTTTGCGAAGAGAATGGTTGGAAAACCTGGTACAATGGACAACTCGAGGATGTCTCTCAAGGTCCAGTACCACTGTGATGCAGAAATAGTTAAGGAAATACCCTCCGAAAAGTTCTATCCGGAGCCTGTGACCGACTCCGCCGTCGTCAGACTGGTGAAGAAGGATGTAGAGAAAAAGACACTGAGGTTCTGGAAGATAGTAAAGGCGGCCTTCCACCACAGGAGAAAGCTTGTGAAGAACTCCCTGGAGGACTCCGCCCATTTTCTTGGTATCGAGAAGAAAAGCGTAAAGAACCTGGAGGACAGACTTCCCGATAAAAGAGTATATGAGTGTACAATAGAAGATTTTGAATATATAGAGGAAGTTTTAGGCGAGATTATGTAGTGCCTAAAGGTCCTCGAAGTCCGAGAAATCCTTTTCTCTTAATATACTTTTCCACCTTTTCCTGTAGTGCCTAAATTTTTCATCGAATTTCTCCCTGGGTGTTTCGTCCACATCGAGTTCTCCTAAAACCCTTCTAACCCTTTCCTTGGCTCTGTCTTCTTCGTTCTCCTGGCAGAGTTCTTCGACCTCTACTATGTGTCCGTATCCAACTGTGTGGTCTACGGATATCTTCAGGTCCTTCCACCTGAAAAGATGTCTTTTTCTGTACCACTTTATCTCTACATCGTAGCCAAGGGCCATGAACAGATTCTTGAGTTCTTCGAACCTGTTCCGTTCAAACTTGATCTCTATCTCTTCGCGGCTGTCGTCGTGTATTTTACCCTTCTTCAGCCAGATCTTTGCAAAGTCTTTGTTTTTCTGTATCCTCAGATCTTCGTCACATGAAAAGTAAATGGTGATCTGCCTGTCTTCCTTTATCTTCACACCTTCTTCCTCCAACAGTCTAATTAGACTTCTGTACTCGTCTTCGGATATGAATCCCCTGACCTCTACTTCTTTCATTTTATCTTATTTCTTTCTCCTTGTTTAAATTTTTACAGAATGGTAAATAGAAGTGCAACGGTTAACGGCACCGAGAAGTTGTCGTCTATAAGTGGCAGAGATTCGACAGATGCACCAGCTAAAGCTATTAAAAAAGAGTTAAGGGGCGTTGTAAACAAAAGTGCAATTAGTGTAGAGGTCAAAAAGAAGGCCGATGATCCCTCGAGACTTTTCTCGTTGTTGTGTGGGAGCTTTGTCTCTCCTAGGTGAACACCTACCAGGGTCGAGGCAGAGTCGCTTATAGATACAACGAGAACACCAACCACTGCAGCCATCTCGGGAAACACAAGAAATGTAAGTCCAACCGAAAGCATGAACATTATAGCTCCGAAGTAAGGCCTGTGTTTCATATCCTTCTCTCTTTCAAAGGATTTTACAAACTCGTAGGTCTGGTTCTCGGCGTCTTCAATCTTCCCGGGTCCCAGTGGGAATCTTTGTCTTATCTTATCTCTGTTTCTCGTCAGCCAGGAAAGCAAAACAAGAAAGACAGATATAGAAAGTGCAGCGTAGCCTGCTAATGTTTTACCGACTACAAGAGAGGCCACTGCTAAAACTACGCCTGAGGAATGCACGGCCTGCCTTCTGCACTCTCTTCCATTCAAAGAACCACCAGACTAATATTTGTGGAGATAGAACTTAAATCTGGGGTTTTATGGAAAGAACAGGCTCTGCGGATCTTCCGCTGCATGGAGGAAAGGCACCACGCTGGCTGTTTGAAAGAATGAAGAAGCTTACAGGTGCCTTATCCGAGGTAATAATCCGGGAATATTCACAGGACGAGCTTCTCTCCAGACTTTCTGACCCCTACTGGTTTCAGTCTTTTGGGTGTATCGTTGGATTTGACTGGCATTCGTCTGGCCTTACAACTACTTTGACAGGGGCGCTAAAGGAATCACTTGACGAGGAAAGACATGGTATAAGGGTAGTTGGCGGTAAAGGAGCCACATCCAGGAGGGCTCCGAATGAGATAATGGAATCGGATCTCTGTAGGTACTCGGTGCTTGAGAATCTTGTTGATGCAAGCAAGCTTTCTGCAAAGGTAGACTCTAACTGTGTCCAGGATTCGTACAGTCTCTATCACCACACACTTTTCTTTACGGAAAGTGGGAAGTGGGCCGTTGTTCAACAGGGGATGAACCCCAGTAATAGATATGCAAGACGTTACCACTGGCTTTCCGACGGAGTCAGAAAATTTGTGGAGACCCCACATACAGGGATATCAACACAGCAGAGAGAGGACGAAGTTCTCAATTTGACTTCTTCTCTTTCAGATGAGACCAGAAGGGTATCTGTGGATCTTGTCAACGACGGACCAGGGCATCTGGAGAGATACCTTAAGCCCAAGGATCAGAGATCTGTTTTCAACTATATGGATACGGTCAATAAAAGAAAATTGCATATGCCTACCCACCATGATGTAAGTATATCCGAGGTAACAAGACAGACTTTGGATAACCTGGAAAGAGCGTATCAGAGACAGCCCGAGGACTACCGAGATCTTGTAGGGATGGAAGGAGTTGGTAAAAAGTCTCTGAGGGCCCTTGCTCTCATTGCCCAGCTGGTGCATGGAACGGAGAACGACTGGGAGGACCCGGCCAGATTTTCATTTGCCCATGGTGGTAAGGATGGTTACCCTAGACCCGTTGATAAAGATTCGTACGACGGTTCTATAGAGTTTCTCAGGGAAGCCCTGGAGAAGGCTGAGATAGGAAGAAAGGAGAGAATTGAATCGTTGGAGAAACTGAACAGGTTTATGAGTTAGCTGTTGGCCAGGGCTGGTTAAGAGAATGGAGGGATAGAAGGATCAAGTTGATCCATCTATTTGAGGCTAATCTTATCTACGTATGGGGTCTCTGCCTTGTTTACTTTGATCTTATTGTCCTTTAGAACCCTTCTGAAGTCTCTGTGTTGATCCTTTACAAGAAGGTTTATAGCCTTGCCTTCTTCACCTGCTCTTGCTGTTCTCCCAATTCTGTGCATGTACTGTTTACTGTCGTTTGGAATGTCGTAGTTGTAGATATGGGAAATGTTTCCTATATCGAGACCTCTTGCTGCTACGTCTGTACAAACAAGTACATCGACGCCACCTTCTTCGAATCTTTCCATTGCTTTGTCCCTTTGGTTTTGTGAGAAACCACCGTGTATAGCCTGTGCCTTTATACCCTGGCTTTTTAGGTTCTTCTCAACAAACTCTACGGTTCTTCTGGTGTTGCAGAAAACCATTGAAAGATCGGTTTCTTCTTCCTTTAACAGATGAACGAGAAGCGAAAGTTTGAGATGTCCTGGTATGTCGTAGTACACCTGCTCCAGTTTTTCTGGATCAACCTTCCTCTCTGCGAAGACCTTGGCAGGGTCTTCCATGTATCTGTTTGCCAGTCTCATGACCTCACCACGGATAGTTGCAGATGTAAAGATTGTCTGTTTTTCTCTCGGTGTCTCACGCATTATCTCTTCGACGTCGTCTATGAATCCCATGTCCAGCATTCTGTCTGCTTCGTCGAGAACAAACGTGTTTACATTTGATAGGTCTAATCTTCCTTTGCCTATAAGATCCAGCAGTCTTCCTGGTGTTGCAACTACTACGTTTGCTTTTGATAGATCTCTGTATTGTGGCTGGTAGGCTACACCTCCGTGTATGGTTGCTATGTTGTACTCATGGTGCTTGGAGAAATGTTCCAGCATTCTACTGACCTGTTTTGCAAGCTCCCTTGTCGGAGCCAGTACAAGTCCTTGTATCTCCCCGGAAGACGGTTCCACGTTTTCTACTATTCCGGTTGCAAATGCAAGCGTCTTTCCGGATCCTGTTGCAGATCCTGCTATAACATCCTTACCTTCAAGTATATATGGAATTGCCTCCTCTTGAATTTCTGTGGGACTGTCGAAGTCCTTTTCTTGTATAGATTTTAAAATCTGATTTGATAGATTGAAATCTGTGAAATTTTCCATCTAAATTACCTCCTAAGTTCGTTTTATTAAATGAAGACAAGAAAAAGTATCTTTTATACCCTTTCCTGTTAATCTTCTCTTTTCTCACCCTCAGTAGTAAACCCGAGACTTAAATAGGTTTCGGGCCTAGAACTTTCCTATTATTTTTAAGATCAGCCTTCTTCTCTTCCTCGGTCCATCGGTTTCAACAAAAAATATGTTTTGCCATGTTCCGAGATCCAGACTTCCACTGGTTATGGGAACTGTTATATCTGTTCCCACCAGGGCGCTCTTTATATGTGAATGTGCGTTGTTGTCTATTCTATCGTGTTTCCAGTTGTTGTTCTCTGGTACCACTTCGTCTAGCCCTTTCATGTAGTCTTCCTTTATGCCTTCTTCGTTTTCGTTGAGAAATAAAATTCCCGTGGCGTGGGGAGCAAATATTAGACATATACCATCATTCACATCGGTTCCCTTGATCTTTTTCTCTACTTCCAAGGTGAGGTCCTTCACCTCCCTTTCAGAGGTCGAAAACTCCACTTCGGCGGTTTTTATATCAAGGCACATTTTACCAAGGTATTTTTGTCGTATGAAGCTTAAATATTTTTAACAATTTGTTAATACGGAGAAAATAGGAAAGGATAAGGTAATGGCCTATTCCAACAGGCCGGTCCTATTCTACCAGTTTTGTATGGGTCTCCCGGACGACCACGTGTCTTCGGTGCGGAGTTCAAAAATCATTCCACATTTCGGACATTTCTGTGTTTTCTGTGATACTTTTTTTTCACACCCTGGACATTTTTTTCTTAAAACACTCATATTTTACCTCCGTTGAAGATAAACTCTGACTCGTAGATTGAGTCTATGTCTTTCAGAGCATTTTCTAAGTCCATGTTACCTTCTTTGAGAAAAATCAATATACTGATGAGTTCGTTGACCCTTTTTCCGTTCACATTCAGATTGTCCGAAAGTCTCCGTGAAAGTCCCTGGAGATCATGTAAAGCGTACTTAATTTTAGACACCTCCATCTAACGGTTTTGATTTTGATTTTACACCCGAATCTATCAGAACTATGTACTCTTCCCACACCTTCGCAAACCAGACTTGGTTTACGAGGGAAATATACATTGTGTTTTGAAATACTTAAAGTTTGTGTTTTTGCATTTCAGTAGTGATATGCAAAATCGAAAAGCATAAAAGTACACATGAAAATATCTATAGTTATAATGAATTCCTGTCTTCCACAGGCCAACGAAAATTTGAATAAGGTAAAGGAGTCCCTTGAAAAAAACCCCAAGGGACTTACAATAAGGGAAGTGTCAAATAAGGTAGACTTGAATAGAAACTCTGTTGCAAAGTACCTTGAGATTCTTACAATATCAGGCGAGGTCGAGAGAAGAAAAATAGGACCTTCCAAGGTTTACACTCTTTCCGAAAAGGTTCCTCTCAGTGCCGTTCTCAACTATACAGACAACTGTATTGTTGTTCTCAGTGATGACATGGATATTCTCCAGGTAAACCAGGAGTTTTTTGATAAGTTCAACCTGGACAAGGAAGATGTTGTTGGTGTACCGATTGAAGAGGTAGATATACCTCTCTTCAGGAGAAACAAAGATGATGGGTCAGTTTATTCGTTTCCACAGGCAAGTATACTTCCCGAGATACAGACTGCTCTAAACGAAGACAAGCAGGAAGATGTGGAGACATCATTCGAATTCGGGTCCAAGAGATTTTATCTGGAGATAGATATGGTACCTACTACCTTCCAAAACGGCGAAGCAGGGCTTACACTCATTTTAAAGGATATCACAAAGAGAAAAAAGGCCGAGGACGAGTGTAGAAAGTACAGAAAGAGACTTCAGGAACTTGTTAAGAAAAGATCCAAGGAGATAAAGAGAACAAAGGAAAGACTATCGTCTCTTATAAACGCCTCGGATGATTCCATATACATGGTAGATAGAGACTGTCGGTATGTTATTGTCAACGAAGAGCTTGTTTCAAGGCTTAGTAAAGGGGAGGGTGAGATAGTCGGGGAGAGTTTCAGTAAGTTCCACAGTGAAGATGAAACCCGGGAGTTTCAGAAAAAGATAGACGAGGTTTTCGAAAGTGGTGATACTGTAAAACACATGCACTCCTGGGAAGAACCAGAGAGACAGTTTTTAAGAACATTAAGTCCTGTTAAGGATCCTTCAGGAGATACTAAAAACGTAGCAGTCATATCTAAGGATATAACGTTTCTTGTTGACTAAACTATCCGGCGTTCGGTTGTTTAATCTTGTTCCTGGCAGATGCCATCTGTGCATACACAGTTTGTTTCAGGCATAGGGCTCATAACTGCAGGACATATTGGATTTTCCGGACAGTCCAGTTCCGTATCTGCTTCGTTGACACACTCCCAGTTGGCTCCCATATTCGGTGGGCAGCAGTTGGTGCTTACCCATCCACATTCTTCGTTTGATTCACATTCTTCGATAACTGTTCCCTTTGTCGATGGTGTTATGTATATCAAACCGACGGATATGATACCAACCAAAAGTAGTATCAGTGCAATCTTTTTCATATTGTAATCAGAGTGTTCTCCTTTTAAAAAGATGCTGGTTTTGTTCGGACTTCACCGAACGAAGATTTAAATATTTTTTGAGATAACTTTTACTATGTCCGATAAAGAAATAGAGATAACAGGGAAGACAGTTCTAGGTATTTCAGTTTTGGGTTTGGTTCTCGTTGCATCTATTCTGTACCTTTTTACTCCGGATATCCAGACGGCGGGAGATCTCATAGGCTGCTTGGAACAGAACGGTGTAAGGATATACGGAGCCGAGTGGTGTCCTGCATGCAGTAGGCTTGCCGAAAGTCTTGGAGGGTACGATGTTGTTGATCCCATCTGGGTTGAATGTACAGATGAGCAGCAGAGATGTCAGCAGGAGATGCACGGTAGCGGAGTTCCGGAGATACAGATCAACGGTCAACTCTACCAGGGATCAAGGGATCCGGAAGCGATAGCAGAGGAAGTTGGATGCAGTATTTCCTGATGGAGCATGTTTTGATATTTTAATCTCCTGTTCAAAGAATTATGTATGACCGATATATACGATAGACAGATAAAGGTCTTTGGAGAAAGAGCACAGAAACGTCTAGGAAACTCGCTTGTTCTTGTCCTCGGTTGTGGAGCCCTTGGAAATCTAGTTGCAAACAACCTTACCAGGGCAGGAGTAGATCTACGCATAGTGGACAGGGATCTTGTAGAATCTTCGAATCTCCACAGAACTCTTTTCAGGTTAGAAGACGAAGGGAGGTCCAAGGTCGAAGCACTCGATGAAATTCTTAGCAAGGGAAGTATTTCAGATATAGAGCCTGTCTTTGAGGATTTCAACAGATTTACATGGAAAACTATCACAAAGGACGTTGATCTGATAGTTGACTGCCTGGACTCTATGTCCTCTCGTTATCTTCTCAATGAGGTGAGTGTTAAACAGGAAATACCCTTCATTCATGGCAGTGCGATAAGAGGTGAGGGAAGAATCAAGTTTTTTGACGGAAAAAACGAGTGTTTCATGTGTCTCTATCCACGTGTACCAGAGCCTGGTTCTCTGGAAACCTGTAGAGGGTCCGGTGTCTTGAACTACACAACCTCAGTTGTCTCGTCCATACAGAGCAGTATGGCTTTGAACTACCTCGCAGACTTCGGTGTTGTAAATAGGGATCTTGTTGTGGTTGATCTCAAGGAAGGAAGATTCAAAACCATCGGAGTCAGAAGAAAGGAAGACTGTGATGTATGCCAAAAACAAAAATTCGAGATCATGGAAGGTAAAGAGGATATCATAGTTGAAGAAACATGTGAAGGATACAACGTAGTGCCTAAAAATGCCAGTGTAGACCTAAAGAAAATTTCCAGTACCTACAACGGAAACTACAACGAACTTTTCACATCCTTCGCCTTTTCCGGAAGAGATATAATACTTTTTGAAAACGGAAGAATGCAGGTAAACGCAGATAATGCGAAGGAGGCCAGATCCATATACTCAAAGATAGTAGGCCTGTAGATATCAGTAGTATGTGTCTCTGCAGGTTATATCCCCAGGTTCCTTTCTCTCCTTGTACATAACCTCGAGGCCCTCTTCCGGGTATCCCATGGTCATGAGGGCTATTACTCTGCATCCCTTCGGTATATTTATAATTTCCTTGACCCTCTCCTGATCGAAGGCTCCTATCCAGCAGGTTCCAAGTCCTTCTTCCGTTGCCTTGAGTGCCATATGGTCCATTGCTATGGTTACATCTACTATCCCTGTTGGTATTCCACACTTCATCTTATCCTCTGGCTTTGTGGCCACGCCCACGATGACTGTTGGTGCCTCCTTTACAAACTTCTGTCCGTTTGACGCCCTGTGAAGTTCATCTCTTTTTTCTTCGTCCTGAACGACCACGAACTTCCAGTCCTGTTTGTTTCTTGCAGAAGGTGCCATCCTTGCAGATTCAATAACCCTATGGAGACATTCTTCTGGGATCTGCTTTTCCTTATAGGATCTCACGGATCTCCTGGATAGAACTGCTTCTGAAACATTCATATAAGAATTATTTAAATTCTGGGTTTTTATCTTTTTACCTTCTAGGATACCTGGAAATTATATCTTCTATTTTTTCTTCAAGTTCCTCGTTTGAATCTATGAGTGCAATACTGAGCTTACTGATATACGCATCTTCCGGTGAAGGTGGATTTTTCTGTTCAGATGCAAATCCTGACCATGATCCCTTGTATTCTACCATGACAAGCGAATCCTCGAAGGAATCCTTTGTCTCGAACAACTTCCACCCGTACCGATATCCTCTTACAGTATCTTCTATTGTTGTGACTTTTTCAGGCGACTTCATGATAGGCTCTTCCTTTAGAACTTTTTTTCCAAGGTCATTGTAAAGACGTCCTAACTTTTCAAAATCGTTGTAACCCTCGAGAATATCGTCCAGACGGTATATCTTTCCTATTCTACCAAATGGTTCTTCCATATATCTGTCTTGCAACCTAAAAGTTAAATATCTATGATTGTGAATACCTGAGTTCTATTTCCTCTGTGCCATCTTCCATGGGTTCCTCTAGTTCAAGACTCAACGAACATCTCTCTATATACTCTCCCATGGCGTAGTCTACGTTCCATCTGCTGTTTTTGGCGTCT
>PWHK01000012.1 GCA_003554845.1 Candidatus Aenigmatarchaeota archaeon | reverse complement strand
AGTTGAACTTGATCATAAATTTTTCATAGATAAACTTTTCGGCCTTTCTTAGAGATTCTATTGATTTTATACCCATTGCTCTACAGATATTCTTTGAGGCGGACTTCAGTTCTTTACTGGGATTTTCACCTCTTCTTACTTCTTCTACAGATCTGTTTATTTTTTTCGATGCTTTATGGAGTTCCTTAGAACAACCTTCGCATTTTTTCTCCACCCCCCTCTTTTTCATGGATGCTTCTTCTGCTGTTTTTCTTGTTACTTCAATGTCCTCTTCGTCCTCTCTTGGCCTCCATCTGTTTAGATCCTCAACAGATTTTTCTTTATCTATATGTTTTTCTGCAGTTGATTCGAAATCCTTTAAGAAATTACATATCTCATTCCAGGTGCCTTCGGCCTTTACACCCGAGTTCGTGTTGCTTAACTGTCGTGTTTTCATAGTTTGCGTTTCAATCCTCCATTTCTGTATTGGAAACGGATTATACGCCTACTACTTGCGCACAATACAATCGACCACTTAAAAGGTTTTCTCTGGTTTGGAGTATATGTTTATTGGATTAATCTATTAAACCTGAGGTATAGATAAGATAACTATGGATAGTGAGATATCAGGTTTCTATAAGTTGGAACCCGAGAAGAGGATGCAAATTCTGGCGAGGAGAACAGGTCTCGATGATGGAGATATAGATAAGCTAAAACAGTTCGGGGCCTTGGACAAAGAGAGCGCAGATGATATGGTAGAGAACGTTGTCTCTAACTACCAGCTTCCCCTTGGAATTGCAACCAACTTGAAGGTAAACGGTGAAGACTATCTTGTGCCTATGGCCGTAGAAGAGACCTCTGTCGTAGCGGCTTGTTCTTACGCGGCAAAACTTGCCCGGAGGAACGGCGGTGTCGAGGCCAAAGCAACGGAACCTGAGATGATAGGCCAGATCCAGGTCAACGGCGTCGAGAACTTAGAAGAGTTTCAGAAAACTATAAAGAAAAAAGAGGGGCGTCTTATAGAAGAGGCAAACTCTGCTGACGAAACATTGGTTAAATTTGGTGGCGGGGCTAGAGAAATCCAGGTGAGAGACATAGACAAAGAAAACACGGCTGTAGTTCATCTTGTTGTAGACGTCAGGGATGCCATGGGAGCTAATACTGTAAATACGATGTGTGAGACCGTAGCTCCGATAATAGAAAAACTTACGGATACCGAGACCAACCTGAGAATAGTTTCCAACCTTTCAGATAGACGTCTTGTAAGGGCCGAAGTGGAGTTTGCCTTTGAAACTTTGAAAAAAGAGAAGATAACAGGAAAAGAAGTTGCAGATGGTATCGTGGATGCATACGAATTTGCAGAGGCAGATCCATATAGGACCGCAACCCACAACAAAGGAGTGATGAACGGGATGGATGCTGTGTGTATAGCCACGGGTAACGACTTCCGTGCTCTGGAGGCAGGTGTACATTCATATGCAGCCAAAGACGGCTACAACCCGGTTACGACGTGGTGGATAGATGAAGGAAAACTAAAGGGAAGTATAGAGGTGCCTGTTGCCGTAGGAACCGTAGGGGGTATAACTTCGGTTCACCCCCTCGTCGAGATTTCACTCAAGATCCTGGATGTTGATTCGGCACAGGAATTATCGGAGGTTATGGCTTCGGTAGGTCTTCTGCAGAACTTTGCAGCACTCCGTGCCCTTGTAACAGAAGGAATACAGAAGGGTCACATGAAGCTCCATGCAAAGAACATAGCCAAACAGGCCGGAGCAAAAGACGAAGAGGTTGATATAGTTGCAGAAAGGATGACTGAGGAAGGAGAAGTCTCACAGGACAGAGCCGAAGAGATTCTAGATGATCAATAGTTCAAACAAAGAATATTGCCATTGCGATCAAGAATGTCAGAAATCCGGACACTATGTTTAGAACAAAGCTATAGAGAACAGCGATCTTAATCCACTGGTTTCTTTCTTCCTTCTTTCTTTTGTCGCTGAAATATCTCCAAATACCCAGGAATATTCCAACAGAGTAGAGTATTGTAAAGGGAAGTAGAAAGATTGCGGAGTCAAGTAGGGAAATTTCTTCTACGAGGCCTGAGATTCTGATTAAGCTTATAATGAGACCGTGTATTAATCCAACTAGAACAACAAACAAAAGGAAAGCTACTTTTTCATTTATCCCTGTTTTCCCTGGTAAATTTCCTACGGTTTCCTTGGCCTGTTCGTATTTTTTGAGTAAAGTAAGTGATATAAGTCCTGCCAGAAGACCTCCCACCAAGCTTGCTATTATTTCTATGGAGAAAAATACAACATTGAACATACCTGTTAATTCTTTTCAATGATTATAAATCAACTGTCTAGTTTTTGAAATAAGTAAAAGTATAAAAATGATCGTGCACGTAATGTTGTGCATGCCGCCGTAGCTCAGTTCGGCCGGAGCGGCTGACTTGTACGCTGATTTATTGACGCGTTCTTCGCGGATGAAAGGCATAGAAATCAGCAGGCCGTGGGTTCAAATCCCACCGGCGGCTCCATAATGTTTTTAGAATAAGAGATCTGTTGGGATTTAAGCCTTGTTCTTTTGGGATAAAGGTTTAAACTGAAGATGTTATTTAGATACCATGGAAAGAGGACATAGTTTTAGGATTATTTTAGTAGCTCTGGTTATTGTTCTTTTTGTTCTTTCAAGTAGGTACCATAGAACTACGGATTCCCTTTCTTTGTGTGAAGAGGAACTGGCTGAGTTTGAAGATGAGATTAGTGATCTTTCCAGGTATCTACAAAGAATAGAAGACGAGTACGATGATATTCAGGACGACATGGAGGATCTGGAGAGTAACTACAGTTATCTTGAGAGTAGATACAGCAGTCTTTTGGAGCGAAATATTGCAACGCATGTAACCTATGAAGAAGTTCAACAGTTCATTGAAGAAGACAACACAAGCCAAGGTACAGAGAGTGAATTTGACTATATATGCAAGGACTTCTCTGATGATATGATAAATAGCGCCTACAACGAAGGTATTTTTGCCTGTGAGGTTGGTCTTTGGGTACAGGAAGATGGCCAGGGAGATCCCGTGCCCGGTGAGGTGAAGGGCCACTCGCTTGTTGCCTTCAATACAAGCGACAAGGGTGTTGTTTTTGTTGAACCACAGAAAGATATCTTTATACATGAACTCTCAAAGGGCGATGACTACTGCGAACTTGTAGGGTGGAACTGCCAGTGGCGCATAGAATATATCAAACACTGTTTCTTATGAGATTTAGATCACCTGGTAGAGTCGCTGAAGATATATAAGTTTTTTTGTACAACTTTGTTTTATGATCACAGTAGAGTTTATGGGGATGCCGAAAACAGGTAAGACAACGCAGATCAGTCTCGTAGAAGATATTCTTGAAGACAACAATGGATATAAGGTGGGTTCCGTCGCAGAAAGTGCAATGAAGTCACCTCTTGATAAGGACGATCATTTCAAATATAATGCATGGTGCTTCCACGAAACAGCCAATAAGATTATGGAACAGCATCTAAGGGACGATCTCGACTATCTCTTTGTTGATAGAGGTATATACGATCGTATAGCATTCGACGATGTTCTCTACAGAAAGGGTAAGATATCCAAGGAAAAGAGAGATATACACAAAGAATATGTGAAGCAGTTTACTAATCTGGAGGATAATGTAGTTGCCTTTATGGTAGAACCTCAAACATCAATGAAAAGGGAATATTGTGACGGTGGAAGAGTTATGAACGGAGACTTTCTCCATATGCTTTATGAATCATACCAGGATATACTTCCTGATATAGAAGATGCAGATCTTAAGGTTGTTGATGCTTCCATGGAGATATGAGGCATGTGAGGGATGAGATATACAGGTTTCTTGAGTCGGATGAAATAGATTCTTACGGAGAAGGTTTAATAGAAACCGTCTGTTGATATATTTTACAGAACCCACTTCTTTAAATCATTTGGTCTGACAGTTAGTTCTATGGAAAGTGGAGAAATAGTTAGAGTAGGAGAAGATGTAGATCTTCCCTTGACCGGTGCGCTGACCTTTGGTATAGTTGATAGAGGTACAAATCTCCTGCAGATAAGACCTGTTTCCGGTTGCAATCTGTCCTGTCCTTTCTGTTCTGTGGACGAAGGTCCTGTTGGAAATAAACAAGCAAGGTACGAGGTTTCCCTTGACTATTTGGTAGAGTATGCAGGAGCAATGGTGGCGAGAAAAAACTGCGACGATATAGAGATGCACATAGACGGCTGTGGAGAACCATTGCTCTATCCAAGGATGGTTGAACTTGTGGAAAGACTTTCGTCTATGGAAGGAGTAGAAACAGTTTCCATGCAGACCAACGGACTGCTTCTGGACAGGGATATGATAGGGGACCTAGAAGAAGCAGGACTGAGTAGAATAAACCTCACTATAAACACAATGGACAGTGATAAGGCGAAGTTTATGGCCGGTACCGATATGTACGATCTCAGTAGGGTTCTGGAAAATGCAAAAAGGATAGCAGATAGTAAGATAGATCTTCTGATTGCGCCTGTTTGGATCGATGGATTTAACGACAAAGGGATAGAAGATATTGTAGAGTACGTGATTGATATAGGCGTCGGTGAAAAATGGCCGGCCCTTGGTATACAGAAATACAGAGAGCATAAAAACGGAAGGAAGGTCGATGATTATGGAGAGATACCCTGGAGAAGATTTTACTCTAAACTGGAGGATATCGAAGAAAAGTACAACATAAATCTGAAACTGGGTCCGGAGGATTTTGGTATATATAAGGTGGGGTTTTCACTTCCGAGGGTATTCAGAAGAAGGGAGAAGACAGGAGTCAAGGTAATGGCCCCTGGCTGGAATCCTGGACAGAAGCTTGGAGTTGCAAACCACAGAACCATAACTATTTTAAATGGAAAGGATATACCTGTTGGAGAGAAGGTTACTGTAGAAATACTTAAGAGCAAACACAACTTGTATCTTGCAAGGGCGGTTTAGTTCTACTGGGTATATACTACTCAACAGTAATAAATAAACTAAACCTTTAAATAGTAGGAATGGTAATTACTACTTGGTGATAAAATGTATGAAAACACATGCGAAGATTACGAAAACGAAATAAAGATAGTTTCATTGAACCGACCAGAAATGGAAGTTTCAGAAAACGGAGACCACAGTACTATTCCTTCTTACACATCAAAAAGAAAGATTTCTGTCAGAGAGGCAGATATAGGATACAGAAGTCTCTGACATGTACACATGTTTTCTTGTTTATACAAGAGACAGCTCTTCTTCTATGGCTTTCTTTATGTCCTCTGCGTATTCTCTGTGTTCTTCTGGTATCCTAGACTTCGGTTTGTATATACACAGTCTCCTGTTCCCATCCTCCGGATTGCCTCCATCCGTTATATGGGGTCCTTTACTGTGTTCCAGTATATATTTGAGCGGTTTCTGTAGATTCTTGTTGCCGTAGAACTCATCGAATTCATCGTTCAGTGTGTATGTACTTTCTTCAACTCTTTGTATTTCTTCGATGTCTACATCTTCCATGTATTCGAATATCTGACCATCTGTTTTTTCCTGTAGAATCTTACCAATTCTGTAGTAGTCTACTATAGGAACCTCGCAACAATCGAATCCTTCCTGCTCCATGATACCGAAGAAGGCCTCCATGTCATCTATCATCCTTTTGGAGATACTTTTATCCATATTAAGTTAAACGACATGGATCCTTTATAATGTTAATTCAGGGTCCGTATTTTCATAATATTTAAATTTTTAATTCCAAGTAACCTTATGGTTGAATATAAGACGATATCATCAGACTATTTAGGAAAGGAAGGATGTTTTAGAGGTATACTCAGGTACGACGACCAAGAGGAAAAGTTCTATCTTAACAGCGACGAAATGACCTCGGCTGAGTTGCCAGATCTCAATGAGTTTGAGGTAGAAGATCTAAACAGTTTGTTTGAAAAGGATATAAGAGAAGGTGTCGATGTACTGATCGATGGTGAACTATCGCAGTACAAGGACAACGATACAAGAAGGTTCTTTTTCAAAAATATAGGGGATATTTACTCTCTTGAGTAGAGGCGTTGGTATATGTCATTTTTTTACGCTTCCCAACTAGGTTATCTGGAAGATATCAAGGAAGGCAGGTATCCCGAGGAAGATATACTTTATGTTTTAAATGGAAGTGCTTCCAGAAGAAAAAACGAGGAAAGGGAGGATGAGGACTGGATTCCAGATGCCGATAAACTGGTTCCCAATAAGTATGAGAAGTGTGCTGCACATGAATTCATAAAGTATCTCTACGAGGTATCTCCTTATGTGGCTCTTGTGAGCTCCAACGAAGAGGAGTTTACCAATGAATGCTGCAGTTTAGCCGAAGATATACTTTCTTATAGTTCCAGCAGACACGGGAGTATTCTTGGTGATAGGAAAAATATTCGGGGACATATGATAGGATTCTACCTAGAAGAACATGGTAGAAGGGCCTCCGGGAAGATTCTTGAAGAGAATTATGTGAAATCTCTTCTTGAAGTGGAAGGCCCTGATGCTGCCGAGGATTTTTCCGTTGAGGTGCCAGGGATTGAAACCGAAAAGAGACTTTCCGATGGAAACCTTGTGGGCAAGTCCGATGTTTTTCTAGAGGGTGCGAATACAGTTCTCAGAGAGATAAAGGTAGTCGATGAACTTAGGAGAGACCATGTTCTACAGACCATGGGAAATGCCTATCTTGTCGATAGATTTTATCCTGAAAAGGATGTCGAATGTAAAATAATCAACTTCGGTTTGAAAAGAGATCAGGAGATTGAGGTAGATCTTACAGAAGATGACAGGTTATATCTCGAAGAGCTTTTTGACTACGGCCGAAGGCTTTTCAGGGATGTGGGGTGTTTTGTTTGAAGAGAGATGGATCTGCTATCAAAGAGGAGAGCGTCAAAAATCTTGCAGAACATATAATACCGGTTGTAGAGATTACAGAGAACGATGGATTTGAAGGTATGCCGCTCAGAATGCTCCGCGGTAGCTTCAACAAGATAAGCTCGAGGATGCTAAGACAGGCTATAGTCCACAATCTGGAAGGCAAGGGAAAAAAGAAACTTTACAGAACAAGGGTTGAAACCGAAAGAGGTCTCGAGGCCGCTGTAACAACAAAAGAGCCGAATGAAAAAATCAAACATGCCATAGAAAATATGGGAGAGAAATACTACGGAGATGATTGGGACAGACTTTACAGATTTAGATCAAAGGAAAGGATAACTGCCCCGGATACCAAATACGACTATGATGTTTTCTCTGGTCTTCCTGGGTTACTTATGAAGCATGCGGATAGACACGACGAAGACCTGGAGGAATGGAACGAAGATAGGATAAGAAAAGAGGAGAAGGGTGTTTTTTTCTGGTCGTTAAAGGGAGTTGATCCTGAATCAAAAAGAGATGAAAGGGACATACTCTATAGAATATACAGAAAAAATGGAGAGATAGGACTGGAAACGGAGCTTGTTCTGAAAAAGAGAAACAACTGTGTATGGTCGGTCGATCCATTTGAAGCCGATAAATACATGAAGGCAGTTCTTGGATCTGAGGACGACCCCAGGAGAAGGGTTCTCTTTGATAGGGCCAGGAAGGGCGAGGAGCTAGCGGAGTATGCCGCTGATCTTATACGTAATGATGATGTAGAATACGACGAGTCTATATGGAAGGATCACTTTGAAGTTTATACCAGTTATTTCAATCTCGATGAAGTTCCAGACTTTGAGTTCGGAAAGAAAAAGAACAGCAAAAAGGAACCTATAACTACAGATCCCTGGTTGAAAGAACTTGATTCCTACGTGGATCAGATGAAGGGAGGTCTCGAGACAGGAAGCAGTGTATCTAAAACAAAAAGAGAGTTCTCCAAAGATACAAAGACCTCAAGATTAAACTACAGGGAGCCTATACAGGAGTTTCTGGAGTACGTGAAAGATGCTGTCTATGGTAGACTCAAGGGAGGGTATCCCAAGGAATAGATTTTTATTTGCTCGTGGTAAAGTCTTCTGTATGATTGGACCCAAGGGTTTCTTCGCACTTGCGATACCACTGACACTTTCAGTTTATTCGCTGCTGTTGAATATATTTGTACCTGACTTCCAATTAGTTTCGATATGGATATCAGCCTCACTAACAGCGGTTTTTTGTATAGTTTCTGCCTTGGTACTTCTACGGTTAAGTGAAAACGAAGAGGAGAAGTTGGTTTCCGATCATATGAATATGGAAGAATAGATCATTGGTGCAGAGCACCCACGTTGCCACCGCTCATTACTTCCCTCATCCTCTTTTCTATGAGTCTCTCTACTTCATCGGCGTTTGCAACACCTTTTATTATAAAGAAGTCTCTGCCTGCATCGACTCTGACATCGCCTATTCCCATGATCTTTTCCATAAAGGGTCTGTGAATCCCACATCTTTGTAGCTTCATGAAGGGGAGATTTGTATGCCGGTCGGTGAAAATTCCTATGTCCTCGTAGACTGCATTGTCGGTTATTATATAGTGCTCTACAGCTCTTCTTGCTTCTGCGTAGATGAAAAATATGAAAGATGCAGAGAAGAAAAAGGCAGATACAAGTAGATCGGGGCGCGGCAGCTGTCCCTGTAGTGGTATTGCCCAACCGCTGTATAGAACAAAGACACTCACTAAAACCCAAATAAAGGCAGCAACATACTGTTTCGTAAATCGCCTTCTGGCGGGCTTCATATTCATGAGTACTTCTTCATCCAGTTTTTCTAAATCCATATGACTGTGTATAGTTAGATGCCATGGTTTAAATTTTTTAGATATTCCAGCCCGATGAAACATATTCAACCTATTTAAATCTTTATCAAAGAATAGTAATTTATGAAAATAGCAGAAAATATACTACTGCTCAACGGAGCCGGAATGGACTCAAACGTCTATTGCGTTGACAACGAGGTTCTCGTCGATACAGGTACAGGTTCCTTTGTTGAGCAAACACTTGAACAGATGGAAAGATTTGACGTCGACAAAAAAGGTATAGAAAAGATAGTTCTTACCCATGAGCACTTTGACCATACAGGTGCCACAAACGAGTTCAAAAAGAAGCTCGGTGCCGAGGTGCTTGCACACAGCGAGGCTGAGATAACAGAAAAGACAAGCATCTCCGAGGCCTTTGAGGGCGACTTTGTGAGTCCTGATATCGACGAAAGACTCGAAGAAAATGATAAGATAAAAACATCCAACTACACATTTGAGGTTTTGCATACACCAGGTCATTCACCCGGTTCCATAGTTCTCTGGGATAGTGAAAAGGGTGTACTTCTGTCGGGTGATCTTATATTTACAGATGGTTTTGGAAGAACCGATATACCAGGTGGAGATGAAAAGAAGATAAAAGAGTCTCTCAGAAGAATAAAGGAGTTTGGTGATATTTCGGTACTGCTTCCAGGACACGGGACACCTGCTTCCAAGGAAAACATCTACGATGATGGAGCTATAGAAAATATAATTTCACAGATACAGTAAGTGGAAAAATGTCTGATGGAAAGAGCGATTCCTATAGAGGAAAACTGTATTCCAACGGAACCTTACAGTCGACCCTCGACTTCTATGGGGATATCTTTGCGGAATATGAGGACAGACATAAAGAAGAGTAATCATTGGTTGTTTTCTGCTTTACCGATATAACTTCCGGATCTGTCTAAAAAGTATATACTACTGCCTTCTTCCTTGTACATTGCTTGTGAGCATACAGGATTTTCTTCGACATCCCAGTCAACTACTCTATAGCCTTCAGGTATTTCTTCTTTGAGGTCTTTCAGACCCTTTCTTTCCATAGGTAAAAGAGGAACAAAGCCCTCTTCGTTGAGTTTATCCTTGAGATTTTTACCTATTTTCTCCTCTTCTATGCAACTTTCTATATCCATTGTAACCACACTTCAAAGCACTGTATTGTATTTGTGCGTAAATTTTTTATATTTGATACTATTCAGTTCCCTTGCCAGGAATCATCCATTTTTCATACCTTATGTTTTCCTCTGGGATTTTTTCCTCCATTAGTATCTTCTCCAATGAATCTATCATAGGCGGAGGACCACATATATACCACAGTTTTTTTCCGAGATGTTCTACATACTTTTTTAACATATCTCCGTCTATAAGACCTGTTTCTTCATCCCAGTCTTCGGGCCAGGAATCGGTAAGTGTGTTGATTACATCCATGTTTTCTTTTCTGTCTATCCCCTTCAGTTCTTCCCTGTATATTATATCTTTTTTAGTCCTGTTACTGAAAATCAACGTCATTGTATTCGAAAGGTCTTTGTCTATGGCGTACCTTATTGCAGAAATAAAGGGTGTTATGCCAGAACCTCCTGCAAGAAAAACGACATCCTTATCGACGCTTTCATCGAAGTTGAGTGAATTTCCCCTTGGCCCATCCAGAATTAGCCTGTCGCCTTTTTTGAGATTATGTAGAGCCTCTGTAAAATCACCCATTCTTTTTATTGTAAGTTCGACGTGGTCTCTCGTAGGTGGGCTGGCAAAGGTAAATGGTTTTCTCCCTTTCGATCCATCGTCTACATCCATGGATACAAGACAGTACTGTCCCGGCACAAAGTCTATTTTTCTTTCTGGTACAAGTTCAAGAGTCTTTACATCATGTGTTTCTTTCCGTGTTGACTGTATTTCTGCCTCTATCTTCAAAGGCCCATCGCCTCTCTGGCTTCTATTTCTTCGATCTCTTCATATGCTTCCTCGGAACCACATGTAGGACATATCCCAGGACCCATCTCTCCGTAGTGTACGTCTCCACAGACTTCACATTCAAAAAATCTTTTTGACATGGTACAATACTTTTCTTTTCTATCCTCAAAACTTTAACGGAAAGAAGATTATCACTGGTTTTGGAAGTTCGGTGGGATTATTTTAAACAAAGAAAGATAAACTAATTTTGATGTCCTGGCATAGCGAGTCAGAGGTAGATGTTCTGACAAAGCTAGAAGCAAACAGAAACGGTCTCAGTAGCGATGAGGCTACAAGAAGACAGGAAAAATACGGTAGGAATGTAATACAGGAGGAGGATTCTGTATCTTCTTTCCATATACTGATTAGTCAGTTCAACGACAACCTGATATTTCTTTTGATGTTTGCTCTTATACTTTCTCTGGCCGTGGGTATTCTCCCTGGTCATCAACCAGAATACATGGAATCAGGTCTTATACTGCTTATACTTGTTGCAAATGGTCTTTTTGGCTTTGTTCAGGACTACCGTGCAGAAAAGTCGATCGCATCTCTCAAGAAAATGTCTACGCCAGAGGCAACCGTAAAGAGAGACGGAGTTAAAAAGGAAATTGATAGAAGGGGTATTGTTCCAGGTGATATTATCTACCTTGAACAGGGTGATATTGTCCCTGCAGATGCCCGTCTCATAGAATCAGACTCCCTCGATACAGATGAGTCAATGCTTACGGGAGAAAGCAACAATATATCAAAGAGTACAGAACCTGTGGAAGAAGATGTAACAGTTGCCGACAAAAAGAACATGGTTTTCATGAATACACATATTGTAAAGGGTAGAGGTGTTGCTGTTGCCACGGATACAGGAATGAACACAGAGGTTGGAAGTATAGCAGAAGAACTTCAGGGAATCGAAGAGGATGAAACTCCATTCCAAAGGGAAGTAGATGAGATGGGAAAGAAGATAGGTTATCTTGTTGTAGGTATAGTTGTTTTTGTAAGTATTGTACAGTTCAGTTTGACAGGAGCAGGGTGGCTATCAGTACTGTTGTTGGCTACTGGTCTCTTTGTGGCTGCTATACCCGAATCTCTGCCTGCGATTGTAACCTTTACACTGGCACTTGGTTCAAGAAAGCTTCTCAAAAAGAATGCCCTGGTTCGTCGTCTCCCTGTTGTTGAGACACTTGGATCGGTCAACTATATAGTTACAGACAAGACGGGTACCCTTACAGAGGGTACGATGACCGTTGAAAGGCTGTATTTTCAGGGTGAGGAGTTCGAGGTCACAGGTAAAGGAACAGACACAGTGGGTAAGTTTCTGAAAGACGGTCACATGACAGATAAAAAATACCTCGAGCCTCTTCTCGAGTGTGGTGTGTACTGTAACAACTCCGAGCCAATAGAAGATAGTTCTGATGGAGATTTCAGAGGGCAACCGACGGAGATTGCTCTTCTCGTATCCGGTATGAAGGCAGACATAGAACAGGATAAGGAGCGCATTAAAACAATTCCCTTCACATCGACTAGAAAGAGAATGACCACGGTGATGTCCGATTCGAAGGCCTATATGAAAGGAGCCCCTGAGATAGTGGTTCCCCGGTGTGACCGTGTTCTTCTCAACGGAGAGGTAAAGGAGTTAACGGAACAGCGAAGAGAAGAGATAATAGAAGAGACCCATAGACTTGCCAGGAGTGCCTTCAGGGTTCTGGCCTTTGCCCGTAAAGACGTTTCCGATCCGGACGCGGAAGATGATGATATTGAAAATGGAATGGTTTTTCTGGGATTGCAAGGTATGATGGATCCACCCCGAACCGAGGTCAATGGTGCCATAAAGGACTGTAGAACTGCAGGTATAGGTGTGGTTATGGCAACAGGTGATAACATGGAAACTGCCAGGGCCATAGGCCAGGAGCTCGGATTTGCCTCAGAAGAAGTTGTTGAAGGCAGGGAACTCGAAAACATGGATCAGATAGATCTGGAAAAGAAGGTCGAGGATGTAGAGATATTTGCAAGGGTTTCACCTGAACACAAGGTAAGAATACTAGAGGCTCTTCAGAACAAGGGTTACAGTGTGGCTATGACAGGCGACGGTGTTAACGATGCACCGGCACTAAAGGATTCTGATGTCGGTATATCAATGGGACAGAGAGGTACTGATGTTGCAAAGAACAGCAGTGATATGGTTCTTCTGGACGACAACTTTGTAACCATAAGAGATGCCGTAGCCGAAGGAAGGGCTATATTTGATAATATAAGAAAGGTGACGAACCAACTGCTTTCTACAAATTCGGCAGAGGTCATGTTTGTATTTCTTGGTACATTGATAGGAGGATTGTTTTTTGCTGATCATTTTACAGGAACAAATGCAGTTGTTTTGACAGCTTCAATGATTCTCTGGGTCAATTTTGCAAGCGATGGACCACCTGCCATAGCATTGTCCGAGGACCCGAAGGTGAAAGGAATAATGAAGAGGGATGCAAGGGATATCGATGAACCCATAATAGACAGAAGAATTTTGGCCATGGTTGCGGTTACAGGACCCCTGGCTGCACTTACAATGCTCCCTATATTTTTCATTTTTATAGAAAACTTTGTACTTGCCCAAACCATGCTTTTCATGTCCCTTGCCTTTTTTGAAATATTCATGTTCCCTATAATAAGAAAGGACTACGGACTCGGTATCTTTGACAATGGATATTTGATAGCTGCAATACTCTTTGCTGTATTTTCGCATCTTGTGATCATCTATACATCTGTTGGGGAGGTATTTGGTGTGGTGCCTTTGTCTCTTAAGCACTGGGGAATAATAGGGCTTTCTCTGGCCTTTTTTGTGGTGATTGAGATGTTCTACAGCAGTCTTTTGGTTGGGAAATATGGAACCAGAAACTAAACTTATTTAGGCTTCCGTTTGTTTGGGAATATATTTCCGTGTTTCTACGTCTATGATGATGCTTTGTCGATGGTAAACCAGCTGTATAGAAAGATATAGGCTACAGAAAGCCTACTTCTCGAGATCCGACTTCTTTGGAACAACTATCCAGAATATAATGTATGCAAGAAGACCCCCGCCGAATGCCAGCGTAAAGGCGACCCATAGAAGCCGTACAAGTGTAGGATCTACATCAAAGTATTCGGCCAGACCTCCACATACACCACCGAGTACCTTGTTTTTCTCCGTTCTGTATAGTTTTTTATTGTGGGCCATTGCCTAACACTTGGTTTCTCTGTTTATAATTATTTATGCTGGTGAAAGAGTCGAGACTTAAATATTTTGATGTTGAACTACGAACTGTGATACTATGTGTATAGGAGGCTACATGGATACAGAGATGTTAGGTAGTGACGCTGAAGATTTTGAAGAATACCAGGATGAAACCAAGCATCTTGGTGACAGAATAGAAAAAGAGCTCAAAGAATCTTACAGAAGATGCAAAGACATCTCAGAGAGGCTGTAAAAGGCCAATTTTCTTCTTTTTTTTAAAAGACACTTCTTTTTTGTGATCCGAAGTGTTATCTCCGTTTTTCTGAGCAGAACCCAGACCAGAACTATAGACGCACCTGGGAAGTAGGATATGATCATTGCAAACTCGGGGCGTATGAATCTCGTAGCCAGTTTGGCAAAGAAGGCCTAGAAAACCAGCTAAACAGGGCAACAAGTGCGAATACAAATGGTGTTTTCATCCCCCCACCCAAAAAACTCTTTTCAATAACTTTCAGTTCATGATATATATAGAGTAGTTGAGTACCATTGCTATGGTTACCCATACTATATACGGGTACAGTAGGTAAGATGCCCTCCTGGAAATACTGTGGAACTTGTATATTGTAGCGGCTATAGCTATCCATAGGGCCACTATTCCCATGAGACCGTATAGTGGCGACATGAGCCCAAAGAAAAGATAGGACCATATAGCATTGAGGAAAAGTTGGATACCGAATATAACCAGGGCCACCTGCACCTTTCTTTCCGAAAGATCCTTTGTTATTATGGAGTAAAGGGATATGCCTATCAGGATGTATAGCACGGTCCATATAACACTTATAACGTAGCCAGGTGGTGCAAACCACGGAAGTTGAAGTCCCGTATACCATGTATCTACCGTCTGTGAGGTAAATACGGATCCTATAAATCCGGCACTGAGACTAACAAGTATTGAAAGTACAAATTTTATCTGGTTTATGTATTCCATCTGATTAAATTTAACACAGATACTTAAAATATCTAACCTAGGTAGGTTTTCCGTAGATTATACCGAACTTCTTGCAATAGGTTTTTAAATCTTGGAAATAATTTAGAATGCTTCATGAAAAAGAAATACAGCAATAATCAGAACAGAACACTCAGGTCGGAGGAACTAGCCAAGGCCATGGAATACAAGATTAAGAATTCTGAAAAGGGTTACAAGGTCGATGATTCTGTGGATTTCAAGAAAACCGCAGACACAGTTCTTGGATTTTTTGGCATAAATGACCGTATAATCGACAACATTCTGGAGCGAAAGGAGAGAAGTATATTTTACATGCTCGAAGACGTAGATCTACTTAGAACGGATTCCGAGGAGGTCAAGCTATATGATGGTAAAACGTGGAGGATAAGCTACTGGGAAATCAACAGAGATAGTATATACGGTGTGCTTGATAAAATAGATTCCGAGAAGGAAAAAGAAGAAGAAAGCATATACGAAGATCTTGATGAAGGTATCTTCAATGCCTATATGGAAGAAGTTTAGTAGTCGTGTTTCGGCGTAGTCTTATAAATTTTTGCCTCTAACTATTGTTAAAGAGGTTTGTGTTATGGGCCATTTTCAGAGAATAAGCGATCCATGTTCTATAGTGGTATCAAGGGAGTTTGGTTATGCAGTGCTTGGTACGCTTTTCGGAGTTCTTTCTTCGTTTATAGACTTCGGGTTTGGTATCGTATACCGTGATGTGTCCATATGGAGCCTTTCGGGGGGTATGGGCCTTGTGTTTTCATTTCTTGCACTTTTTG
Source organism: Candidatus Aenigmatarchaeota archaeon (assembly GCA_003554845.1). Classification (GTDB taxonomy): domain Archaea; phylum Aenigmatarchaeota; class Aenigmatarchaeia; order PWEA01; family PWEA01; genus PWEA01. Next base: position 36,154 of record PWHK01000012.1, on the reverse strand, counting down.
TAGCATCAGACTACATAAGAGAAAGAGATTTCAAAGGGAAGGCTCTTATATTTTGTTCTGCGGGCATTTTTGTATCTCTATGTATATTTGGAAGACCTGGTTTCTTTTCTATGACACAGCACGGTACTCTGGTTAGAACGATAACAATCATCCCACTTTTATCAGCCCTGTTTCTGTTGGTTTCCGGTGGCAAGTTTTTGAGAAGGATATGATCTTGATATAATAACTTTTTCTACTTAAGGTCTATACCTTTGCCGTTTCCTTTGTCTACAAAACTCAGATTGTCTTCTCTTGCAAGCCATCCTATTGCCATATTTACCTTTGATCTGCTTCCTTCGACGTTTTTTGTAATTTCACTGAGGCTGGACTCGCCGTTTTCTCTGAGAAACCTATAAACTTTTCCAGCAATTTCACCGATTTTGTTTTTCATAGAATATTCTTTGTTTGTCCTGTTAAAAATCTTTCCGGTTGTTTTCTCTTGAGATTTAAATGCTTTGGATATATGGTGTAAATATGTCCGAGTCCTTTGTTCCCGGCTACGAAGAAGATTTAGATGAAAAGATACAGGACTGGAAGGACTGTATAGATAGTTTTTTGGGTGGTGGTTACACTGGAGGAAGACTGGTTTTGAGGTTTAATGAAGACAGCCATGGGGTTTCATACACCGAGATGAATACGTCAATCGTTCCAGATGAAGGATCTCCAATACGTAAAGGTGATCCAAGTAGACTGGTGGACCTTATAAAATATGCAGAAGCAGTGAACCTACACGGAAGAAGCCTTGGGCTTAAAGAAGCGGTAGATGATGGTTACAGAGTGGAGGTAGATGGTTCTGTTGTGGATATTGATCTGGATAGTTTAGCAAGAAAAATCTATCGTGGGCTGAGAAAGGAGGGGGCATATGATCAAAAGTGGAACGAGTTTTCCCTTGAATACCCTATCTGAATGGATTAAACACCTGTTTAAATAGTTGCGCTGTGTCTGATATATTATGAAAGGCATTTTACTGGATAGAATCAGTAAGACACAGGGTCTTAAGCCAACGTCCTCTGATGATATAGAAGAGTGGAAGAAAAACAGTGGCTTTTTGGAATCAAAGTACGTAGACGGAGACCTGATGATAAACTACAGATCAGAACAGTCATTTTCCAGTTCTCTGCATTTTATTGGGAGGTCACAGAAAGATTCGGTTTACATTGAGGACGGTTTAAAAATAGGGATTTACAGGGACATGGACTCATTTAGGGACGGTGTGATGAGTAGTAAAATAGAGAAAGGTCAGCCAAAGAGCTTTGTAAAACTGCTTAAAAGTGCAAAGCATATAACCTTCGATGGGAAGGAAGTGGTTGTCGATGAGGTCGATGGTGAACTGGATAGGTTACGTGTCTTGGATTCTGATGAGAAGTCAGACATATATGAGTTTGCAAACGGTTTCTATAAGGAAGACCTGAAAAGACAGAAGGCGTACGACGAAAACTGGGACGAGTTTTGGCTGGATTTATCTATCTATAGGATGTGAAGGAGGACCTTTTGTTTATTTCTGTTGTGTGAGAAAACTATTGATTACCTTCTTTACACTTTTTTCTTTGTCCTTTATCTCGAGGATGAGATCGAAGTCGTAGTTTTTTATTTTCTCGAAGAACAATCCGAAGCCATCCATATCTATAGTATCTGCATGCCTACCGGGCCTTTTATCCTGGAGCTGTGAACTGTAGTGGATCACAGGTGGTCCATCCTCCTTGTTCCAAGTCCTGGATATTTTTTCTATTGCCTCTTCGATGGTGTCTCCTGATCCGTTTATTTTATGGTGCAGATTATCGAAGGTTACAGGTATACCTGTCGTTTTTGATATATCCAAACAGTCCTTGATGTTGTATGATTTTTCGTCGTTTTCAACGACAAGCCTTTTCTTTATTTTTCCAGGAAGATTCCTGTATCTCTCTATGAATCTTTCCTTACTTTTTTCCTTGTTTCCGTATACTCCTCCCACATGTATGTTTACCTTGGCAGTTCTGTCAAGGTTCATAAGATCCAGGACATCTGTGTGGTATTCCAGATCTTTTAACGATCTTCTATAAACATCTTCTTTTTCAGAGTTTAGAACTGTGTACTGTCCGGGATGCATGGTTACCCTGAATCTATTTTCCCTTAGCCTTTTTCCTATCTCCTTGAATCTGGATGAGAAATGGTCCCTCCAGTTGAAATCACATATTTCATGGGAGGCAAATGGTATAAGATCCGAAGTTATCCTCAGGAAAAGCATATCGTTTTCTATATTGTAGTCTATTATCTTTTCAAGACAGTCGAGGTTACCTTCAATAGTTCTTTTCATCCTTTTCTCTGAGTAAGAATCAAGCCTGAATGTACGGCTTGCTCTGCAGTCGAGGGAAAGATTTATACATGGATAGCCTATTCTCATTGGGAAATGTATGTTCCTGTTGCTTAAAAATCTATAGAAAATAAAAGGGGAGTTTTCCGCCCTTAAACAGGCGGAACTTCTCCAGTGTTTTCTTCTCTGTTCTCTGTTTCATCGTTCTGACCGTTGTTTACTTCTTCTGTCACGTTTTCCTGTCCTTCTCTTCCGTTTCTGTCTTCGGGGCCACCTGGAATTTCTCCATCGGGACCTCTTTCCGTTATGTTCACTGGTGGATTGATGTGATCAGGACCTCTTTCCTTCCTTACGTTTTCCAGTGCTCTCTCAAGACCTTCTCTTGCCTGTTCAGACGTGTTTTCAATGACCTCTTCTAATGTGCTTTCAGCCACACCTCTTGCTCTTTCTGGGTCGGTTCTGTTGATTCCTTCGATGGCTCTTTCTCTTGCATGAGCACTGTTCTCCATAGCCCTCTGTATTCCTTCTCTTGCCTGCTCAGGAACTCTTTCACTGGCGTTTAAAAGATGAACCATGTGGTTACTGGTCTGCCTTGCTCTTTCTTCGTTCATGTTGGCATCGTCACCTGCTCTCTGTTCAGCTCTTTCCATGGCTCTGTTGTAATGTTCTTCGGCCCTTTGGAGGGCTTCGACGTTGTTTTTCTCTGCCATGGCTATCATCTCTGCAGCTTTTCTATCGGCTACCCTTTCAGGTTGTCTGAACCTGTCCATGAATGTTTCTACAAAGTAGAAGGGACTGTCTGGTGTTATTCCTGGATTGGGTAGAGGTCGCTGTGCCGATGCTAGCGGAGTGAATAGGACAAGCGATGCTACTACGAAGGCAAAAATTTGGATCAGTTTTTTCATATTTAACACCTCCTTTTTCCTAATAATAGTTCTGTTACCCCTTGAAGCTTACCCGAAACAGATTGCAACAAGATGCAACAAACAGAATTTAATCTTCTTCAACGACGAGCCTTACCTTATTTGATGTCCCATGAGGTATCTTTTCAATAATATTTCTCTCCTCCATTTTACGGAGTGTGCGGCTTAGCTTGGACTTGGTGAAACCGGTCCTATGTTGTAGCTGGTTCTGCCATAATGTATTCTCATCCGCCTTCGCCAGTTCTTCCACGACCACCTTTTCCTTTTCCAGGAGATGTGGAAAACGTTTCTTAACTGCTTCTATTTTTTTCTTTCTGCTGTATAAGAAAAATCCTGTCAATGCAACTAAACCAATCAAAGGTAGGAGATAGATCCAGTTGAAACTATCTTCCTGGTATGAAACAAAGATAGAAAAAACGTCATCTGGTTGCATATCTTCCTCTTCCCATCCAAAGACCATTCTTCTTCCTGTTGTGGTGACCTCATCTGGATATGGGTTTACAGGCGGTGTCAGAGAGTCCAGTGGACGTGGTAGAACAGCCTTTTCAGGAAGTATAAGTCTTATAGTTACTTTTTCAGTTGGTTCTTTGACCCTGAATCCATGGACAAAGTAGGATGTTCTGCCTTGGTCAACAAGTTCAGATGTTTTGTATTCCAGTTCTATGTCCGTTGTGTTGTCCGTGTCTACTGTAATAACTCTCCGGTTGTTCTGCCTATCGATTGTAAAGGAAGTAGACGTACCATCGGACCATGTTCTGATATCATATGAATCATCGGGTACGAAAAAGGAAGCTTCTCCCCCCTTGGATACAATACTTTCCCTTACCAATACGTTTCCATTTTCCACGGAATACTCTACCTCATGGCTCTCTACAGCCAGAACTCCAGGTAGTGTTATAAGATATACCACAGTGAACAGCACAAAAAGACGTTTCATATATACTATTTGTATCTGGATTTATTTAATCTTAAAGAAAAGAAGGGGAAGGAGGGTTAGCCTATGGAAAGCTTACCCTCATCCTCCATTTTTTCAAACTCCATTTCTATCTCAAGTTCGTTTTTGTCCTTTTCTATCTCTACTTCTATGTTGTCTCTGAACTTGAATGGCAGTACCCAGTCGTCACTCTTTATCTCCAGTTCATTTCCCTTCTCTATTTCGTCTGCCAGTTTTCTCAGGAACTCACTTAGTTCCTTTTTGTTCATGTGGAATTCTTTGCTGAAGTTGCCTTCTACAGTCTTTCTTCCTTCTGGTCTGTCTGTTGTAATTTCCATCTTATCACCGTTCATCTGTTCATAAAAAAGATATATAAATATTTTTAGTAATTATATACATATATGTTGGAACTCATCGGTTCGAGAAAGAGACTGGAGATTCTGAAACATCTTACCAGTGGTGATAAGTACGTCTCTCAGATCATGGACCTGACAAAGATGGATGGCAAGAGAGTGAAGCATCATCTCGATAGGCTTGAAGGCGATGGCTTGGTTGACAGTTACAGAAGCGGGAGAAGAAGGTACTATAGGCTTATCAAAGACTTGAAGCTTGAAATAAAGAAGCCTCCAGAGGGAAAGTTTCTGGTCTATGCAACAGAAGAATGATAAAAAAGAAGGATGATTCCTCTCTTTAGCCTAAAAGAGGAATCCTAGCCAGTCTATCAACATACCAATTATACTTCTACTTTCTCCTGGATTGAATTCAACTACGTCGACCTTTTCTCCGTCATGTAGGATTATTACCTTGTCTGGTTCATCGTCTTCCAGAATGATTTCGTAGGTTATTGATCCCACACACTGGACACATATTCCTTCCTGGGGCTCTGCTACAAGGTCTATGGTATAGGTATCTTCGTTTTGTTGAACTGTTGAGACGTTGATTGTATGACATGGGTTCGGCGTCTGGAATACGCCTTCAATTCTTGTACCGTTTTCGATCTTTTCCGTCCTTTGAACTCCTTCTTCTCTTGTTGACATGCAGTCACTGCTTAGTGTGTCTATTTCCATCGGGATACCTTCTGTTGTTTGGGGTGTCTCTGCATTTACAAAACTCAAAAGGACTGCTGAAACCAGTAAAAATGCAAGTAATCCTGCTGTTTTTTGTAATTCCATTGTATCAATTCATTTTTGTTTTATCTGTTTTATAACAGTTGTGATTTTGTTCGCCGATGACCGAACGTTCTGAAAATATTTATAAGAATAGAAATATCTCTTGTTTTTATGCCAAATAAACTTGAGATGGACGGTAATACAATAGAGGTTGTATCATCTGAAACAAGGAAGGAAATATTAAAGTATCTGAATAGAAGAAACATGACAGTTACAGAGCTCTCCAGAGAGCTTGATCTTTCTAAATCCACCGTTCATGAACACCTCAAGAAGCTCAAGAATGCTGGATTTATCAATAAGCTTGATAGGGAAGGTAGAAAATGGGTGTACTATGAACTAACAAAGAAGGGTAAGAACCTTGTTGGGAACAGGGTTCAAAAGATACTTCTCTTTGCTACTTCAGGTATTACCGGAGTTCTTGGTATTCACCAGCTCTTGGAATATCTCAGAACACCGGAGATTCCACAGGAAGATCAAATCATGGGTGCAGAAGCCACAGAGGTTGTGGTGGAGTCTTCTGGGGGCGGAATACATTTAATTGCTGCGTCCGTCTTTTTTATCCTAGCAATAGTAGCTTTTGTCTACTACTGGATCAGGGTCAGGTAGGGTGTTGGATAAAGTTTAAATTCTTTCAGTTTAATGTATATACACACAAAACCAAAATATTTTTGAGAGGTGATATTATGCCCATGAAAGATCCATTTGATGAACTTGAGGACATGCAAGAAAGAATGAACAAACTGATGAAAAACTTCTGGCAGAGAGGACCAAGGGCCGCTGGTGCACTCAGAGGCTTTCCGGTGGATATAAGAGAGGACAACGGCAACTTGATCGTCGAAGCTGATTTGCCAGGAGTAGACAAGGACAATGTCGTTGTCAAGGTCAGGGATAATCAGATTATGATTTCCTGTCAGGAAGAAGATAAAAAAGAAGAATCCGGTGAAAACTACTACAGACAGGAAAGAAGCAAAACAGGGATGAAGAGAAAGATTACACTTCCTGAAAAAGTTAAGTCAGACGATGCCAGTGCAAAGATGGAGGAGGGTGTTTTGAAGGTCATTATACCAAAGAAGGCAGGAAAAAAGAAGAAGGAAAGAGACATAGAGGTCAAATGACCACCCAACTTTTTATTTATTCTTTACCTATTTATTAGAGATAAAATGTATTCCTGGAAAAGAAAACTACCCTTCTGTAGCGGTAGGCTCCAGAAAATATCTGAAAATATCTACGAAACCGGAATATGTAACATAAGCAAGAACCTCAACTGGAATGAGATAGCAATAAACGAAGAAAGACTAAAAAAGTTCGATCTGGATCCTCCTGTTCATGCAGTTTATATACCAAGAAATGGAAAACCGAAGCCTTCCTTTGATAAGACTGTTCAAAGGACTATAGTCGATCCGAAGAATAAGGTAAATGAGGACTTTGAAAGGTATACAGGTGGATATGCAGTAGTATCAGAGTACGACAACTATATCAGAGAGATGTTGAAGGAGAGTAACGTGGTGTTTAATACGACACCAGATATCTTCCAAAGAGACGTTTATTCCTTGTGAGACTTTATAGTGTAGCCATCTGTTTCAAAGGAAACATCCAGAAACTTCTCTACGATGGCTTGATTTGTTTTCGAATGTTCTGTTCTTTTCGAAATCTCTATTTTTCCGCCTACAAGACCAAGGAAGGGTATCAACTGGTCGCCTGCATATTTATCGACTGCTCCCTTTGGATCATTTATAAGATCCTCTGCAGCTTTTCTTCCAACTTTCTCAGAGGGAGTTCCTCTTTCACCCAGAGCATTCCCTCCTATCACAGAGTTTGTGGTTTTAAGCCAGAGCTGGATGCCTGAACCAGGGGACATGGATTCGCAGTACTCTGTCTTTATATCAGATTCCAACCCCAACTTTTCTCGAAGAACCTTTCTTGCAGCTTTGGCCTGTCTGTGGGCAACCCTCGCACCTTGAAGATGGTTGGATGCGTAGGATATGCCACATACTTTCTCCGTATCACCTCTTCCAACCAGATCGAACTCCTTTAAATCCATCTCCTTTAGGTGAAGTACAACCTTCCCTCCGCCTTTTGGATAGAACCCACGCTTTTCTACATCCAGGTAGGCAACAAAGCCATGGTCTCGCAGTATAGGTAACAGAACGTATTTCAGATAGTCTGCAGGTGGACTCCACTTTACATCCGTCCCTCCCTTTACCGTTATATCCAGTTCCTTAATGCATCTTACCAGTGGTGGCATGAGCGACTGAAGAAGAAGAGTTACAGAACCCGCGGTACCTATATCGATCTCCATGTCCCTGTGTTTTATTTTACCGGGACGAAAGACTAAACTGCTTTTACCTACTTCGACTCCGCTTGATTCTGCATCACATAGATCGGCCAGTGCCTCGACACCTTTTACATGCTGTGGCCTTAATCCTGGTTTGGAGCGGTTGGCGCGTATATTTCTAATCCGAACAGGTTTTCCGGTATAGGCAGAAAGAGACGTAGCTGTCCTGACTATCTGTCCGCCTCCTTCACCGTAGCTGCCGTCTATTTCTATCATGAATTAACTGTGGTGGAAATAGAATAAAACTTTTTATTGTTCAGAGACAATGTTCTTTGGGTACATATGAAAAGAAAGAATGTTGAAGACCTGGAAGAAGGCGATGATGTTAGAAGTACCTACTCTGTTAAATACAAAAAACCTGTCCGTTCCTATAGAAATGGATTTATGTTTACACTTGGACTAGCAGATGCGACCGGTGAGGTTGAGGCCAAGTACTGGGGCGGAAGAGACGAGAAAAAGGTCAAAAAAGTCCAGGAAAAGATAAAGCCAGGTGACGTCCTCGAAGTGAAGGGAAGCGCCTCCGAGTTCAAAGGAAATATGCAGCTGAATGTTGAAGGAAGTGGTCTTAGAAAGGTGGAGGACTACAATATAGAGGACTTTATAGAGAAGACGGATAGGGATATCGAAGAAATGTTTTCAAGTCTCCAGACGAAATTAGGTAGCATCGAGGATCCTGATATCAGTCGTCTTATGGATTCCTTTTTCGAGGACGATAGTTTTGTAGAAGAGTTCAAAAAGTCCCCTGCAGCAATGTTCTACCACCATAACTACATAGGAGGCCTCATGGAACATGTTCTTCATATGATAGAACTGGCTGAAAAGATATCGGATCAGCACGGAAGTCTTGATTTAGATCTTCTGAAGGTGGGTTGCTTTCTACATGATATAGGTAAGATGAAAGAGTTCGAGGTCACGACCAATATAAAGCAGTCCAGGTCGGGACTTCTTACCGGGCATATAACACTTGGCCAGGAAATACTACTTGAAAAACTGAGGGACATTGAAAAGTTCCCGGATAATCTCAAAAACAAGCTTTTGCACATAATAGTTTCACACCACGGAAAGGCTGAGTACGGCGCAGTCAAAGAACCCATGTTTCCTGAAGCACTCGTGGTCCACTATCTTGATCAGTTGGACTCACAGGCTGTTCAAATTATAGATCTCAAGGAAAATGCTAAAACCGAAGATTTCCATAAATGGACGGGTAAAAACAGGTTTGGTCAGATCTATCTGGAATAGTTATCTTCTTTATTCTATGGTACATCGAAGAACAAAATTAGCACAGTCCGGGAGCATGGAAAATACTTCACCATCGACGAGTTCTTTGAAGTCGGAATCGTATGTAACTATCATAGGTTTTTCATATTTTTCTTTTGCAACCTCTATTATGGTTTTATCTTCTGCCATGGTTTTGAAATCTTTTTCAAAGCTTTTTTTGAGTGATTTTGGTATATCAAGAGGCTCTCCTATGTCTTCAAGGAGGTTGATTGTCTCTATTTGCCTGTAGATACCATTTCCACCTGTTCTAGAAGCATGCAGCGTTGCCTTTTCTTTGAGGTCATCTGGGTAGCAAAGGTCTATGTAGACATCCCCCCTTTTTCTCCATGTAAGTATGTTGTCCATTAATTCAAGAGGTTTGTACCATTGAACACTTGTTGTTTTGCTAATTGATTCCTTAACATCTTCTGCCAAACCATATGGGTCAACAGATCTCAGGCTTTCTCCCCTTTCTTCAATTTCATCCAAAACTCTCTTAAGAGGCTCGACCTTTTTGTCCAACATGTTATCCAGCTTTATGGTACTGGATCTTTCCATGATACTATATACTACACTGTGGTCCAGTACTACTCCATCTACTCCGTCGAATTCGCTGAGTTCAAGTTCGTCCTGGTATGAAAAAGGTAGAACAAGATGTCTTCCGTCGTTTTTTTTCCGAAGACTTACAGAGTAGATGTTGTTTATTTCTTCGTTTTCGAATTTTTCTTCGAAATATTTTTCAGGGTAGATTTTGTAAAGACGGGATTCTATTTTTCTGGCCTTTTCTTCGGGATCTCCACTGGGTAGTATATTCATATGGTAAAATTCCTTTACCTTACTCCATGTATCTTCATTGTAACCGCGTTTTTCCAGTTCCTTTCTTATCTCTTCTTCCTTGCCTTGGGGGAGCTCCATAAAATAGGAATCGTAGAGCATTGCTTCGGATGTTTCCATGTTCTAAGATTAAATAAATAAAATATAAATAACTTGAATCAGTTCTGGGTGTGGTCGATGAATATATCTTTACTTCTCAAGTAGTTCACAAGTTTTTCCTCGTCCCTATCTCTGAGTTTACGGAAAACATCTTCAAAGAAATCGTCATCGACGTGGATTTCAGATACAATTTCTATATTTTCTATGTTCTCTCCTATCTCAAAGTCACCAAACTTCACCGAGTAGGTTATTTCCGAGTTTTTCGCATTCAAAGACGAAAGTCTGTCTTCAATGTCAGGTATATGGGCATTATTTCCGTTTTCCTGTGTGAGATATTTTCTCAGTTTATTGACACCTTCCAAGGCATTTACCAGTAGGTCGTCCCTGAACATACACTTGTACTCGTAAACATCGATTCTGTTGGTCTCTTCGTCTATGCCTATAAGGTCTATGTCTGTTATCTGTTCTTTTCTTGTTTTACCGTAACAAGGAATCTTGGCACCTATGAATGTATATATACTGTCGGTATAGTCAAGGAGATCTCTGTATACCAGTTCGTCGTGTGGATGCTTTTCTATTAGATTATGTGGATTTCTAATTTCAATTCCGCTGTATCTGGACCTTAAGACATCGATATCCTCGATATGCATCACCTCCTCCCTTCTACCAACGGGTCTATATATTGGGGGCCCATATTGCCCATCTCGGAGCTTCGTTCATTATATCTTCAATAACTTTGTAGTTTACTTCAGGTTCTTCGTAGTCTTCATCCACAATCTCTATTTCCTTTTTTCCAATGCCATTAACATAGACGTAGGGGTTTATTTCCCATCCACTGTATCTATTGTTGTGAGTAAGATTTTCTACTTCGTTTTTGGCTCTTTCTATTGCAGATTGACATAGGCTTTCTTTAGCGTAGACTGCAACGTTACAAAGTGCAATCTTTTCGTTGTCTATATCCTCTGCAAACACAGAAACTACACCCCTCTGACTACCGTCTTCTCTGTAAAACCTTTTGTTTTCAGTTATTGTGTTGAAGCTTCCATTGTTTTCGAAGTACCTGACCATTTCTTTCCTGAGGTCCGCTTCGTTCATTGCAACGACCTCCTTGAGTGGTTTATCGCCTAGTTTCATGCAGGTTATGATTTCTTTGTCGGGATATACATTTGAAAAATAAACCTCGTCTTTCCATAGTTGGTAGTAGGCTTGTTTTATGTGACCGGGTTTGTCGTGTGGTTTGACTTCAACTGCTATGGCTCTATCCCTTTCTTCGTCGAAGCCCATGAAATCAATTTCACCACGCATTGTGCCGTTCGGAAAGTAATATGGCTGTTCCATCACAAAGTCGTGGATGTCACCAGAAAAATTTTCAGTGCTATATCCTTCTTCAACGAAACTTTCCTTCATGTCGTAAAGTATTTCATGGTGAAGTCTATTTCTGATTTAAATCATCCTCCCTGTTGAAAGAAATCCGAAGACAAAGGCTATAGTAGAAAATATCGTTCTGTTGATCGCATAGTTCACTTCGGTCTTAATCTAACCACACTCCACAACTACTAAAGTATACTATTGACCCAAAAGTTATTAATATTTTGCCACAGTCAGAAACTTACTGTGTCTCCCTTTTCAGGAGCTATCGCCTTCTGCCCTCTTTTTTCAAGGTCCTCGATAAACTCTTCTGCTTTTTCACCATGCATCGCAATAACCATTTCTGGATCTATTTTTTCAACGTAGTCAAATAGTTCCTTTCTTCCACAATGTGCTGAAAAGTCAAATATTTCGTAATAACATTTTACATCCAGACCCTGTTTTTCTGGTTCGTATATTCCTGTGTCCAGAAGCTTTCTACCTGCGGTTCCTTCGACCTGGTAACCCGTCATAAGTATAGAGCAGTTTTCCTCGTCGTATATTTCTTTTATGTAGTATGCAAAGGGACCGCCTCCGAGCATTCCAGCCGTTGTGACTATAACACTTGGTCCTTCGAGAGCCTTCTTTCTCTCGTTGTCGTTGTATGGAGTCTTGGCATTATGGTAGGCCTTCTTCAGTTCATCAGGATACCTCAAGAATTCAGGATATCTGAGAATTTTCTTTGTCGCTTCAACAGACATGCCGTCCAGATATACTGGAGCCTTTATTCCATGTTTTCTCAGTATAAGTAATATTTCCTGGCTTCTGCCTATGGCAAACGATGGTATAATTACAACTCCATCCTTTGCAAGTCTTTCTTTGATTTTCTTAACAAATTTTTCCTCGAGTTTCTTTCTCGGGCTGTGATCTATGTCAGAGTAGGTAGTTTCCATCACAAGTACATCTATATCGGGGTAGTTGGGATCGGCTCCATTCATAAGTCTTGTGTCGTTTGTGTTTATATCTCCGGTGTACATGACTGTCTTCTCGCCGGTGTCTACTATAAAGGAAGAGCTTCCTGGAACATGTCCTGCTCCGTATATAGAAACATCGGAGTTTACAATCGGGAACGTCTGGCCTACTGTAACTCTCCTTTGATTTCTCTGGATTTTTTTGATATCGGATTCTACAAAATCTTGTTGCCTTCCCTCCATGCTTGCTATCTTTATGGAATCCTCCCAGAGTGTTTTTGCAAGATCAAAGGTTGTAGCAGTTGCGTATACACTTCCCTTGTATCCTCTGTTATACAGATTTGGTATGAAGCCCGAGTGGTCCAGATGGCAGTGTGTAAGAAGCACGCCGTCTATATTTAGATTTACCTTTTCCGGTCGGCCTATACCATCTTCGCTTTCGGAATCACTGAGTTTTATACCATAGTCCATTAGTATTTTTTCTGAACCAGTGTCCAGTAGAACAGCAGATCTACCCACCTCTCTGCAGCCGCCTAAAAATTTTAAAGATGACATAATAGCTCCTATGTTATTCTACCTTTCTATTCTCCTGAATCCCGAAAGCTCAAATATCTCTAAGTCGAACTTATCCTGTATTTTATCCAACAGGAGATTTATACCGAGTGAGTCAGATGGCATATGCCCTGCTGAAATTATGTTTATGTTTTTTTCCTTTGCCTTTTCTATCTGTTTTTTTGGTGCATGCATAACGACCAGTGTGTCTATACCCGACTCGACCATCTTGTCTATAAGATCATCCTTTAGGGATGTGCCTCCTGTAAAGCCCAGTACCTCTATATTTCCGGTCCTGTTTTCCTTACTTCCTGTAAATATCTCAGGTCCTATATCATAGTCGAGTGACCATTCGTATTCCGGTATCTCCAGTATGGAGTCGACGACGTCTCCAAGTGTCTCAGGGTTTTCTTCTTCAAGATATTTTTTCATGAACTGGTACGCGTGGTTGTCACATACTGTGTGCAGGGTCATGAAGGGAATGTCCAGAACCTCTGCTGTTCTTGGAGCTCGTGGGTGGTTGGAGGCATGTACTCCCTTCTTTACTTCATCTGCCCTGGGCCTAACAATTCCTTCGGCCTGGGAAACAGGTATTCCAGCCTGTTCAAGTGTATCAATCTGCAGTCCCATGACCCTATGTAGATTTGCCAGGGCCCTACCTTCCGGGTGGTGCCCGAAGGCAGAATCTATTTCCTCACCCTTTTCATTGAGCCTATCTATAAGTATAAGATCCTGTGTCTCGATATCTATACCCACGGCCAGTTTTTCTACCTCTTTGTCTCCTCCATATATTACTTTGGAATCGTCGAAGGGGTTTTCCAGGCGGTCCTTATCGTAATGTTCCTTTTCCTTTCCTTCCATCTCTTCGTAGTTCTCCTTTCTCTTCTCGAGGTTTTCCTTTATCTTTTCTTCGTCTCTGGGATCCTCCTTTATACCTTCCTCCACAGAAAACTTGTGAATATCATCAAGCGTAACCATCTTCTCACCTTTAGGTGTTTATCCTTTCTATTTAAATAACTTTTTACAAAAAAGTAATATCATTCCTTATGTAACACTTTTCCAGAACTGTCCATCGAAAAAGGAGTAAGATTCCTTTTTTCTCTGTATTGATTAACCCGTTCTAGATACTCCTCTCTTTCCCCTTCAAACTTTTCAGGAAACTCATCGTATAGTTCAGGAACAAAGCTGTAGTCCTCATTTATCAAGCCCTCCTGAAAATATGCCCTGATAAAAAGACCATCCCTTTCCTCGATGCCAAAGTATTCCGGCCTGTCGTCAAAGAGATGATCCCCGGCCCAGACCTCAAGATTTTCAACCGTTATTCTAACTTCATCCTGCAGTCCAGCAGGCTTTAAACCTATCTCTGAGACAAATTCATCGTCCTGAAGTTCGTCCAAGATCTTCTCCATGGGTTCCCTTATTTTATTCAGTCCAGAGTACATCAGATTCACATCCGCTCCTTTACCACAGTCAAAACTGAACTGTGAAACTTAAGTATCTTGTATACAGGGAAAAATACATATTTCTTTGTCTACATTATAATTAATGGATAACATGAGCCTCGACGTTTTCAAGGAAACGCCGTATTTCTACGAGAAGTATGGATACGATGCCTCATTCAGAGATCTGACCGACAGTTCCATCGGGTTCCTCGAAGATCTGGAGGATAAGCTCAAGAGAAGTTATCACAGTGTAATAGGATCCGATGAAATGAGAAGAGAAAGAAAAAAACTAGGTGTCAAGTCCAATAAAAAGAACAAATGGAGATGTGATCCGAATACAGCAGTGTTTGCGTCGAAGACACTGCCATACTTTCCAAAAAGGCTCGGTAAACTACTAAGAGACGGATCGGGTGGTTTCTACGACTACATAGACGAAGAACTTGAAAAATATATGAACGAGCACTGGGATATCCATGGCGGATCTGGAACATCCAGAAAGAAGAGGATCGAAAGCATAAACAACGGAACCGGAAGAGGAGGAGATAAAAGCGAGGGATACCTTCTTTTTCCATGGGAGAAGGTTCCAGACTACTTCAGTCCTCAGCTCATAAAGGATGTTGGAAGAGAAGATTTTCTAGGTGGTAAGATTGAGATCGATGCCCTGGAAAAGATGTGCAAGGACAGAAACCATATTATAGAGTACTACCCAAGTTTTTCATCCTTCTACTTCCACAAAAAATATGCGGTAAGCAACATCGATAAGTTTGTTCCTGTCGGTAAAATAGATGTCCCAGAAAGATGGGAGCTCTACCTATAAACGTCTTGACCTTTAAAAATTACAACCACCAATCTTTAACTATGTTAGATGTAGAGCTTCTGCGGGAAAATCCTGAGAAGGTCAAGGAGTCGCAGAGAAGAAGAGGGAGATCCGAGGACATCGTCGATAGAGTTCTTGAAAAAGACAAAAAATGGAGAGAAAAGCTCCAGAGGATGGAGGATCTACGGCATAAGAGAAATAAGAAGACAGAGAAGATTTCCGAACTGAAACAGGAGGGAAAGGACGCCGAGGAAGAGATAAGCGAGATGCAGGAGGTCAAGAAGGAGCTTGAGGAACTGGAAGAAAGTGTAGAGGAACTGAAGGAGGAAAGAGACGTCCTTCTCAGAAAGATACCGAATATACTCGACGAAGAGGTTCCGGAGGGCGAGGATGAAGAGGACAACGTCGAGATAAGAAAATGGGGCAAGGAACCGGAGTTCGGCTTTGAACCCAGAGTTCACACGGAAATACTGGAGGAGAAAGACCTTCTGGACGTGGAAAGAGGCTCCAAGGTAGCCGGATCCGACTTCTACTTTCTAAAAGGAGAACTTGTCGAGCTTGATCTGGCAATACAGCGGTTTGCCCTAGACTTTCTGAAGAAGAAGGGCTATATGATAGTTGAACCACCTTATATGGTGAAAACGGACGTATACGAGGGCATACTTGGATCCACTGATAAAAGTGGAGAAGAGTCCTACAGGATCAAGGACAAGGACCTGTGGCTCATACCTACATCCGAATATCCTATCGGAGGAATGTTCAAGGACGAGACCTTTCTCGAGGAAGAGCTTCCTGTTAAAATATGTGCTGTTTCCCCATGCTTCAGAAGGGAAGGTGGTGGCCATGGAAAGTATTCCCGCGGTTTGTATCGTATGCACCAGTTCAACAAGGTCGAGCAGTTTGTTTTCTGAAAGCCTGGTGATTCATGGGACTACTTTGAAGAGTTGCAGGAAAATGCAGAGGAACTGTACAGGAAGCTGGGACTGTACTACAGGGTGGTAAATGCCTGCACAGGCGATATAAGCAACAAGGCTAGCAAGCTTTACGATGTGGAATGCTGGATGGCCGATGGGAACTTCCACGAGACAGGTTCGAACTCAAACTGTTTGGACTATCAGGCCAGGAACCTTGGGATAAAGTACAGGGAAGGTGAAGGCAAGCCACCCGAGGGATATGTTCATACACTGAACAACACGGCTCTGGCAACCAGCAGAACAATGATAGCAATAATAGAGCAGAATCAAAGAGAGGATGGAAGCATCAAAGTACCGAAGGTCCTAAGACCATACATGAACGGAAAGAAGTACATAGGATAGTAGACCGATCCTAATTAATTATGGAAAAGAATTACCTATGTCAACTAAATGGATAATTCTGGTTAGTTCCGGGGTTTTTCAAGATATATAAAATTTAACTGGTAATATCGATGTATGAAAGGAAAGGAAACAACCGACGATGTTGATGGGTGTAACTGTCCGAAGTTTGGGTTTAAGATGAATGACCCACTATATAAGGAGTTCTTCAATGCAGTCGAAAGCCTTGTCATGAATTCAAGTAGAACAAAACTGGATCTTCCGGGTCTCAAGGTGAGATACGAGAGGTTGGGTAACCACTATCTTTCCGACTGTTCGCTTGAGATACGTGATGAAGACAAGGAACTTGAAGATGGAGAATCCTATCATCTCGGACTTTTCATTGAGAAAGATTCATTCAAGGACTATGATATAGAAGAAATATATGTTGAATCTGTCGACAGGGAAAGCATAGAAAAGAAGATGAAAGGGGTAATAGACAACTACAGTGATATAGAGGAGGAGTACAGATCAGGTTTCTCGCCAACAGAATATCCCGAGTTTTAAACCATGTTCTTTATCCGGTAAACTTCTTTAAACTCCAGGTTCGAATCTATGGGTATGGAAAATATCAAGGAAGGAGACGTTGAGATAGAAGTCCACGAAGGAAGATCCTATGATAAGGAGGTCTTCTACAATCCAAAGATGGAGTTTGATAGGAATTTATCCGTGGTCGTTGTTTCTGTTTTTGGTCCTCGGAAAGTATGTGATGCTCTTTCTGCCTCGGGTATTAGGGGTATAAGATACAAAAAGGAGGCCGATGCTTCGGAGGTCTGGTTGAACGATGCAAACTTGAAGGCAAGTAGACTTATACATGACAATATGAGAAAAAACAGCCTCTGTGGAGAGATAAGAAACAAAGATGCAGCAGTTCTTCTGCGTGAAGAGGACTTTGACTTTATAGATCTGGATCCCTTTGGATCACCTGCCGAGTTCTTGGATTCAGCTGCAGGTTCAATCAGGAGCGGGGGTCTCATCGGAGTAACTGCCACCGATACATCCTCCTTTTTCGGTACATACCCCCGTGTTTCCAGACGGAGATACGGTAGAAAAAGTATGAAAACAGGTTACAACAAGGAACTTGGTCTCCGTATTTTGGTCTCGGCTGTGATAGAAAGTCTGGGTCGCTACAAGAAGACATTCTACCCGAAGATATGCTACTTCAGAGAACACTATGCGCGTATTTTTGGTAAGGTTGCAAAGGGTGGAAAAGAAGTACAGGAAAACTTCAGAAACTTTGGATATATATCCCACTGCTTTAGCTGTGGTTGGAGAGACAGTGGTTTCTACAAAAACTGCAAGTATTGTGGAAATCAGACAGAGGTTGTCAATGTTTACATGGGAAAACTCAACAATCAGAACTTTTGTAGGGCCGTGGCCGAAGAATGTGGAAAGAGAGGATTTGACGAAGAGTCCGAGATGGTGAACAATTTAACCGAAGATATGGAAGTTCCTTACCACCACGATATCCACTACATAGCAAAAAAGCATACTATTCCTGTGAAGAAAACTGAAAGTATAATAGAGAGGCTTTGTGAGTGTGGATACAAAACAAAAAAATCAGTTTACTCACCCACTGCAGTTAAGACAGAGGCCCCCTTCGATAAAGTAGTTGAAATGATAAAATAGCTACCATGCTTCAACTGCAGTTTCTTCATTCGGCTCATCGTTTAGGGCCTTTGCTATAGGACATTCTCCCCTTCTCTTCCAGAAACATCTGTTGTCGAAACACTCCTTCATGCCCTCGTACATGAAACACTCTTCCACAGTGTCCCCTTCTCTAACAACAGTTGGCTTCTTGACTTTAACGGCTTCCTTTAGATTTTTCATATTGGACACCCCCACGTTTTAATTGATTTTTTTAAGGACCTAGTTCTTGTTGTCGTCTTCCTTGACCTTTTTCTCTACTTCGTCCTCAATACCTAGTGTTTCTACTATCTCCTTGTACCTGTTTCTGATGGTTACTTCTGTTGCATCTACTACATCTGCCACTTCTCTCTGTGTCTTTTTCTGACCTGTAAGAACTGCAGCTATGTAAAGTGCTGCTGCAGCCACCCCAACGGGTCCCTTACCCGATGTTATCTCATGGCTCTTTGCCTTTTCCAGTATATCGAGAGCTCTGGCCTGTGCCTTGTCCGAAAGACCAAGCATTGTCGAAAACCTTGGTATGTAGTCCTCTGGCTGCGACGGAAGGATTCTTATTCCAAGTTCTCTGCAGACATACCTGTATGTCCTTCCTATCTCCCTCCTATCGACACCCGATGCCTCTGTTATCTCGTCCAAAGTTCTTGGCGTCTTGTGTTGTCTTGCTACTGCATATATCAGTGCAGCAACCACGGCCTCCATCGAACGTCCCCTCACAAGGCCCTTGTCTACGGCCTTTTCGTATAGTATTGCTACCTCCGTGTGTACCGAGTTAGGAAGTCCGAGATATGAAACCAGTCTTTTGAGCTCCGAAAGCGCAAATGAAAGGTTCCTGTTCTTGGATTCTACTATTCTCGATTGCCATTTCTTAAGTCTTGAATACTGGGCCCTTTTACTTGGGTTTACTTTGAAAAGTTCTCCTGGACCCTTACCTATCTTGGTTGTTACGCCTTTATCGTGTTTTGTTGGTGTTAGAGGAGCACCTGTCCTGGCCCTGTTCGATCTCTGTTCCTGGTCGAATGCGCGCCATTCCTGTGTCATGTCGATCATGGACTCTTCTATAACCTCTCCGCACTCGGAACAGACAAGTTCACCTCTTGATTCATTCTCTCCAAAACTTGTTGAACCACATTCTGGACAGATCTTCTGTGTCTTTGCGGTTTTTTCACGTCCTGACATAATATCAAAATTTTCTTTACATTTTTTTACTGTTTGGTAGTAATCAACAATAACTTCGTTTTTCTACTATTTAAAAGTTTGGGTTGATGTATTTACTTTCAAGGAGTAATTCGTAGGTTATATAAAAAAATTTGTATACTCGAACATATCTGATTATAAATATGTTCTTTTGGTGGTATTTAAAGCTTTGTTTTTTTCGTTGATTGTCGTTTATAGAAAAAAGTTAGTTTTTTATTGATAAAACTAGAAATAAACCATGATACTATGAAAAAAGTTCTTAACAGTATTCTCGATGAAATAAAACCAGAACTCGGTGAGGTAAAGGATCTCAAAAAGACTTGTGAAGAACTTCATGATGCAGGAGAAAGGTACAGGGAAGAGTACGACTATAAGCCTCTTTTCTGTGGATCTATTGCAAAGGATACGTGGCTTAAGAGCAAGAAGGATATAGATCTTTTTCTTATGTTCGATAAGGAACTGGATATGGAGGAGCTCAAGAGCAGGGGCATGGAAGCTGGAAAAAAGATAGTTGAGTCCATGGGTGGTGAGTGGGATGTGGCATATGCAGAGCATCCGTATATTCAAGGGGTTTTAAACGGATACAAGGTTGATATTGTACCGGCCTATGACACGGATCCAAAAAATATAAAGAGCAGCGTCGACAGGACGCCATGGCATGTCCAGTGGGTTGAAAAGAAGCTAGATGAAGACCAGAGGGATGAGGTAAGGCTTCTGAAAAAGTTTACAAAGGAGCATGATCTCTATGGAAGCGATCTTAAAACAAAGGGATTTTCCGGGTATCTCTGTGAAGTACTTATAGGAAACTACGGCAGCTTCGAAGAAGTAGTTAAAAAGGCCTCGGAATGGCATCCGGGTGAAGTAGTTGATCCCGAGGGACATTTCAAATCAGAGGACTATCTGAAAAGGAAGAAGTTCAAGGACGACGGCCTTATAGTTGTTGATCCTGTGGACAAAGACAGGAACGTGGCCTCGGTCCTATCAAATGAGAACTTCTTTTTGTTTAAAAAAATATCAAAGAGGTTTGTTGAAAATCCAGGAAAGAAGAACTTCTTCAGAGAAGATATACATCCTCTTTCCCTCCAGGAGCTACAGTCAAAGATAGATAGAAGAGGGACGGACTTTATGCTTGTGAGGTTTGGAGCTCCTGATGTCCATGACGATGTTCTTTATCCTCAGATGTGGAAGATGGGTAGGAGAATAGAAAAAATACTTGATAAGGAGGGTTTTGTTGTTCTCAGAAAGGATGTGTGGAGCAATGGAGATATATGTGTGATTATACTTGAGCTTGAGGTGGACGAGCTTGCAAGGGTAGACAAAAGAGAAGGACCCTCTATATTTGATAGAAGAAACTCAAAGAAGTTCATAGAGAGATATAGCGGTGAACATAACCTTCTTGTGGAGGACGGAAAGTGGTATGCAGAGTATTTTAGGGAGTGGACAAATGCCCTTGACTTCGTGAGAAACATCCTGGATGATAGCGCAGATGCACTCAAAAAGGAAGGTATACCAGGACACCTTGCAGATAAGATCAGCGAAGGGCTTACGATATCTACCTCAGACCATTCGATACATATATTCGATCAAGAAGAGGGACTTAGAAAGAAGATGGCAGAGTACTTTGAAAAGGATCTGGTATAGATAAAATGAGGGAAATAGAGGAAAAAATACAGAAGCAACTGGAGTCTGTTCTCGACGGCGTTGTCAGGGTAGAGGTCCCCGAATCACTTGATCATGGAGACTATTCAACTAATGCATGTCTCAGAGAGGCAAGCCAGCGTGATGTAGAGCCATATAGACTTGCAGAGGAAACAGTTGGTAAAATAAACAAAGAAAGTCTAGAAGTGATCGAGGAAATAGAGGCAGCAGGCCATGGGTTCATAAACTTCTTTTTGGACAGAAGTCTCTATACAGAAATGATTGTTGAGAGAATAATGGAAGACGGGGAGAAATACGGTAGCTACGACTTTGGTAGGGAAAAAACCGTAGTACTTGACTACTCTTCTCCTAACGTCGGAAAACCAATGCATATAGGCCATCTGCGATCTACTATAATAGGAGATTCGATTAAAAGGATACTTGAGTTTGTTGGGTATAGATGTATAGGAATAAACCACCTGGGCGATATGGGTACACAGTTCGGAAAGCTTATCTACGCCTACAAAAACTGGGGAGAAGAATCTAAGCTGAAGGAGGATCCTGTTGGTTACCTCCTTGATCTTTACGTGAGGTTCCACGACGAGGCAGAGAAAAATACTGAGATCGAGGATATGGCAAGGATGTGGAGTAAAAGGTTGGAGGATGGTGACGACGAGGCCGAGGAACTTTGGAAGAAGTTTACCGACTATACAAAAAAAGGACTCATGGATACATACTCGAGACTCAACATAGATTTTGATTCGTGGAGAGGCGAAAGGTTCTACGGGGATATGACAGACGAAGTTATACACGAAGCAGTTGACATGGGAGTAGCAAAGGAAGACGTCGATGGATCAATTATAATTGAGTTTGACGGAGACGAAACTCCATATCTTATACAGAGAAGCGATGGGGGTACTCTCTACAGTACAAGGGATCTAGCTGCAATAAAACATCGCAAGCAGGAGTACAGCTTTCACAGGGCTCTCTATGTGGTAGGAAATCCCCAAGAAAGACATTTCAAAAGTCTTTTCAAGGCTGCGGATAAACTTGGATATGCAGACATAGAAGAACTTGTTCATATAAAGTTTGGAATGATGTCTGTACCTGAAGGTAGTCTTTCTACACGTAGCGGAAATATAATATTGCTTAAGGATGCCCTCGATAGGGCACGGGACAAGGCCATCGAAGCAATCAGGGAGAAAAATCCTGACCTTGAAAACAAAGAGGATGTTGGAGAGAAGATAGGTACAGGAGCTCTGAAATACTTCGATCTTTCAAAGAAGAGAACAACAAACATAAAGTTTTCATGGGACGAAGCACTGAACTTCGAGGGTTCATCCGGTCCTTACCTACAGTACTCCTACAGCAGGGCATGTGGGATACTTGATAAGATTGATAGGTCAGATACTGCTGACTACGATGACCTGGAAGAAGTTGAGTTCAGACTTGCCAGAAAGATGGGGAGATTCCACAGTTCTGTTCTGCAGGCTGCTGAAAAATACGAGCCACATAGGATAGCTACATATCTAAACGAACTGTGTGAAATTTTCAACGAGTTCTACCATAAATGCAGAGTAGAGGGTTCAGAGTATGAGACAAGACGGGCTAATATTGTACATGCATTTCTCCAGGTTCTTTCAAATGGTCTTTCACTTCTCAATATTCCCGAGCTAGAAGAGATGTAGAGGATATTCATGATGGTTTTGATTCTTGTTGGTGGGTTCCATCCGGAGATGCCCTACGAAGAGATTAAGGCTTTAGGTGTTGATATAGAAGAAAGGGATGGAAGGGTTGTGGTTGGTGAAGTTGAAGATGTCGAAAAGTTAGAGAGACTTGGTTTTTCACATTTGGTTCTCAAGTGCCTTGGAAGCTTCGGTGTCGATGAAAAACTGCCGTTTGATCCTGAAAAATACATAGAAGGAAAGTTTGCCGCGCGTTTTAAAAATCTTGGTTTTTCAGGTAGCAGAGAAGAAAAGAAGGAAGAAATCCTAGAGGAGTTAAACCCAAATATAGAATCCGTAGATCTGGATAACCCCGATACTACGTTCTATTTTTTGATGAAAGGGGAAAAAATATATGTAGGTAAACTAATACACAGGTTTGATCCGACCGAGTTCACGGAGAGGAAGTCAGGCATGAAGCCATACTCGAGACCGGTTTCACTTAAGCCAAGAGAGGCAAGATGCTGGATAAATCTTTCAGGTGCCAGAGGGGACCTCTTAGATCCGTTTTGTGGAACGGGAACTATACTAGTGGAGGCGGGTCTTGCTGGATACAACGTCTACGGATCTGATTCAGAGGACGATATGGTTTCGGGAAGCATTACGAATATGAAGCACTATGGAGTTGAAGGCGAGGTTAGAAAGTCCAGAGTTCAAAACTTGAGTAAAATATGGAACAGGACCTTTGATGTTGTTGTAACCGATCCCCCATACGGTAGATCTGCAAAGGTATGTAGCGTTGGGATAAAAAATCTATACAGATCTTCATTGAAAGAAATAGAAAGTATATTGAAAAACAACGGGAGATGCGTCATAGGTTGTCCCAGTAACATGGGTTTTGAGAAAATACTGAATGAAACCGGTAGTGTGTTCGAAGTTTTGAACAAATTTACAGAAAAGATACATGGCGATCTCATCAGGGAGATATTTGTTCTGGGCAAGACAAACAAAAAATTTAAATAGATACAGTAATAAAGTATATTATATGGTAAGAAATATTACTAAGTGGGAACTTTTATTTCCATACCTCTCCGACTACAGGAGAAGTCTTATACTTGCCGATTTTGAAAGGGAGATGGAAAAACCACATCAGACTCTCAAAAAATACGTGGATAGGCTTGTCGATGAAAACATTCTAAAGGTGGAGGGTAGGGGTAAGCACAAAAAATACAGACTCAACGAGGAATGTTATCTTGCTTTCCATTATCTTTCTATATCCGAAAAACTAATGACCGATAGATTTCTCGAAAGGGAAACGCTTCTCAAAAGACTCTATGAGATGTTGACTCCCTTTATGTCCGACGTCAGGGTTCTTGTATTTGGATCTTATGCAAACAACAGAGAAGGAGAGGATATAGATTTGCTAGTTGTAGGTGACAAAGACGATGATATGGACAAAACCCTGAGGAAATTCGGTGAGACCTATAAGCATGTTCATACCGTCTGCGTGTCAGATAAAAATAATCTCGACAGAAGATTTATCAAGGAGATACACAAGAAACATATTATCTTCAGTGGAACTGACTACTTTGTGAGAATTTTTGGTGATATGTATGGCGAATTTGGAATGGTGTAAAAGACAGAAAGACGGTCTTGAGATGGCAGAAGCAAGCGAAAATATAGCCGAAGACTATCTCAAAAACGCAGAAGAAAGTCTGAGAGTACTTCAAAAGATAGTTGACAACGGTTCAAGAATATGGATTGCAACAATGAAGTACTATATAGAGTATTTCTGCATTTCTGCAGTTCTCTATAGGATAGGGATAAGATCAAAGATACATGACTGCGCAATAGAGGCTGTCGAATTCCTCCAGAACGAGGGACTGTTTCAAGAGGACGTTGCAGGTAGATTAAGAAGAAGTAAGGAGTTGAGAATAGAGAACCAGTACAATCTCAAGAACATGCCTGTCGATATAGATATTCAGGATCTCAGAAATTTTATACTTAAGATGAAAAAGACAAAGGACGAACTTACAGAGAAAAAGGTAAACCAGCTAAGAAGCAAGCTTTTCAACTAGATTTGATATATTCTTCGGCTACTTCTCCTACTTCATCTCTTTTTTCCGGGGCAGCGTAGATAGATAAAAGACTTCCCACGGGATCCTTTTTCTTCAAAGATTTCACCGTTGTTGAAATCTCTTCTAGGGGGGAAATTCTACCATCCGGAAACGATATTCTTATATCAAACTTTCGTAGTCTTGGCTCGAATTCAGAGATAAGATCTTTCCGTTTATTGACAATTACAGTATCGGGATTCAGATCACAGAGCTCTGTGATTTCCCTTTCTATATCCTTCTCGTCTTTTTCTGAGATACATCTATATCTTTTTAACTCCTCTTCATTGGTGTTATTTATGTTGTACACCTGTTTGTATAGATTTCTCATCTTGATTCTTTCTACCATGGATTTTGAAAAGGCATTGGATCCGGAAAGTGTATTCATAAGTTCGCCATCTGTCATCCAGAATATATTTTTATCCATATTATCCTGAGTTTCCAGATATCTTTCTACTGCTCTCAGAAGCATCTTTTCGGCTATTGATGATGTCTTATGGGAGTAGACGCTGGAGTACATATGGTCCCTTGCAATTATACAGTCTTCGAGGGCATCGATTCCCTTTTCTCTATAGGTAAGCCTTCCGCCGTCTATTCCCATTACGTTTATTATCCAGTCGGTTTCTATCGATCCGTACGAAACTCCTGTATGGTGTGCATCCCTGGCCAGATAGTCCAGCTGATCGGCATCCATCTGTGAATCGATAATATCACCGAGATACTTGTTACCTCGGAAGCTTCCTGTTACAAGATCGGCTACATCACGGGGATCCAGATCATAGCTTCTAAGAACTTCTGGTATATTACCCGAGTTTGGATCACCGATGTTTTCCTTACCAAGTATGAGGTTTTTTGTTGCTTCTACGTGGTTTTTTTCCATTATCTCTTCTATAGTGTGGCTAAAGGGTGGATGCCCTATGTCGTGGAGCATTCCTGCTGCTTCCAGTAGCTTTTTCTCCTGAACATCGATTTCAAGGTTCTTGGCTATTCTACTGCAAAGATATGATGTTCCTATACAGTGTTCCAATCTTGTGTGGTGGCCACCTGGATATACAAGAAGACCAAGTCCCAGTTGTTTGATCCATGTCATTCTCTGTACTTCAGGCTGTGAGAGAAGTTCAACCTGCATCCTGTTGAGATCCATAAAGCCGTGTACAGGATCCTTGATTATCTTTCCTTTTTTGTTCAAAGCCATACCAAACCCTCTTTCTTGAATTTATCGTGGAATAAACTTAAAACCCACGGACATATTAAAACAGATGTCGAACGTAATATTTAAAAATTGTCTAATGTACATTTTACCTAGTAGGTTAAGGAGGTGATTCCATGGAAGGAAAATTCGAGATTGAAACGTTGAGCCGGAAGGTAGGAACAAAAAAGAAGTTTGAAGAAAATAGTTCTTCGGGAAAACTTTGCAAGGAAAACCAAGACGACATAGACGGGGAGAAGTTACAAGAGTACTGTGCAAACCACGACTACACCGATACATTCAAAAACGATCCGATTGCTGTGGGTCCGTGTTCCAACTACAGAGACGAAGAATGTATCAACGATGAACCATGTTTCTACGCCCTTGAGTATGCACAGAAGTAGTTAAACCATAGGTTCCACAACCCCCCTTCTTTCATCTTTATTTTTATGTACAAAAGTCAGTCAGAATGACCCGGTTGGATTAAACACCCACAACTAAGAAAGATCTGTGATTATACTCAGACAGAACCATCTAACTTTCAAAAATCTTTCTAAAGCGACCATATATTTTCTTGAGACCTATGTTGTTCCCTGTCTCTACATATACAGGGGATCTTCCTGGGTCTTCGTTGTAGTAGTCTGGCCAGTTCTCGATGGAGTTCTCGTACTCCTTGGTACTGTCTTTATCAGATACTTTGGGGATGTTCTCACCATGTATAAATTGTTCACGTTGACTTAAAAGTTTTTAGAATAAAACAAGGCTATATAAAACATAATAGAATTTCTAAAAACCTCTCTGAACTTTATACAACACCAAGGGTCCGTTTGAACCTTCATTCATTCCAAGGAGAATATAGAAAGATAATCAAAGAAGACGAAGTAGACTGAGACATTTTTAGGAAGTTATTGGCATACCGAGGAAGGAAAGTTAATAGGTAGGTGGTGATTCAAAGAACAGAACAGTTTTTTGTAAAGTATAAAAACCTCCTTGACTTAATCTCAATGTTATGAAGCCACTCGAAGTCGTTGTCCTGGGATCTGGAAGTATAATCCCCACAAAGAACAGACACCACGCTTCCATATGGGTCAGAAGAGAAGGTGATGTATTTCTCTGGGACTGTGGTGAAGGAACACAGGGACAGATACAGAAGGCAGGGCTTTCCTTTATGAAGGTGGATAAGATATTCATAACACACTGGCATGCCGATCACTTTGCAGGACTTCTTGGTCTTATAGAGACGTTCAATCTCGAAGGAAGAAAGGAAGAACTAAATATATATGGCCCGGAGGCATCACGTTTCGTTTCCTTGCTTTCGGATATGTCGTGGTATGACTTTGGTTTTCAGGTCAAGGCTGTGGATGTTGATTTTGAAGGAAAAGAAGAAAGTATCCTTGTCGAGGAAGATGAATACACAATAAGGTCTGTTCCTGTCGATCATTCGGTTCCTGCCGTTGCATACTGTCTTGAAGAAAAGGATAGCCTCAATATAAATGAGGAGAAGGCTGCTGAATACGATCTCTATCCTGGTCCAAAGATGGGGGAACTAAAAAGAAATGGCAGCATAGAGCACAGAGGCCAAAAAATAAAACTTGAAGATGTTTCCGATGTCACCGAGGGAAGGAAAATTGTATACTCAGGCGATACGCTTCCTGTAGATACAGTAAAAAAGCTTTCGGAAAACGCAGATCTTCTTATTCACGATGCAACCTTTGCAGAGGAAACAAGCCATAAACATTCATCCGCAAGAGATGCAGGAAGGGTCGCTAAAGAAGCAAATGTTAAGAAACTTCTTCTTACACATTATTCCAGAAGGTACAAGGATCTAGATCCACTCAAAAAAGCTGCTGAAGAGTATCATAAAGACGTAGAGATCTCCAAGGATCTTATGAAGATAGAACTGTAGATAGGATCTCAAAGATCGTTCTGCTACCAAGATTTAAATATCCATCTCTTAAAAACAACCACGTACGATAGGTGATAGGATTCCACAGGAACTGGTAGACGACGATACGTTAAAAGAACAGAGCAATAGGGTAGACAAACCTATGACAAAGCTCATGAACTACTGCAAGCCACATAAGAAAAGGCTTGTCTTTGGTTCTCTCTCGGTGGTTGTTGCATCCGTTTTTGGACTTATGCCACCCTATCTTATAAGAATAGCCATAGATGAAGCAATAGTCCCGGGAAACATAGAATTATTGATGATGGTTGTCGGTGCAACAGCAGGTGCCTATCTTGGAAAGGCTGTTTTTGAATATTCCCAGAACTTCTTTCTGTTTACCTTTGCCCAGGAGGCCATATACCATCTCCGCATGGATACATACAAACATCTACAGGAGCTCTCACTGTCCTTTCACAGCAACCAACCCACTGGAAAGATGATGTCCAAGCTATCAAACGACATAAACAGACTTCAGAGATTTCTTTCATCGACCATACGTGAGATCATAAGGAATATTACAATAGGACTTCTCATAGGTATAATTCTCTTTTGGATGAACTGGAAACTTGCCTTCTTCACACTTGTTCCCATACCTATCATAGGTTTCATGACATATCATTTTGTCGGGAAGATAAGACCCAAATGGGACGCAGTCAGAAAGGCCGTTGGAAATGTTAACAGCAGGCTCCACAACAACATAGCAGGTATAGAAACCATAAAGAGTTTTGTGAGAGAGGACTATGAACTTGGAAGAATAGAAAGCGTGAGCAACGAATACAGAGAAACAAACGTCGAGTCTATAAAACTTTGGTCAAAGTTCTTTCCGGCAGTTGGTTTCGCCGTTTCAGTCGGTGCCGTTATAGTTATAGGGTACGGTGGCTATCTTGCCATGGAGGAAGTTATCACAATAGGTACCCTTATAGCCTTCAATGGATATATTTGGCAGTTCTATCAACCAATGCGTATGTTGGGGTGGGTCACAAACTCACACCAGAGAGCCGCTGCATCCGCCTCCAGGGTTTTTGGTATACTGGAAGAACCTGTAGGAATAACCAACAGGCAAGGAGCAGAAAATATCGATTCAATAGAAGGGGACCTCGAGTTTGAAAACGTTACATTCCACTACGGGGACCCAGACAAAGAAGAGGAGAGGGCTTTACACGATGTTTCGTTCCATGTCAAGGCAGGTGAAACTATAGCACTGGTGGGACCAAGTGGATCCGGTAAAACCACGCTTGTGAACCTTATCCTTAGGTTCTACGACCCCGACGACGGATCGGTTAAGATAGATGGAAGAGACATAAGAGATTTTGATGTGAAGAGTCTACGGAATAAAATAGGAATAGTTTCCCAGGACGCATTTCTTTTTGATGAAGATATAATGACAAATATATCGTATGGTAATCCAGAGGCCTCCGGAGAAGAAATAAAGAAAGCTGCCGAAAATGCAGCTGCCCATGGGTTCATAGAAAGTTTTGATGATGGCTATAGAACACAGGTAGGCGAGGACGGAGTAAAACTAAGTGGTGGACAGAAACAGAGGATATCGATAGCAAGGACTATACTAAACGATCCAGAAATACTCATACTCGACGAAGCAACAAGCGACGTAGACACTATAACAGAAGTCAAGATTCAGAAAGCAATAAAAGATCTTATAAAAGACAGAACAACGATAATGATTGCCCACGATCTTAGTACAGCAAGATTGGCAGACAAGATACTCTGCCTGGAGAACGGAAGAATTGTACAGAAAGGGACCCACGAAGAACTTATAGAAGAAGAAGGTCTTTACAGTAAACTATGGGAGATGCAGTCGTCGTTGAACAAACCATAACCTAGGCCTTCAAAGGCAATTCCCTAGAATATTTTTCAAATTCCATGTCCTTCAGACCTTTGACTATATCTACAAAACCACCTACCTTCTTACATCTTCCTGTCTCATAGATATCACTTCTATCACCGTAGACCATTTTACTGCATTTGTTTCTTACATGATAGGCTTTTTTATCAAGACCTTCGTCAAGAAAGGTCTTTATCTGGTGCGGGTTGTCTTCTATCAGTATATCACAGTCTTTCCACTTGTCGTATTCAATTCTGACCTCGTCGTAGTTGTCTATTCCCATAGATTCAAGGGACTTCTCTAGTTCATTCTGATCTATGCCCTTCCTTGAAGTAGATATTATTATCTTAACTTCCTTACCTTCCCTTTCTTCCAGAAAATTTCTTATATCCTCCATCTTTTGGGAGATATTGTCCTCTCTGGGA
The DNA here is from genome assembly GCA_003554845.1 of Candidatus Aenigmatarchaeota archaeon. Classification (GTDB taxonomy): domain Archaea; phylum Aenigmatarchaeota; class Aenigmatarchaeia; order PWEA01; family PWEA01; genus PWEA01. The sequence goes on along the minus strand of PWHK01000012.1, from coordinate 6,134 downwards.
ACAAGTAGATCCCTTCTGTTCTTGTATGCGAGGTTTGTGACTTCACATACTTCCTCTGCAAGATCCTGCCCTTCTTTGTCAGTATACTTTTCCATGTCTCCGTCTATACAGTTCATAAAGATTTTTTCTATCTTGGTAATTACTCCATCTACGTCGAACTTCACGATCAGTTCTCCTGTGGGGGTGTCCGAATACATGTGAGAAACACATGGGTACGCCAATTTATAAACATTGCATTCGACATTTGATATACAACGCACGCAGGATCGAAAGCTTTTAATCTTTGTTTTGAAACCATATTCTATGCTCACAGAGGACAAAATTAAGGAACTAGAAGAAAGACAGTACCGTTTTGTCGGTAACCATTCTGCAGTCCGAACCTGCAACTGGCTTAAAGAATCGCTTCGCTGCGATGATGTTTGCTACAAGCAGAAGTTCTACAGCATCGAAAGTCACCGCTGTCTGCAGATGACTCCCGCACTGCTATGCAACCAGAGGTGCAGACACTGCTGGCGAGACACGTCCTTCTTTTCCACGGAATGGGAAGGTTCGGTGGACGATCCGGTGGATATCATAGATGGATGTATAGAGGCACAAAGGGAGCTTATCTCTGGCTTCGGAGGCAACGAATATGTTCCCGAACAGAAACTGGAGGAGGCAAAAAAACCAAATCAGGCCGCGATATCGCTGACAGGCGAACCCATGTTCTACCCCAGGATATCGGAACTTATAGAAGAGTTACACAGGCGAGACTTCACGACCTTCCTGGTCACCAACGGTACTTTCCCAGAAAGGATAAAAGAACTAAAGGAGCTTCCTACGAATCTATATATATCCGTTGAAGCACCAAATGAAGAGCTATACAGAAAACACTGTGGTCCTGTTGAAGAGGACAACTGGGATAAACTACAGGAAACGTTGGGTCTAATCGACCAGCTTAATACAACCACGGTTCTCAGAATAACCTGCATAGAAGGAACGAACATGCACCTTACAGAGGAGTTCGCCGAACTAGCACAGGAAGCAGGATTTGACTATATCGAGGCAAAGGCCTACATGCATGTTGGCTATTCACAGGAAAGGATGGATAGAAGTGCAATGCCCAGCCACAGATCAGTCAAAAGATTCGCAGAGAGGATTGAAGAGAACTCGAATTACGGAGTCTCGGATGAACAGGAAAGATCGCGTGTGGTTCTTCTGGAACGAAAAAGGTAGAATTCTCGGATATTCCACCAAAAGACTTATATTTGTTACTATAAAATAGTGAAATGGTGTTAGAATGGCAAACTGGGATGAAAAAATGGAAGCTGCCGAAAAAATCAGGGAAGTAATAGACGAAGAAAGCAATCCCATGGAGATTTATTGTAATTTAAAGAGAATCATAGAGATTGAACAAGGTCTTGGAATGTTCCACGGATCGGTGAACAAAGAGGATACACTTGAAGATCATTATAACATTGATGATGTGGAGGTAAATGTATCGAAAGGTTCCAAGGCAAATGAGAAGATAGATAGATATTTAGACGAGCTTTTGGAAACCATAGAGAAGGTAGGAGACCGTTATGTAGATGTAATGGAAGATTGGATAGAATGTGTTAAAAGTGAGGAATACATACAGAATGAAAAAGAAAAGATATATGAACTGATCGAAGACAAAAAAAATAGGGAGCTTGCTGTGGGTGAAGAAATGAAAAAATACAAGAGAAAGCTTCCAAAAATGTGGGCGATCTACAAGCTGATCAAAGAGGATAGGGATGGGGATGCAGATGGTGAAGATATGCATAGACTCGATGAATATTTAAGTGAAATGATGAACACTATCAATGAGAGGTACGATTACGACAGCTTCTTCAGATAGTCTACCGTAAAGTATATTAACCCGACCAAAACGAAGTAGTCTATGGTTAAAAGGGAGAGCTGGGCCACACGCCTTGGATTTATTCTCGCTGCCGTTGGAAGTGCGGTGGGACTTGGAAACGTATGGCGGTTCCCATTTCAGGTGGGCCAAGAAGGAGGAGCTGCATTTCTACTTATATACCTCTTCTTTGTTTTTCTGATAGGTTTCCCAGCAATGCTCGTTGAGTTTGTCATCGGTAGAGGTTCAAAGAGAAATCCTATAGGAGCCTTTAAGGAGATAGGATACGAAAAATGGAAGTTTGCTGGTGCAATAGGCGTTTTTGCAGGATTTGTAATTATGGCCTTCTACAGCGTCGTAGGAGGATGGGTCTTTAGATACGCTGGCGCAAGTATAACGGGGGCGTACTTTGCCGAACCTGCTGCATACTTCAGTTCGATATCAATGGGTTACGGAGCTCTGTTATTCCATGCTGTTTTCATGTTTTTCGTAGGTGGAATCGTTTATTTTGGAATTAGAAGAGGGATAGAACTCGCAGTTAAGTTCATGGTACCATCGATAGTAGCCTTACTTGCACTTTTAGGAATATATGCATCGACACTACCCGGAGCTTTTGAAGGTTATGCTTGGTATCTATCGCCTGATTTCTCCGTGTTGGCTCAAAACTGGACCTCTATACTTCCAGCAGCGGCCGGACAGGCCTTTTTCACACTTTCCCTTGGAATGGGAGCCCTGATAACATATTCTTCCTATATGAACAAGAACGATAATCTTACCGTGGATGGAGCATCGATAGTCGGAGCAGATACATTTATAGCTGTTTTGGTCGGGTTTGTTGTCTTTCCTATAATATTTACAATGGGAGCAGTTCCGGGCCAAGGAGGACCTGGAGAGCTTTTCGTCGGACTTGGTGGGGCTATAGCCGAGCTTCCCTTCGGTGCAAATGCATTTGGACTATTGTTTTTCTTAGCCGTTTTCATTGCCGCTGTATCAAGCTCCATAAGCATACTTGAAACCATAGTCTCTTGGCTTATAGACAACTTCAACATAGATAGAAGGATAGCTTCAGTCGGTATATCGTCCCTTATATTCCTAGCGGGAATTCCCGTGGCACTTGATATGAACTGGCTGACTATATTCGACGACTTCGCAGCACTGATACTTCTACCGCTCGGTATGTTCTTTCTTGTTCTGTTCGTTGGTTGGTTCTATAAGGAAGCCACGGAAGAGTTATCGAAAGGGATGAAGAACAGTAGGATTGTAAAGATATGGCTCTGGCATGTAAGAATACCAATATTGATAATAATAGGAATGGTCCTTGTAATCAACTTCAACTCCTATATAGCAGAATACACAGGTCTGAACTTTATAGGATACGTTTTGAGTATATTTTAACTGGTTATTTGGCAGATTGTCTTAAGATATAAAAGCTTTTGTTACAAACTTTTCAGTATGTTCAATCAAAAAATAAGAGGCAATGTTGCTCCATTGAGAGCAGAAAAAATCTGTGAAAAACTAATTCCACGTTTTGAAAAAGAGTATAACATTTCTATCGAAAAACCAAACTTTTCATCAACTAAGGAAGGGTATGTAAAGCCATGGGTATCAATGGGATATCGTAATGGAATTATAGAAGTAAGAGATGATTTCGACTGGCCTGAGAAGGATCTAATACTCGACGTGTGTGAGCAGATAGGATACGCGGCCTTTGATCAGAACTCAAATAAAGATGAGTTATCTGAAAGAAATGATGTAGACGAGTTAAATCTCATGGTCATTTCAAAGGGTGTAGGTGAAAACTTCAGAAAGAAAGGCCTGGGCTATCTATTCGATGAAACAGTTAGAATGGAAGTAGACGGTATAAGATCCTATCTAAAGAGAGTCTCTGAAAAAATAGGAGGTACAATGGACAGCGAAGTCAGAAAGAAGGGTAGGGCTCTTCTTGGCGATAGGGATCCCGAATATATCTCATACGTTATGAGCAACCTGGAGGAATTCTACGAAGAAAATTTCCACGATAACTTTTCATCCGACCTATGAGAAGGGGTTTGGTCGTAGAGCTCACTTATCTTCCTTTACATCTTTACCAGTCTTTTTAGGAACCACCTCTATACTACCGTCATCGAAACTCAACTTCACTTCCTTGTCCTCGTGGAGTCTATCAAGGAAAACTGCCAGAGCTGCGACCTCCGAGTGTGGCTGATTTGTTACAGCAATCTGTGTATCTATGTAGTTGTATATGTCCCCTGGAACCTTTTCTCCTCCAACCACCACACATAGGTTCCTATCGTAGTCTTTGACGTCGTCAATACAGCTCTCAACTGGTAAACCATACATCGATAGGTATATCCGCTTGCCCTCGAAGTTCTTTAAGAAGCTCTCCCAGTTTTTTCTGTGTTCTACTTTGAAGCAACCGCCCCACCTCTCGACTACACTTTCAATATTTTCTTCCATTTTGCTATCGTGGTCACCTGTGTATACCATACGATCGGCTCCGAGAGCACGGGCTGCTAAAGCGCAGTGCGTGGTCATACGTTTGTCCCTGCCAACTCTGTGTTCAAGTCTTAGAACTGTGATCATACCCCATACTAATAGGAGTAAATATAAAAAAACCATTCAGTCCCGTTCCCGATGTAAAGACAACTCTAGGTAAAAACCTGTGGTTAACTCCTGTATTTACTACATGCTTTACTTAAAACAAAGTCTACAACTAACAATAAAATAATTACTAGTCTTCTTTCCAAAGCTCCATCTCCACGTGCGCCCTTATGCAACCCCTAATAAACTCAGACCTGTCGGAATAAAGTCCCTGGTTGATTATTCGATCCATCTCTTTCAGCAGTTTTTCCGGGAGTCTGATGTGAACAGATTTCATAACTACTACTATAGTTTTTCTTGGATATAACATTTACCCCGTGAAGCCGTGTGGACGCATTTTATCCACTTCAGGGATACATGAAGGGCATAAAAAGGTACACAAAAAAAGGACACCGGTATAAATATAATTTCGACTAATATGGTAAATCCGAAGAATAGGGTAGTTCTGCAGTTTTCTTTGTCTTCGATTAAATAGCCGAGGTTTCGGCATCTTACGTGGGGGTAAAAAACATGAACAGAATTTCAAGATTGTTGGGTATTTCAAAAAATAGTTCAGAAATAGGTAGCTCGAACCTATTCAGAGGAGTTTCTCTTATATTAATTGCTTTCCTGTTTGGTGCATTTAGCCTTGGCTATGCAGCATCGGCTGGACTAGTTGGAGGATCAGAAACAGAGCTGCAGTCTGATATAGGTATAATGGTCCATGAAGCCAGTGTGGACTTCGAACCACAGTGGTCACCGGCAGATACCAATGTAGACTATACAGCAGAGTTTTGTGTTGATGGAGGTTCTGACCCGGTTGATGAAGTAAGGTTATACAGACATATGAATGATAAGAGTACCTACACGGACTTCGTATGTGAAGAGAAAACAGGCTGGAGTATAACTTCTCTTGGTGATCCAAAAGAAAGTTGCTTGTATATAGCACAGAATTCAAGCTATTATATAGAAGCTGGCGAATGTGAGATTTTCGAGTTCTCGGCAACCACACCGGAGTTAACTCCTGGATTATGTGATCTCGAATGGCGCTTTGAAACAAGAGACACAGTCGATCAGTGGAAACAACACTTTGTATATACAAGCGTCGACGACACTCCACCTGAAGTTGAGAAGACTATATTAGGAGATTATCATGGAGACTGTCCACCCGGCGACGAAGAAGAGTGTTGGATAAGACAGTATCCAAACTCAAACATAAGCGTACATGTAGAAGAAAAGGGCATAGTTGAATGTGCAGTAAGTGGTCTTGATTTCTGTGAGATAACTTACAGAGTGGACGATGGACCTGTCCAAGAGGAGGTGTATATAGATCTAAAGGGTGCAGAAGTCTGGAACTACGAGTTCGGCTTCGAGCAGGACTCCAGACACGAGCTCAACATTACCTGTAGGGACGTGGCCGGAAACGTTATGACGGACATCCAGAACTACAGGGTAGACAACACACCACCTGAGACCGAGAAGTACTTCGTGGGACCTCAGAAGGAGGAAGACGGCGTAAAGTGGATAAATGGTGTAACTGAGATCTATCTCAACGCAAATGATCCGGATCCAACCGGAGAAGGTTGCAATATAGGTGTTGATAAAACCTGGTACAGAAAAAGTGTATATGAACAACAGGATGATTTCAGATACTGTTACCAGCCACAGGAATACTGCAACATGGACTGGCTCTATGATGGTT
>PWHK01000019.1 GCA_003554845.1 Candidatus Aenigmatarchaeota archaeon | reverse complement strand
GATGTCGGCTTGCCTCATCCTGGCCGTGCAGCCGCGGCCAAGGGTAGGGGTGTTCACCCGTTAAAGAGGTACGTTAGCTGGGTTCAGAACGGCGTAAGCCAGTTCGGTCCATATCTATTGGAAGTGTCTGTACCTTTGGGTGTCGCCTGAAGGGAAGAGGGGTGAGTACGAAAGGAACACCTCTCTGAGGCCACTGGTCGACCGGTTGTCCGTGAGGGCACTGCCGGGTAGCTACGCCTCACTTCGGTAAGGGCTGAAAGCATCTAAGCCCGAAACGATCCTTGAAACTAGGCGACGCTAGGCTCTCCTATACGAGGAGTTTGATAGGCCGGGGGTGTAAGATGGAAGGCAACGACCATTTCAGCCCACCGGTACTAATCGCCGTATTGGGCCATAGACGCATTCCAGTCTGGGCTAAAGGTGAGTTCTTGGAATCCATAGGATTCCGACTTAGGAGATGTCTTTCCAAGTCTTACGTATAACAGTCGCAACTTTTCTACATAAGATTTAAATTGTTAGACTTCGGTATCTTCAGTGCGGTGAGCTGGAGAGGGATTACCGGGATAATATAGATGGGAAACTCTTCCCACACAGGAAGGTTTCTCAGGATCCTGGAGGAAGCTCCTCCCACCCGTTCACCTCGTGTGAACGAGGCCCAGGCTCGCAAGAGTCCGTCCTGAGAAGGAACGGATCGGGGAACAGAAACGATACCCATGCACCGGAGCTATGTAAGCTTAGAAGATGTAATGGGATGGAACGTACCCCTATCTGGATGGTGCAAGACCAAATAGGCTCCAGACAACGTCTGGGGCGGGTAGGTCGCTATTTGAAGTTTGTAAAGGCTTCAAGATTGGGACATATGTCCCGATGAGATGAATATCCCTAAAACAGAAGGAGGGCTACTCCCAGCACACCGCAACTATTCTATCAGTTCAAAGAGAATGTACTTAGGCACTACATGCCGTTTCCGAATAGATTTATTAACAAAGACTGTGCATTCTTAAGAGGATAGCATGTCAGCCGAAGAAAAAACTGTAAAGATTCTAACCCTTGTAGCGTTACTTGTGTTGTCTCTATACATTCTATGGCCCTATGTATCGGCACTTCTCTTCGCTGTGATAGTGACATACCTGTTCCTCCCTGTACAGAAAAGATTAACGAAGGTTACATCAAGAAATATGTCAGCGGGGATAGTAGTTATATCTGTCCTGGTGACTTTATCCGTCATAATTGCAAGGGGAACATTTATACTGATACGAGAACTCAGAAAGTTTTACAAAGTACTGCCTGATCTCACAGTTCCCATAGAAGGGATACATGACTTTGAGATAGCAGGCTTCCCTGTAGTTGCCGAAGCAACCGATCTAATACTTTCGCGTGCACTCCAATATCTGACTGATCTGAGCTTCAGGATACCCGGACTCGTTTTTTCAGGTCTTATCTTCTTCGGATCCCTTTTCTACTTACTGAGAGAAGGAGAAGAGCTCTACGAATATATCAAAGAGAGGCTTCCCTTCAGGGAAGATCAGAGAAACCGAATACTCCAAAAGATAAAGAAAAACGTGGATGCCTTCATATATGCAGAGTTTACAATAGCCTTTCTTCAGGGCATAGCAGGTGGGATTATATTCTACCTTCTTGGACACCCATACCCCGTTCTCATGGCCACAATAATAGGTGTACTTGCACTGATACCCGTAGTGGGTCCTTCCCTGATATACTGGCCTGTTGGTATATACGGCCTCCTGGTTGGTAACTATGTTCTTGGTATAGGATCCATAGTAGCCGGTATAGTTGTTATAAGCTCCATGGACTACTTCTTGAGACCAAAAATAACAGGAGACAGGGCAAGTATACATCCCTTCATTGTACTTCTTGGATTCCTCGGAGGAATATATGCATTCGGACCCGCCGGAATTATTATAGGACCTGTTGTACTCAGTATATCTATAATCGTCATAGACGAGATCAGAAGCGAGAAGCTGTAATCCTTTCCTAACCACCCAATGACTTAAGTATATGGTTTTACTCAATACAAATCCATGGAGTATAAAGAGCGCATAAAACCAGATCTGGTGACGTCTTCTGTGAGAAACGTAGAACCGTTGAAGAACGGCGGAGAGGTTCCTGTTGTTGAAGACGACGACCCGAAACCAGGAGACGTTGTAGTTGCAGAAATCATTGAAGAAGGAGGTAGCTACGATAGAGCAGAGATAGAGGGAGGAGAAACTGTAAAGCTGAGGATCGGAGACATAGTTGTAGGTGTTCTTGGCATCAGAAAAGCTGTCAAGGGATTTGCCTCGACTATACCAAAGAATATTAAAAGAGACGATAGGCTTGACTTTGTCTCATCCGGAGGCGTCATGGCAAACTGTCTCAGCTACCCCGATGATCTGGGGAGGCCCTACGGACTCAAGTTCATAGGCTTCGTAGCAAACAACAGAGGAAAAATAAACATATCTGAATACTCCACAGGCCCCTCGAAGGTCCTGGACGTAGACTGTCCCGTCGTTCTTGTAACAAGTTCAAGGATGGATGCAGGAAAGACCACACTCTGTTGCGGCCTTATAGAAGGATTTTTAAAGATGGGTAAAAGGGTGGGTGCAGTCAAGCTAACCGGAATCACAAGACAGAGAGACACACTTAATATGAAAAAAGCAGGTGCAGTATGCTCATACGAGTTCACAGACTGTGGACTTCCATCTTCTGCATGCGATCCAAAAAAAGCAGTGGAGGCAAGCAAAGGCCTTCTGAACAAGGCATCCAAAAACTCTGATATAGTTGTAGCAGAGTTCGGCGCAGGGCTTCTTTCATCGTACAACGTTCTCGAAGTTCTCATGGATCCCGAGATAAGGGAAGCATGTACGAGTCTTGTATTTATGTCCATGGATCCTGTAGGCGCCTACGGTGGTCTGAGAATACTCGAAGACCATGGCTACAACCCGGATGTAATATCAGGACCGACAACCGACACGGAAGCAGGCCGGGAAAACATAAGAAGGTTCACCGACGTGCCAGTTCTCAACGGAATAAAGGATATAGATAAAATTATAGATATCGTCTCCTCAAGGTGTTTTCTTGAAGACTAAAGGTATAGGCGTCCTCTGGGACGAAAGGTATGTTCCAGAAGAAATGGATAGAGATAAGCCCTTCTACGACGAAAAGCTCAATAGAACCATGGAATACATGGCAAAAAGAGGACGTGGGGAGGGAATAGATATTTACGTAGCACATTTCTCCAAATACAATAAAGGAAAGCTGGAAAGGGGATACTTCTTCGATGGGAAGTGGAAGACAACACAAGGCATAGAAATAGACCTTATTTTTGACAAGTTCTACTTCGACAAAGAGACAAAAAAACTGAAGTACAGAGCAGACAAAGAAGTCGGAGTTCTCAACAGACCAGAGTTCGAAGAGCTCTGCAAGGATAAATACAAACTCTACAAAATCTTTCCAGACTACATACCAGTAACCTTCAGATCAGACCAGGACATAGAAGAGATACTGTCGGAAATAAGAACAGATCTCGTGGTCTTGAAACCAAGGTTTGGATCAGGCGGCGAAGGAGTAAAAATTGTACAGAAGGACGAAGTCAAGGAAGAACTCGTTAAATTTGACGCCGAAGAGGTAGAAAATGGAAACATTGTTCTACAGGAGTTCAAAAATAGTTCTGAAGGTATCCCATTTCTGGATATAAAAAATGTACATGATCTTCGTGTAATAACCATAAACGGAAGGCCTTCCTACTCCTTTGTGAGAATACCACAGGAAGGGTATATAACCAACGTAAACAGAGGAGGCAGAATAGTCCATGTGCCCTTGGAAAAGGTAGTGAATGACAAAAAAACTTCAGAGATACTGGAAGACGTAAAAGAAAGGCTGTCAAGACACGGCCGATGTATATACTCTGTGGACATAGTCTTCGACAGAGAGGAAACCCCGTGGATAATAGAACTTAACTCAAAACCCGGTATAAAGTTCAATGGAAGAGAGGTCACAAAGAGAAAAAAGCAGTTTATAGATGATATAATCAGCATACTTAAGGATTAATATCTTCATCTAATTCTCTGTCAAGGGCCTTCTGCTTTACAAAGGAAACCATCTCCTCGGGTATATCCACACCGACCACCTCCGACGTCTTTTCTGTTATACCAGGCGAAGCATTTATCTCAACTATGAAGCCCTCGTCCTCGGATCCTATTATATCTACACCGCATATATCAAAGCCTGTGAGCTTCGAAGCCTTTACAGCCATATCCCTCATCCAGTCTGGTGCATCAAACTCAACGCGGCTCCCTCCGCGCGATACATTTGAACGCCACTCCTCTTTGAGCCCTACTCTCTTGTAGGAATATGTATCGTCTCCTATGACGACTATCCTCACGTCTTCTCCGGGATTTTCTATGAAGTCCTGGAGACATATATCCTGTTCAAACACTTCAAGCGTATCTATTATAGGTCTCAGTTCCGATTCGTTCTTTGCCCTCATTATTCCCTTCCCGCCGTATCCAGAAATCAGCTTTATGGTTACAGGGTATCCTATATCGTCGGCTGCATCCGCAGCGGCCTCTGTAGAAAGAGTATATACGGAACGGGGAACTTTTACGCCCCCGCCGCTCAGCTCCTTGACCGTTGAAAACTTGTTCGATGATATGGAAAAGGAGTCCGAGTCCATATGAACGTATGGCCCCGACTCGTTGAGTATCTCAATCATCTGTTCGGAAAAAAGCAGGTCCTCGCCCGAAAGCCTTGGAAAGACAACATCAAAGTCCGAGAGGTCTGTGTTCTTGTACATTACCCTGGGCTTTCCATCGGATGTGTATTCATATCTAACACTTTCTATAGGAACCGCAAGAACACTTTCAAAGTATTCCTCGGCCTTCTCTATTATATAGGGATGCTGCTCCAGGAAGGGTGTATATATTATGGCAAACTTCATTTTTCTCCACCGTTCTTGTTTTCTTCCTCTGGCTTTAGCATATTGGAAATCTTTTCAAAGGCGTTCTTTCCCGAGACCTTTCTAAACCTCTCTACATCCGGATTCATGTGCATATCAACCACCTTGTTCCCGACTATCCTAACAGAACAGAACTTAGATCCTATGGCCTCGGCGGCTCCTTCTACGATCCCTGCGATCTCCGATGGAGTCTTATGGTATTTTTCGCTACATCCGTCCCTGTTTGGAGACTTTCTCCATGAATCTCCTGTCACCTTTGTTGATATTATATCACCGTCTATGTACAGACAGTCGTAGACATCACCATCCACAAACTTCTGAACAAGCATATAGTTTTTGCCATGTTTAAGGCTCTCAGAAAAGGCTTTTATATCCTCATGGTCGTCGGTCTTCATAATATCCTTTCTGGAAAAACCCTCAAATTTCTTACAGACTATGTCTCCATCTATCTTGTGGTGTATATTTGCTATAGACTTGTCCGAAGAAACAACAAAGGTCTTTGGGACAGGAACTCCCTTCTCAGAGAGGACCTTGAACAGATAGGGCTTCTTTGCTATTATATAGTACGAAGTGCCGTCGATAACCGACTTTATTTCACACTCCATGATGCTTTCAAGAAATATCCTTGTGAAGGTTATGGCCTTGGACGTGGGTCTTATGAAAAGTGCATCGTAGTCATCGACACGTCCACCGTTTACATAGGAACTTACACCTTCCATGTCGGCATCTATTTTTACGTCCTCTATAGAGCATGTATGGACCTCTTCGAAATATTCTTCAAACTTCTCCCCGAGAGACCTGTCTTCAGTTATTGTCAATAAATTCATCTAAACCCCCCTCTCTCCCATCCTCTGGGATCCATAATCTCCTTATCTTTTCCTCGGATCTCCAGTCCTCGGCAAAGCTGGTAACAGATCCCGGTATTATATCCTTCAGTATGCTACCCTTCCTGACTATCTTTGAAAGCTGAACCTCCAGGCTCTTTGAGAGCTTGTCGTAGAGCTTTGGATGTGAATAAATAAGTCCCTCCTTGAGTCTCCAATGGGCTGTCGTGCCCTTTGGAGCCATTGGTATATAACCTCTGGACTTGTCGTACTCCTTCATGGCCTCTGCCATATCACTGTATTTGACGTAGTACACACCACCACTCTTCGAACTTGGATCCATTACAAGTACTTCATCGCCCTCTACACCCAGACATAGGACGAAGTGGCCTGTTGTTGCATCGGGAAATATCACAGGCTTCATAAAGTGCAGAACAACAAGAGCTCCGTCGTTGAGCCAGACCTTGAGTTCCCTCTTCAGATTTGTTATCTCTTCGTATGATATGTAGCTGGATCTCACCTCTCCGTTTGTAAGGCTCTCGACTGCCTCTGCGAGATCCTTGCCCGCTGTACCACCGTCGATCTTCGTGCCTGCGGCGTCACCTATACTCTCCTGTGTTATATCATATCCAAAGATTGCAAGGGCCATTTCGGCAGATGCAGGTCCACAGTACGCAGGATTCTGTGCCCTGAAATACTCTGTTATCTCATCGAGTGTCTCCACATCGGCCTTGGTTCTTTTGAAGTAGACCTCTCCATCCATGGCCTCAGAATTTGGTACAAACATAAAGTATCCGGAGTCGGTTGATATTGTGGTACCAAAGTTTGTTATATCACGTATCTCGCCTGACTCTCCCTTGAACTTCACCTTTCTTCCCTTCTTGAACATATTGGAACTTTTGAGATAGAACCCTGCGGCGTAGTTTACCACAAGCCCCTTGAAACCAAAGAAGAGGACAAGCGCAACAACAAATACAATTGCATAGGACGAAGCCCTCAGAGTCTCCTCAAGAAGATAGGACGAAACACCTGCCTGGACAACAGCCATCTGTACGACAAGCACATATAGGAATATCTTAAAGGCCTTAAGTATTATATCGACTGCCTTGGAACTGAGGCCAAAGTCCTTTGTGAACTCCTCGAGATCAAGGGCCTCGAAAAACCTTCCCAGTACATCCACTACAAGATTAACAACTATAAATCCAAGTACTATTATAAGAAACGTCGAAATGAGCGTAGGCAGGTTGTTTAAAACCTGTGCTATTATCCTGTTTGTCATTGGGGCGTTCAAAAACAGGAGTGCGACAAGTATAACAAATATAAGTGAGATGTACTCTATGGCCCGGGAGGAGTCCGACTTTCTCTTCTTTATTCTTTCTGCGGTATCCTCCACCGAAACGTTCCTCATGCTAAGATGCCGTGACAACTTGGATATAAGCTTGGTGAGAAATATACCGAAAACAAGTATGAGAACTGTACCTATAACCCTTCCTTCTGTTGGCTCTAGAAAGAAGTCGATCAGTGCGCCAAAATATTGCTCTAACATCCTATCAGGTGTTTTAAGCGATTCCGGGTTTACCCTTGGACAAGTTTACGCTTCTATAATTTAAAACTATGCCCCAGAGGTTCCAAGGTTCCACGGATGTATGTACTTTGGTCACATTCCATTAAATCCTGCCCTCTTCTTCTCCCTCTTTATATAACATTCTGTACACAGTATCTCCATCACTTCTTCAAAACGTCTGCCGTTGGGTTTCCATACCGTCCCGCACTCATCGCATATGGGCATTCTCTCACAACACGACTAGTGTAAATCAAAGGTTTATAAAATTTCTCCATTAGGGTCGGACAAACTTTAAATATATAAAGGATAAACTTAAGGAAGTGTTTGAAATGGAACTGACATGCAACTCTTGTGGCACCAACCTGATAGGGGAAGAAGACTTTGTCAGGTTCGACTGCCCTGACTGCGGTAAAACAAAGGTAGTTAGGTGCAGGAAGTGCCGAAGAAAGAAGAACATATACAGATGCGAAGAGTGCGGATTTGAAGGACCGTGACTTTTAAATTGTTCAGGTTCCGAGAATAACTACAGACCAAAAGGTGTTTTAATATGCCAGGTATGTTTGCAGCAAGAAAATTGAAGAAGGACAGGAAGAAATTCCGCTGGAAGGAAAAGGACTACAAGGACAGAATGACCCAGTTCAAGAAGAAGAAGGGTCCTCTGAAGGGATCGCCCCAGGGTAAGGGAATAGTCCTTGAGAAGCGGGCAGTCGAAGCCATGCAGCCTAACTCGGCACTGAGGAAATGTGTACGTATACAGCTACTCAAGAACGGAAAACGTGTAACTGCATTCTGTCCAGGAGACGGAGCCATAGAGCATATAGACGAACATGATGAGGTTCTCATAGAGGGTCTAGGTGGATCTGGAAAGGGAGCCAAGGGTGACATACCCGGTGTAAGATGGAAGGTAATCCAGGTAAACGGTGTATCACTCCTGGAACTTGTAAGAGGGAACAAGGAAAAGCCAACGAGATGATAATATATGAAGATGTTTGATAGATGGGACGTCGAAGGAATCGAACCCGAGGATCCTGGTCTGAAGGATCAGATAAACCTCGAGCCCATGCTTGCACCAAAGAAATCCCATGGAAGACATGCAGGAGATAGGTTCTCGAAAAACGAAGTTAACCTTGTAGAAAGACTCATGAACCATCTCATGGGACCAGGACACAGAGGTAAAAAACATAAGATAGGTTCGGGAAGATGCGGTGGGAACTCACAGAAGATATGGAAGATAATGAAGGAGGCCCTTATGATAATAGAAGATAAACAGGACAAAAATCCTATGGAGGTTCTTCTAAGAGCCGTAGAAAACACGGCCCTGGTAGAAGAGGTTTCATCGTACCAGGTTGGTTCAATAATCAAAAGAAAGGCTGTTATAACATCACCCCAGAGGCGTGTGGATCTTTCACTGCGCCATATAGCACAAGGGGCTTATTCCAACTCTGTTGGCTCAAAGAAATCCATGGCAGAATGTCTTGCAGATGAGATACTTGCAGCCTACAACGATGAAAAGGAATCATACGCCGTAAGAGTCAAGGAGCGTTTAGAAAGAGAGGCAAAGGGTGCGAGGTAGATACTATGGCAAAATCAAAAGAACTATCAGAAACTGTTAAAGACCTCATGAGTAGCCAGAAACAGATCAGAAATATAGGAACGGCTGCACACATAGACCATGGAAAAACCACGTTGACAGACAATCTTCTAGCCGGAGCAGGAATGATATCCGACGAACTGGCAGGAGAACAGCTTTTCATGGACTACGACGATCAGGAGCAGGAACGTGGAATAACAATATACTCGGCAAATGTATCCATGATCCACAAGTTCCAGAAAGACGACTATCTAATTAATCTTATAGACACACCGGGCCATGTGGACTTCGGTGGAGATGTAACAAGGGCAATGAGGGCCGTGGACGGTGTAATTATCCTGGCATGTGCAGTAGAAGGAGTAATGCCACAGACAGAAACAGTAATCCAACAGGCACTCAAGGAAAGGGTAAAACCTGTACTTTTCATAAACAAGGTAGACCGGCTGATAAACGAACTCGAGATGGATGCAAAGGGCATGCAGGAAAAGTTTATGGAGATAATAAGGGGAGTAAACAACCTCATAAGAAAGTACGCAGAAGAGGAGTACAAGGACAAGTGGACTGTATCCGTAGATGACGGCTCGGTTATGTTCGGTTCTGCCCTGAAAAACTGGGCTATATCAAAGCCGTATATGGAAGAGACAGGGATCACGTTTAAAGATATACAGGAAAAATGCTCCGAGAGAAAACACAAGGAGCTGTGGAAGGAAGCACCTCTGCATAAGATCGTGCTCAACGGTATAATCAGACACCTTCCGAATCCGAAGAAGGCACAGAACTACAGAATACCAAAGATATGGCCAGGAGATGTAGAGTCGGAGGCAGGAAAGGATATGATGGAGTGCAATGCAAAGGGAAAGCTTGCTGCGATAACCACAAAGGTCTACGACGACCCACACGCAGGCTCCGTTGCAACAGGCAGAATATTTTCCGGGAGCCTCAAGGAAGGCCAGGTGGTGCACCTAGTCGGACAGCACAAAGACGAAAGAATGCAGCA
The DNA here is from genome assembly GCA_003554845.1 of Candidatus Aenigmatarchaeota archaeon. GTDB lineage: Archaea > Aenigmatarchaeota > Aenigmatarchaeia > PWEA01 > PWEA01 > PWEA01. Next base: position 46,724 of record PWHK01000019.1, on the reverse strand, counting down.
GGTATGTGTCTACAAGGGACAGGAAAGAGTTGCAATGGAAGAGGTACAGGCTGGAAATATAATAGGCCTTGTAGGTGTTCCGGATGCATTCTCAGGAGAAACCATATGCAGTCCCGACTACAAGATAGAACCCTTTGAAGAGATAAAGCATGTTTTCGAACCTGTTGTAACCAAAGCAGTAGAAGCAAAGAAGACGAAGGATCTTCCGGATCTAGTTCAGTTCCTGAGAAAGATTAGCAGGGAGGATCCAACACTGGAGGTAAAAATAGACGAAGAGACAGGAGAACATCTCGTCTCCGGACTCGGAGAACTACATATACAGGCAAAGGTCGAGAAGGGTCTCAAGGATGAAGGTATAGACATAGAGAGTTCCCAGCCTATCGTTGTATACAGGGAAACAGTCAAAAACAAAAGTGATACCTTTGAGGGAAAGAGTCCAAACAAACACAACAGATTCTACTTTGAAGTAGAACCACTCGACGACGACATATACCAAGCAATAGTAGAAGGAGAAATAGAGGAAGGTGAGTACAAGGGAAAGGACAGCGATCTCGCAAACAAACTAAAGGATATGGGGATGGGTGACGAGGACGCCGAGGGAGTAGAACTAATAAAGGAAAAGAACATATTCACGGACGCAACAAAAGGTATTCAGTATCTAAACGACACTATAGAACTGGTCAGGGAAGCCGTAGGTGATATAATAGATGAAGGTCCCCTGGGAAGAGAACCCTGCTCAAAGATGCTCATTAGAATTGTGGATGCAAAGCTACATGAGGATGCAATCCACAGAGGACCGGCACAGGTTAAACCTGCAGTCAGGTTCGCCATAAACAACGCTATACTAAGTTCCAATGCAACACTCCTCGAGCCAAAGCAGATACTCCGTGTAGAGGCACCACAGGAGCACATGGGAAGTGTCATGACAGAGGTTCAGAACAGAAGGGGTGAGATGATAGACGTCGATACACAGGAAGGTGTTGCAGTTCTTTCGGTAAAACTGCCTGTTGAAGAGATGTTTGGATTTGAGGGAGAACTTAAATCGGCAACCGAAGGTAAAGGTTTCTACTACCTAAAGGATGTCCTCTTTGAATACATGCCCGACAGTCTGAGAAAGGAAAGAATAAAGGACGTAAGAGAGAGAAAGGGCCTTGGAAGAAATCTCCCACAACCAGAGGCATGAAACTTATAAAGTAGTATTTATAAAGGAAGAACACATACTACAAAGGGGTATAATCCCATAATTTAATTTAAAGGAGGTGTGAATATGGCAGACAAAAAAACACATTTGAACCTGGTCACAATAGGTCATGTAGACCACGGTAAGTCTACACTGATCGGACAACTGCTCTACAGCACAGGAAACCTACCAGAGAAGGAACACAAGAAACTTGAAGAAGCAGCAAAGGAAGCAGGTAAAGAGACCTTCGGTTTTGCCTTCGCAATGGATAGTCTGAAGGAAGAAAGAGAAAGAGGAGTTACAATCGATGTAGCCCATACAGAGTTCGAAACAAGCAACTACAACTTCACAGTGATAGACGCTCCAGGCCATAGAGACTTTGTGAAAAACATGATCACAGGAGCCTCTCAGGCCGATGCAGCCCTACTTGTTGTTTCAGCAAAGGACGGTGTTCAGGACCAGACCAAGGAGCACAGCTACCTTGCAAAGGTTCTAGGCGTAGATCAGCTCATAGTAGCAATAAACAAGATGGACGCTGTAGACTACTCTGAAGACAAGTTCGAGGAAGCAAAGGAGCAGACAAAGAAACTACTCAAGAGTATAGGCTTCAAGACCGATGAAATACCATTTGTACCAACTTCTGCTTTTGTAGGAGACAACATAGGAAAGAAGAGTGACAACATGGACTGGTACGACGGTAAGGCAGTCTTCGAACTTCTCGATGAACTGAAGGAACCCAAGAAACCTGTAGACAAGCCTATGAGAATTCCCATCCAGGATGTTTACAGCATCACTGGTGTAGGAACAGTTCCTGTAGGAAAGGTAGAGACAGGAAAGATAAGAAAGGGTGACAAGGTAAAGTTCTTGCCTTCCGATGTAACAGGAGAAGTAAAGTCTGTGGAGATGCATCACAAAGAAGTAGAAGAAGCAGAAGCCGGTGACAACATAGGCTTCAACACAAGAGGCATCTCAAAGGACGACATCAGAAGAGGAGACGTAGCCTGCAGCCCAAGTGATCCTGTGACAGTTGCCAAGGAGTTCAGGGCTCAGATAATAGTCATGAACCATCCTAACGTCATCGCAGAGGGATACACTCCTGTTTTCCACTGCAACACTGCACAGATAGCTTCGAAGTTCGTTGGCCTTGAGAAGAAGATCGATTCAAAGACCGGTGAAACAAAGGAAGAAAATCCGGACTACCTCAAGACAGGTGACTCGGCAATAGTCAAGATCAGACCTACAGAACCAATGGCTATAGAAGAACAGGGCAAGTTCCCAGAACTGAGCAGGTTCGCAATCAGGGACATGGGTAAAACCGTGGCCGCAGGTATCTGCATAGAAGTTACCGAAGAGGCCTAAAACCTCCCTCAATTTTTATTTTAATCTTATTATCTTTGAATTCTAATCGACCAAAAGGTATTTAAATTCTAACCTTCCAAAGTCGTATGCCGATGTGATAACATGCCAGGAAAAGCAAGGATAAATCTAGCAGGAAAGAACCACAACGTACTGGAAGAAATATGCAACAGAATAACAGGCATAGCCGAGAAGTACGGTGTCGCATACTCCGGCCCGGTTCCACTTCCAACAAAGAAGCTTAAGGTTCCTGTTATGAGAACCCCATCGGGACAGGGAACCGGCCATGGAAATGCAACATGGGATCATTACGAACTGCGTATACACAAGAGACTCATAGAGATGGAGGCCAACAAACGTGCCCTCAGACGTATAATGGGAACCGATATTCCAGAAGAGGTAAATATCGAGATAGAACTCGAAGACTGAATCCAATTTCTCTGAAAAACCCACCAACTACCCCAAAGGTTATAAGTTTTTGTGTATAGTCATTAGATGGTGACACCATGACAAACATCAATATTATCGTACAAAAACCCCGTAATTACATCCGGGGAAATACAACCCTCGACCCTATAGGTAATACAAACTGCAGCAAACCAGAAGAAGGAAAGTACGAAGAAGGTAGATTCCCGGGAACTTCAACGCATGAGTCTATACTCTCGAGCGACATAGAGATCTTCCAAAGTCCACATATCTACAAGGGTTCAATCTACGGAAATCCAACAAATCCATAGAGATGGAATCCCTGTAAACAGGAAAATTTCTACTGTTTGTTCTATTTAGATAAAGATTTTAAATAAATACCAAACTATATTCTTAGCCATGCCGGGGTAGCGAAGTCAGGTCCACCGCGCCAGCTTGGAACGTTTATCCTGGAAAGCTGGTGGGCGTCAAGGGGCCGCGCAGGATCTTCCTGTGCCTTCAAGACGAAGCCCGCGTGGGTTCAAATCCCACCCCCGGCGCTCATAACCTTTAAATACCTTAGCTTCCAAGTTATGGTTGTCTCTCAACGTTGGAAAACAGTGTTTTCCGACCCGAAGACAAGAGCTTCGGGGTCCGTTTGGTAGGAACTGATCTGATCCACTTCTAGAACGTGGGCTCCTAGATTGAGAAGTAGATAACTGGAGTCATTGAATGCAAACCGATAAGTTATATAAATATACGGAACAGTTAAAGTTCCGTGGTTTGGACCCACATGTTTTTAAAGGTTTACGTGGTAAAAATAGGAGACAGGTGACAGTATGCCAGAACCAAACAGTCCGAAAAAAGGGTCAAGGGGAACTTGGCCAAGGAAACGTGCTAGACGTATCTATCCATCTATCAAGTCATGGAAGGATTCGGACGAGTGTATGCCACTGGCCTTTGCAGGCTACAAGGCAGGTATGACACAGGTCACAATGAAAGACCTGAGAAAAACATCACCCACAAAAAACCAGATTATTTCTGTTCCCGTAACCGTTCTTGACATACCACCTCTTCTTGTCATAGGAGCAAGATCGTACAGAAAGACACCGGACGGCAAAGAGGTATGTGAGGACATAGGCGTAGACAGTGAAAAGGTTCCAAAAAAGCTACGTAAAAATATACATATACCATCAAAGGATAGCTTCGAAAAGGACGCAGAAACCATAAAGCTTCTTGTCTGTACACAGCCACAGAGAAGCGGTCTGGGAAAGAAAAAACCCGAGACCTTCGAGGTTCCACTCGGAGGAGATTTCGAGGAACAGAAGGAATACGTTCAGGAAAACATGGGCAAGGAGATCAAGGCGGAAGACGTCTTCGAGGAGGGAGATTTTATCGATACCCTGGCTGTAACAAAGGGAAAGGGATTCCAAGGACCTGTAAAAAGATACGGCGTAAAGGTAGACAGAAGAAAAGACGAAAACCCAAGACATATAGGAAGCATGGGTTCAAGAGGACAGGGAAGGGTTCTACACACAACACCACAACCCGGACAGCACGGCTATCACAGAAGGACAGATGAATGCAAGCATCTTCTGAAGATAGGAAATGGTGAAGAGGTCAACCCGGAAGACGGCTTCAATGGCTACGGTCTGATCAAGGAAAGTTCTGTCCTTATTAAGGGAAGCGTGCCTGGGCCAAGAAACAGACTTGTCATGTTTAGAAAAAGTATAAAGAAGGACGGAAATCTTCCAGTCGAAATAAAGAATATAAATACTTCAAGCCAGCAGGGTGTATGATATGACAAAGATACTGGATATAAAGGGAAAGAAAAAGGGTGAGGTCGAACTGCCCGATGTCTTTCAAGAAAACTACAGACCCGATCTCATAAAGAAGGCTGTACACCACTACCAGTCCAGAAGAAGGCAGAGGTACGGAGCAGATAGAAGGGCAGGAATGAAGACATCTGCACACTACGAAGGATCAAGACATGTAGGACCGAACTCACAGATGATGAACAGAGAGATGTCCAGGATGCCAAGAGAGCACGGCGACACTGCACGAAGGTTCAGGGCTCTGCTTGCTCCACATGCCGTAGGAGGTATAAAGGCACACCCACCCAAGGCAGACAAAAACAGAAGCAAGGATATGAACAAAAAGGAAAAGAAGAAGGCCACTGTGAGTGCAATAGCCTCGACTGCAAACAAGGAGGCTGTCAAGGAAAGAAACCACATATTCAATGGAGATCTCCCTGTAGTTGTAGAGAACAAGGTAGAACAGCTCGAGAAAACATCAGAAGTTGAAGATATGCTTGTAAACATAGGACTTGGAGAAGAGATACAGAGGGCGAGAAAAAAGAAGGTCAGAGCAGGAAAAGGAAAGAACAGAGGAAGAAAGTACAAGAAAAAGAAGTCTGTTCTGATCGTAGTAGACGACGATAAAAATACTAAAAAGGCCGCAAGAAACATACCCGGCGTCGAAGTTGCATCGGTAGATGATCTCAACTCGGAGATACTTTCACCGGGTGCACACGGAACAAGGCTTACGGTTTACAGCGAATCGGCCCTTGAAAAAATAGACGAGAGGTGGAGCATTTGAAAAGACCCATGGACATAATAAGATATCCCCACCTGACAGAAAAGTCAGTCGGCATGGTAGAAGATGAAAATAAACTCGTGTTCATAGTCGAAGACGGAGCAAACAAAAACAAGGTAAAATGGGCAGTTGAAAAAGAGTTCGACGTAACCGTTGTAAACGTAAATACCTTAAATACGATGAAGGGAAATAAAAAAGCCGTAGTTCAGTTGTCAGAAGAGGACAACGCAATAGATATAGCAACAAGACTTGGAATGCTGTGATGTAAAATGCCAAAGAGAACAAGAGCACAGAGAAAGGGAAGTAGTAAAAACATCAGAACACCCAGTCATCGCTATGACAAAGAGGCAGACTTTGATGATGTAAAGGGCGAAGTAGTGGACATAGTACACGATCCCGCGAGATCGGCACCACTGGCAAAGATAGAACTGGATAACGGCGAAGAAAGATATATAATTGCACCCGAAGGACTTAAGACAGGGAAAACAATCAGATGTGGTATATCGGCTCCAATAGAGCCTGGAAATAGGCTTAAGCTTGCCGAGATACCAGAGGGAGTTCCAATACACTCACTGGAAACCAACCCAGGGGAAGGAGGAAAACTTGTAAGGGCATCGGGAGCATACGCAACCGTGAGCATGCATGATGCAAAAAGAACGGTTGTAAAACTTCCATCGAATAAGATAAAGGAACTGAATCCCGACTGCAAGGCAACGGTAGGAATCGTTGCAGGAAGCGGCAGGAAGGAAAAGCCATTTGTAAAGGCTGGAAATAAATACAAGGCAATGAAGGCACGTGGAAAACAGTATCCAACTGTATCGGCGGTTTCGATGAATGCAGTAGACCATCCCTTTGGAGGTTCCACAAAGCCTGGTAAACCAAAAAATACTAAGTCGACTGCGCCACCGGGCCAGAAAACTGGTTCATTTGGCGCAAGTTCGTCTGGAAAGAGGAAGCGTTAGATATGCCAAAGTAATATAAGTTCAGAGGAAATACATTGGAAGAACTGAAGAAGATGGATTTAACCGAGTTCGCAAAGCTACTTGACTCAAGAAAGAGAAGGAGCCTCATGAGAGGTCTCACGGATCCACAGAAAAACCTTCTCGAGGGTGTGAGAAATGAAGAGAAATACATAAAGACACATGCAAGGGACATGGTAGTACTGCCGGAGATGGTGGGATCAAAGATAGGAATACACAACGGCAAGGACTTCGCTGAAGTAGAGATAAAGCCCGAGATGATAGGAATGTTCCTCGGTGAACTTGCAGAAACAAGAAAGAGTGTAGACCATTCCGCACCGGGACTTGGAGCAACAAGAACATCCAAACATGTACCTCTGAAGTAGAAAGGTAGATAAAATGACAGGATACCCTGTACAGGTTGAAGAAGAAGATGTAAAGGCAGCAGGCCTAAACCTGAGAATATCCAGGAAAAAGGCAAGCAAGATATGTAAAATCATAAACAACAAAAAGATGAAGTTCGACAGGGCCAAGGAGTTCGTCGAAAACCTCATAGAGGAAAAGGAGAACATAGATGGAAAGACCTACAAGAAGGCTGCCGAAGGAATAGCAGGTGTACTTGAGAACGCAGAAAACAACGTGGAGTTCAAGGGCCTAGACACCGACAAGATGAGGGTAAAAACCATAAGCGCCGAACCCGGCACAACACTAAGGCGGAGGAGAAGAAAAAGGGACTTTGGAAATAGAATCAAAACAGCAAACGTAAAGGTTGTACTACAGAGAGGATAAAATGACACTTGAAAGGGATTTCATCAAAAAAGGAATAAACAAAAACCAACTAGAAGACTTCTTCGAGAGGGAGTACCCCAGGGCAGGTTATACGGGGTGCGATATACAGAGAACTCCAATGGGTGTAAAAATAACAATATACGCAGACAAGCCCGGTCTTATAATCGGAAGAGGTGGTGGGAGGATAAACGAAATTACACAAAAGCTTAAGGAGGACTTCGGGTTTGAGGATCCACAGATAGACGTACAGGAGATAGAAAAACCCGAGTTTGACGCAAACATAATGGCCAAGGAGATAAAGAATGCGATAGAGAACAATGCAAACTACAGAAGAGTTGCAAACGGCGTGCTGAGAAGTATAATGAGAAGAGGTGCAGCAGGAGCAGAGATAAGCATTTCAGGAAAACTTTCCGGAGCAAGGGGAAGAACCGAAAGGTTCCAGGACGGATACATGAAGAGCTGTGGTGAACCCGCAAAGAGGCTTGTAGATGTGGCTGTCAAGCACGCCAAGACTAAACCAGGAACAATAGGCGTCAAGGTAAAAATAATGAAAGAAAAGCCCGAGGAAGGAATGAAAGAAAGAGAAGTCGAGGAAGAAGAGAAAGGGAGCTTCGAGTTGACAGACGAAAAGTTAAACGGTATAGTGGACTCCTCGATAGCCGGAGCAAAGGAAAAAATAGAAAGCATGAAAGGAGATCTCAGTTCCGAGAACTACAAAAAAATACTAGACTACGAAACCGACTTCAAGAACAGAAAGGGCATGATAAGTTATCTAGAAAAGAAGATAGGGGAGGAAGACTGATATGGCAATACTAAAGAGTGAAGATATGGACGACATGAGCAGAGAAGATCTAATAGATAAGATGGAGGAGATGAAACTGGAACTTGCAAAGGAGAGAGCACAGATCAAGATAGGCGGCGTTCCAGAAAACCCCGGTAAGATGAAAGAGATGAAAAAAACGATAGCAAGAATAAAAACAAAACTATCCGAGACGAGGTGAAAATAAATCGCTAACTGTCCCGACTGTGGATTGCCCAAGGAACTATGTGTCTGTGATACCATAGCAAAGGAAGAGGAAAAGATAGAGGTTCGCAAGACAAGAAGGAGATACGGCAAGGAAATGACAATAGTAGACAACATTTCCGACGACATGAACCCCAAGGAACTTGCAAAAAAACTGAAGAGGGGTCTTGCATGCGGCGGAACATATAAAAAAGGCAGGATAGAACTACAGGGAGACCACATGAGAAGGATAAAGGACCTTCTTATAGAGGAGGGCTTTCCCGAAAACAAGATAAAGGTAAAGAACTGACATGAGAAGGCTTGAAAACCTCCCCAGACACGAGCTAATAGGTCTGGAGGTCGAGGTACTTGAAAGTGAAAACAAGGTGGAGGAGGGAATAAAGGGAAAGATCGTCGACGAAAGGAAAAGTGTTTTAAAAGTTGAATGTAAAGGTGAAGAGAAAACTGTAAGAAAAAAAGGACGGGTATTCAGATTCAAACTCCCTTCAGGCGAGGAATGTAAGGTGAAGGGCAGTATACTGAAGGGACGTCCCGAAGAAAGAATAAAGAAAAAATTGAGGAAATGGTGAAAAATATGGCATTAGGACTTGGTGTAGAGGCTCCGGAGAAGGAGTGTGAAGACAAAAACTGTCCATTCCATGGCAGTCTATCCGTTAGAGGTAGGACCTTCGAAGGCATAGTTACATCCAAAAACGAGAAGACTGTAACCGTAAAATGGCAGTACCACCACTACGTTCCAAAGTATGAAAGGTACATGAGGAAAAACACAAAGGTAATGGGACACTGTCCGCCTTGCCTCGACATAGAGGTAGGAGACAAGGTAATGATAGGCGAGACAAGACCTATATCAAAGGGTAAAAGCTTTGTTGTAGTAGAAAAGACAGGTGAATAAAAATGAGATCAATCGGGAGCAATATTACAAGGGGAATTTCAACGGGATCGAGGCTTCAGTGCATAGACAATTCGGGAGCAAAGCTACTGAAGGTTACATCCGTTATAAACTACAAAGGAACAAGGAAAAGACAGCCCAAGGCAGGAGTTGGAGACGTAGTAAGATGCTCGGTCATAAAGGGTAAGCCGGATATAAGGGATGAAACTCCTCTGGCTGTAATCGTAAGACAGAGAAAGGACTGGAAGAGACCGGACGGAAGAAGGATAAAGTTCCAGGACAACGCAGCAGTACTCATAGACGATAGAAATGAGCCCCGTGGAAACGAAATAAGAGGAGCAATAGCAAAGGAGGTCGTTGAGAGGTTTCCGGAAATAGGAAAAGTATCAAGAATAGTGGTATAATGAAAAGCAAAAAACCAGGAAAACAGAGAAAGAGAAGTGCAAGGGCACCGATGCACATCAGACAGAAGAAGATGTCCGCCACACTTGAGAAGGGCCTAAGGGAAGACTTGAAAAGAAGAAGCCTCACACTGAAAAGTGGTGATAAGGTAAAGGTCATGAGAGGCGACTTCAAGGGAACCGAGGACGAAGTAAGAAAAGTTGACCTTAAGAGGCAGAAGGTAACACTTGAAGATCTCAAAAAAGAAAAGGTCGACGGGACGGATGTAAGACCAAAAATAGACCCGTCCAACATAATGATACTGGAACCCGACCTATCGGACAGAAGAAGAGAAGAGATAATCAAGAGATCAGGCGGCGAAGTGGCAGAAAAACTCAAAGAGATAGAGACGAAGAAGGAGGAAGAAGAGCAGGAGGAAAAAACAGGGGAAGAAGGGTTCAAATGTGAGATATGCGGCGATACGTTCGATTCAAAACAAGGACTAAACATACACAGGGGAAAATCACACCCTGACTACGTAAAATCTTAAAGAGGGATTAAAATGTCAAAACATCAAAAATCTTTGTCTTCGCCAAAAACATACCCAATAAAGAGAAAGGAGAGACCTTGGTCCATAAAACCAAGCCCAGGACCACATTCACATGAAAACTGCATACCACTAGGTATAATTGTAAGAGATATGCTGGGTTATGCTGAAAACGTAAGCGAGGTCAAGCAGATACTGGAAGAAGGCAAATGCAGCATAGATGGAAAGGATACGAGGGATCACAGATTCCCTGTAGGTATATTTGACTCACTCAGACTCGGAAAAGAATACTTCAGAGTCGTTCCGTCCAAGAAGGGCTTCAAACTTGTGGAGATAGACAAAAAGGATGCAAAGGAAAAGATATGCAGAATCGAGAACAAAAGGATAGTAAAGGGAGGGGAAACCCAGATAATCCTAAACGACGGCAAGAGCATTATAGCAAAAAACGATAAGACAAGGGACATGGATACAGGAACTTCAGTGGTACTGTCTCTACCCGACAAGAAATGTAAGAAGTTCATTGAGACGAAGAAGGGCCAGGATGTTATGATAACAAAGGGTAAAAATAGAGGAGAAACTGCAGTTTTCGAGGAGAAAAAAATACTCAAGGGAACCAAAGAGAACAGGATAATTGTAAAGCAGGGAGACAAGGAGATAGACCTGCCTGAAAACATTGTGTTCCCAATAAACAAAGAAAGGATAAAGGATGAGTGAAAAAATGCCAGAACAAAACCCAATGAAAGAGATAAGGCTTCAGAAGGTTGTACTTAACATAAGCACAGGCGGACCTGGCGAGGAACTGGAAAAGGCCAAAAAACTTCTGGAAAGCCTCACAGGAAAGGAAGGTAAGGTAACAAAGGCCAAAAAGAGGAGCGCATTTGGTGTTTCAAAAGGAAGAGAACTTGGTGTGATTGTAACTCTGAGAAACAATGATGCAGAAGAGTTCCTCGAGAGGGTACTTGAGGCAAAGGATTACAAGATCGATTCCAACAGCTTTGACAGTCAAGGAAACTTTTCAATGGGTATCGAAGAACATATAGACCTACCTGATACAGACTACGACCCTGATATAGGAATCTTCGGTATGGATATAACAGTAACGCTTGAAAGACCTGGGTTCAGTATAAAGAGAAGAAGGATACCAGGAAAGGTAGGTCAAGAACATAAAATAACAAAGGATGAAGCCATGGACTTCATGAAAGAAAATTTCGATGTTGAAACAACCGGTGAATAAGATGACAAAAAAAGAAGTTCCAAAATGCAGAAGATGTGGAAACAAATGGGGGGTCATAAGGAAGTACGACCTATACATATGTAGACAGTGCTTCAGAGAGATTTCCGAAGACATAGGTTTCAAAAAATACTAGGTGTATAAAATGAGGCAATCAATACTTTCAGACTGTATGTCAACCCTGAAAAATGCAGAAAGTGTAGGAAAGGACCGATGTACTGTAGAGGCTTCAAAGATTGTGATGGAAGCCCTCAAAACCCTACAAGAAAAGAAGTACATAGGAGAGTTTGAAAAGATAGAGGACAACAGGGGAGGGAAGTTCAGAATAGAACTTCTCGGTAAAATAAATGACTGTAATGCTATAAGGCCGAGGTTTTCGGTAAAAAAGAATGGGTTTGAAAAGTGGGAAAAGAGGTATCTACCTGCAAAGGGAATGGGTTTCCTTATAGTTACAACTCCATATGGCATAATGACACACGAAGAGGCCAAATCCAAGGAAATAGGGGGGAAACTTGTAGCCTTCGTATACTGATGATCAAGATGAAGAGAAAAATAGAGATTCCAGAGGAAGTTGAAGTAGATGTTTCAGATGGAACTGTAACCGTCGAGGGAAACGATGAAAAGGTTGCTGTAAAGTTAAATCACCCTCTTATCGATATAAAAATTGAAGGCGGAGAAGTTGTAGTCCTGACAAAGGTCGACAACAGAAAGACGAACAGTATATCACGTACATTCCAGTCAAAAATAAACAACGCCATCAAAGGCGTCACAGAAGGTTTTGAGTACAAACTAAAGGTAGTATACAAGCATTTTCCCATGGAAGTCAAGGCACAGGGAAACAGACTGGTCGTGTCGAACTTCCTAGGAGAAAAAAAGGACAGGCATGCAAAGATACTTGAAGATGTAAAAGTATCTGTGGAAGACGAAGACATAACGGTGTCCGGTGCAGACAAGGAAAAGGTCGGTCAGACAGCCGCAAATATAGAACATAATATGCAGGCACCGAATACCAAGGACAGAAGGGTATTCCAAGACGGTATATACATAGTAAAAAAACCGGGTCCAGAGGACTGATACGATGTCAGATAAAAAATTCAAAAGACAGAACTCAAGTAGAAAGCTAGGAGACTCATGGAGAAGACCAAAGGGTCACCACTCCTCACTGAGAAAGGGAAGAAGGGGACATGGAATAAAACCTTCACCCGGATACGGTAGCCAAAACAAGGGAATGCACCCATCGGGCTACTATGAAGTTTTAGTTAGAAACATCGACGATCTCCAGAAGATAGACAAAGAAAGGGAAGCAGCAAGAATAAGCTCGAATATCGGAAAAAGAAAAAGAAAGAAGATCATTGAAAAAGCCGAAGAAATGGAAATAAATGTTTTAAACTGAGGTAATAGAATGTTTTTGAGATTTAAAGAAACGAAATGTCCGCTCTGCGGTACTCTGGGACAGGACTCCGGAATAGAAAAGCTTTCGGACTGCCCGAAATGCGGAGCAAAGTTCAACCAGTTCGGTGTAATACATGCACCAAAAAACGAAACAAACATACATTGGACATGAGGTGTAAAGTTTGAATCTATCCACACAAAGAAAGATGGCAGCAGATGTTTTAGACTGCGGAAGAAACAAGATCTGGATAGATCCAGAAAGAATGGAGGATGTAAACGACGCAATAACAAAGGCAGATATAAGAAGGCTCGTCCAGCAGGGTGCCATAAAAAAGAAAAAAATGAACCAGCAGTCCCGCGGAAGAACGAGAAAGAGAATGATACAGAAGAAGAAGGGAAGAAGAAGAGGACATGGAAGAAGAAAGGGAACAAGAGAAAATGATAAAGACAGATGGATGTCCAGGATAAGGGCACAGAGAAAGCTACTAAAAAGCCTACGTGAAGATGGAGATATAGACAGAGAGACCTACAGAGAGCTCTATAGAAAGGCAAAGGGTGGCAGGTTCAAATCAAAGAAACAGTTAAAAGTATATGCCAAAAAAGAAGGTATGTTAGAAGGTGAGAAAATTGAGTGAAAGGGTTCCAAAAAGGAGACGTAGAGAGAAGAAAACAGACTACAAACAGAGACTTGGTCTTCTTAAGAGTGGTAAACCAAGGCTTGTTGTAAGAAAGAGCCTTGGTAACACAAAGACCCAGATAATACAATGGAACAAAGACGGAGATACTGTTTTATCACACGCAGAAGCAAAGGAACTAAAAGGCTATGGATGGAAAGGACACACTGGAAATATACCGTCGGCGTACCTCACAGGATACCTACTCGGAAAAAGGGCAGAGGAAGTAGAAGAATGCATACTGGACCTGGGACTCCATAAAAATACAAAGGAAAGCAGAATTTATGCGGCAGTTAAGGGTTTGATCGATTCAGGTGTAGATGTACCAGCCGGAGAAGAAGTAATTCCATCAGAAGACAGGATAAAGGGACTTCATATAGAGGAATACGCATCACAGATGGATCCTGATCAAAAGAAAGAACATTTTTCAAATATGATAGACAACGGCTTGGATCCTGAAAAATTATCAGAAAACTTTGATAAAGTATTAGAAAACATAGATGAAGGTGAATAAAATGACAGGAGAACAAACAAAGGACTGGACTCCACAGACAGAGCTTGGAAAGGAAGTAGTCGATGGAAAAATAACATCGATAGATCAGGTATTTGAACAGGGAAGAAAGATAATGGAACCGGAGATAATAGATCTGCTTCTTCCCAACCTGGACCACGAACTAATACTCGTAGGTGGATCACCTGGAAAGGGTGGAGGTATAAGAAGAACTCCTGCCAAGAGAACCGCAAAGATGCATAAGAGTGGCAGAAAATACAAGATGACCGCATTTGCCGTAATAGGTAACAGAAACGGATACGTAGGCATAGGAGAGGGACAGGCAACAGGATCCGGTGCCTTTAGAACAGCAATACAGAAATCCATAAAGAACTCAAAATTAAATATAATCCCTGTAAGAAGAGGATGCGGATCTTGGGAATGTGAGTGTGCTTCACATCACTCGATACCAACAGAAATAAAGGGCAAATCAGGAAGTGTAACTGCAGTTCTCAAGCCTGCTCCAAGAGGTGTAGGCCTTGTTGTATCAGACGAGGTAAAGAAGTTCCTTGAGCTTGCAGGAATAGAAGACTGTTGGGCCAAGACCTTCGGTAAAACAAGGACACGTACCAATCTCATAAAAGCTGTATACAACGCACTGAGAAACCTAAACCAACTAAAAATAGACGAAGAATTCAAGGAAAAGTCGGGTACTGTAATAGGTGAAGTATGATGTACGGCGTTATAAGAATAAGGGGAAAGGTCGGGGTCAGACAGAAGTTAGAAGATACACTTGGTATGCTGAACCTCAAAAACAAGTTCAACTGCACTATTCTACCCGAGACGGAAGACTACAGAGGAATGCTCAAAAAGGTCGAGAGGTTTGTCACATGGGGAAAAATAAACAAAGATACTGCAATTAAAATTCTTGATAAAAACGGAGTAGAAAATCCAGAGGAAATCGCCGAAGGACTCGAAGAAGGAAAGAGTCTATCAAAGATGAATGTGAGAAGAAGTTTTCCTCTTTCGCCTCCATCGGGAGGTTTCAAAGGAAGTACAAAGAATATGTACCCCAAAGGAGAGGCAGGTAACAGAGAAGACGGAGTAGAAAAACTTTTTGAGAAGATGATGTAACTATGTCAAAAAAGAAAAAATACAGAGGCTCGGGAACCCATGGTGGTGGTTCCAAGAAAAAAAGAAGGGGAGCAGGATCACGAGGAGGCAGAGGAAGAGGTGGCAGGAAGCATCGAAAGATAAAGTACTCAAGGGAGAAAAAACGAAGAAAGGGCTTCAAAAGGCCACAGGCTGTAATAAAGACAGCAGATGAAATAAATATAAAGAACCTCGAAGAGAGGCTGGATGAGTTTATAGAGTCCGGAGCAGCAGAAAAGAACGGAGATGGGTTCGTTGTGGATCTTCAAAAAGCCGGATACGACAAGCTTCTTGGTTCTGGAAATGTTACAAAAACCCTCGAAGTAAAGGCCAAGGACTTCTCAGAAAAAGCCAGAGAAAAACTGGAGGAAACAGGGGGAAGCGCCATTGAATTATCGTGACCTACTTTCTATAGTTCCAGGTGTAGAAGGACCAAAGAAAAGATTAAACTTCAATAGCAAACTCAAATGGACCGGAATAATAGTTATAGTATACTTTATAATGGGAAACATAACCGTATGGGGAGTTTCTCCGGTTGGACTCGAAAGATTTGAGTTCCTACAGACAATAGTTGCATCCTAGTTTGGATCACTGATAACACTTGGTATCGTCCCTATTGTAAATGCTTCTATCATACTCCAGCTTCTTACTGGAAGTGATATACTCCAGTGGGATACGAGCACAGCCAAAGGTAAAAAAATATTCATGGGGACACAGAAACTTCTGGCACTTGCATTCTGTGTAGTACAGGCCGTGGCATTTGTTTCCTTTGGAGCAATACCCGCACAGGCAGGAATGACAGGATTTGTTATAGCACAGGTAGCCGTCGGTGGTATACTAATAGTGCTCATGGACGAAGTAATATCCAAATGGGGATTTGGCTCGGGTGTGTCGCTCTTCATTGCATCCGGGGTATCGATGCAGATTATACAGAGGCTTCTCAATCCTCTAACTGCAGAAGGAACACTTCCATCTGCCGCAGAGGGGGCTGTTGGTTATATACCACAGGCCTTCCAAACACTTGCAGCAGGAAACCTTGTAGAGACTGCTGCGTCACTTATACCCATAATTTTCACAGTTCTCGTCTTCTTCCTTGTTATATATCTCAACGCAATGAAGGTAGAAATACCTCTTGCCTTTGGCCAGGTAAAGGGCTTTGGACAGAGATATCCATTGAGCCTTCTATACACAAGTGTAATACCTATAATTTTCACCCATGCAATGCTGGCAAACCTCAATATAATGGGACAGATGCTTGCAGACAGAGGAATGCCTATACTTGGTAGGTTTGGAGAAGGCGGCATACCAGAATCCGGACTACTCTACTGGATATACAGCCCACAGGCAGCAACTCCAAGAGATGGTCTTCTAACCGAAATAGTCGTAAGCCGTATAACAGAAGCTCCTCTTCCTGAGATAACTACGGCATGGATACCATATGCAGCCACTGTATGTGCACTTACAATAATATTTTCTGTCTTCTGGGCAAAAACATCCGGACAGGATTCAAAGACTGTTGCAGAGAGAATACACAACATGGGAATGTCTGTTCCGGGATACAGAAGGGACAAGAGGATAATAAAAAGAATACTCGACAGATACATACCTTACCTTGCAGTTCTATCGGGACTGTTTATAGGTCTACTGTCTGTATTTGCAGACTTTTTCGGTGCAGTCGGAGGGGGTATAGGAATACTACTGGCAACTATGATAATATACAAGCTCTACGAAGAACTCGCACAGCAACACATGGAAGACATGCATCCGGCCCTCCGCCAGTTCATGAACAAGTAAGTTTTTATTAGACAAAAGAAAGACTAATAGGGTGAAAATATGGTTTTTGAAAATCCACTAATCGGCGTGTTTATCATAGCCTCCGCCACAAGTTTTGTAATATCCCTATTTTACAAGATACTGATGGACCACGATGAACTGGGTAGTATAAAAGAAAAAATGAATGAACTCAAAAAGAAATCCAAGGAGGCACGCGAAGACGGCAACGAAGAAAAGGCAATGGAATACACACAGGATGTAATGAAACAGAGCCAAAGACAGATGAAGATGCAGTTCAAACCTATGATAGCTACATTTGTGTTGATCATACCCATATTCTGGTTTGTACTGCCGGGTCTATATCCTGCAGCTACAGTGGAAATAAACAATACAGGAACAGTTGAATACGGTGGAATAGAGAAAACCATATCCCTAGAAAACACCGACCCGCTTGAGATCACCATGGATGGAAACACATACAGAGAAAACGATGTGTTAACCATAGATGGCTACGAACTCAAGGTGGATGAACTCAGAGAAGACACAGGAGAACTGGAACTACTGCGGGTTGCAGCACGCCTTCCTGTTTCGCTGCCCTTCTGGGGAAACGCACTTGGATGGCTGGGTTGGTACATACTGATATCTCTCGGTGTATCGCAGGTATTCAGAAAGTTGATGGGAGCAAGTCCATGAAACGAGAGTTTAATTTTAGAGAAGGAGTAATATCCGACATAAGATTTGGAAAGTACCCCGGCTCTAGATCCACAGAAGAGCTCATAAAAAGGGGTATAGTGGTCCTAGACAAACCAAAGGGACCGACTTCACACCAGGTCACGGGATGGCTTAAAGACATACTGAATATAAAAAAGGCTGGTCACACCGGCACACTGGATCCAAAGGTCACAGGAGTTCTTGTCGTTGCACTTGAAAAATCAACAAAGGCAATGCCTGTGCTCAACAAACTCGACAAGGAGTATATATCTGTATTTGTTCTGCATGAGAATATACCGGAGGAAGATGTACAAAGGGCCCTTGAAAAGTTCAGAGGATCTATAAAACAAACACCACCAAAGAAGTCTGCTGTAAAGAGAAGACAGAGAACGAGGACTATAAACGAACTCAAACTCATTGAAAAGAACGGAAAGGATATGCTTCTAAGAATAAACTGTGAGGCAGGAACCTACATAAGGAAGCTCGCCCATGATCTGGGAAAGGAACTGGGCTGTGGCTGCCATATGAAAGAGCTCAGAAGAACAGCAGTTGGACCCTTCACCGAAGACAATGCTGTAAAGCTTCAGACGATCAAAGACGATTATGTATTTTTCAGAGAAGAAAAAAACGAGGACATAAAGAAGGATATACTACCTGTAGAAGTGGCAGCAGATGTATCGAAGTGCATCGTAGCAAAGGACACAGCCATAGAGTCTATATGCAACGGGGCAGATCTAGGCGTAGGTGGCGTATCGGCGGTGGAAAAAAATATAGAGAAGGGCGACAAACTGACCATTCTTTCAGGTAAAGGAGAGCTTGTGGCAATAGGAAAGACCGACATGGACTCGGAAGATATATACAAAAGGGAGGATGGTAAGGCTGCTTCGCTTATAAACGTAGTCATGTCCCGTGGAACATATCCCAAGGGATGGAACTGATATCCACTGGAAAGATTTAAAAAGGTTTGGATTCATAAGAGTTGTGATGTCTGCCCCGGGAAGCATGGATCGGATTATGGAAGTAATAGCATGTCCAAAATGCAAGGGAAACGTAAAGCTTAATAAAAGAGAAAACAAGATAGTTTGCCACGAATGCCGACTGAAGTTTTCCGTCGACGAAGGCATACCAAACATGCTTTTGGAAGATGCGGAAAAGTTTTAGTATAGTTGGCCGGGGTAGCGAAGCCAGGTTCAACGCGCCGGACTTGAGACCGGATCTGTTGACGAGAGGATGATAAGACAGGTTTTCGAGAGATCCGGTGGGTCGCGTAAGACCTGATATCTGCGGAAGCCCGCGTGGGTTCAAAAGATGGGACCGAAGTTCAATACTTTCAGTTCCACTGGAAGTCCCACCCCCGGCGCCAACCAAAAAGAAAAAGTGAAAATATGTCCGAAGGAAGAAAAAACATACTGAGAATTTTCGGGACCGATATTCCCGGTGATTCGAGAATAGGGGAAGGCATCAGACGTATAAAGGGTATAAGCTTCTCGACAAGTAAACCCATACTGAAAAAGGCCGGAATAGATTCGGATAAGCTCGCAGGGGATATAAGTAAAGAAGAAAAGAATACTCTGGAGGAAGTAATAGAAAAGGGCGAAATCCCTACATATCTACTCAACAGGAGAAAGGATCCCGAAACAGGAGATAACAAAATGCTTACATCGACGAACCTTGAGATGCAGATAAGGCAGGATATAGAAGCAATGAAGAAACTCGGTAACTACAGAGGACTGCGACATAGACGCGGACTTCCTGTAAGGGGACAGAAGACCAAATCAAGCTTCAGAGGAGACTCTTCGGTTGGAGTTTCGACATCAAAGATAAAGAAGGAAAAGTCAGGAAAGGGTGAATAAAATGGGAGATCCAAAAAAGCAGAGAAAGAAGTACGAGAAACCACTTATACCGTGGGACGAGAGAAGAATAGAAAACGACAGGTCTATTATGCAGAACTACGGCCTCAAGAGAAAGGAAGAAATACTTAAGATGGAGAGCTTCCTCAGAGAACTAAGGAGAAGGGCAAGGGAGGCCGCAGCAGAAACAACCGAAAAGAACAAGGAAGAGCTGCTTGGAAAATGTAGAAAGATGGGTCTCATTGGAGACGAAGACGACATCAGTCAGATACTCAGAATCGACCTGAGAGATGTACTCGACAAGAGGCTACAGACCATCGTATCTAAGATAGATGGCGTTGGAACTGTAAACCAGGCAAGACAACTTGTTATACATGGACATGTAAAGGTAGGAGACAGGGTTATGAAATCACCTTCGTTTCTTGTACCAAAGAAACTCGAAGACAAGGTATCTGTAGACGAAAAACTACTCATAGGTGAATAAAATGGCAAACAAAAAAGGCATTGCACATATAAGATCGTCTGAAAACAATACAATAATACATATAACCGACATGAGTGGAGCAGAATCCATAAGTAGGTACACCGGTGGAATGGTAACAGAACAGGACAGAAACAAAGGCGCTCCCTTTGCAGCGATGCAGGCAGCTAAAAAAGCAGCGAAGGATGCAAAGGAAAAAGGTATAGAAAAGGTCGATATAAAGGTAAGGGCTCCCGGAGGACACGGTTCAAAAAGCCCGGGCTCAGGGGCGCAGCCTGCTATCAGGGCAATTGCAAGGGCAGGAATGAGAATAGGTAAGATAGAGGATATAACACCAATACCACATGACTCGACCAGAAGACCAGGAGGTAAAAGAGGAAAGAGGGTATAAAATGAAACTAGAAAAGATCGACGGGAAAGGTAAAAAACTGAAGTTCATAGCAGAGGACACAAACCCTGCAATGATGAATGCACTCAGAAGAACTACAATGAACTACATACCGGTTCTTGCAATAGAAAATGTAGGTATAATAGAGAACAGCTCTCCTGTGTTTGACGAGATAATAGCACAGAGACTGGGACAGGTACCCCTCGTATTCGATCCGGATAAGTTCAATATGCACGAGGACTGTGAATGCGAAGAAGGTTGCTCCAACTGTGAAGTTAAGTTCACCCTCAAGGGAGAAGGACCCGGTATATTATATTCAGGAGAACTCAACTGCAAGTCTGGAGACGTGGAAGTACTTTACGATAGAATACCAATAACAGAGATGGACGAAAACCAGGAGGTTGACCTGGAGGCAACTGCCTGTCTATCCATAGGAAAGGACCACTCAAAACACCAGGCATCGGTATCATCTTACCAGTACTATCCTATAATAGACGTAGACAACGATGAACTCACTGTTGAAGAAAAGAAAAGTTGTCAAGAAATATGTCCAAGGAACGTATTCGAACTGGATGGAGACAAACTCAACATAGAGAACGAAGAAAGATGTACTCTATGTAAGGAATGTGTAGAAGAGGTTGATTCGGGCGTAGTAGTCACAGGCGATGAGGAAAAGTTTATATTCAAGATAGAATCCATATGTTCACTGGACCCAGAATATATAATATCAAAGGCCGCTGAAGTACTCGAAGAAAAGGCAGACAAGGTAGTTGAGAAATTAAGCTAGCGGGGGTAACCAAGCGGTCAAAGGTAAACATACGACTAAAGGTGCAGGACTTAAGTTCAAGCTTAAGTTTTGAGTCCCGATATATACGGGCACAATGATAAGAAATCCTGTGGCTTAGTGCCTTCGTCGGTTCGAATCCGGCCCCCCGCATCAAGCCCAGTAAAAGGTGACAAGATGGAGAAAACAAATCCAGTCTTGAAAAAGACAATAAGCAAAGCAGAAGAGAAGTGCAGAAAGAAAGGTATAGGGATCTGGGGAGACGTTGCACAAAGATTGAAAAAGAGCCGAAGAAACAAAAAAGCCGTAAACATTGCAAAGATAAACAGGCATTCGGAGGACGGCGAAACTGTTCTGGTTCCAGGAAAGGTAACAGGATACGGTACACTCGACAAGAAGATAACTGTCGCTGCATTTGGCTTCTCGGGAAAGGCAAAACAAAAGATAAACGAAGCCGGAGAAACCATAAGCATACTTGATCTCCTCGACAAAAATCCAAAGGGAAAAAACGTAAGGATACTAGAGGGTTAAAATGATTGTAGATGCAAAGAACCAGGTAATGGGCCGTCTCTCGTCGGAGGTCGCATCTCTTCTACTGGACGGAGAAGAGATAGAGATAATCAACTCCGAAAGGGCAGTAATAACGGGTAGACCCGAAAACACAGTAGAGAAATATCTAAAAAAGAAAAGTATAGGCGATGCCAAACACGGACCCTTCTCCAAGCTAAAACCGGAGAGGATATTGAGAAATTCAATCAAGGGAATGCTTCCCACAAAAAAGAGCAGAGGAAGGGAAGCCCTTAAAAGACTCAGTGTTGTAAGAGGAAACTACGAGGAAAGGGAAGGAGAAGTTGTTTCAAAGAAAACCGATGACATAAAGACAAACTATATAACTCTCGAGGAATTATCAGAAAAGATAGGTGGAAAACCATGACTGTAAATACAACCGGAAAGAGAAAGGAAGCAAAGGCACGGGCAAGAGTAGAGGAAGGAAGTGGAAATATAAGAATAAACTCACGTCCTCTAGAGAGCTTCAGCGACGAGATGATAAGGCTTATGATAAGGGAACCACTCGAACTGGCAGGGGATATAACAGGAAAGGTTGATATGGATATCAATGTATCAGGCGGCGGTAAGATGGGACAGGCCGACGCAGTAAGACAGGCAGTCGCCAAGGGACTTGTTAAGTTTACAGGGGATGAAGAACTTGAGAAGAAGTTTGAAAGTTATGATAGGTATATGCTTGTAAGGGATTCAAGAACAACAGAACCACATAAACCATCTGTATCCTCAAAGGGTGCAAGAAAGCACAAGCAGAGGAGCAAGAGGTGAAAACATGATAATACCGGTAAGATGTATGAGCTGTGGAAAACCCGTGGGCCACCTATGGGAGGAGTTCAAGGAAAGGAGAAGGGATGAAGATCCAAAGGAGGTACTGGATGAACTCGGACTCGACAGATACTGCTGCAGAAGTCTGTTTTTAACCCACACGGATCTCACTGGAAAGGTATCCAAATTCAAGAAGTAACGCCTAATCTTTATTTATAACAAACACAAAACTACTATTGGTGAATGTTTTGAAGAAGGTTTTTCTTGTTTTAATGGTCCTTGTTGTATTCGTAGGTATAACTCCTGTTTCTATAGCACATATAGAGATAGACTACGATGAAGAAGGATCTTGTGTTATTCTTCCCCACACATACGAGGTAAACATAACCAACACCTACGATTCAAGGGACATATTCCGTGTCAGGACTCCCCGGGAATTTTCTACATGGTTCTCTCTTTCTAACAATCTACTAAGGATAAATTCAGACGAGACAAGAACCATAGAAATAAGCATAAACGCACCGAGAAACATAGAACTCGGCGAGTACAAAACACAATTTTCTGTAATCTCCGAAAACTACAGAGAGGTTTCAGAGTCATCTGATCTCTGTTTTATAGTTCTGAGGGACTACTCGATGGTATTCAGAGACTTTATACTTGAAAAGGTCGACTACGGTCCAAACGAAGAAGTAAGGGCCTCTGTTGTAGTCGAAAACGACGGAACAAAGGACTTCGAAGACGGCGAATTCTACATAGAGGTTACAGGTGAAGGCGAGATGGTGGGATCCCACTTGGAAGAGTTCATTCTGGAAACAGGAAAAAGTAAAACGGTCAGCGCGTCTGTTGATCTACAGGAATACCAGACTCCGGGGGACTACAAAATAAATTACGAAGTCCGGGGAGCAGGACACACAATAAAGTCGGGTGAGGAACCGTTTGGAGTAATTGAAATAGCAGACTATCAGACAGAGGTGACCTCCGACGGAAGATATATTATAAGAACCAACACAATACACGCACAAAATAAAGGAAACATCGTAGAGGAAAAGAACATAGAGGAAAGGATAGGATTTCCCATATCTTTGCTCGTAACTGCAGAAGACGTCGAAATCAGAAGGGATGGACTTTCAAGAACATACATATGGAACATAGAACTTGAGCCGGGTGAGTCCACACAGATGAGCTACGAGATAAACTACTGGCCTCTTTATATCCTCATAGTACTTATAGCCCTGATAACATTCAGAGCATATCTCTATATGAAGGCGCCTGTTATCAAAAAAGAAGTAGTTAAAAGTGAGGTATCCGAGGACAAGAGAATACTGACCATATCCCTACACGTAAAGAACAGGCTCTTCGGAAAAGCAAAAAATGTAATAATAGAGGACTCTGTTCCTTCCGTAACAAGGGTACTGGACAAGTTTGACACTGTAAAGCCAAATATAATAAGACAGGGCGACGACACAGTACTCAGATGGAAGCTAGGTGATATGGGACCAGGGGATGACAGGGTAGTACACTACAAGGCAAAGGTTCTTGTGGAATCAATAGACGAACTTATATTCCCAGAGGCCAGAGCAAGGGGTTCAGTAGACGGAAGAACCTTCGAAAGGTCATCATCCAAGGTAAGATTAGGAATATAGTTCTCAAAATACACAAAGTAAAGAAAAGATTTAAAAGGTTTGGATTCAACGAATAGTAAGGCTGGCGGCCAAAGCGGAGGGGCAACTCCCGTACCCATCCGAACACGGAAGAAAAGTCCTCCAGCGAATTGGTCTTTAACCTCGAAAAGAGGTGAACACCAGGACGCTGCCAGCCATTATTTACCTTCCTACCGTGGCTTGTAAGCATAAATACTTAAAAGGTTTCCAACAAAATGATATGTCGTTGGCCGCGATGGTGTAGTGGCTCAGCATAGAGCCCTGTCGAGGCTCTGACCCGGGTTCAAATCCCGGTCGCGGCGCCATTTTAAGAGGTAGTCAAGATGTCCCAAACAGTCTGTCAAAACAAGGATACAAACAGAGAGAACTGCACATGCACGTATCCCGGCTGCCCAAGAAAGGGACTCTGTTGTGAATGTATAAAATACCACAAAAAGAACAACGAAGTACCTGGTTGTCTTTTTCCCGAAGAAGGTGAAAAGACCCACGACAGATCTATAGGACAGTTCATAGAGTCTTGGAACAACAGGGGCCTGTAGCTCAGTCTGGCAGAGCACTGGGCTTTTAACTTATGTTAAAAGCTCCGACATGGACCTTACAAACAAAACTGATACCAAGGTCCTGGATGAAGAAAGAAACCCAGTAGTCGCGGGTTCAAATCCCGTCGGGCCCATTAAAAATTCGTCGATAGTCTATGAAAAAACACCAAAACCTTTATAAACGTTAACCTATAATGGAATTTACCAGTTCATGAGCTTTCTCCAAAGATAGGATATTTTGTTTAAAGGGTATGGAAAAATATGGGCAAAAAATACAAAGTAACGGACCATATCAGAGTGCCAGAACACGAGGTTCTATCCTCCGATGAAAAGGAAGAGCTTTTGGAAAAGTTCGGTATAAACCAAAAACAACTCCCGAAGATATACGACAAAGATCCAGTTGTCAAGGAGATAGAAGCTTCAGTTGGAGATGTTTTAAAGATAAAAAGAAAAAGTCCCACCGCAGGCGAGGCTATTTACTACAGACTTGTAGTAGAAGAAAAATAGGTACGGATCATTATGAAAAAAACCAAACTTCAGTCCTTACTCAAGGCCTTCAAATCCGAAAAGGGTTTTGCAAGATATCAGATAGAGGCCTATAATAGATTTGTAAATGAAAGACTACAAGAAATAATCGACGGGATAGGAGATATAGAACCTGAATCCGAGAGACTCGGTGACTTTACAATAGAACTTGGAGAAGTAAGGGTAGGTGAACCTTCAGTCAAAGAAGCAGACGGAAGCCTAAGGCAGATACTTCCAAAGGAGGCAAGGCTCAGAGACATAACATACTCAGCACCTGTATTTCTACAGATGACTACAAAGGCAGATGGCGAAGTACATGAACAAAAGGAAGTAAAGATCGGAGAACTTCCTATAATGGTAAGATCCGATAAATGCCCACTTTCAGACATGGGTGACGAGGAGTTGATAGAGGCAGGAGAAGACCCAGAAGATCTGGGGGGTTATTTCATAGTAAACGGTACCGAAAGAGTTCTTATGCTATTAGAAGAAGTAGCACCAAACCGTGTAATAGTTGAAAAAAGAAGCAAGAAAAAGATAGAATATGCTGCAAGAATAAACTCGGAGAGAAGTGGATGGGGACAAAGACACACAATAAACAAGAAAAGGGATGGACTTTTAACAATATCCTTTGCAAATGCACGCAAGGTACCTCTAGTTGTTGTTATGAGGGCACTTGGACTGGAGACCGACAAAGAAATAGTTCAGTCCATAACAAGCGAAGAGGACTACCAGGAAGAGATATACGCCAACCTATACGAGACAGATGTATCCGATACAGAAGAAGCCCTTAGCTACATAGGAAAGGGTATGAACGTCTCCGACGAGGAATACAGAAAAAGGAGGGCAGGTGAAGTAATAGACAAATACCTTCTTCCACATATAAGCCAGGACGAAGAGGGTAGAATGGACAAAGCAATGTATCTCGGAAGATGTGCTAAAAAGATACTATACGTTTCAAACGGTGATCTTGAACCAGACGACATAGACCACTACAGAAACAAGAGAATAAGAACAAGTTCGGAGCTCCTGGAGATACTGATAAGAAGCAAGCTTCTGGGTAGAGTTGGCCTCATTTCAAGAATAAAATACAACTACAAGAAGATAGCAAGAAGGGGTAAGGTACCAACTATAAATACAGTTGTAGAGTCTGATATGTTGACAGGACAAATACAGTCGGCATTTGCAACCGGTCTGTGGGTCGGGGGAAGAAGCGGTGTATCACAGAGGCTCGAGAGAACCAACTATATAAAAACACTTTCGCACCTGAGAAATGTAACATCTCCGCTGTCGACCCAGCAAGAACATTTCGATGCCAGACAGTTGCACGCAACCCACTGGGGAAGGCTTGGAGCAACACAGACTCCGGAAGGACCAACAATCGGTCTTAGAAAATACCTGGCACTGATGGCATCCATATCAACAGGGTTACCTGAATCAGAGGCAGAAGAAATACTAGGTGAACTGAAAACCGAAATAAAGAAATGATAAAATGACAGATGTATTTTTAAACGGAAAGTTTGCAGGCATAACAGAAGAACCAAAGGAGCTTGTAAGAGAACTAAAGGAAAAGAGAAGAAACGGTGAGATTCCACACGACTTCAATATGAGATACAACCAGGATGAGGAAAACATAAGAGTAAACACAGACTCCGGAAGGGTGAGAAGACCACTTGTAAGGGTCGAGGACGGCGAATCTCTACTGACTGAGGAACATATAGAAAAGGTAGAGGAAGGTGAGATGAACTGGAGCGATCTAATAGACCAGGGTATAATCGAATGGATAGATGCATCAGAAGAAGAGGATCTCCTTGTGGCATCAAAGGATGATGAGATAAATGAAAAGCATACACATGTCGAGATACATCCGGCTAACATACTGGGTATAAACGCTTCTCTTGTACCATTTCCAGAATACAACAGAGGTGACAGAATAAGCTACGGAGCAAAGATGATAGGACAGACCCTTGGTTTCTATAGTGCAAACTACCCACTGAGGGCAGATACAAAGAGCAATATACTTGCATACCCACAGACTCCCCTTGTAACAACACAGACAGAGGAGGCAGTTGAACTCAAAAACCACCCTGCAGGACAGAACGTTGTCGTAGCACTTCTATCATACAAGGGATTTAATATAGAAGATGCACTGATAGTAAACAAAAACAGCGTAGAAAGAGGATTTGCAAGAAGCTACTTCTTTAGAACATATGATGCCGAGAGACAGAGATATTCAGGAGGACAGGAAGATGAAATAAGCATACCGGACAAAGATGTAAGGGGATATAGATCCGAAAAGGCCTACTCGCACCTATCAGAAGACGGAATAGTTCCACCTGAAGTAAGCTTAGAAAGTGGAAATGTAATTGTAGGGAAAACATCACCACTCCGTTTCATGGGAACAGGTGATTTTGTAACAGGAATACAAAACAGAAGAGAAACATCAGTTACTGTAAGACACGGTGAAGGTGGGGTTGCCGACAAGGTTCTGCTCTCGGAGACGGAGAATGGAAACAAGCTTGTTAAGGTTACAGTGAGGGAACAGAGGGTACCTGAAATGGGAGATAAGTTCGCTACACGACATGGCCAGAAAGGTGTAATAGGCCTTCTGGAACCTGAAGAAGACATGCCCTTCACAAGGGACGGAATAACTCCCGATGTAATATTAAATCCACATGCAATACCATCTAGACAGACGGTTGGTCAGATACTGGAAGTACTATCAGGAAAAGTAGGTGCTATGGATGGCCGCAAAGTCGATGCAACAGCATTCTCTTCGGAAAACGAAAAGGATATAAGGGAAAGGCTCAGAGACTGTGGTTTCAGATCAGACGGCAAAGAGGTGCTTTACAACGGCACGACGGGTGAAATAATGGAAGCGGAGATATTCCAAGGTATAGTATACTACGAAAAGCTTAAGCATATGGTTTCAAACAAGCTGCATGCAAGGTCAAGGGGACCTGTAACACTACTGACAAAGCAACCAACCGAGGGAAGGGCAAAGGAAGGTGGTCTACGTCTCGGTGAAATGGAAAAGGACTGTTTTATTGGACACGGTGCATCGATGACATTAAAGGAAAGGTTCTCCTCGGATAAGGTAACACTACCTGTGTGCAAAAAATGCGGTGTCATTGCAGTAGAAGACGAAACAAGGGGAGAAACAAGATGTCCAATGTGCAAAGACAGTGACCATATAGAGGACGTTCCAATGGGATACGCCTTTAAGTTGCTGCTTGACGAACTAAAATCAATGACAATATATCCAAAACTCAACATAGAGGATTCGGTCTAAATGCCACACAAGATAAACAGCATAGAGTTCAAAATACTTTCACCAAAGCAGATAAAGGACATGGCAGTTAGTGAGATAACAGAGCCCAACCTATACGACAAGAGCGGTTACCCGGCAGAAAACGGAGTAATGGACCCAAGGATGGGCGTAATAGATCCAGGAATGAAATGTAGGACATGTGGCAAGAGCATAGGATCATGCCCGGGTCATTTCGGATACATAGACCTATCGAGGCCTGTTGTACATGTAAGATACGTTAAAACTATATACAAACTTCTCAGGGCAACATGCCAGGAATGCCACAGACCAATGGGAAACGATGAAGAGATAGAGGAGATGGAAGATCCTCTATACGATCTGTACCTCAAGAAAAGAAAGAAGTGTCCGCACTGTGATGCAGAACAGGATAAGGTCAAAAGAAATAGACCACACAACTTCACCTTGGGTGGAAGACAGCTGAACCCTATGGAGATAAGAGAATGGTTTGAGGATATATCAGATGAGACCATTGAAAAGTTCAACATACGCGGAGGTAGACCAGAGTGGCTTATACTTACACTACTTCCTGTTCCACCTGTAACAATGAGACCATCGATAACACTACAGTCGAGTCAGAGATCCGAAGACGATCTGACACACAAACTGGTGGACCTCATAAGAATAAACCAGAGACTTGCGGACAATATAGAGATCGGAGCGCCTGACTTTATAATAGACGATCTGTGGGAACTGCTCCAGTACCACGTCTCAACATTCTTCGACAACAATCTATCTAGTGTACCACAGGCAAGACACAGAAGTGGAAGGGCACTCAAGACCCTGGCACAAAGACTCAAGGGTAAACAAGGACGGTTCCGTGGAAATCTAGCTGGAAAGCGTGCGGACTTCTCATCCAGAACTGTGATATCCCCGGATCCAAATATATCGATAAACGAAGTTGGCGTACCGAGCATCATTGCAAAGGAAATAACAATACCAGAAAAGGTAAGAGAAGACAATATTAAGGATCTAAAGTCACTGGTAAAAAACGGTCCGGATAAACATCCCGGAGCAAACTATCTAAAGAGACCAGACGGCGGGAAAAAGAAGATAACAGCAGATAACTGCACAAAGATATCAGAAGAACTTGAGACAGGATTTACTGTTGAAAGGCATATACAGGATGGAGATATTGCACTTTTCAACAGACAGCCTTCACTTCACAGAATGAGTCTTATGGCACACAGAGTAAGGGTAATGCCCGGAAGAACCTTCCGTTTAAATCTATGTGTCTGTGATCCTTACAACGCTGACTTCGACGGTGATGAGATGAATCTACATGTTCCACAGACCGCCGAAGCAAGGGCAGAAGCTGAAGAACTAATGCTTGTTCAGGAAAACATAAGAAGTCCAAGGTTCGGTGGACCTATAATAGGATGCACCCAGGACCACATATCAGGACTCTATCTTATAACAGGCGACAAGGTAGAGTTCGACAGAAAGACCGCACAGGAAATAATAACACAAGCTGGAAAGGAAGATGTATCACTAGAATCCGAAAGGGTTACGGGTAAAGAGGTATTCTCGGAGTTCCTTCCTGATGTAACAATCGCATTTGATACAGAAGCCGGCGATGAGAAGGTAATAATAGAAAATGGTGAGCTCAAACAAGGAAGAATAGACGAAGCTGCAGTGGGATCATTTGCAGGAAAACTCACCGAAAAGATAGAGAGAAAATACGGAAGTGAAAGAGCAAAGGACTTCCTCGACTCCGCAAGCAGGTTATCCCTCGAGTACCTCAACAGAAGAGGACTAACAATGAGCATCACAGATGTAGACATATCCAAGGAATCGGAGGAAGAGATAGAAAATATGATAAAAGAAGCTGAAAGGGATGCCAATAAGATTATAGAAAATTTCGAAAAGGGAGAAATAGAACAGATTCCAGGACAGTCCGTGGAAGAATCACTCGAATCGCACGTAAACAGAAGACTTGGGCAGGTACAGAACTCTGCAAACGATGTAGTGGCAAACGACCTACCCGAGGAAAGCTCAGCAGTAGTGATGGCAAAGTCAGGTGCAAGAGGTGGCATGGTTCAGCTTTCGCAGATAGCAGGAGTGGTTGGACAGCAGACATTACAGGGAGAAAGAATACACAGAGGATACAAGGAAAGAACCCTTTCGCTGTTTGAGAGAGGTGAGTTATCGCCAGAAGCACATGGTTTTGTAAGATCCTCATTTAAGAGCGGACTTTCGCCTGAAGAATTTTATTTCCTTGTTATGAATGGAAGAGAGGGTCTTATGGATACAAGCCTCAGAACAAGAAAGAGTGGTTACATGGAGAGAAGGCTTGTAAACGCTCTTCAAGACCTGAAGGTAGAAAAGGACGGAACCGTAAGGGACAATAGAAAAACAATTATACAGTTCACGCCCGGAGAGGACGGCGTCGATCCAACGAAGAGCAAACAGGGAGAAGTTCCAATAGAAACCGATTGATACAATGAGCTACAAAGAAAAGATAGACAAACTCGAAGAAGATCTTCCAAAGAGGGTAAGGGATAGATTAGTCGAAAAAATAGAGGAAGAAGATCTATCCGGTCAAGAAATAGACGATCTCATAGAAAACACTACCAGGGAGTATAAAAGATGTAGATTCGAATCGGGTGAAGCAATAGGTGTAGTTGCCGCCCAGTCCATATCAGAGCCTGCCACACAGATGACAATGCGTACATACCATGTAGCCGGTTCTGCCCAGGGTGTAGAAATTACACAGGGACTTCCACGTCTCATAGAAATCGTAGATGCAAGAAAAACCATAAAAACGCCTTCTATGGATGTTTACCTCAAGGAAGACTACCAGAATGAGGAAGGAGCCAGGGAAGTTGCAAACGAAATAAGAGAAACAAAACTCATAGATATAATAACCGAGGATCGCATAGATCTTTTAAATTTGATCGTGGAGTTCGAAATTGACAAAGAAGCCATGAAGAACATAGGCATGGACAGAGAAGAAGCGATCAGCAACCTCAATAAGGGAAGAAGAAAATACGAAGCAGAGCTCGATGGCGATGTGATAAAGATAATTCCGAAAGACGATGATCTATCTGTAAGGGACCTGCAGAAAATGAAAAACAAGGTAATGGACAAGCACCTAAAGGGAATAAAGGGGATATCCCAGGCAGTGGTTACCGAAAAACAGGGAAGATGGAACATACAGACTCTGGGAACAAATCTGAAGAAGGTACTGAAGGTAAAGGGCGTTGATCCAACAAAAACCGTTTCAGGAGATCCAAGGGAAATGGAAAAGGTTTTTGGAATAGAGGCCTGCAGAAATACAGCACTAAAGGAAGGACATAAAACAATAAAGGAACAGGGTCTGGACGTAGACATAAGGCACATGATGCTTGTTGCAGACACAATGACAGTAGACGGTGAACTCAAGGCAATAGGAAGATACGGCATAGCAGGTGAAAAGGGATCGGTCCTTGCAAGGGCAAGCTTCGAAGTAACTGTAAGACACCTAACAGAGGCATCAATACACGGCGAAGTGGACAATCTGACATCTACTGTAGAAAATGTAATAGTAAACCAGGCAGTTCCTGTTGGCACAGGAATGTACGACGTAGTATACAAACCAGAAGGACTGGAGTGAAAAAATGAAAAAGAAGTTCGACAAAGAAGCAATACAGTCTATAAGTCTTTTCGAAGAAGAAACCAACGTTGAAGTAAAGGACTTCATTGAAGACGATGATTCTGCATACTTCCTTGTCGAACAAGGAAAGGCAGGACTGGCCATAGGTAAAAACGGTAAAAACATAAAGAAGATAGGAAAGATGCTCGGAAAGAGGATAAAGGTATTTGAATACGAGGAAAACGACAAAAAGCTTGTAAAGAATATGGTACTGGAGTCCAACAATGTAGATATAAGCGGCGATACTGCCTTCGTAGAAGTAGATGAAAAGGACAGAGGAAGGGTAATAGGAGCAAACGGAAGTAATATAGAAAAGGTCAGAACACTTCTAAGAAGGAACAGCGATGTAGAAGATCTGAAGTTAAAGTAGACAACTAAAGCTTTATAATTTATTTCAACTAAGTATTCTCCTACAGGGCCCGTAGCTCAGTCTGGCAGAGCACTAGGCTCTTAAGGTCTAAATGGTCTTGGGAAACCTAGGAGTCGCGGGTTCAAATCCCGTCGGGCCCATAACCAGACTTAAATAGTTTTTTTATACTCCTTGAGACAGCATTCTATATCAGTCTTGTCCTGAAAGATCTCATCATATGCTTTCATGAGATAGAATATTTCTCCGTCGGAAATCTCTCCATTGAGAAGACGGTCAAAACACTCCCTTATCCCACCGACGGGTTCGTTCATGTCCCCCATGAACTGATTTACATACAGAAGAAGACCTTCATACCTGTCATCCGAAATACTGTCTATTTCATTATCCAAAGAAATAATATACCTGTCGACTTCATCGAGAAGCTCCAACACACTAACACAGTAGTCTTCGAAAAATTCCTGCTTTTCTTCGGTTTCAAATAGTTTGGATCTAAACTCGTCGGACATAGAATTATACTGTTTTCAAAATACTTATAGATGAAATTAGATCAGTGATACGTTTTCTACAACAACCGACGCAACACCCTCTATCTCTTCTACCTCGTTCTCTATATCATCGGTGCCGCCTTCCTTTTCGTCTCTTACTATAAGTATCTTTAAAGCAGTGAGACCGAAGCCTATCTCTTCTCTATCGGAGTCTTCGACGGGAAACTTACCACATATCCTTTTCTTTAGATCATCGAGGTCTACTTCTGTTCCCTGTGGAGTAACCTTTAGAGAAATTGCAACATCTCCCATGCTATCATCTCTTCCTTTCGCCTGTTATTCTTTTGTTCTTCCAGTTTTCGTTCTTGAGTTTTTTTGTCTTTCCGAAACCACAGGCTGAGCACTTACCCTTGGAGCGGTTGAAAGACTTTCTTCCACATCTTCTACACACTCCATGTGTCTGCTTCTTCATTTTTCCTGCAGATGGCGTACCCTTTGACATTTGAAATCACATCCAAGAGATGTTTGTCTATTCGGGCGAGGCAAAGATTACGTTGTCTCCTCGCACGACTATGGTACCTAGTCTTGTCTTGTTGCCTTCTTCTCCCACTTTCTCCGCTTCCTCGAGCCAAAGATTTAGATGAAGATCAAAAGCTACCAGCTTTCCTGCTATCTTTTCACCGTTTTTTAGGTTAGCAATGACCCTACTTCCCCTAGCCTTTTCAAGCGCATCAAGTGGTCTTTTACCATTTTCACCCATGCTATCACGTTGTCTTTTATTGAAAGAGTATTTAAAGGTATGGGTTGAAAATATTTAAGTGATGAAGAAAAAGGTGTTTTGTTATGTTACAGAGTAAATCCAGAAGAAAGCTGACGGGCGGTAAGAGAACCACCAAGAGAAAGAAGAGAAAGCACGAGATGCAAAGAGAAAGTATCCTATGTAAGGTATCCGAAGAGGATAGGAGAAAAAAGATGAATGTAAGGGGAAATAGAACGAAGACCCGTCTGAGGACCACTAGAAAAGTGAACGTCACCAACAGAGAAAAGGGAACTACACAGACAGAGGAGATAAAGGATGTCGTTGAAAACAAGGCAAACTCCCATTTTGTAAGGAGAAAGGCCCTGACAAAGGGAACAGTAGTAGAAACAGAGAACGGCAAGGCAAGAATAACATCACGGCCAGGACAAAACGGCCATGTAAATGCCGTAAGGATAGAGTAGTCAACTTCTTTCAAATCTGTAAAATCCTACCCTTATGCTTTCGATATTCTCGGTATGCCATGGCATAGTTCTCTCCAGAGGAAAGTCCACTGTCTGGCTTGAAATAACCGTACCTCCACATCTCTCCACGTATTTTCTTACAAAACCATCGGTCTCTTCCATATGGAAGGAGTACACGACAGGAGCAATCTCCAGAGACTTCTCTATAAATGGTCTATCGCTGCCTCTCTTCTGTGATCCAAAGGGTGGATTTTGGATAACCAAATCACCGCTACCAGAAACGTCTCTTACGTCCATGGTCCTGAACTCTACTTCAACACCGGCGGAATCTGCGTTTCTTTTTGCTATATCAATGGCATCGCCGTCTGCATCTACACACACGACCTTTTCTGCACCCAGAATTTTGGCTCCTATTCCAAGTGTACCGGTTCCACATCCCAGATCGTATATCCTTTTATCGGATATCTCCCCCTTGAGATAAATGCTCCATAGAACCGATGAGGCAAGTTCAGGTGGAGTCCTGTACTGCTCAAGTTCTGCATTCGGTTTATCGAAGCCCTCCAACTTCTGCAGCTCCAACTCCAGATCCTTTTTTCTCATATCTGGTCATTGTAGTACAATTTTTATATAACAAAAGGTCCATTAGACAGATAATGTCGGCAAGACTACTCGGAGGTATAGATCTTGTAGGTGGATTTCTCCTTGTTCTATCCAGAGGATACTATCCAAGATTCAGCGCTCTGTTTATTGTATTTGGAATTGCCCTTATAGTAAAGGGGCTCTACTCGATGGTATAATGATTGAAAGAAGTTTTTACTCCCGTGATCCTGCTGTGGTTGCAAGAGAACTCCTGGGAAAGAAACTGGTAAAAAACAGTATGTCCGGGAAGATAGTTGAAACAGAAGCATACTACGGAAGAAGTGATCCTGCATCCCATGCCTACAACGGAAAGACAGGGAGAAACAGACCCATGTACGGAAAACCCGGGACTGTATATGTCTATCTTTGCTACGGCATGTACCATATGCTCAACTTCACTGCACGGGAAGAAGGAAAGCCTGGAGCAGTCCTCATACGGGCAATTGAACCTCTCTGTGGCCTCGAAACCATGACGAGTAACCGTAACACATCAAAGAAGAAACTTACAAACGGTCCCGGGAAGCTGACACAGGCCATGGGAATAACAATGAAGGAAAACGGGCAGGATGCAACAAAAAACAGGAGCAGTATAAAGGTAGAAGACGGGCCAGGGTGCAAAAGAACAGGAAAGAGCAAGAGGATCGGTGTAGGAGAAACCCACGACAGGAATCTCAGGTTCTTCTGCAAGGAGTCTGTTTTTTTGAGCAGGTAATATTTTTTTAAACGGGAATATACTATTTATAATATGCAGGGAACCAAGTGGGTGTTCATAACCGGAGGGGTACTTTCAGGCCTTGGTAAGGGCCTTGTGTCGGCCTCCATAGGAAGATTTCTACAGTCAAGAAACTACAAGGTTGTACCTGTGAAGTGTGACGGGTATCTTAATGTAGACCCTGGAACTATGAATCCAATAGAACACGGAGAGGTTTTTGTTCTCGAAGACGGAGGGGAGGTCGACATGGACTTCGGCCACTACGAGAGATTTCTTGGTACAGAGACGAAGTTCGACTGGAACCTTACATCCGGAAAGATATTCCAGTCCGTCATAGAAAAGGAACGATCAGGGGACTACCTGGGAAAGACTGTACAGATGATACCCCATGTAACAGACGAAATAAGACATAGATTAGAAGACATCGCCGACAATGAGGACACAGACGTCGTACTTGTAGAGATAGGCGGAACCGTAGGCGATCTAGAAAATATGATATTTCTCGAGGCAGCGAGGCAGATGCGCCTGGACCTACCCGAGGAGAACACCTGCCTTGTGCATGTCACCCTTGTACCCTGGCTGGAGTCGGTCGGAGAACAAAAGACAAAGCCTACACAACATTCGGTAAAGGAACTTGACTCACTGGGCCTCGAGGCAGACATTATAGTCGGGAGGGCCGATATGGAACTCAAGAAAAAGACAAAGGAAAAAATATCCCTCTTCTGTAACGTACCTGAAGACAATGTTGTATCAAATCCCGATGTAGAGGAGGTCTACAAAATACCACTGAACCTGAAGAAGGACGGGCTTGATAGGACTGTGGTAGATAATCTGAACCTCACAAACAATGCAACAGACATGGAAAGATGGGGCGAGCTTGTTGAAAACCTCGAAAATCCCACGAGGAAAGTAGATATAGCAATTTGTGGAAAGTACACCAGTCTGGAGGACTCCTATGTATCTATACTGGAATCGCTTAAACATTGCTCTGCACACCTCGAGTGCCGCATAAACCACAGGTTCATAGACACCACAGACATAGAAGAAACAGAGAAGCTTCTCGGAGACGCGGATGGTGTAATCATACCAGGAGGCTTTGGAAGAAGAGGAGCTGAAGGAAAGATAGAGGTAGCAAGACACTGCAGGGAAAACAAAATACCTATCCTAGGACTTTGTTATGGTCTACAGCTCATGGTCACAGAGTTTGCCAGAAATAAATGTGGCCTCGGGGATGCCAACTCCACAGAGGTAGACGAAGATACAGAGCATCCTGTGGTAGACCTTATACCGGAACAAAAAGACGTAGAAGCGAAGGGAGGAACCATGAGACTGGGCGGAGAATCCACAGAGATAGAGGAAGGATCCATGGCCAAGGATATATACAATAAGAACGAAGTAAAGGAAAGGTTCAGGCACAGATACGAGGTAAATCCGGAATACCACGATATACTCAGGGAACATGGCCTCAGACTGTCCGGCTTTTCAAAAAAAGAAGACAACATAGTTCAGATCGTGGAGATGGATAACCATCCATTCTACCTTGCAACGCAGTTCCATCCCGAGTTTAAGTCCACATTTGAAGATCCCAGTCCTGTGTTCATTGAGTTTGTGAAGTCGTGTATAGGTGATTAATCATGGAAATGAACTGGATACTCATAAGATACGGAGAAATAGGTCTCAAGAGCGATTATGTCAGAAGAAGCTTCGAGGATAGACTGATAAACAATATAAGAAATGGTCTTGAAACACACGGAATTGACGGAAAAGTCAAAAGGGGGTACGGAAGGATCTTTGTCAGTACAGAACAAACAAAGAAGGCCACAGAGGTCCTGAAAAGGACATTTGGAATAGTTAGCTTCTCCCCCTGTAAAAAATTAGACTCAGGTATCGAAGACATAGTCGAATGTCTGGTTGATCTGGGAAAGGAAACGATCAAAGAGAAGGACAGTTTTGCTGTCAGGGTCAGAAGGACAGGCAACCACGGCTTCTCGTCCAAGGATGTGGAGGAGAGAGCAGGAGCAGAGATACTGGAGAAAACCGGTGCGTCTGTAGATCTGGACAACCCCGATAAAAGGGTCATGGCCGATATAAGACAGGGACAGGCCTATATATTCGGTGAAAAAATACAGGGACCAGCCGGCCTTCCCCTGGGAACACAGGGTAGGGTTGTATCGCTCTTCAACGGAAACTGTAGTTCTTTTCTTGCAACATGGATGATGATGAAAAGAGGGTGTTCTGTTGTCCTTCTCCACGGCACCATGGAACCCTATGCACCCGACGAA
Organism: Candidatus Aenigmatarchaeota archaeon; assembly: GCA_003554845.1. GTDB lineage: Archaea > Aenigmatarchaeota > Aenigmatarchaeia > PWEA01 > PWEA01 > PWEA01. The sequence continues at coordinate 8,951 of PWHK01000019.1, read as the reverse complement.
ACATATAGAAAAGCTCTGGATGGGATAAGAAAATGGAGTCATGGTTCGCCGATCAAGACAATGGAGTTTGACCTGGGAAGGAGAATATTTGAACTATCAGAAGAAGGTGAAAGAGGTTATACATGCGTTCTCTGCAGAAGACTTATGCACAGGGTTGCGTCTCGGATAGCCAAAAAAACAGGTTCAGATGCCATCATAACAGGCGATAAAATCGGAAATAGTCTGGGAAACATAGGCATATACGATTCCGTCGCTGAGATTCCTGTGATAAGACCGCTTATAGGTCTGGACAAGGAAACAGTGAGAAACAGATGCAAAGACCTAGCAGGGGAATTTATTCTAAAAAACGAAGGCTGTGAGGCGATGGACAGGGACAGTTCCGATGTAGTAGAAGAAGAGGTCGTTGAACTGGAGGAAAAAATAGATGTAGTAGGAATGTCAAATGATGTGCTTGAAGAGGTGCTGGACTATGAAGATACCGAACTCTGAGCTTGTGGGTCGGATAATAAGAGAAAAATTGAAGGAAACAGGCGTCGTAAGAAGCCAACAGGAACTGGGAAGCATAGTACAGAAGGAGCTGGAAAAGGTTGACAGTTCCTTCCATATAACACCGGAAAGAGCAAGAAGGATAGCCATAGAGGTCCCTGATGTAAAGGTTACTATCGAAACAAGAAAATCAGAGTCTGACAAACCAGAAAAATGTCCTGCCTGTAATGGTGATCTAAAGACTCTCTACGCAAAAAACCTTGACGAAGAAAAAATACAGGTTGGATTCATGTGTGAGGGTTGTGGATACCACGGCGACGTCGAGGAGTTCATGCCCATGAGATACATATTCATGATTACCAGGGATTAAATTATTATAAGTTGAAGGTTCTTTTTAAGATGCGCCGGTGTGGCCGAGTCTGGCTAAAGGCGGTGGATTCGAGTCCGCGGATGTGTTGACTCACCCGAGGATGAAAGCGAAACATCCACTGGGCGTTTAAGACCGGTGTGGTCTTTGACCACGTCCTCCGATGAAGCCCACGCAGGTTCAAAAGAAAACCCATTCAAAGAAAGGGGGGGTTTCTGAAACTCCTGCCGCCGGCGCCATTTTCCAATCTTTTAAATCTACAAAGACAAGGGATTCGCATGGAAATAGAAGGAATCGTATTCGATATGGACGGTGTTCTTGTTGATTCAATGGCATACCACGCAACATCCTTCCAGAGGGCCCTGGGTGAGATGGGTGTAGATATAGACAAAAGGGACATATACATGCTCGAAGGAAAGGGCGCGGAGATAGCAATTAAAAATATACTCGAAGACCAGGGACTGAGTCCAAGTAACAAAATAATAGACGAACTTGTTCGGAGTAAAAGGAATATATTCGACGAGATAAACAAAACATCTGTATTTCCAGGTATGGAGAACGTACTGGACAAGTTAAAAGAAGGGTTCAAAATGGGCCTTGTAACAGGAAGTAACAGGAAGACAGTGGATGAATTCATGAACAGATACTTCGAAGGCGTTTTCGACGTTGTCGTAACCGAAGAAGACACAGAAAACAAGAAGCCCGACCCTGATCCATTTCTTGAAAGCCTCAAAAGGCTCGGTATAGACAAGGAAGGGGTGCTTGTTGTGGAAAATGCTCCCCTGGGAGTTAGGTCTGCAAAGGAAGCAGGACTTAAATGCTGGGCAGTTGCAACATACGTCGAAGAAGACTGTCTTGAAGAAGCAGGTGCAGACATGGTATTTGGAGACCACGATGACCTTATAAGATCTCTGGAAGATCTTCTCTGAAGGTTATATGAAAAGTTTTATATTGTTCAACGGTCAAAATCATACCGTGCGGTCGTGGTCTAGTGGCTAGGACACGACCCTGCCACGGTCGTAGCCCGGGTTCAAATCCCGGCGACCGCACCAATTTTTATTTCTCAAGATCTAACTATACAGTATGTCCTGGATGGAGGTTTTTCAGAAAAGGAGAAAGGAGATCCCCTTTCTTATTTTCATATCCTTTCTTTTTTCCTTTGTCGCAGCGAGGGTGTATGTATATTTTTTAGTTCCCGGGCTTGCAGGTGGCGATATATTTCCCTTCGAGAAGTACACAATACATCACTTCTACTACGGTGTAGCCTTTGTAATGGTAGCCGGTTGGCTTGCCCTGGTACACAAAGACAGAAACATAGAGAGAAGTGCTTCTATTTTATACGGCCTTGGACTTGGACTGTTCTTCGATGAGATAGGACTGCTGCTGACAGAGTTTGCAGACTACTGGACAGGTATAACCTATACCTTTGTTGTAACTATATCGCTTGTTATGTTTAACTTCATATTTTTTCAGGATTTCTGGAAGGAGATGGGATCGGAGATCGCCTATAAAGCAAAAGAACACAAACTTGACCATGGCCCGTTAAACATAATGGGTCTGGTTGATTTACTGGACGAGGTGGAACAAAAAATGCCAAAAACCGGAAAGGTAACAGGTGCAGCCACAGGCCTTGTTCTCATAGCTGCAGGTCTGCTTGTCATAAGATACCCTGCTCTCATACGCTACTGGGTCGGGGGAGCATTTGTTCTCAGTGGTATTGCCCAGATGGCACAGGTACTAAAAAGGAACAATAAATAAATTTAAAGTTCGAAAAGAGAAAAGAGCCATGGCTGAAAATTTCACCAGTGAAATCTATTCAGACTGGATGAGGTCAACCCAGGAAAAGAAGTACAAGGAAATACTCCTGGATTTCATAATTCCACTCAGGGGAAAGATCGACCTGGAAAACAGCAAAATTGCAGATATAGGAATAGGAAAGGGATGGTTTGAAAAAAAGGCTGTTGAAAGTGGGTTCGATATAAATACAGTTGGTCTTGATATAGAGAAGATGGATATGGCCACAGACAGGATAGACCTTGTCGTAGGGTCAGGGGACTACATACCTTTCAAAGACAGCAGCTTCGATGTAGTTCTATCCTTCGACACAGTTCATCTTCTAAAGAAGCCATGGGAAATAGAGAGAATCTTATCCGAGGGTGGACATGCAATAATTTCAACCCACTGCAACGAAAGAAATTTTAAAAGGAAAGGGGATAAAGTTAAATCGTTGTTCGATCTTGAGGTACTGAAGGAGGGACTGGTGGGAGATCCCGACGACGAGATGAGCTACGTCGTACTTTTCAGAAATGGGTCCGTAGTCTAGTGGTTATGACGTCGCCTTGACATGGCGAAGGTCCCCCGTTCAAATCGGGGCGGACCCACCACTACTTTATATATCCAACAAGAAATGAAACTTCCTTAAATGCTTTCTTTAACCGTCAGGGTGGTTTCTCCGTCTACGTAGTAACCGTAGTCTAGGGTTACATCAATAGGAACTTCCAAAAAGTCCACGGGTTCATCTACCTCTCCTCTACAGATTATCTGGAAATCACCGCCATAAACCCTTACGTCATCATCGCTGCAGTCCTCGTCTTCCCAGCTTACAGGAGCATCTTCGGGGAAGCTCACGTCTACACCTATCCTGTTCCTCTGGTCCCTGTCGGGAACATCACCATGGGCCTCGGTGAGGTATGGAACTCCACCTCCTATATTACGACCTTCTATGTAAAATCTGAAGGTTGTATCATCTTCGTCCACAAGTACAGGTGAAGGACCATCTATTCCCACAGAAATCGGTCCACGGGACATCCTTGATACACCCATTTCAGGAATAGGATCGTTAACTTCAAGCCTCATGGCATATTCGTCCTTTCCTATAACCGGCAAAAGAACCCTCGAATCTGTTTTGTAGTCGTAGTAAACCCTTGCTCTTACATTAACGTCTTCGGGTCCTATAGATATCTGAGGAGCATTTGCACTGGCAGTAAATGTATGCATCTCTCCCTGAAATTCATCTGTAGGTGGATCCAAGGGCATCACATCATCAAATCCCTCTACATTGGTTATTCCACCAGATCTTTCTATATTAGCCCATACATCATCGGCTGTTCTGTCGCCCATATTCCGGACATCCAAAAGTAGATCAAAGGAATCACCAGAAAAAACCTCGGGTGGTATTGCATCAAATGAAGTTATCTCAACTCCGTATCCAACTTCCTCCTCTTGCTCGCCAAACTCAATACATCCAGAAATAAATACCAAGGATACTGCAATTAAAACGATAAAAATCTCTTTTCTTCTTGCTGCCATGCTACCTAAAATAACCTTTTGCTCAAGTATTTATAAACTTTACCCTAATCGCTCCATTATGGCTCTATGTTGACAAAAAACGACCCGTCTTTGACGTATGTATAGTCAACGTCCATACGGAAAGTAGCCGTTTCTACTAAATCAACACTGTCTGTTGAAAATCTACAGGAGACCCTCGGAGTTCTCCCGTTTCTAAACCTCATATCTTCAAAGACTATAGGTTTATCGTCTGTATCCATATCCTGACAGCCTCCGAACTCTAAAATATCATCTGGATAGTACATCTCTACATCGCCGCCTTCTATTACATTATCCACGACAAATCCGTCTCCTTTGTTTTCTAAGTGGATGTGGACCAAAAAATCATCCCCCTCCAAAATAGGCTGTTCTTGGGAAATTTCAGCAACTATTTCCACAGGAGTACGTGTTTTCTCGTAGCGTACATTGGATTCTTCCGCAAGATTCCCCATTCTTTCCCTCGTTATATACTCATCTTCGTCCATTATATTGACACTGAAAGTGGCGTGGGCAAGTGACTCATATGAAACCCTGTATTTCATATCGCATCTCTTTCCCATACTGACCTCGGGTGCCTGGTATTCAAAATCCAAAATAGTTTTATCACCGGGCTCCAGTTTATCGTCAACGGAATCGGGTTCTGTTAATCCCTGGAAAGAGCAAATATCTACCATCCTAAGTTGTATGTTTTCTGGTGTAGTATTTCCACTGTTTACCAAATCAAAAACAACGTCCATGTTCCTACCTGAGCGTACACTCGTAGGAAAGGTTTCAACATCGATGGAAATCTCCTCGTGTTCTGTATAATCGGGCTCACCGAACCCAAGAAAACCGGCCCCTGTATGATCAACACCAGGAAAGCCTGTGCATCCAGAAATCAACACTACCAAGAAAATGCTCATGATTATAGTATTTTTCATGCTATCCCTACAGAGTAGGCTGTATCGAAACGGAAGCCTCGCCGTCCAAAGTATACTCATAGTCCTCAACACTTACTCTAATCTGGGAGCTTGTCAATGGTTCTTCAAAGTAATCTTCGTAATGGCCAGGATACAGTCTACAGCTTATCGGCGGTGTTCTGTCGTCTATGAACTGGAACTTATCACCTAAATCAACAGGACTTCTGCAACCTGTTTCCCAGTCATCGTCTTCTGCAAGATATTTGTCTTCTCCAAGCTGTATTTCGGTTTCACCGTGGTCCAGTAAAATACTAACATCATCAGGTTTAAGGTCGTCTAGATCACCATCACCGGCATTTCGTAATCTTATCTGGAAGGGAACAGGACTCCCGTATCTGAAGGGCTGCTGCCCGCTAAAGTCTATATCTACTTTCAGTGGTCCTCTGGCCTTGCTTGTTGTAGGTGAAACACTGGCAACATCGGAATCACGGGAAACGTCTTCGCCCATAATATAAACATCGGATCGACTGTATGCATCAAACCTGTATTTTACATAGTATTTTAAAGGACAGGAACCTGCCATATTCCCAAGTTCGGTGTTGGTGGGTGCCTGAAGACTCCACTCGATTACCCTGGTGGCACCTTCAAATATGTTCCGGCCGTCCATTGCCTGTGGATCCTCACCCTGAATCGGATCACACATACCAGAATCATAGAGTCTCACCTCAACATCTCTAGCACTCTCGGCTTCGAATAGATTGGTCAACTCGAAGGAGAACTCGAACTGATTCTCGGCGTTAACTGTAGACGGATTTACCATCCTATTTTCAACTACAAGAACATCATCAGGATCTTCTACTTCCTGGTCGCCTACTCCCATTAAACCTGCCAGACCACCGCCTTCAACGCATCCAGATATAAATACAACCATTGAAACTAGAAATACAGCAACTGCAATCCTTTTCATACAACCACTATCAACCATTGGGTTTTATTGTAATATAAATGTTTGGGCCTGTTTAAGAATACATGACCTCTATTGTGTCCGTGGTTTCCATCCTGTATTCGTAGCTCATATCAACTCTCAGATCCTTTGTCTCTGTAATATCTTCTGGTTCATCTACTTCAATTGTACAGCTCATAGTAAGGCTGTCGTGCTCATCTCCCTTGGGCTGAAGTCCATCCCATCCCAGATCGTCAAAATTATCCTCGTACTTCTGTGAGAAGTCACAGTCTTCCAGTCCCCCGACCCACCCTTCTTCTGATGTCCCTATGCTTATACTATTCAAAGACTCCACCCAACCATCATCCTGGTTCCTGAGCGTAAGAATCAACGGCATTGATTCGCCTCCTCTTATCGGCTGCTGCCGCGAGGCCGCCATTCCTATCTCAACAGGACCCCATTCATATCTTGATAAAGGCTGATGGAAATCAAGGTCACCTCTCTCCGATAGTTCCATAAACCTAGTGCTATCTATAATCTCTACCTCAAGCAGAGAGCTCGTATCGACCACATACCTCGCGTCTATACCGTACCTCAACTGATCGCCGGGATTCATGTCTTCTAAAGCATCTTCGTCAAATATTTCCCTAGGGAACTCGACTTGGTACTGGTGTATAACACCGGGATTGAGACTTTCTATATCACAAACATCATCACTACAGTGAGGACCAACTATGTTTCCTCCAGTGGCAGCGATATCTAGATCTTCTCTCCCTACAAACTCCACGTCCTTTGGTTTCAGTGTAAGTTCACGGATAACAGGAGGATTAATGTAGTCGTCATGGGACAGTTTGTTTTCTATTTCAAAGGTCGAGCTAAACACAGTGCTATCTTCATCCATTTCTGCTACATTACCTATACGGCCCAGGCCTATGGGATCCGGTCTAGATAGTCTCAATGCCTGATACTCCTTTTCAACTTCACCACCGGCTTCAAACATATCATAACAGTCCATGGGTGAAGCAAGACATGTCCACCCTCTACCAAGCGTATCCTGAGTCTGCGTAAAGCCTCCCATTGCAGGACTTAAGGCCCTTTCTACCTCATCCACCCTTGCTCTAACGGTCGGCCACCATTCCCCGAAAACCGCCGTACCCATAACATCAGGATAACTTGCAGTCATTGCCATAAGGGAAACTGCTATCGCAAAGACACCGATTATTCCCTTGGCATCAGTCACAAGAGCACCGGTCAAAATACTCAAAGTAACAACGGATCCGAAAAGCACCATGGCTATAGGACTATCCCATAGAACAACTATACCTATGATCAGTGCAATAAATCCCGGTATGGTTACAAACTTCGATTGGATACTTGCATGTCTAATATATTTCCACATCAGGTAGGCGAATGCAGCAATCATAACTACTGCAGTGATAATTATTAACAAATTCCCCAAAATAATCGACATCATCCTTTAATCACCTGCATTATTGCCACCTTCATTGCTATCTGTATTTTGACTGTCCATCGTATTTTGCGCCTGGGATGCTACCTCAGCTCCTTGGTATACCCCCTCAGAAGCACCACCAGTAGTAGCAGCTGCCCCGGCTCGTGTGCCAAGTCCTACTACTTGTCTCAGTTGGTCTTCTCTTTCTTCCTTCTTTGCTTCCCTTTTCTTTTTGTCTTCTTCGAATACATCAGCAATGAAATCAGGGATAACCAAGAAAAATGCAACTACAAGACAAATCATAACAGCAGCAAGCTCCAAGTGAGAAAATACTGCTCTGAAAGTATACAGAAACAGAATACCAACGGTCCCGGAGTAGATCATCTTGGTGACACCCTTAACCCTCTTGTACTCATCATCTTCAAATTTGAAGGATCCGTAGCCACCTGCAAATGAAACTATCCCAAAGGATCCTATTAAAAGGGGTATCAAATTAAATACAGGTCTGTCGCCCACAAAAATCTGAACACCGATTACAAGGAAAACCAAGCCGAAGGCTTTCAGAAGAGGGCGTACATTATTGTAGGGATTCCTGATTGGCAAAAGATTTCTTATAGTCAAAGATACTGCAGATAAAATTATGAAGACAGATGCAAAGGGACCCATTCCAAATAAAGAAAGTACGACAAAGATCAGTGCAGGAATGAAAATAGAAAAGCCCAGAGAAACCGCACTTCCCGAAAGCATGCCCTTTCCTAAAAACCTACTCTCGTCTTTCTCTGGTAGAAGATCAGAGGACTTAATATAATGGCCTTTTCCACACTCGTAATGTACACCATCTTCATCCTCCACTTTCTTTATATTACTGCTTTCACACACCGGACACCTACCAGGAATCCCAACATCTCTTTTCTCTTCCTCGTCATCTTTCTCGTCGTCATCTTTCTCGTTTTGTTGTTCAATTTTTTTCACCGAATCCCAAGGATCTTCACCGATTTCTGGTAATGCCTTAAAATTTTTTTCTGAGACCCACACGCCACAATTATCGCAAATATAGATACCTTTATCTTCATCCCACTCAACGACACCTTTTCCACAGGTACTGCATTTTTTACGACCTTCTAAATGTTGTGCGTAGTATTCTATTTTACTATTATCTGTGTGCGGTTCCTTGGTTTCAGAACTGGAAGGAAGTGGGGCCGGTGTTTCTTCGTTGTTTTCCGGTGGTGGTAGGGCCGGTGTTTCTTCGTCGTCTGCTGGTGGTAGGGCCGGTGTTTCTTCGTTGTCTGATGGTGGTAGGGCCGGTGTTTCTTCGTTGTTTTCCGGTGGTGGTAGGGCCGGTGTTTCTTCGTTGTTTTCCGGTGACACTTGTTTTTCGTTGCCTTCATCGGACTGATCCAAAGCATCTGGATTCATATTAAAAATCCTGCTTTTTTCTTTTCTATTAACCCAGTTTTTCTTTGCAGTACCACTTTTTTT
>PWHK01000009.1 GCA_003554845.1 Candidatus Aenigmatarchaeota archaeon | reverse complement strand
TTGTATCATTCTTTAGAATTCAAAGCCTCACATCACAAACTATATAACTAGAAATTGAATCTCGCTTTTTATATGTTTAGTGGATGTTCCACTGAGAAGTTAAATGGCGCCCGGAGCAGGACTCGAACCTGCGACAACATGGTGTCCGCGCAAAATCGTAACAGCCATGCGCTCTACCTACTGAGCTATCCGGGCCGCTGGGAATGTTTACTTTCTAGAATTTAAATATATGTTGTTAGTTTCAGAAACCGGGTGCACCAAGTTCTTTCAGCTTTGCTGGTAGATATTCGTCTACAACATACTCGAAACCGTACCTCATAAGAGCCTGCTGTTCCGACTTCTTTCCTATCTCCTGCCACATACTGAGCTCGTCCACAAGTCTCTTACTATCGTTGTACCTTGGATCTTCCTTGAGTTCGTTTATTCTTTTGAGGTCCACATCTCTTAGCTCATCCGATCTCAGTTTGTAGTTCTTTATGTCAGATGCAGTAACTCCGAGCCACTGTGCATCGGGAGTTGCAAGCCTCTCGTTTATGTGTGCAGACTTTGCGGATCCTGCGATTATAACCATTGCTATGTGGAGTCCCCATGGATCCGAGTCAGTGAATATGTATGTAGGGATATCCTTTACCTCGTTTATACGTTTTATTATCCTCCTTGTTGCCCTCGTGGCCTGTCCTCCCAGGTTGACGAGGATAGCATTGAACTTCTCATGGGCATTTTCTTCCATGAGGCGGTTATACATACCGTCGGTCTCTATGGCCAAAACCTTGTCCGCATTACATTCGACTATCTCTGCCTCACATGTTCTGGGTCCTATAGACTGGCCGTCGGCGGAGTCAAGGCAGTTTACTTCCATGGTCTCACCCTTGGGATTTTTGAAACGAAGTGTCATGTCGCCGTATATTGAACCCTTGGCCTTTGGATTTATCTTTAGATCTTCACGCGGTCTTCCGACAATTGCTTCTATGTCCTCTACAAGGTCATCGCTCCGGTCCTGGGTCTTGAACTTCAGTTTGTCTCCCCAGGATTCGGATATGTAGTAAAGTTCTCTCTTTGTGACATGTCTCTCGGAGCCCATGAGTTCCTTTTTGCAGAAGGACGCGACCTTTAGCATCTGTGCAAGTCTCTTTACATGACGTATATTTCCTGCATCCCTTTTCGTCATTTTTTCACCGAGAACATAACACTCTGCCCTGTCGTCGTAGACTATATTGGACGTTGTTCTCGACGGTATCTGTATGGAAGGCACTTCGTTGTTTCTTACCTTCTGTATTATAGTTTCTCCTATTTTTGTCAGGTTGTTTGATATTTCTTCATCACTCATCTTCTTCACCCACTTCTGCCTTTTCTACAAGCTCCTCATCTATAACTCTTTCCATTATAGGATCTATGGATAGTTCCTGACCCTGTCCCGAAAGTTCTACAGCGTTTTCAAGGACAAGAGGCATATAGTTGCTGAATATCTTCTTTCTTCTTTTCTCTTTCTTTCCCTTTTGTTTCTTCGAAAGATGCCTCTGAAGATCCCTTGCACATTCCTGTAGACCGAGCTTTATTTCCTTGACTATCTTCGGATATCTTGCTATGGATTCCTTGGATTCGGACGTAAACGGTACCCATGTCGAACATAGATGTACAAATATTGTTGCAGGTCCCTTTGGAGTTCCGGTGCTTCCTGGCTGCTCCAAGCCGTATCGTTTCCAGTCGGTTTTTTCCAATGCCTTTGTTATGGCACAGGACGAAGACTGGTAAAGAAGGGGTACCTTGTTTGCATACCTCATTATCTTTACCTTTTCATTTTCCCTTTCCATGAGTTCGCCGCCGTAGGCAATACCTACCTCTATTTGGAATGGATTTCCTCTGTAAACCTCCGGATCTCTGGATGTGGATGTTATAAACTCTGCATCTATTTCCTTTTCAAGGCCGTTTCTTATGAGATCTGAACCTATTGGAGAAAGACAGTCTGTCGGGGGCCTTTGTATTTTTACCTTCTGCATGGCATTTAGTATGGCTTCCTGTTCCTGATGTTTCAGTGAAGACGGCTTCCTATCCGGGTCTACTTCTGCGAGTCTGCATATCTCTTCACCGGAGGTTCTTCCGACTCTGGTGAACTCGTTCTGTAGAAACGAAAGTATCTTATTTGAGTCCGTTTTTTTCAGCATCCTGACAAGAACACCGAGCTCTACACCGTATGGGTGTGGCTTTATCTCCTTGGGCTCCGGTGGAAGTTTGTGTGCAGCCCTTTTGAAGTCGTACTCTTCTCCCTCTGGATTTCTGTATTCTATATGTGCATATGGATTTGCTATAGCAGTTTGTTTGAGATATTCATCTACCGAGTGGTATCTCTGGAGATATTTTCCTTCGACAACTATGTTTATTTCGGTTCCTGGCTCGAAACCATCATCGAGCTCCTTTTCCTCCAGTATCTCCGGCTCATTTTTCATTGTGTCTATCTTTAGTTTGAACCATTTCGGAGGATTGTTTTCGTTGATTCTCGAGGTTATAAGAGCAGGCCTTCCTGTGGTTAGCTGCCCGTAGAGTATCGATGCGGATATTCCTATTCCCTGCTGACCCCTTGACTGTCTTCTGCTATGGAACTTGGAACCGTATAAAAGCTTACCAAATATAGAAGGCATCTGTTCCTTTACAATACCCGGACCATTGTCCCTGAATTTTATATTGTATTTATTGTTGCCCTTTTCATCTATTGCTATCTTTAGGTGTGGGAGTTTTCCTGCTTCTTCGCATGCATCAAGTGCATTATCTACACCCTCCTTTACTACAGTTATAAGAGCCTTGGCAGGATTGTCGAAACCAAGGAGATGCCTGTTTTTTTCGAAAAACTCTGCAACAGAAATCTCCTTCTGATCAAGTGCCATTTCCTCTGCTGTTTTTCCGGGCATCTCAAATCATCTCTTCTTTCTTTTGTTGGTTTTGTTCCAGGTATCTATATACTTTTCCATGAGGTTTTCCATTGACGAGCATCTGTATAGCTTTTTTGGCAGACGCAATTTCTTTTGGTTTGCCAATGAGAGATACTCTGTTTCCATGTACAGATACCGAAACCTTGGTGAGCTCCTCAAGCAGTCTTTTTGTCCTTCCGCCTTCGCCTATTATCCTCCCCTTCATCTTTTCGACCGACATCCCTGAGGAAGTGTAGTCATTTAAACGAACAACCATTAGTTGATTTTTCTCATTTAAAAGTTTAAATGATTCTCTTGGAACAAAACCTTCAAACAGAGCATTCAATGTATTCTTCAACTTGAGGACATCGACGGCCTTTCCCTTTAGTATAACATCCAGACCTTTGATCGATATATCTACATCGGTCCTCTTCTTTATCTCTCTTAGGTTTTTTTTGACGATGTCTATCCTTTCCCTTGTGAATCTTATACTCTCTTCGATACTGATCACCGGTATATTAAGAAACAGAAATTCTCTTAAGGTAACCTTTTTTCTTAAGGGCAGGGATTTTGTTCTTGTTGTATCTCCAGACCATATCGCCCTTCTTGTCTCCTTCTATGTCCCATGGTTCAACGATTAATATGTCGTCGCGTTTTACCCATACCCTCTTTTTGAGCCGTCCGGGAATCCTAACCATTCTTTCTTTCCCATCTTCGCATTTGACTCTGAGTCTGTCTGCTCCAAGTAGTTCAAGTACTTTTCCAAGCACTTGACCATCCTTTGGTTTTCTCAATCTTCTCGGTTTTTCTTCTCCAGGCATGGACATTGATTCTTTTCAAATTTTAAAAGCTTATTGTATTATTTTTCCAGAATTCTTACAAGATATGTGCTTCTGTATGATTTGTTGCCGTCTTCCAGTCCTCTGAGGGTTTTACTGTCCTTTCTTTCAACTGTGTACTCTTCAGCAAGCTTTCTTGCAAGGTATTTTGCAACAGAATTGGAGACTATGAATATATTGACACCGTTCTTCGTCTTCTCTAGGTCGGAGACAACCGGTCCAGTACCCCTCCTCTCCTTGAGTATAGTTTCACATGTACTAAGAACATCGTCCAAAATATCCTCTTCTGTCCTTATCTGTACAGTTGCTTCGAAGTATCTGGTCGAGATCTTTTTACAGTCCCTGCATATTTTTTCCTCTACCTTTAGACCGACTTCGTTCTTTTTCTCCATTTCCACATTCTCAACTACGCCCTTTATGGTTACATCTGCTCTGTTCTGTTGACCCAGAATACTAATCTGGATATCCTGGACTTCTCCCCTGTGGTCAGATCTATTGAGAATATTTCTTTTCAGGGCTTCTTCCATGGAAATTTCTTTCCATTTTCCAACCTTTTTTCTGCCACATCTTTTGCATACCGTGGCTTCGAGTATATCAGGCATGTCTATCCATTTTGTTCTCCCGGCAAAACATTTCTTACATAGACCTTTTATGAGATCGTCTGTCTCCTTGCCACATCCAGGGCAGAATTTTTCCTTCATCTTATAACCTCAGTATGCATACCACAATTCCATTGTAAGTTTGTATGGTTCGTATATATCTTCGTTTATCGATCCGAAGTGTGTTGTCTTTGATACTGTACCCTCCGGACGTCCGTCTGCCTCCTTAATCCATTCCTCTCTTGGTGCAGTCCAAACCACAGAGGTCTGGAGGAGGCTTTTTATGTCGTCTTCCATGTCCTCACCTATACCACCGTAATCACCCTCAGATATCCATGAAGCTCTTCCTTCTCCTACTTTATTTACAACCCAGACACTGCTGCTGTCTCCAAGAACTGTTCTTTTGTCTTCTACCTCTGTTGAACTCCTAAAGGAGCTTCCTGTGAACTCGTATCCCTGGGGATAGTCGAAATGTACTAGTACATTTTCCTTGTACACTCCGTCCTTTCTCTCCTCTATATTTCTTATTATGAACTGCCCTATATCCAGCTGGAATGTATCGTTCTCATCGCATCTTTCACATATCATATTTCCATTTTCGGTTATGTTTACTTTTTTGTCTTCGCTTACCTCTACGGTGTATTCGTCGGAACGTATCTTCCAGGTTCCTACTTTTTTTGTTAGGTCCTCTATACGGTAGCTTGCACTTACCCAGCTTCCCTTTCCGTAGAAAAGTTTCGATGGCTCGTAGTTGGATTCCGATGGATCTTCTCTGTTTTTGAAAGCCAGAGCATCAGGGACCCCTCCGGAACTTCCTAGTCCGAATATACTTTGCTGTATATCCCTTTCTTCTACATTGCTGTAGTCAGTGAACTGGACAACCCCTCCGCCGCTTTCTACGAAGTCCCGGAGTTCATCCGATCTCTCGTCGGCCTTTTCGAGCTGTTCTTCTCCTCTTATAAAAAATACATCTATACCTTCTATCCCACCTTCGATATCCGTCTTCTTTACTTCAAACTCTATGGATCTGTTGTTCATCCACACAGAGTCAAGCGTTTCTCTCAAAAGGGTCCTCTCCTCGTCCGGGTCTCCTATACAACTGCTGCCTGTGCAGTTGAACCCAACGGTTATTTTCCTTGGGTATAGATTTTCCAGGATAAGGTTGTACCTGACGTCTATTCTTCCTCCCACTTCGTGAATTATACTATCCAGTCTGGAGTCGAGATACGGAGTTTCGTTGAATATGGATTTTTTTATATTCTCCTGTCTGTGTGCAGATATAAGAGCACTTTCGCCTATCCTCTCAAGTTCAACGGCCTCCCAGTTTTCGTCTATATCGAGGGGCTTTATGAGAAAACTAAGGGATACGATTAAAACCATTGATATCAGAACTACCTCAACTATGTATACAAATCCCTTGTTTCCTACCATACAATCACCTCCAGTATCTTTATATCATCTTCTTCTTCGACGTATCCAAACCTTCTTGATGTACCCAGACTGACGCCACTTGGTACAGAAGGACCGCCACATATACTTTTGTCTTCTTCCCCCGATAGAGTTACCACAACCCCCGATGTTTTTCCCAGCCCAAGCTCTTCTCTTACCCTTTCATAGTCTTCGTTGCATCTCTCTTGGAATTCGTTTATTTTTTCCTCGGACCACAGATAGGGTTTTCGTGCGAATCCCCTGTTGTTTTCTGCTAGATGGCTTCCTATTCTATTTGCCATGGAATCCTTTCTTGATGCCTCTCTCTCGGCAAATATTTCCGGGAACAGACTGGCTGTTTGGAAGGAAACGTAAAGTATTACTATGGAGAAAAGAACAAAGGCCAGAAGATATTCTATGCTGAACTGTCCACGTCTCTCCTGTAGAAACCCTTCCATGGAAATCACATTATTTCAATTGGTATGTATCTTGCAGCAATTATGTATATTATGAGACCAGAACCTGCCATTATAAGCGAGTGTTTTATTCCTGCCGATGGTGAATTGTTTCTGACCTGCCCTATCATAAGCCCTGTAAATATACCCTGTATGAGTACCATGGATAGAAACAGACCCTGGTAGTATAGTCCTTCTGTACCAAGCCCTAGAATCCCTGCAAAGGATTCGAAGAATGAACATATAACGTTTTCCGATGTCTGCATGGGGGCTGTGCATATCTGACCTCCCCCTTCACCTATCATAAGTTCACCGTCGGCGAGCTCCTCGGTCATGGGAACGAGGAACTTGGAAAGTATTATTGTTATTGCCAAAAACATGAAGTATATAAGATACAGGACTGCTGAATGTTGCGCCATATCTGATTTCCTTTTTTCGTTTACCTCAATGATTGTTGATACATCAGAAGAAACTGTTTCCATTGCGGATATAACCTTTCCACCACTTCTCTTGGCCTCCATTATCATCTTTACAGTTCTTCCTATCATGGTACTGTCTCTGTTTCTCTTGGCGAAGTTTTCAAGAACTTCATCGAAGCTCATGTTCCACGACAGCTGCTTGCTCATTTTGTTCACCTCTTCGTTGAGCATCCCATACTCGTTCTTGGATGCCTCTCTGAGGGCCTGTGTGAGTGTAAGTCCGCTTTTCTTTGCCTCTACAAGATCCCTGAGAAAGTTTGGAAGCTGTTGTTCCATTCCATTGATCTTTTTTATCCTGAAGTATTTCCAGGTTGCATAGGGCGAAACCGAAATCAATACAGACAAGAGGATAGTTATACCTATCATTCCTGGCTCAGGAAATACCAGTGATATGATAAGAACAAGAACCAGGCCTATCAGAGGTGGAACCAGGGTTAACTTCTTGTCTGGACTTGCATTTCCAACGACTTTTTTTGACATTTAAATCATCCGGGATAGGTTGACTTCAGAAGCCATATAAATCCCATAGTTACCGAGGGTAAGAATAAAAAGACTATGGAAAACTGAAGCACTGTTATCATTGCCGTCATACCGGCCCCCAGGCCGAATGCAGACATGATTGATGTTACTATCACTGTAAACACAGAACCAACTATTATTAGGGTGAGGTATACCTGTAAAAGCGTCCCAAGGCTGTCGGAATACTCCTGAAGATCCCTCTTGTGCTCCTTCATGAGCTTCCTGGATTTTTCTTGGAGATATCTATGTAGATCGGCACCGCTTCTTATGGTTGTTATAATTCCCCAGAGAAGATCACTGAGCCTTTCCGATGGGGATTCCTTTGCTGAGAGGGCAAGTGCTTCGTTGACGTTCATTCCAACAAGCTTTATCCTTGTTGATATCTTCTCTGCTTCCTCTGTCATTTCTTCGTATGTCTGGAACTGGGACAGTATCTCGAACATCTCCGATGGCTGTATACCGCTGCCTGCTATAGTTGTGAGGTAGGTTGCTGCAAAGGGAACACCTCTGTCTATCTTTTCTGCCCTCATGTTTGCTTTTATAGATGGGTTTATGGAGAAAAGAAATGCTATAATGCCCGATATACAGAGTGATATTATAAGTGATAGCATCACAGCCATTGGTATATCAAATACAGGCATCATTGCAAGTATAAAGGCAAGCAGTGGCATCTCTACGGAGAACACAAGTACTATTGTCATCACCGCCATGCATATATATTCACGCAGTGCGAGGTTTATGTTTCCCTTAAGCAGGACCGGCTTTAGATTCTGGAAATGATGTAGATATGGCTCAACAAGGCCAGAAAATATATCCAGGGATTTTTTTATGTACCAGTCTTTTAATGTCAAGATATTACCCTCTTATTTTTTCAAGAAGACTTTCTTTGTCGGTGTAGAACCGTGAAAGTATCATTCCTATGTCTTCCAGATCCCTTATATCCTCGTGGACCATCCATCTTATAATCTTTTCCCTGTCCTCTATGTCCTTCTTTATTTCATCTTCTGTTAAGCCCTTTATTTCGGATATCTCATTGAGAACTATACTCGGGTTTTCATTTACAAGCCGGTCTGATGATGGATCCCATTTCAAAACCCGGTTCATGAGGGGAACGTTTTTGTCTCTTGAAAACCTTTTTATCTCTACTACCTGGTCTATCTTTCTCAGAAGAGCTCCTCCCCTTCTTACCTTCCTCAAAAATATAACTATATCCAGTGTGTTGAGAAGTGATGGCGGTAGATCTATAGGTCTCGTTGTAAGCCTGTTTATGAGCCTCTCGGGGTTTTCTGCATGTATAGTAGCCAGACCAGGGTGTCCCGTGGACATTTCCTGGAACAGAACAAAGGCTTCTGCTCCTCTTACCTCACCTACAACTATGTAGTCGGGCCTCTGACGGAGCGATTCCTTTAGAAGTGAAAACATGTCTACAACGTTGCTTCCCTCTTCCCCTATTGCCTCACGTGCAACCTCAGGCACCCAGTGATCGTGTGGTAGCCTGAGCTCGGCTGTATCCTCTATCGTGACAATCTTCATTTCAGGTTTTATGAAGAGAGATACAACATTGAGCATCGTGGTTTTTCCAGTTGCAGTTCCACCGGAAACCAGAACCGAGTTCTGGTGTTCTATTGCCATCCAGAGGTATGCAAGTGTCCTTGGGTCCACTGTTCCAAACTCTATCATATCGACAGGTGTCAGGGGGTTTTCTGTAAACTTTCTTATTGTAAAGTTCGATCCCCTTCTGGCTATATCCGTACCTAGTGTAGCCTGCAGCCTTGAACCATCGGGCATCGAGGCATTTACGAGTGGACTTGCCATTGAGACCGTTTTACCTACTGTCTGTCCAAGTCTCATCACGTACTGGTCCAGTTCATCCTTATCCTCGAAGACTACATTTGTCTCCATCGATCCGTATCTTGAGTTCCTGTGGTACACAAATATAGGTATTCCTACACCATCACATGATATCTCCTCGATTTGCGGATCCTTCATAAATGGCTCTATTTTTCCCATGTCTATGAAGTTCCTCTCGAGGTAGTAGTTTATGGCCTTCTTTCTCATAGGATTCAGGTCTCTACCGAGAATAGAAAGGACCTCGTCCATTTTCTCGGATATGTAGCTTCTTGCCCTTATCTGGGCGAGGTCGTCGAAGTCGACATCAAGTCTTTCTTCTATGCTCTCCTTTATTTCTTTGAGAAGTTCCTTGTCCTTTTTCGAAAGACTTGGTTCGTGTACTTCGTATATAAGAGAGTTTTTCTTCTCGTTCCATGTTATATGGGAGTATGCAAAAATGTCCTCGCCTGGCTTGGGGTTCTTCGGAACCAGGCTGTAGTATTCGTCGACCTTCTTGAGATCCTTTTCACCCTCCTTAGCCTGGCCCCCTAGTTTTGGTTTGATTGCCTGGCTCCAGTCGACTTTCGGTAGATATATACCCTGATCATCGCTGGCTCTTTCGTAGACGTAGGACTCTATACCCTTTTTCTTCTTTGTGTTGTTTTTTCTCGGTTTTGGTTTCTCTATCTTAGAAGTCTTTCCCATGGATATCATTCTTCTCGGAGGTTTCCTTTTTTCTGTTGTGTCCCCGTTCCTTTTTTTCCTGTACCGAAATCTTCGACCTTCCGGATACACCTTCTTCCCCTTCTTTCCTGCAGAACTATCTTGTTTTATTCCCTCCTTCATTCTCCCGAGCATGCTGTTTATATCTATGTTCTGTTTACTCTCGCCTTTTTTTTGGTCCATTCTACCTCCCTATCTTTATCACATTATTTTCAAGTTCTATAAAAATACTCCCCTTTCTCGACGTCACGCCTGTCTTAAACTCCTCGTGCATATCAAATGTTACGTCCTGGGTTATCTCTCCTATTTTTTTTCTTACTTCCAGTCCACCTCTATTGTAAACTACGATTTCATCGCCTTCTGTTTTGATTTTGTACATGTCTTCGGAGATCTCTCTTGGTATTTTTATCTCTATTTTTTTGTAATCGGCTCCACTGTCGTATGAGTTGTAGGTTCTATATACCCCGGACATGACGATTTCAGAAACCTCTTCCATTTGATTTCTTCCTATCGAGCTTCCTGCCTGATCCGAAAGGGTAGAGTAGGAGTAGTATACTGTGACCATTATGACTATGCTTATTGTGAATAGGATCATCTGTTCCAACGAGAGATACTGTCCTTTGGGTTTCATAGTACCAATGTTAGATTATTCTTACCTTGACATTGTTAACTGTAAAGCCGTTGTGATCTTCTCTTGTCCCTTGTTCTATGGCAAGTTTTGTGTTCCCCATGGAGATCGTTCTTCCTGGGGCCTCTAGTCCTATTCTACTCTGGGGTATTCCGTCCACAGTGACGTTTTTGTAGTATAGTTTGAGCTGTATATTATAGAACCCACCGGAACCTTCGGATCTTGCTACTACTACATCGGGGCTGTATATTATAGGGGTTTCAGATCCCTCCGAGCCGACTATGGCGATATCACGATCCTGTGTCATCATCTGACCCCTTACGGTAAAATCAAGTGTTATATTGTCCAGCTCGCCCGAAGGCCCTTCGTTGATCTTGAGTTCAGCTCCTTCTGGTAGGTCTATGCTCATCTCGGTCCTTCCGCCTCTCCTGGATACCTCCTTTATATTATCGTTCAGCTTTCGGATAAAGGTCTCCATTCTTTCGAAGTTTCTCTGATCCCTTGATTTTTCGAGCATCTCCCTGCCCCATAGGTAGGATGTAAGAGATACAGATAGTACTACAACAGTCAACAAAATAACCGTGAGAACCTGCTGCCCCTTTCTACCCATCCCAGGAAGAGCATCAAACATAGTCGTAATATCTTTTCAGAAATATAAAAAGATGTTCGGGTAGACCACTTCTGATGCAGCGAATATAAAAAAAGGTTTGGTTTACTCCGCGAAGGAGTAAAACCTAACTGCAAGGGGGTGGTCTTTTCTTCTAGCATCCGAGGTTTCTGGATGCTACTGTGTCTCCTCCCCAAGTGAGGCTTAGCGTATCACCTGAAACAGGATCTTGTTCGGAAAGTGCAGTGCTAATATCAGTTCCAGGACTTTCTAAATCTAACGTCTCTCTTCCTGGTTCCATATCGAACTCATCGACAAATCCTCCATTGATGTACATTGCTACATCCTCCCATGTGTCATCGTGTCCGTTGTACAGAGACACGGATGTGATATTGTCATCTTCGTCGCATGAGTGAGACTCTATGGTTATCTCCTGTCCTGCTTGTTCGATGAACTCTTTCATCTGTTCTTGTCCTGCCCCTTCGATGTCTTCCTGCATGGTCTGCATCCAAACAAAAACACCACCTACCATCACTACTACGATAAGAAGAAGCATAACAACTGCTATAACCGGCGACACACCTTTCTTATTTAGCATGTTATCAATAAGCAGTTTAATTCTGCTTGTATTTAAAGTTTACACAACCTACGCATTAGTAAACATCCTTAAGCAGCTAATATAGGCCGTTTATCTATTTGATTATCTACGCCAGCTTCTCTCTTCGCCTTCCAAGTCGGTATCTTCTTCTTTCCTTCTTGGTCTTCCTTCCCGGGATCTTCTCTTCTTCAACTTTACACTGGGCTTTACCTTCTTTCTGGATCCGTCATCTACCTTTTTCTCCAGAGACTTCATCTTTTCTATCATCTCCTTGTTGTTCTCAATAAGCTTTTTGTTGAACTCTATGAGTTCATCCATGTCGTTTTGGCCACCTGACTTTTCTGGATGTCTTTCTTCACCTCTTTTTAGCATATCTATAAGCTCCTCCCAGTGCTCTGCGACCCTTTCCAGCTTCGCTATAAGTTTGCTGTTCGACTCTACAAGGCTCTGTATCATCTCCTTGTCGGCCTTCAGTATTTCCAATGCATCGTCGGGAATTCCTTGTCCCTTTTTCTTTTCGATCCTGGCGATTCTCTTTTCAAGCTTTCTTATTGGAGAAAGGGGAACAACTTCGTATTCCTCATCCGATTCTATCTCTACCTCGTCTTCTGGCATAGATTAGTTTCCTCTGTATCACTTAAATATTTTGTGGGGTTGCTAAAAAAGAAAAAATAGAGTGGGAGTTTTGTGGATCTAGAGTCCTCCCATGGCTCCTGGAGGCATTCCTCCTCCGCCTGGCATTCCTCCACCTGATCCTCCGGATCCACCCTTAAGCTCGCCTGCTGAAACTACATCGTCGATTCTCAGAATCATCTCTGCAGCTTCGCTTGCGGACTGTAAGGCCTGTTTCTTGATTCCAAGTGGTTCGATGACACCCTTCTTTCTCATGTCGACTACCTTGCCCTTGTCTACGTCGAGTCCGTGGGTCTTCTTTCCTTCTTCGTGTGCAGACCTTATCTCGACAAGTGCGTCAACAGGATCAAGTCCTGTGTTCTCAGCCAGTGTTCTTGGAATGACCTCGAGTGCTTCTGCAAATGCCCTTATGGCCAGTTGCTCTCTTCCCGACTCGGACTGTGCGTACTTCTTGAGTCTGTTTGAAAGCTCCTGTTCGACAGATCCACCACCGCTTACTATCTTTCCTGACTTCAGAGCGGTAATGATGCAGTCAAGAGCATCGTTCATGGATCTCTCTGCTTCGTCTATGACGTGTTCGGTTCCTCCTTTAAGGAGAAGTGAAACAGTTCTTGGACTCTTGCAGTTCTGGACGTAGATCATTTTGTCACCTTCCTTTTTCTCTTCTATGCTTCCTGCTTCTCCGAGATCTTCCGAGGATAGGTCCTCTACGCTGTTGACAATCTTTGCTTCGGTTGCACGGGCAAGTCTCTCCATGTCATCGCTTTTCACCCTGCGAATTGCAGCAACGCCCTTCTTTGCAAAGTAGTGCTGTGCTATGTCGTCGATTCCTTTCTGGCAGAAAACTACGTCTGCACCGGATTCGACTATCTTCTGGACCATGCCCTTGAGCATCTTTTCCTCCTGATCGAGGAAGCTCTCCAGCTGATCGGGTGAGGATATCTGTATCTCTGCGTTGGTTGATGTTTCTTCGACCTCTATTGCTGCGTTGATAAGGGCGATCTTTGCGTCCTTGATCTTTTTTGGCATGTCGGCATGGACCATCTCTTTGTCGATGATCAAGCCCTCTATGAGCTCTGAGCTTTTGATTCCGTCTCCTTCGCTCTTCTCTATCTTGATGTCGTCCTTGTCTATGTTGACCTTCCCTTCACTTTTCTCCATGATAGATTTGATTGCCTTCACAGCAAGATCGGCGTACTTTTCGTATGCCTTTTCGGCGGATTTTCCTGTTATCGATGTCATGGCTATCTTCTTGAGGAGATTCCTGTTCTTTTCAAAGTCAACGTCCTCACTTATGTCCTCGAGCTCTTCGAGTGCCTTGTTTGAAGCAAGGTTGAAGCCTCTTGTTATGAGGGTTGGGTGGATGTCCTGATCTAGAAGGTCTTCTGCCTTCTTAAGAAGTTCAGATGAGATCACTACTGCAGTTGTTGTTCCATCTCCTACCTGTTCTTCCTGTGTCTTTGCAACTTCTACCATCATCTTTGCTGCAGGATGTTCGATCTCCATCTCATCCAGAATTGTCACACCGTCGTTGGTTACAATGATGTCGCCCATGGAATCGACAAGCATCTTGTCCATTCCCTTTGGACCGAGGGTTGTTCTGACCGTATCACCAACGGCCTTTCCTGCTGCTATGTTGTTCTTCTGTGCACCTCTTCCGCTCTGTCTCTCTGTGTCCTCGCCTAGAATGAAGATTGGTTGTCCGATACCATGTCTTCCTTGTGGAATAGTTATCACCTCCTGGTTTTTTGTTTGGCTGTGTTTAAAATTGGAATAATGGTTTACCCCAGGGCAATTATACCTCCATGCACATATTTAAAAGTTTTGGTAAAGGGTAACTATTTTATCTGTGTAAAGGAACTGTTTTTCTATGTTCAGAGTAGGTGCCCATGTATCTATAAGCGGTGGCGTAGAAAAGGCGGTGGAGAGGGAGATGGAGATAGGAGGCAACTGTGGCCAGATATTTGTGGGTTCTCCACGCGGATGGGCCGTCGGAAGCCCAGGTAGTTCTTCTGTAGAGAAGTTCAGGAAGATGTCTTCTCAGAATGGAATAGGACCCTGGATAGTACACAGTACATATCTCATAAACCTTGCAACACCCAAGGAGGATCTTGGAAAGAAATCAAAGAAGGCAATGCAGAAAGAGATAGATCTTACATCCAGACTTGGAATTCCCTACTATGTTTTCCACCCTGGTGCACACACAGGAGCAGGCATCGAAACAGGAATCAACAACATCTCAAAAAGGCTTTCGGGTCTTGATATACCCGACGATGTAAAGGTTCTTCTCGAAAACACAGCAGGCAAGGGGACGACCCTCGGGAAAACCTTTTCGGAACTGCGGAGAATAATAGAAGGGTCGGACTACGGATACAGGAGTCTCGGTGTCTGCCTGGATACATGCCACATGTATGCTGCCGGATATGGCTTCGGTACAGAGGAAAGCCTCCGTGGACTTTTAGATGAACTCGATGATGAGATAGGGATCGAAAACCTACACTACCTCCACATAAACGATTCAAAGTACAGTTTTTCTTCCCAGAAGGACGAGCACGAGCATATAGGGGAGGGCAAGATAGGAGAAGAGTCCTTCCGCCTTTTTATAAATCACAGTAAACTAAGGAACAAGCCTATGGTTGTGGAAACACCGGTCGACGAAAAGGGGTTCAGATGGAACATAAAAAAGCTTAAGGAACTGAGAAATTAACACCGGCAGACTGATATCCAGTTGTATATATCCCTACCTGGTGCCAGTTCTGTGCAGTCCACTGTTTCACCGTCAACGGAAACCTCAAATCCGTCGGGGATCTCGTACGAAGTACAACCACCCTCCTCTACAAAAAACTCACAGCACCTTTCAACTTCAGTTGGACTATGTTCCTGCATCTGCATATGTGCCATGCCTCCTATAACGACAAGGAAAACCACGAGACCGAGTATATAGGAAAGGCCGTGGAACATTTTGGCAAGCATCACAAGTACGGCCCCCGATCCTATCATTATTATCGACAGAGGGAATGTTATGTTGAGATATACTATGGGTATTCTCATAACGGGTAGAACGCGGAAGGACGTCACAAGCAGAAGAAGTCCCAGGAAGAAGACAAGGGTACCTATCTTCAGCATCTTGGACTTCATTTCCTCTGTGAAAAACCTCGCATTTTTGGAGTGCCCCAGCTTCATTAAGAGCTCCTCCTTTCTTCTATTATTTTCATAAGTTCACCTGAACTTCCGACCTCTTCAAGCCTTTCTCTTCCTATGGCAGGCACAGTCTCTACTTTCCGGTCTCCATCTGTTATAACGAAGACTTCTGTTTCACTTAATCTTGAGAATTCGGCGAGATGTCCTAGGTCTGCTTTTTCATCCTTTTTGACTATTCTTGTTAAAATTGTTTTTCCGTCTCTTGCAAGCAGGCGTGGTGGAGCCCTTGCCACGGACCTCGTATTGAATCCTATTTCCATAAGCCTCCTGGATATTTGTGAACCAGCTCTCTTCATCTCCTCTGCCCTTATCTCTATATCAAAGGGATCTATGTCCCTACTAACACAGTCTCCGAATATCTCTTCAAGGGCTTCGACCATATCCAGCGTGGCCCTCTCCTTTCCTGATTCGTATTCAGACACCCTCTTCTGTGAAATACCTAGTTGCTCTGCAAGTTCGGTCTGTGTCATTTTGTTTTTCCTTCTTTTTCTTCGGAGTTCGTCCGTGTTAAGCCTCCTGAAAGTTCCTCCCCTTGTTCTGAACCTCTCGGGATATTCCCCCCTTATCACAGACGTAAAGGTTTCTGGTGTCATTGCCGGTACGCCGAAGCGTTCGTATATAACCGAATCTCTGAGTTTGTCTCTCCTTGTCCTACGTCCCAAAACAAAGCAGGAAGAGTCTAAAAACTGTGAAAGAACTTTGAGGTCCTCGGCCTGTTTTTTCTGGAATGAGTCGACGTTTGTCAGAACCTTAAGCAACAACATGTCCTCCCTTCTTGCGGCGATGTCGAAGCAGCCTCTGGGATATTCAAAGGTACTGAATCCGCGTGATAGGAGAAAGTCCTTTATTTTACCGAAGACGTCCGACTTCATAAATCTTTTTAACTACTCAAAAATAAAAAGCTTTAACTGTTAGTGGATAGACTGTCAAAGTATGGGACCGTGGCTTAGCTTGGTTAGGCCCACAGAGGGGACCAAAGCGCCGGTCTTATAAGGCCACCGCGCGTAAATCATTTTCGTGCGCGGCATGGAAGCCGGAGATCTCGGGTTCAAATCCCGGCGGTCCCATCTTTACCCTGCAAATGAGCTTCCCGAACCCATGCTTTTCTTCTCCTTTTCCACGACCTCGCCTGTTTCTGCGTCCAGGGCAACCGATACGATCGACAGGCTCTTTCCCACAAAGACTGCTCTCCAAATATGCTCTCCGTCTTCTTCCTTGAGTGTAAACAGAATCTTTTCATGGGACACGGAAAACTCCTCGTCGAGTATCTCCCTTATACTCTCCAGTGCATCCTCTGCTTCGATTTTGACATCCTCTAATCTTATCCTACCTGTTTCTTCGTGGAGGGGAGCATCTGTTACCCCGACCTCGGTTCCATCTTCTGTTACTTCCACGGCAGTTATCTCGTCCTTTTCCTCCGAGTAAAATGCCAGGTTCCAGCCTTCTGGGTCTTCGTCCTTTTCCAACATAAAGTATGCCGAGCACAGAAATCCTCCAGATGAAAGTATATCCTGGATCTCATCGAGTTTTTCTGCCCTTTCCACGGCCTCTTTGAGCTTCATGCCTATAGTTGAAGGATGGTTGTATATAAGTTGTCAGGGTTCTGAGTTTATCTTACCGCAATTTATTTAACTACATGGTGTAATAGAAAATAAGGTCGGGCCCGTAGTCTAGTGGAAATACGAAAGCCGATTTTCGGTGTACTGAAAAGACGCCACCTTGGCATTACGAAAACGGGGTTACAGATTCCCTACTTTGTAGGAAAAGGGTGGAGACCGTGGGTTCAAATCCCACCGGGTCCATCTATTTTTTTTCTTTTCTACAGTTCATTGAACATTTAGTTACAATGTAAAAACCATATAATATTTATTAAATATACAATTTATTTACATATAAATATTATGTAAAAATAATTTTATTAATATATTAATTATATAAGAATATAATAAAGATTTTTTACAGTTTTTATGTAAATATCATAAAGTTAACAGTACATATGTTGTGTATCTTATATACTGTAGTATAGATAACTTTTATAAAGTAGTCATATTATCATTTTAGGTATAGGTATCGGATTCGTAAAAACGGAACATCCCCGTCACCCCACGTTCCAAAGCAGGTATTTTTGGATGGCTGATAACTCTGACAATCTTGAAGACGATATAATTGAAGAACTTTCTGATGAACTTATGTCGGTGTCGCAGCTGGCAGAAAGGCTCGGTGAGAGAAGAGACTTTTTAGCAGGATACCTCGAGTGTCTAAAGGACCACGATAAACTAAAAAAGATGGAGGTAGGCAAAGCCCATGTCTTCACTGTTACTGAATAGAAACAATGTAAGAGGAATGAGTGCGGCAGACAACCCATGGCTGCCTATGATCTCTGCAGTAATTGTAACACTTCTCATACAGTCCATAGTTGGTTTGCCGGTGGCCATGGCGGGTACAGAGGTCGGGACTCCTGTCGAATCTGATTTCTACGAGCTGGAGTTAAACGTAGAGGGTGAAGGTACGACGGATCCGGAACC
>PWHK01000011.1 GCA_003554845.1 Candidatus Aenigmatarchaeota archaeon | reverse complement strand
CTTCGCCTTCGTTACATATAGAATCATCGTCGATCTCTACATCTAGATACATACCATCTCCTCTGGCCTCTTCGCTCACCATATAAATAAAATCCTCCAGATTTCTCTTCCTGGGCTGGTTACCACCGGAACAAGAACTGCCGTAGGCTGTTTCGACAAGTCCTTCTTTGACTTCTCTGAATACATCTTCACCCCTACGAACATGGGTATCTGTGATCCTCATATCCTCATATACCTCGAGAAGCACAAGAAGTCCTGCAAGTGATGTCGCTATAATTACTACAGATATCACAAAGAACTGTCCTTTCCCTTGTATATCATATTTTGACCATCTGAGCATGCTCTACACCATCTATCTTCAGTATCCTATCTCCATCAAAAAAATCATTTTCAACCAGAAGTGAAACAGATCTAGAACCAACTGCATTTATTATGCTGCTTTTTTCTGCCTTCTCCAGAAGACCCTCCTCATCTATAGACTCTTCTCCGTAAAAACTTTTCTTGACCTCGAACTTTATCCTACTGTCCTCGAGAACTGTACCAAGTAGATCTTTATCACAGACGGCAAGAACCCTGTGACCATCTGTTTCTGTGAAGTTGTGGTAAAACATTTAAAACTGCCTTGCAGCCTGTTTTGCTCCACAGGCCTCGCATTTTATCTTCTTTATTCTGTCCTCCTCGACCAGCTCGGTGTCAACCTTACCACAAGCAGGACATATCACAAACTCATCTACATACTGGCTTATCTTCTCCGAGACCTTTCTTTCGGTTATTCTTCCCTGGAAAACCGCCCTTGAACCTTCTACCTTTCCAGGAACACCGAGTTCCCTTCTGAGAAAGTTCATCATATGTTGCTCGGATCTCCTCAACTTATCCTTTATCTTGGAAAAGTTCTTAACTATGGTCTTGTCTCCCTCGTTCATAACCTCCGGTTCGGGAACCTCAAACCTCTCCTGATCCACCGATTCAGATATCTTCTCCTTTGCTCTCTCGTAAAGTTTTTCGTAATCCATAAAACACCACAAGGTTACTAAGTTTCACAGTTAATATGTCTTCGGGTGGGTCTAAAGTTTTTTTATCTTACCAGGACGTGGCTCAAAACATGTTCCCTCTGTTAGAAGATCGTTGACCACATTGTCTATATCGCTTTCTTCTGCATCGACAGTGTCTATTATTTCCTGGTACGAGGCTCCCTCACCTTCGTCTATAGACTCTATGGCTTCGAGAACCTCCTTTCTTATCTCTGCCTTGTCTTCGTCGTCCTCGTCGCTCTCTTCAAAGGAATCACCATCAAGGTCTTTGGACTTGATTATCGCTTCTGCCATCTCAATTCCCACTTCCTCGGCAAAAACCTCTTCGCTGTTTTCAGGATGTTTCTCCCTTAGCTCTTCCAATCTCTTCTTGGCCTCATCCAGAATACTGATCTCCTCGATAACTTCCACAAGGTTTAGGGTTAAAAGATTTGGATCATCGGCTCTCTTCAAAATCTCAGAGTTTATGTATATCTCATCCTCGTACTCCTGTATCTTACCAACTGAAACAACAAGATCTCCCTCATCGACCTTTCCATAGTCCTCGATATCCTGGAAGAACTTCGCCCTTATGGTTTCGGTCCCATCGTCGAGAACTATAAATGCATAGCTTTCATCATCGTTTACGAACTTTGTAGTCACTGTAGCAATCAGTTTAACCCTACTTACTCTCTGTCCACGTGGAGTTACAAGATAGTTGCTTTTGAATCCCTCGCGGCGGAAATATCTTCCACTGACAAGATCTTCAACAAGAGCCCTCTTTGCAGTAAGTCTTTCCTGTTTTCCGTTCATTTTATCATCCTATATATGTAGGTTCGTCGGCATCCTCCGCCTCTATCTGTTTCTGTTCCCCGTCCCCTACCTCCTTTATATCTATCTCACCGAACTTGTCCTCGTACTTTCCTAGGTTTTTCTCAAGAACCTTGAGTATCTTCTTGGCAAGGACCGGATCCATGACTATAGGCTTGTGCCAAACAACTGACTCCACCTTATTGCCTTCACCGGATGATTGGACCTTTGGAATCGACTGCTTGAAATCAAACACAAATTTATGTGGATTGAATAGAACAGAAAAGGAGTCACTGAAGAATCCTTCCTCGTCTTTGTCCTTCTTTTTTTCCGGCATAAGTTACACCTTTTGTACGTGACCCGGTCTGGGCTCAAATATCATACCTTTGTTTTTCATCTCTTTTATTAACTTATCAGGTTTACTTAAACCTTCCTCTTCCAGAGCCGTGAGAAGATCCTCTTCGGGAATATTGTTACCAAGGTCTTCCTCCAGTTGGTCCAGTACATCCATAACCTTACTCATCTTGGACCTCTCAGAAGCAGGTGTTCCACCTTCTGCCCTGTCTATATCTATCTCATGTGTCTCCGGATCCATTCCCAACTGCTTTATGGAATGCTTCATAAGTTTTATAGCCCTCTGTGCATCCTGCTTTTGAACTACATCATCAAGTCTGACCTTTGCAGAAGCCTCTGCCAGCCTCTGGAGTGCCTCGTACTGTCTGAGAGTTATAGGAACTGTATCGCTGTCGGCATCGACGTACTTGTTACGGAGATCTACGTAGAAGTTCTTAAGCGTCGATGCAGCCTTCTTTGTCATCTCAGGCCTGCAGTTTCTTCTTGCATAGGATATATACTTTTTGAGAAAATCTATCTCTATAACCGGTTCGGCGTCGCTCTCATCTCCTATCCTTGAACCTATTATATGGTCTACAATATTTTCGTCTCTTTCCCTGTCGGGTACGTCTCTGAGTGCAAACTTGAGATCGAAACGTGAAAGTAGTGTGTCGGGAATATCTATCTGTTCGGCTATAGGTCTGTAGGGATCGAAACGTGAGAACTTAGGATTTGCACCACCTATAATAGATGTCTGGGCAGGTAGTGTGGCCTGTATTGTCGCCTTTGATATAGAAACGGTTTGTGTAGACATTGCCTCATGTAGATTCACCTGATCTTCCTTCGACATCTTATCGAACTCGTCTATACATAGAACACCTTTATTTGCAAGTACAAGGGCACCTGCTTCCAGTACCCATCCACCCATGAGCTCCTCGTCTCTGACAACGGTAGCAGTAAGACCTGCAGCCGTAGTTCCCTTACCCGAAGCATATTTACCACGGGGAAGCATGTCCGCAGCCAATTTAAGCATCTGTGTCTTCCCTGCACTTGGATCACCGACAAAAAGTATGTGTATATCGCCACGTATCCTCGTACTGTCTGGAAGCCTATGGGGCACGCCACCAAATAGCTGTAGAACTATGGACTCCTTCTCCTTTTCAAGTCCGTACATAGAAGGAGCAAGTGATTTGATCAGTTTCTTGTATATTTTATCGTCGTTGGCAAGTTCCATTATCTTTTCCTCTTCCTCCTCGGTTACTTCCATCTCTTCAAAGGTAACCTCTTTGGGGTCCAACCAGTTGGCCTCGATAAAGATATCCAGCTGTCTTGTCTTCTTGCCCTGTATACGTTTGGGCATCTCCCTGACTATACCTGTAAGCTCCAGTCTCGTACCAGGATCGGTTCTCCTCTGCATCTTCGGAGTTGTAAGACCGTCCTTCAGATAAACGGCCACTTCACCGGGTTTCTCACCTGAAACCTTCTCAAAGAGGTCCTCTACATGTATCCATCTTGCATCGCTCAGTTCCCTGTCGACCTGGTTGAAACCACGTTTTCTCCCGCAGTCACAGCGGGACGGATACGACATCCTCTTTTTAAGTTGTGGCACCTCCATGGTCTCGCCACAGTCCGGACATTCAAATATAACGACTTCCAGTTCCGGTTTGACCTCAGAAGCCCTGTTAACGGTACCTTCTATCTTCAAGAACTTACCCAGATGGTTGCTTCTGAGATCCTTTATCCTTGTTCTCTCGTCGTCGGGTATGTTTTCAACACGAACATTAAGATTTACCTCCTTGTCCGTACCAAGATCTATCTCCTTTACAGCATCTTCGGCAGCGTCGAAGAAGTCCCTGGGATTTTCCAGAAGCTCTTCTGTCAACTCGTGGCCTGCATACTTGTCCAGCTTTTTGAAATCTATAAGAACAAAGCTTCTGTCCTCCCGCACGGCCTCAAGCAGATCCTCTTCATAAAACTTCCTGAAAAATTCCTCAAGCTCTTCAATCATACCAACAAACCCCGTAGTAAATAATCCCCAACTCTACTTAAATTTAACCCAGTTCAAGATCACATTCACAGAAAAAAGAGGTTTCTGTTATTTCGGACAGGTAACTTCTGTGTGAGAACCACAAACAGATATATCTGTATCTTGGCATTGACAGTAGGGATAATCGTCACCGAACTCATCCTCGCAGTCAGTGTTAGTATCACAATCATAAACCACATAACCGGTATCTCCGTTGTCTCCGTTGTCTCCGTTGTCTCCGTTGTCTCCGTT
>PWHK01000017.1 GCA_003554845.1 Candidatus Aenigmatarchaeota archaeon | reverse complement strand
GTGGCTGTAAGAGTTACAGTTGTAGTTTCTCCACCGACATCGTCGTCAATCTGCACGTCCACGGTTACCTGTTCTGTACTACCCGGACCAACTGTAACAGGATCGGGTGATGGGCCACCTACAAGCCAGTTCTCAGTATCGCCTGCACTTAGATCGTATGTGTCCTCGAAGTCTGATGGATTGGTAATATCGAATGTATATGTATAGGTTCCAGGTGAACTTTCCTCCTGGTTAATGGGTGCAGATACCGTAACCTGTGGTGTATGGTCGGCTGTGACATCGAAGCTGTCGGAGTCCGATACTGTTCCGTCCGACTGGCTTGTGGCTTCGAGAGTTACAGAATTTGTTACTTCGCCAGCATCGTCCGGTATGGTTACATCTACCCCCACAGACTCTGTTTCGTGGGTATCCACGAAAACAGTGTTCTGAACATCCACAGTCCAGCCTTCCGTTTGACTTGCACTTAGGTCGTATGTGTCCTCAAAGCCAAGATTTTCTACATCGAAATAGTATGTATATGTTCCAGGTTGCTGTTCAGTTGCATCCGTAGGTGCTGTTACATCTACACTATAGTCCGCTTCGAAGTGTGCAGTAACTTCTCGATTTGTATCCATTGTCACTTCACATGTTGTTCCGGAGCAGTCGTTGGAGAAGTGACTGAAATCCCATCCAGCTGCATGGTCGTCGGCGGTTACTGTTACAGTTTCACCTACCTTGTAGGTATGCACTCCTCTAGAGGGATCAGCACTTCCCATTCCCTCCACGTTTACTGTTAATGTGTTTCCATTCACCCAGTCCTGCCATTGCAGTGCAGGATAACCAACCCTCCCTTCTGAATCTTCAACTATGGCATGTGCACCATCTAACCACACGTTTTCGAAGTCCCAGTTGTGGTACATGCTTGTCCAGTCAGCACCGTGAATCGTTCCATCGTTATCGTTGTGAGTTTCGTCGTAAACTGTACTTCCACCGCCTTCATTCATCGGCCACCAACCAACCTCATCGCCTAGCAAGCCATGTCTGCTTTCATAAAGTTCGTTGATTTCCGATTCTGACAAGCCACGATCATATATACGCAAATCATCCACATTACCCTTTAAGTAGTCACAGTTTCCTGCGACTGGTGATCCAATTTCAAAGTTAGTTGAAGTTCCTTCCGTGTCCCAGCTGTATGAGTCAGTTGCTACCTGTTCTCCATTTATATAAATACTACCAGTGGATCCATCTCCCGTAAGAACGCCGTGGTTCCAAACACCTTCCTCAAATGATGGGTTACCTATCTCTGAGTCACCCAGACGCCATCCATAATATGAGCTTGCGTATATACGAACATTGTCACCTGAGTGATGATGGAAAAGGGTGTTTTCCCCTGAATTTTCTTCGACTTTGAACCATATGCTAACAGTCCAAGAAGGATTAGTTGTATCTGGAACAAAGTCTTTAGTCAAGTGATCACTTGATCCATCAAATTCGAGTGTTTGTGCATACTCCCATGTCATCTCATTGGCATCTGATGTTCTGCTTCCCTTGACTACAATATCGTGGTCTTCGGCTGTATCTGATATAGTTCCTATGAGATCATTTTGGTTGCTGACCTCAGTATTTGAATAACTGTTCTCTATAACTATATCCCCAGAAGATCTGTAACTGCCGGCTGTCTGTACTATTCCTATTAATCCACCTGTGTCGTCGCCTCCAACAACTTCTGATGACGAAAATGATCTTTTGACTTCTGATCCTTCGTGCCTCAATCTTCCTATAAGACCACCGACCCGGTTACTACCTTCGACATTACCTACCGCGTAAGAATCCTTTGTAGTTGCTCCGAAAAATTGGTGTCCTATCAAACCACCTACATTACTACCATCGCTGTAAACGGAGACATTTGCATAACATCCCTGCACAACTGCATCGTACTGTCTACCTATAAGACCTCCTGTAGAATCACTCCCAACCACATTACCCCCTACGCTGATATTTGTGAAGGGGCCACCCACTATGTTGTATCCAGAAAGTATTCCAACTCTATTGTTTCCTTCAACATGTGCATTATTTATATTAAGATTCTGGACCGAAGTCCTTGATACTCCGAACAAACCTACTTCGGTTTCGCCTGGTCTATTTATATAGAGATCTGAAATTGTATAGGTCTGCCCATCTAAAGTTCCATCGAAGTGTGTATCTTCTCCGTAATCTACACCTATCGGCTCCCAACCACTCCCATCATCCGCACTATCGGAAGCATACTCATCATAACCAACATTTCCATCAGTTAAATCATTATCCAGACTGTAGTCCCCATCGAGATCCATCCGCACGTTATGAAGCTCATACCAGTTGCTTATATCGTAAACTTCCTGTTCCGCCCCTGGACACGTTCCCGAATCCTGCCACTGAAGACATGGATAGTGCTCACGTTCTGATACATCCCACGTGTTTGTGAAGTCCCATCCTTCAAATGTATCCTCCACCGTCATTTCGTAGGTAGTTTTACCTTCGCCACCATCCGACTCATATATACTGGAGATTATTACATCCCAGTAAGAACTACTTAGGCTTGTTTCAGGATCATCTTCTAAGTATCCAACCATGCCTCCAGTGTATTCATTTCCTGAAATATGACTTACAGAATAGCTATTTTGTATATCAGAATCCCATATATCAGCACCAATTAGACCGCCTATATACTCGTCACCGATTACATCGCCAGTTGAATAGGAATCCTTTAAATACATCTTACTTCTGTCATCATTATTGCAGTTGATTCCAATTAGACCTCCTACATGGATGTTACCTTCAGCATTGCCAGTTGAATAAACTTCTTCAATAGAAATTGAACCCCATGCATTAACCCTACCTACAGCACCGCCTATGTTCTCGTCTCCACTTATATCCCCTGCATTTAAAGAATTGGATATATCTCTTGATCCTCTTATTCTACCCACCAAACCCCCTACATCACTGGTTCCTTCGACAGATGCATAGTTTTCAGCTTTTTGAATGTTTCCCCTCATTTCACCAACTATACCACCTACTCGAGATGAAGTTGATTCGACGGAGCCGTAAACCTTTACATTTTCCAAATCTTGGTGTTGGTAGCCAGTAATACCACCCACCAAATTTCCACTCCCAGAAACTATTGCATCCACAGTTAGATTTTTACCATAGCCTCTTCGCAACCAACCTCCGATGCCCCCTACCCTAATGTCACCTTCTATTATTCCGGTAACATTAATGTTTTTTATATAACCGTAGTCGGCGTAAAATCCTCCAACTAATGCTCCTGTGTAATCACCATCATTGCTCACATCAACGTCAATTAGCTGTAAATTTTCAATTTCAGTGCTTGCTTCTTCTGGAATTTCACCGAACAGTCCTACAATATCTTCGGATCTACTTATGTATAGATCCTTAATCATATTGTTTTGTCCATCCAAGGTACCCTCGAACCCGTTTATCGGCTCCCAACCATCACCTGTGTTGTAGTCGCTGTAACCATCGGTGTTCTCGTCGAGGTCGTTCATCAAGGTGTAGTCGCCGTCCAAACTGTGCCTTATAGCATCTAATTCATGCCAGTTCGTTATTTCTGAAGGAACTTCAAAGTTTGCAGTTATCGTCTTGTCAGAATCCATAGTTACTGTTATCTGTTGCTGTGTTCCTGTTTCGTCACCTGTCCACTCGTCGAACTCCCATCCCTGGTTTGGTATTGCCTCTACTGTGACGTCTTCATTGACTTTGTACGTGTGAACTCCTTCTGATGGATCCGTGCTACCATGTCCGTTTATATTTATTGTCAGAGTATGTGCATCAACATGATCCTGCCACTCTAGTGCAGGATAACCGACATTTCCCTCATAATCCTCTACAATTGCATGTGCCCCGTCCTGCCATGTGTTATCAAAGTCCCAGTTTTCGTAAGTGTTCGTGCTGTAGTTCCATGTCATTTCTTCTGTAGTTCTGCCTTCACCCCCTCGACTGGTATCTTCTACGCTGATTTCGGTGTTCGCGTATGAGTTATAAATACCACTTCCCAGTGGACTTGATCCAACTAAACCACCTGCAGAAGATTCCACTGAGCTTATCCTTCCTGTCGAATAGGAATCCTCCAGGATACCATCATGATAACCGATGGCCCCACCAACATGTTCATCTCCCGATACGTTTGTGCCTGCATAGCAGTTTTTTACTGTATGGCCTTGACCTCCTCCAAGAATACCTCCAACCTGATGTATACCTGTAACCTCTCCTGTAACGTAACAGTTTTCAATTGTAGCATCTCCCGATAAAGCTACCAGTCCACCTGCTCCAGAATCATCATATATATTGAAGTAGTCTGTTGTGAAACTTATGTTCTCTAAACCTATGTCTTTAACTACTGCTCCTGAAGAAGTTGCTCCAAATAAACCCACAACCGAATCACTTGAATCTGTATATAAATTCTCTATAACATTTCCTTGTCCATCGAGGCTTCCTGTAAAAATATCGTAAGCACTTCCTATGGCAGTCCAACCATCCCCTGTGTTGTAGTCACTGTAACCATCGGTGTTCTCGTCGAGGTCGTTCATCAGTACGTAGTTCCCGCTCAGATCTTCTCTTATATTGTTGAGGTCGTGCCAGTCGTATATCTCCGGCTTTGGATCTACATTAAGTGTTGCAGTGTCTTCCGGATTAACTGCCTGGTCGTAATGACCGGTCACAGTCCACGTCCCTGCGTTCTGTGAGGTATATGTATTACCATCCCAGCTCCCTCCCGCCCCTGACTCTATTGACCAGGAGGTACTGGAAGTCACGTCGTCTATATAGTTACCATACTCGTCATACGACTCTGATGTATAGGTCTCCGAATTACCGGAAATTATAGTCGAAGACTGTGGTTCTATTTCTATGTAATCAGGATCACCGGGTTCTACCGTAAGATAGTTTTCCTCGTCGCTGGATGATGTGTAGTTTTCTGATTCATCGTAGTAACAGTCGTACTTGTAGTCATCGGAAACAGTATGTGTAACCTGATACTGTTGATCTCCTTCTCCTTCTGTAACCACAGAATCGTTCTCTTCTATGGTTATCCATGCACTGTCGTCACCATCTACTATATCACAGGAAACTGTTACCTGGTCGCCTGCAGTAACAGGATTTTGACTTATTGTAAGATCAACATCCGATGATTCCTTGTTAACGGTTACAGTATGCGATTCTCCGCATGGATCGTAGTATTCGTTTCCATCCCAATATGCTTCGTATATATAATCTTGTCCTGCAGCCAGTTCTCCGCCTGAGGTAGTATGCTGAAGGGTCTCTGTTGTGGAACCTGTCACGAGAACCTCCTCGTCGCCTGTTCCCCTGTCCCTGTATATACTCCAATCCGGGCTTTGATCAACAGTTATATTTGCTTCAGAATAAACATCGTCTCCGTATGTAATCGATATATCTCCCTGGTGATCGTTCAACTCAAGATCAACATTGCACTCCTCGAATACTTCCAGGGTCATGGTGTAAGATTCACCGTTCTGGTAGTTCTCTCCATTGAATGCATAATACTTATAGTCGTAGTAACCTGGACCAAGGCTTGATGTGTCCTCTGTGTGGTTTGCCGGATCACCGGTAGCAACCTGAGTTCCATCTCTTCGTAGTTCAAAACTGAGCTGGTTGTCTTCCAGCTCCGACCAACCATCGACATCAACAGATGTTCCTTCGACCACGGAAACAGTACCTCCGGGGTCTTCAGTTCCGTCTATTGCAACGTACAGATCATCGGAAGGATCCGCCTCGTCGATCTCGTACGTAAATGTATCAGAATAGGAGTTACCTGCTTCGTCCCACGCAGACCATTCGTAGTTGTAGGTTCCCTGATCAAGGTCGGAAACAGATACAAAGTATTCGTCGCCTGAACTTGAAATTTCATTTGACTGATAACTGTACGTGACCCCATCTATCTCGAACTCAACTTCCTCGATACCACACGGAACGTCTGCCGGATTGATCCACGTAGCATTGAACTGGTACTCCTTGCCAGGTTCATATGTAGCAGGCGACCCCGGATCCGTCTGTACCTGACTTAGAGAAGGATCCTCCTTATCGACTATATAGGGGCCATCCTGGTTAGGTGATTCAATATTACCAGCGTTATCTATGGCCCTGTACTCAAGGTTCCACTCCCCTGTAGAACTTTGTGTAACAGTATTGGAACTTCCCGAGGAAAAAATATCGGGTGTACAACTTGAGCCTGTGGTCCAGCAGTGTTCTATACCATCAACACCACTGTGGGAATCTGAAGCAGTTATATCAACTGATACAGAGGTGTTATCGCAAGATCTTGATGTCGGACTTGCAGAGCTGTCCGGGTCCGTGTAGTCTATACTGAAACTTCTGGAATCCTGGTCTACATTACCTGCATTGTCCGTAGCACGTGATTCAACTGTACATATATTGGAACCTTCTGTACCACAGTCACCCGGTACATCAATCGTCTCTGATCCACCGCAGGCCCTCGACGTCCAGCCCAATGCCACTGTACCATCGTCTAAAACTCTGTACTCACAGACGTCCAAACCTGAAACATCGTCCGAGTCCGAAAAACTCACGTCAAAATCATCATTCTGCCAGGATCCCGAAGCAGGAGAGTCTATAGAAGTCGTTGGATCTTCCTTATCTATCCTATAAAGCCCATCGCACTGTGTATCCCCGATGTTACCGGCATCATCTTCTGCACGGTGACAAAGGGTCCATTCACCTGTCTGTGTCTGTGTTGTATCTACAGAACTACCTGACGACGTTGTACCGGGTGTACAAGTTGTCCCTTCGGTCCAACAGTAGGAAGTTACAACTACACCACTTCCGTCATCGGTAGCTGTTATTTCAACCGAAACATCTGTGTTATCCCAGGATCTCTCTGATATGTTTACATCCGTCGTGGGATCAACTTTATCTATATTAAAGGTATCACTTCTCTGTATATTTTCGACGTTTCCCTCAACATCTTCTGAATAGTAACATACATCCTTCGTACAGGTTTCACCGTCTGGACAGGTTACGGTATCTGATACAGTTGGTGAGCCGGAGTTCGCAAAGTTACCCTGTGAAGGACAACTTGATCCCGAATCTACAATTTCCCAGTAAGTTGTGTCACAACCAAGATCACCATCATCACAGTCTATTTGATACCCTTGATCTGTGTTCTGCCAGTCTACACCATCCGGAGTTATAGTCGAGGAAAGGGGCTCAACCCAGTCCTGGAAATCCAAAGCAGGATAGCCCCAGTTACCTTCATGATCGATCACAGTTGCATGGTCTCCGTCTTGCCATATATTTCCAAAATCCCATCCATCGTATGTGTTGCTACCATACTCCCACGTCATCTCTTCCGTTGTTCTGCCTTCTCCAACGTCACTCGTTGATTGACCAGAAGTCTCAACATTCCAGTATGAGTCAATAACACCATCTCCCCCGCTATCAATTCCTACCAAACCTCCTAGATTATTTCCATCTCCTGTTACCGAACCTGTACCATAGGATTTTTCAATATATCCTCCCTGTAGATCACCAACCAGAGAACCCCCTCTTTCGCCGTTTACTACTACTTCTCCTGTAGCAAATGAATCTTTTATTGTTTCATCAGCATACCTTCCCACAAGTCCACCTATCTGTCTTCCATCTCCAGTAGTATCAATAACATCTCCCGTAGCATAACTTCTTTCGATAGTTCCATGGCCCCTTCCTACTAATCCTCCTAATCTGTTCCAACTTGTTGTGTCTTCGAGAAGAAGTACATTCGCCTCGGAGTAACTTTCCTCAATCAAAGAACCAGAAACTGTGTATCCCACTAAACCACCAACTCTTTCGCCCGAATTTAAACCCACCTCACCGGATGTGGAAGAATCTTTAATCGTTCCGTCCAATCTACCAACCAATCCTCCAGTGTTAGTCTCTCCTCTGACATTTACATCCCTGAGATGTATGTCTTCAATTGTTCCTTGAACATATCCGAAAAGTCCCACGTAACTGTCTTGCTTATCTATATAAAGATCACTGATTTCTTTGCCATCACCGTAGAAGTTCCCTGTAAACGAACTGCTTCCGTCACCTATCGGGTCCCAGCCACCATCTTGGGAAATATAATCAATGTTGGCTCCTTCGGTAGACCAGGATTTATAGCGAATATTGAATCTTTCTATATAACCGTAATCCTCCCCGAAATCTAAATTGATCCAGGAAGCCAATTGGTTACCGTCTACATTGCGTACCTCGGCATCGTATGTGTGCTCGGACCAATCTATATTTTGAAACCTGATTTTATACCACTCTTCAAACGTACCGAACTGTTTTTCATCTCCTCCACTGGGTGAAAAACCCAACGGGTCTTCTTCATCATAGCCATATATGGTCATGCCGAAAATTGTAGTGCCGTCGTCAAGCTGGAATCTATGCTGATGGTAGTCAGATGAGTCCTGTCCTTGCCAGGCCCTTCTTCTATACCAAAAAGATACTTCGCCAGGACTTTCTTTGGAGTCAAACGGTAGATATGCTTCTGGCACATCTCCGTCGTTGGGTTGGTCTTTTATGAGCAGACTTCCGTCACCTACTTGAGAAATACTTGTGTCTATCTCGATGTCTTCCTCTACATTCTCAAGCACCCATCCATCAGGATCTGATCCATCCGACTGCCCCTCAAAATCATCATATATATTATCTATATACTTCTCGTATCCATCCGTGTTCTCGTCCAGGTCGTTCATCAAGGTGTAGTCGCCGTCCAAACTGTACCTTATAGCATCCAATTCGTGCCAGTCATGTATTTCTGGATTTATGACATTGAGTGTGGATACATTTTCTGGATTTTCCGCCTCTTCATAATGACCCGCCACAGTCCAGCTACCTCCATTCTCCGATGTGTAAGTGTTACCATCCCAGCTTCCACCTGCTTTCGACTCTACTACATACCAGCTTGTGTCTCCTGTAACGTCTCCTAGTTCTATATCGTCCTCACAGTATGCTGTTGCAGTGTAGCTCTGTGTGCCACCTGCAGTTATCGTGGCTGTCTCGGGTTCTATTTCTATGTAGTCTGGTGGTTTCCGGTGGCACTCACCTCCTTCCCAATAGTATCCATCCTCACATACGTACGTACAACTACCCGATACTTCACATTCTCCAATTTCACTCCATATACAATCCCCAATTTGTTCATCACAATAACAATCCCCTGACGCCGAAACGGAACACGATTCACCTTCCAAATGGGCATTATCTACATTCGGACAACTGTAGTCACAATCCGAATCATCTATCCAGCATTCACTATCGCTACACGGATAAGGCCCTCGACACAAAGGGTCTCCTTCTGCCTCACAACTGAGTGAGCCATATGAAGTAAGACTGGCATCGTTGTGTGCATATGCCGTGTCGTTTCCGAACTCGAATTTGAGATGGTGCTCACCGGTTGTATGCACGCTAGATGTCTCGTATCCTGTTTCATTACACGAGTAGTTTTCTACATACACCGAACCCCTGCCATCACCGTAGTTCAGCCACTCGTGGTCAACGTATTCTTCGCCACACTCAAGCTCGATGAACTTGAGGTCGTGGTTCTCGGTTTCATTATCCCACGTTGTGTTGACTGCCGTTATGTTGAGATCTGCTTTGCCTGTTGTATTGAACTCAACCGTCCAGTTGCCTCCAACCACCGGGTAACTCTGTACATTGAGCACCGTTATACTTACTTCGAAGACCTCTTCAGAGAGGCTTGGGACGTTCCATTCTATGATATCGTAGTTCCCCGTGTCCGTTGTGTCAAGGTAGTTTACATCGTATTCTGGATCGTCTGTAACATCAACCCGGGTGTCGTTAACAAGTCTGTATAGGGTAGGCTTCTGATCCGTCTCGGGTATTGTCGTGTTCGTATATACGTCGCTGTAGGAAAGAGGTGCATCCGATCTGACCGTTACCCTCTTGCCGTTTTCTATATCTTCTTCGATCTTTTCCGGTGGTTTCGTCTCAAATAATATACCGTATTTCTTCATCTGACCCGGGGGTATTCTGGAATATATCGTGGCTTTATTTTCTAAGAGTTCAAAATCATCAACATCCCTCATTGTAGGGTGCAGTTCCCTTGCCTCAACATTTTCAATTCCTTCGGGAAGAGGAATAGATATATCAAAATCCGTCTCCGTTTCATCATGGTTCTTTCTCACAACTTCCTTTTTCCACTGTATAGGTTTACCGACGATGGCCCTCCCCTGGACTGTTCTGGGAAGTACCTCCACGGTTTCTGTCGCAGACACTGCTTCGAGAGTATCTGTTCCAGGAAACCTCGCTGTTACTTTGTGTTCCTCTGTAGTCATATCAGAAGTGTTGTGGTATGCAACCAATCCTTCGCATGCCGGGATAAATGTTTCCACGGTTTCGCCGTTTATCAAGAATTCGACATCTTCTCTCATGATCAGTTCGTCGCCATGGGTTAAAGAGGCTACTGCTGTCATTGTTTCGCCCATCTCCACATCTCTAACTTCCAGATCCATGGAAACCTCCCCTGGCACAAAGACCTCAAATTCTGAATAGGAGGAAGATTCGCTCGCTTTTTCGGAACCTGAGTATACAAAACCGATCGAATGTTTTCCTGGATCAAGATCGGATGTACTGTAGTCCACATATACATGACCATCGCTATCTGTGGTTTTTTCCCCTATGAGTTCATCATTAACATACACTTCGATGGGTTCACCGGATACACCTGTTCCGTCTGTGTACTCCAAGAGACCCTCTGCAGTTACATTGGATCCTCTGACCACCCTACCATCGGAATCCATGGAAAGAACAGTTTCTCTTGCATCTTCCAATGAAATTTCCAGGCTGTCCTCTCCTACAACCTCACATCTATCTCTACAACTGTAGGCAGTTGCATCAACACGGACAGATCCATCTACATCGGGAATCTTCCAGGAATAGATGTATTGTCTTCTGTTGATCCTATCCATCTCCCTCTGTTCATCAAAAACGGTAAGATTCACTTTATCTACAAGACCAGGAGTCTTGGTTATCTCCACCTGAAAATCAATATGATCACCCGGACTGCCTGCATAATCAGAAGCATCCATCTCTACGGATACGTCGTCGGAAACGTACTCGTAGTCCACTTCGAGAACCATACCATGAACAAGAATAAATGATCCCACGGGCTCGGTGTATTCGTCTTCTGTTTCATTGTCTGTTATGTTTTCTTCCACAGGTTTTTCGTAGGTTACGTTTTCTGTGATATTTTCCTCGGTGATGTTTTCGGGTATTTCATCCTCGGTTATGTTCTCTTCTGTGATGTTTTCGTAGGTTACGTTTTCTGTGATGTTTTCTTCCACAGGTTTTTCGTAGGTTACGTTTTCTGTGATGTTTTCGGGTATTTCATCTTCTGTTATATTCTCTTCGTCATCTGGATACGTATCATTAACAGACTCCGTTTCATCGGAGACATCTTCCTCCTCTTTTACTGGTTCCTCTGTTGATTCATCTTCCTTCTTCGCTTCTTCTTCATCTAGTTCTTCTTCTTGTTCCTCTTCTTTCTCCTCTACATTTTCTTCGTATTCCTCTGCTGTTTCTTCGTCTGTTTCTTCGTCTGTTTCTTTGTCTGTTTCTTCGGTTATATTTTCCTCGATTGGTTCATCTTCATCTGATTTCTCCTCCGCTTCTTCTGTTTGTTCTTCGGTTAGTTGATCATCTTTCTCCTGTAGTTCCTCTTCTGGACTGGTTTCATTCTGTGCTATTACCATCCCCGTAGGTGTTCTAACTATATCCCCCCTGGAAACAACCCTGAGATTAAGACTGAGATTCCTCCCTTCTACTTCCTGAAGATGCTCCCTATCCAGGGAACATACAAACTCATCGGCCTCGTCGGTCGGCTCGAGTTCACATACCCTATTTCCTGTAGAATCAACTGCAACTAATCTCAAATCCTCGTCGCCTGACTTTGATAAATTCAGACGAATCCTTCCAGAGGTAGGACTATGTTTTTCCTCATCGAGTACAATATCCGCAGTGTATTCGCTCCCTGGGCCCATTTCACCCGGAATATCCTTATAGGTATACTCCATTGTAACCACATCCTCCTCACCTATGATCAACCCCGTTATCCCTGTCTGATGTGCAAAGAAAAGGCCTACGAAAAAAACAAGGACAAGGAGGGAAAGGTAGAAAACGACGGACTTGGACGTTCTGGATTTTACCCTGGTACTGCTGAACCATTCACCCATCTTCTTACGGGATCTGGTAGCTCTACGATTTACTTTGTTATCTAAATCTTTGGTGTTTGACTTCAAGGGGGTGTTCCTCCAGAATATAGTAATAGTTTATCTGTCGATGATTATATCCTTTATATAGGTGTCGGTCGACAGAAATGGATTTTGTGAAAAAAACTGTCGATGATGAAAAATATCGATCGATTTTTCTCCAAAAATCCAAAAAAAATACACAACAGGGGTCTGAAATGTAATGTTTTTATATGTCGATCGACAATTTAAGACCGGGTAGTATGAAGGGGTCAAAGGATAATATCAAGTTAAACAAGGATCTTCTGAAGATAAAGGACCAGATCAGAAAACCCGTAAACAGAAAGGATAGAAAGAGCGAAATAGCACAGATAGAATCACAGCTAAGCGAACTTACAGAGAAGATAGACGAAATAAGGGAAAATATATCAAACGGGAACAGCAGCCACACGAAGCTGAAGAAGAAAAAGGAGATAATCTACATTCTCAAAAACGAGGGTGAGGTAACGACGACCGAGCTCTCGGACATGATAGATCTTTCAAGAACGCGCAGTTCCGAATACCTAAATGAGATGAGGAAAGAGGGGATCCTCAAGGCCAAAAAAAGTGGGAAGAAAAAATATTACAAACTTGACATATGAGCTCCAAGGGAGATTCCAGTGAAGGTAGGATAATATCTGTAGCTTCGGGTAAAGGTGGGACTGGAAAAACCATAACTACCCTCAACCTTGCAATGGAACTTCATAAACTTGGAAAGGATGTAACTATTGTAGATGCCGATCTGGAAGACCCAAACCTTGGGATAAACCTAGGCCTCTACTCCCCACAGTCAACAATAAACGAGTCCCTGGAAAAGGACAGAAGCCTTGTAGAAGCAGTGCATATACATGAAACAGGAATGAGGCTAATACCTGCATCGCTTTCTATAAACTACATAAACACAAGCCTCAGATCCATAGATAAAGCTTTCAAAAAACTAGGTGGGTATATAATCGTGGACTGTGGTCCTGGGCTCAGTGAAAATGTGGTATCGTGCATAGACCAGTCGGATTCTGTTATAGCTGTAACCAATCCTATGAGGTCTGCTGTATCAGGCGCAGTAAGACTCACAGAAATGGTGAAGGACCTAGACAAGACCGTCGAAGGCATAGTAGTGAACAACCTCACATCAAAGGAGATAAGTCCGAAGGAGATAAGCAGTATAACAGGATGCGATGTCCTCGGCGAAGTTCCTTATGACATAAACATAGACAGAAGCATAGTAAACAAGAAACCTCTTGTACATCACAAACCCTACTCAAAGGCCTCCTTTGCCTACAGAAAAATAGCACATGATATCGTGGACGAAGAGTTTAAACCCAAGGCCAAGCACCACATAAGGAG
Source organism: Candidatus Aenigmatarchaeota archaeon (assembly GCA_003554845.1). GTDB lineage: Archaea > Aenigmatarchaeota > Aenigmatarchaeia > PWEA01 > PWEA01 > PWEA01. The sequence continues at coordinate 120,891 of PWHK01000017.1, read as the reverse complement.
GTACGTGGACTCACTTCTTTCTTCTCTTATGGCAAGATAAGATACCTCATGCTAATAGGAGAAAAATGGTCCCCCGACCGTGATTTGAACACGGGACCTATCGGTATCGGCAGAGGCGCTAATCCAAAGCGCCGAGTCATTATACCGAAACAGCAGGCAGACATAGTCCACCTGTCCGCTTTGTAATCATCCATGGCGCTCGTCTACAGCCGATCGCTCTGCCAGCCTGAGCTATCGGGGGATTGGAATACCCAGGAACATACAATTCTTTGGTAATGCCTTTTATTTATCTTTCGGTTATGTTTTTATTTCTCAACAGTAAAACAGAACTATGGAAAGATTCAGAGTACTAGAAGACGATGCCACGGCAGATATAGCATACGTAGCCTACGGAAAATCACTGGAGGAGATGTACGAAAACGCTGCACTGGGCCTTTTCTCACTGATGACCGATATAGACAGCGTAGAAAGTGTGCAGATAGACTTCATAAAAGTAGAAGCAGAAGACAGGGAAGCACTGATGCTGGACTTTCTCAACGAACTAATATACAGGTGGGATGTTGATAAGGTTCTTTTCTCGGACTTCTCGTGTAAAATAAAGGAAGTAGAAGACGGTTTGGTGATGACAGCAAAGTGCAGAGGCGAAACCTTTGACGAAGAAAGGCATGTGATGAAGGTAGGTGTAAAGGCTGTAACGTACTTTGGAATGGAAGTAAGGGAAAGGTGTGGGGTATGGGAAACAAAGATCACACCCGATGTATAAAACTTCTCTTGTCTGGTCCATAAAAGAATTTAAGTATACCGATTCAAGTTCTAACCGTGAAAAAATGAAGACGTATCTCACAGTGTTTTTCAACTCCGATGGAGACAGACCGTCAAAGGTCACAAAGACATTCAAGGATCTTGGATTCAAACTAACGAGGGGGGACTACGACTACAGATACGACTGGGACGACGAAACACCGGCAGATCAGATAGAAAGCATCGGAGACAAAATACAAGAGCTCTTAAAGGGGAAGAAGATACTCTTCCAGATAGAGAACAGTGAAGGGGGAAAGCACCAGGAACCAGACGAAGACGAGATGAAGACGTATCTCAAGCTTGTTTTCAGAAGCGAATGCGGCGAATCGCCCTCGGTAATAGACGAAAAGATAGCGGATCTCATGGACATAGGTTTTGAGCCCATAAAGGGAGAGTACAACTACGTCTACAGATGGCCCGATGAAAGTAATATAGAAGGAGCCCTAGAGATAGCAGACAGGGTTTACAAGGCGCTCAAGGGATGTGGTGTGTTTTTCAAACTCAAAACAGTCTAGGACCTGTTCTTAAATCAATGGCCGGATACAATAGTTTAGGGGACGATGCTCTATGGTAGAACTAAACAAATTAAATGAAAACACATGGGAAATCCCAAGAGAAGGCGGGATGAACGTTCCAGGAAGGGTCTATGCCTCAAAGGAGCTTCTGGAACATATAAAACAGGACAAGACACTGGAACAGATAAAGAACGTTGCACATCTTCCAGGTATATACAAATACTCTATAGCCATGCCCGATGCACACCAGGGATATGGATTTCCAATAGGAGGCGTGGCGGCCTTGGATGTTGAAGATGGAGGTATAAGTCCTGGGGGTGTGGGCTACGATATTAACTGTGGAGTCAGACTCGTTAAAACACCTCTGAAAGCTTCGGAGGTCCAAGGAAATCTTAAAAAACTGTTAAAGGTCCTCTTCGAAAAGATACCCTCTGGGGTTGGAAAGGGTTCCAGGTTTTCTCTCACGAAGGAACAACTAAGGGAAGTACTGGAAAGAGGCGCAGAATGGGCCGTTGATGAGGGATATGGATTAGAAGAAGATCTGAAAACCGTCGAGGAAAATGGACGAATGTCCGAGGCAGACTCCTCTGTGATTTCAGACAAGGCAATGAACCGCGGAAAGGAACAGGTTGGGTGCCTCGGTGCCGGTAACCACTTCTTTGAGATAGAAAGGGTAGGTAATATAGACAACGGAAAGGTTGCCGAAGAGTTTGGGTTGGAAGATGACCAGGTATGTATTATGATACATACAGGATCCCGTGGCTTTGGACATCAGGTGTGCACAGACTATCTCCGCGAGACCGAGAAAAAATACAAAAACGTTGTAAGGAAACTTCCGGATAAGGAACTTGTTTATGCACCGGGTGGAAGCCAGATGGCGGACCGTTACTTCAAAGCAATGTCCTGTGCTGTAAACTTTGCCTTTGTGAACAGACAGATAATAATGCACCAGGCCAGGAAGGCCTTCGAGGAAGTTATGGAACTGAACTACGATGATCTGGAACTTGTGTACGGGGTTTGTCACAACGTTGCAAAGAAAGAGAAACACAGGATCAACGGAGAAAAAAAGGATGTGTATGTACACAGAAAAGGAGCTACCCGTGCTCTACCACCGGGCCACAAAAAGGTTCCCAGAAAATACAGAGAAACCGGACAGCCTGTGTTGATCCCGGGTAATATGGGCGAAGGAAGTTATCTACTAAGAGGAAAGAAGGAGTCCATGGATCTCTCCTTTGGAACCGCACCACACGGATCCGGAAGAACTATGTCCAGGACAAAGGCCAAGGGAAAGTTCTGGGGTGAAACAGTCGTAAAGGATCTAGAGGAAAAGAAAGATATACTTGTTAAGGCAGCCTCAATGCCCGTAGTGGCCGAGGAAGCACCGGGAGCGTACAAGAATCTCAAGGATGTCGTGAACGCCTCGCAGAAAATAGGCGTTGCTGAAAAGGTACTCAAGCTTGATCCCATGGGAGTAATAAAGGGATAAGACAGCCTCTTGCATAATCCTTTTTAAATATGGCTCACAAAACATTGAATTGATACTATGTTCGGAAAAAGGAAAGGACAAGCCGCAATGGAGTATCTAATGACATATGGCTGGGCTATTCTGGCTGTAGTCATCGTAGGCGGTGTTCTCTACTACTACGGAGTTTTCGAACCTGATCTACCTGATCAGGGATGTCCGAACGCACGAGTTGCAGTAGAAGGAAATGCTTGGGAGTATGACGGCACACAGCTAAGGCTGATAGCCAGAAACAACGCAGGACAAGAAATCACAGTAACAGAAGCAGTCTCTGAAGAAGGATCCTGGACAGGATCAGAAACTCTTGCAATAGGTGAGAACTCCGATGAGATAACCATCAGTGGTATGCCTGAGGTAGAATCAGGAGACGCAGTAGATGTTGACATTGAATTCACGTACGACGGAGCACTTGAGAACCAGAAATCTGCATGCAATCTCATAGGAGAAGCTTAGAGAACATCAACAGCTCCAAGACAGGCTAGAAGCAACAAAGCCTGCAAAACCCCCACTATTTTAGAGAGGAGAAACCCTCCTTTTATTATTTATTTTATCAGTTCTTGGTTTAGTCAAAGACCTACGAAACCACCAAAGACCTTTGTAACAAGTATATTTGCCACGAAGAAAACAGTAAGGCCTGCCGCCAGCATAAAAGGAGAGTATTTAAGACCACTGGTCGAATCGCCTTCCTGTATCATACCTATTATCATTCCTCCAAAAAACGTGGTGACTGAAATGGCACCTACGGAAAATAACTTAAGTGTAGAGGGGTCTATGTCGGGACCCTCCATGGACATCATTGTTCCTCCCATATCTCCCATTCCTGTGGCCGCCATGTCCTCTACCCACAGACTAGAAGTAACCTCTATAAAGTAAACCGAAAGGGCAAAGAGTAGAGGGGCACCGAGCACAGAAGCAAAAACTATAAACATAGAGTACATCGTTACGTTGGCCCTGACCTTCTTCCTCATGTTCTGGGCAGTTCTTATATCCCCGGCGGTTTCATCCAAAAGAGTCGCCATCTCACCACCTGACCGGATACCCTCTGTCATAAGTTTAACTGCTCTGTCGAGGAGATCAGAATCTATCCTCTGGGTCATCTCACCGAGAGCCTTTGAAAGGGGTTTTCCACCCATTACCTTTGACGAAAGTCTATGTATCTCATTCTCCAGAGGTCCAAATTCGGGTCTTGCAGAGAGCCATATAGCCCTTTCGGTGGTCATCCCTGCCCTTATGTTTGCCGCCATAAGTTGAAGGGCGTCAGGAAGTATTCTATCGACCTCCTTGGAACGCCTGTTTGCAACCATGGACAGGTATCCAAGAGGTGCTATATGGAGAACAAAAAACAAAGAAGCACCGGTCACCGAAGAGTGCAGCGTACTGCCTGTAAAAACAAAAACACCAAGTGTAACAGAAATTCCCAAAAATATGCCAAAGAGAAGAAGAAATCCAAGAAACCTCTCCATGGATGTTCTGTGATACCCGGAGTACTTTGAAAGATCTTCGAATTTCTGCCTCCAGGGCAACTTTCTACCTATCATTTCATATTTCATTTGGATCACCTAAAAGCTCACAGAGGGTCTCTTGCTCTTGACAAAGCACATAAAGAAAAACTGAAACATTGCAAGCCCAAATATAACAAGAGGAAACAGTATACCAGGAACACTCATTCCTGTAAGGCTTGTAAGTATTATTAAAAATGTTATGCCTATCGATGGAAGTATAACTGCAACTATCATGTAAAACATTGTCCACGGATTCAACTCCTCGCCGTATTTGTTTATCTTGTTTATCTGCCTGTCGGCAAAGTTGTCTGTAATAGCCTCCAGTGCTTTTGATACGTCACTTCCGCCCTGAAGGGCGTTGACAACCTGCCAAAGGGCCCTTCTGAAGTAAAGTGATGGACTTCTCTTTGCCGATTGGTTTAGAACATCTTCCTGGTCTCTACCTGAATTTACTTCCTCGACTATTTTTTTGAACTCTTCGCTGACACTTCCGTAACCCTCGGAAACACCGACCATGGCATCGAAAAGAGGTACACCTGATCTTATCTCTATAAGAAGATGTCTTAAGGCAAACAACAGGTTTTTCTCAAGATCCTTGACTCTTCTCTTTGCAATCAGGGCTGGATAGAAGTTAACATACCAGAATGGCACAAAAAAGAATACGAAAAAAAGGAGGGGTGGAAGTATACCTATGGTGCCCGTGGCCATAATAGAGATAAATGCAACCAGACCTCCTATCATAAGGGAGTAGAAAAGTCCTGTGAATACAGCAAGGCTCACATAAAGAACAGGATCTATATTCATCTCTGCCTGGTAAAGGCTTTTTTTGAGATGCGGTACCGAGGGTTCTAGTTTTTCACCTATAAATCTCAACTTCCTCGAAGCCCCGAGGGCTTTCTCCAGGGGAAATGGAATTATAGGGATGGATTTAATTTCTTCAGTCACGTAACCCCCTTTTCTTCAACTCCTTTATTACATCCTCTGTCAGAAGTTTGTCGGGACTCGAATTATCTCTGACAAGATCAAGCACCTTGTCTTTGTTTTTGTAGTACTCTGCCACCACCTTACCGACTGAATTTGTTGTTTTGAGATCGTTGTCAAGGAACCATTGCAGTACCTCCTCCTTTTCTCTGAGATTTTCCTTTATATCATCCTCCGACATAGAGGTGTGTTCCTTTATCTCACCTATCAACCTCTCAGAATCCCTTATCTTTTCAAAGGTATCTGTCTCGGGCTTCCATCTGTATATAGTTCTGACGCTGAGATCAACTCCCTGGCCCTTTCTCTTGGTCTTGGGAACTATCTCTGCAAGCTCCTTTGTCCTCCGTATACCTGTTCTCCTGTCCCTATACTGAACACATGTCAGATGAAGAGACTCCAGCATCGTCTTCGGTATGTTTATAGGCGGATTAGACATCCTCCTTTTAACCTCCTGTGCTGTATTTGCGTGGAGTGTAGCATATACAGAATGGCCTGTAAGCATAGATTCGAAGAGCACTTCGGCCTGCTTCTTCTCCCTTATCTCGCCCACCATTATTCTATCAGGCCTCATTCTCAACGAGTTAACCATAAGATCCAACATGCTGACCTCCCCCTTCCCCTCAGGATTCGCTTCCCTCGTGGTCATGGGAACCCAATGGAGGTACTGTGGAAGGTTCAGTTCCCTTGTGTCCTCTATTGTTATAATTCTCTGGTTAGGTGGTATAAAGGGTGTAAGTGTGTTCAGAAGTGCCGTCTTGCCCGATGCTGTGCCTCCTGCCACAAGCATGTTCATCTCGTACTGTATGGAGAGCCATATAAGGGCAGCCAGCTCCTTTGATAGCGTCCCATTTTCAGGATCTATGAAATGTGTTATGGTCCAGGGGTCCCTTGCAAACTTTCGTATGGTTATGGTATTGCCATCTGTGGAAACAGGGAAAAGCGTTGCATTGACCCTGTCGCCACTGGGAAGATGAGCATCGAGAAGAGGCTGGAGATTTGTTATCTGTTTTCCCACCCTTCTTCCTATAACCGAAGAGTAGTTGTATATCTTCTTCTCTGTTCCAAGACCTATGTTTGTTTTGAGCCACCCAAACTCCTTATGGTAGACCCACACAGGTTCATCGGCCGAGTTAATTACTATCTCCTCAAGTTCATCGTCCATCAGAAGAATCTCAACTTTTCCGAGGCCGTACATCTCGTGGGTAAGCCTCCCTGCAAGAAAGTCCAGGTTTTCTTCGTTCAGTTTAGGAAAGAAATTCTCGGAAACTCTGCGAGACGTATCGAGAAACTCCTTCTTTATCTTTTTGACCGACTTTGGATCCAGTATTTCTCTATCGTCTATGTCGACCTGCCTTGTTATTTCTTCCTTTACATCATCGAGTATTGTCCTGGTCGCCTCGTCAAATTCAGGGTATTCTGCAAGATATCTCGGAACATGGTCCTCGGACCTCTGGACAATCTTTACATCTGTCTTTACCTTGTCTGCCTCAACCACGTATTCAGACTTGATATTCTGTGACATATTAGTCACTCTCTCCGTGTTTCATTCCTCTGTGGGTGCAAAGGCCGTGTTCTGTCCCGAAGGTTCTGCCGCAATCTCCACAGACATAGTCTTCCTCTTTATCCCTTTTCAGCTTTTCCTTTGCCTTATCTTTACTCTCCTTTTCAACTATCTTTATCCTTGTTCCTCTGATACAATAATCTATCTCAACCACACCGTGTTCCTCCAAGGCCCTGGACCACTCCTCTATAACGTCTTCGGGGTAGTCGAATTTCTTTGAAAGCTTTCTGAGGCTGGAACTGCCTTTTTTATGAAGATAGTCAACTATCTCGTCTATTCCCGTCTCTATTATTTTCATGTAAACACCTACTGACAGTCAAACTGCAACGAGCTATCCAGTCCTATGTCCTTTGAGCCGTCGGGATCTATTCTGAAAGATTCTGGCATTCCCTTCACTCTACAATCAATTACATCTTCCTCACTAAAATAAATGTGTGCCAGGTTTGACCTGTCTTTGACATCGAGACCTTCCCTTTGAAGATCCCCCTTGTTGATTAAAACATTCAAGCCATAGGAAGAACTTGAACTTAGATTGTTCTCAAGGCGGTCCATAAAGCTCGGGGAGTCTGTTCCCGGAATATAGCAGGTTTCGGACCACATCATATATAGATTTTCGATATCCCAAACCTCGCCTCTGTAGCCGTCAACGACAACCCGGGTTGAGTTTGGAACTCCGTCTATATCGACACCCGAGACGTATGGAACGTCTATATGATCGTCCTCTGCCGTGCCGGCAACAACCGCTGAAAATTCATTCAAACAGTCTACTTCTTCTGTCGCATCTTCGACCACCGCAACCCTATCACCACTGTTATCAACTCCACATATTCCCTGAGGTCTTACAACAGTAATCCCATGCCCCCATGAATTGTTTCCTGTGCCATGGTCGATTTCCTCTACTGCGCTGTCAAAACCACATCTTCTAAAGGTGGTGCTATACCTTCCACCTGTTCCCAGGACCACAATAGGATCTTCGATTCCATCAATAGAAACTGTGTTGGGTCTTGAATCTTCCTTTGAAATACTGAAAAGCCCGCCGGAGTCCTTCATTGTAAGACTATAGTCAAAGGAAAAGGAAATTGTAAAGGGATCGTACATATCTATATCAGGCCTTTGTCTCTCCAGGTCTACGTTGTATCCTCTTTCAGAAGATACGTCACCTATAGAATCCACCCATCCGTCTATACCGGATCTGTTCATCAGAGGATGCGACTCGCCGTTTATGGATCCATCGACGAAGAGCTCTTCAAGGACTTCCTGTGAGGATCCAAGGCCCTGTCCTGTTTCTACAGTGTAGCTTATGGCGGAAAGTACAGCTCTGTGACCTACCTTTTGAGATACCCTCTCCAGATCCTCCTCCATGGAACGGTAGTAGTAGTACCCACTCTTGAGTCTGACCTGCTCACCTACATCAGTTCCATATCCGCCCATGGTTTCACCAAAGGATACAGAAAGTACAACCAAGGGTAGAACCATAAGTATGGTTATTATCGAAAAAAACTGTCCTTTCTCTTTTGTCTTCATTATATCACCATATTTTCATAGTAAATACACCCGGGCCCCAGAGATACGGAACTCCTCCTATCCTGGTGTCGCCTATCTCAAGATTTTCCTCGGATATCATAACATCCACCATTCCATCGTTGTTGACGTCCAGTTTTTCTGTAAGTCTGAGAACCATATCACACAGTGCATCCCTTTCAAAATCACACGTATCTGTGTTGTTACCAACAATCAGTTCATAGGTTTCCCCCGAGGCAAGATCCACTGTAACAGTCCCGCCTTCATACTCCGGGAAAGAGTCACCGTATCCAACCGAACCATTGACAGCCACATCGTATATTACCCTGCTATCAGGAGATCCACCTGTAAAGTTACCCGGGGATCGGGATGTATCGAGGTATATCTGATTATTTCCATGGGATATATACCCACGTGGTATGTTTACAGTGTATGGATCCCCGAGCTTCTCATACTCTCTACCAAAGTTTGTAAGGTTGTATATGTTCTGGGTGTGGTCATCATTCGATATATCAACAAGTGAGGTCCAGAAACGTGACGAGTAGGAGGTTACCCGGGCACCTAGGGGTCTTGCTGCATCACCCACTGAAAAGTTACCCTCCTTTGGAGACTCAATATCACCTTCAAATCTCTTGGACTGAAATGTCAGTGGAATCTCACCGTACTGGAGCTCGTCCCCTGTTTCTGTGTAATTGAATCGTATGTATGAATCAGGATAAAGTGTAATATTTTCCGAGAATGGTTCTCTGACATTCAACTCTTGGTCTTCGTAGGATGCCTTTAACATATCCTCTGTTGCGCTTTCATATATATCTTCAAGATTTCCCAGATCAGAGTAGTAGTATTTACCATTGGCACAGTCTGCCATTTCCTGCATAGTTTCTTCATCTATCTGTTCCTTGGGGCCAAAGCCTATAGTATAAACCTCTATACCATACTCCTCATAGGCATAGCATGCAGATTCTATTGCATCCTGGGCTGCATCACCTGTACCTTGCTCACTACACTCCACGTTGGCAATTCCGTCGCTCATCATAACCATGGAACGGTATCTGCTTTCATTTGATTGATCAACAAGTCTTTGTCTTGCATCGTTAACACCGCAGCATATACAGGTTCCACCACCGGCTTCCCAGTCTTCAACTTTATCGTAAAGCGATTCATTGTCCTTTGAAAGATCGTGTGCATGCTGCTCCTCAACAACGCTCTCATAGGCATTTAATCCAACTCTGTTTCCTGTTGTATTGAGAATAATGTCAACAAAATCCCTTGTTGCTTGTTTCGCCACAGTTATTCTTTCCTTGCCGAAATCTACCCAGGTTCCATCGCAGGCTTCACATCCACTCTCTGTATTACAGTTGTTAAACCAACAACAGAAAAATCCAGGGTTTTGACAGTTGTTCTCACATTCGTAGTCGTCTTCTGGCTCTGCGGGAACATCACAGGCTCCCATACTACCCGACACATCAACGACGGAAAAAACATCTGCTTCTCTTCCGAGAAGATCTGTTACATTGGACATACTCAGCCTCAAAGGTACAGTTGTGTCGCTTATATCTGAATATCCAACATCCGATTCATCGAAACAGGTCCTTACTTCATGATCAAACAACTCAACCTGCTTTCTTTTGTGTGAAGAATTTTCGTAGACGGTAACATTTCCAAGAACAAGTGATATATTATACTCGCTCTTGTAGTCCAAGTAAGCCGAAATATTTTGAATTTCACCTGGAACATAGAAAGAAGAATAGAGATTTATCACACCGTCTATACCAGGAAGGTTCTTTTTTTGTATGGTATCCGGGTGCTTGAACTGGAAATCATCTGTCATGTATACAACATTAAAAAAGCCTCCTGAGAAAGAAGCGCCTTCTTCTGTAAAGTTAAACTGTAGTTTGTTTTCTCCTTCTACAAAGTTGTCCCAATGGTCTTCATCTATTTTCCATCTATCAGCTCTCTGTGATCCACTTTGGGTCGAATAGTATCCAGAAAACTGATCGTTTATGTAGAGTGTGAAGTTTCCGCCGGCGTCTACCTCCATGGTGGTGTTTTCGATGCTTTCGATATTATCAAGCGAAATTGTTTTTGTTATATTGCCGTCGCCGACATATCCGCTGAAAAACGTATATGAACTATCAAAAACGGAATCTGTCTCTGTAAGACGGCCTCTGACAATATATCCCTCGGGTTCTTTTTCTGCCTCATACCCGGAAACAACCCTACTTGAAACCGAGACCGTATCTCCCTCTTCACATCCTCCGCCTATGCTGTCTCCGGAAAAATCCATTTCCCAGCACCTATCCGTTCTTCCATCAAGGACAGTTTTTGTTATGTCCTCTGCCGCAGATATATTACCCGAAGCCCAGAAGGAACCTATAAGTTCCAGTATACTGCCATCGTCTGTCTGGTTTGCATAGACTTCAATGCCTTCTACGTCGTCAGGATGTGTATTTAGAAGAAAGGCCATTATATCTTCAGAATCGGCGTGTTTATCCCTGTAATCCATCTCAGGCGCAACTGTGTAGTATACTCCAAGGCTTCCTATGATGACAAATGCCGCGGTAAGAGCCAGGACTGCATCCAAACTGAAGAATATTCCGCTTTTGGAGTCCATCATATTTACCATACTACCAGCCTCATTGAACCCTGTCCGCTTCCCTCAACCGATATCTTTCTCTCGACTGTATAGATGTCGGAAGATCCATTCCACCCCTGTTCCCCTCTGATAAAGTCAACGCCGTCTCTGGACATAATATCCCCCTGATCGTCTCTGAAAACAAGGTGAAATTCACGGCCATGGAAACCAAGAAGATTTTCGGCCTTTGTGTCTTCCATGGCAAAGTATTCCAAAAGCTTCGTCCCGTTGAGTTCGTTAGGCTTTCCTGTAGAAAATCCAAGTATTTCTATGTTTTCATCGTTCCAGTTTTCAGGCATACCTTCAAAAAGAAGAAGTGTATCTGTTCTTGATGAAAGGCTTTCGTGAAAAACCATCTTTTCCTCCTGTCTTATGTCCTCTGTAACCCTGGAATGGTATACCTGGACCGTCGTCATTATGAAAAGAACCACTACAACTCCAACCAGAAAGTCCACCGAAAATATCTGTCCTAGTCCTTGGTCTTTCATTTTATATCGTTGAATTTTATTGTACCGTCTGAATTTTCTACTGTGTTTTCACCCGAAACTATATCACCAGAGGTATCCGATGTTATCAGCCTTCTGTTTTCAACTCCATTACTCCACTCCACCCTCAAAATACTTCCGTACTCTGCACCATGCAAAGTGATGTTGTATTCATGGCCCGACAAACTTTCGGGAACAGTAAACGTTCTCCGGTAACCATCGCCAAAACGGACTGCGTTGTTTATCTCCTTCTCAAGGGATGTCGCAACCCTGCTGGCCTCAAGGGAGACAGTTCTCCTCTTTATGGCTACAGACCTGTTGAAAAGCACAGGCCCGAACAACACAAAAATCATGAGAAGTGTTCCAAAATAAGCCATAAACTCCATTGAGACCTGTCCCCTTCTCTCAGAATGTGACATTTACAAGACCTCCTTCCTCCATCTTCAGAGATATCTGATATGAGCCTGGGCTCTGTGGAAGACCTCCCGTAAGGTTTGCCGTTGTAGTAGAAGAATAATCTGTAGGTCCTGCCTTTGTACGGACCCTGACAACAAAGTGGCTGTCTGTAACGTTTGTATATGTCGTTCCCTGGGGAAGATGGAGTCTCCTTGTTATCTTGGCCGGATGGCCCTGTGCCTGTACCATGTTTGCAGAATCGGCAAGTCCCTGGAGAGAATCCCTCAGGGCTGCCTGACCCATCTCCTCTCTGGATCTCGCGGTCTGGGAGTAGACAACAGAAACAAGAGGAACAAGTATAAGCATGGCTATAACCATTATCATCATATACTCCATTGCAGCCTGTCCTCTGTGGCCTAAAAACATAGCAAACAGTTAACCTTTAGTAATTAAAATACTTTTTCAGCGTATAAATACTTCACAGAAACGTATGATCATAACGACCAATTAGTAACTTTTAAGTTTGTAGCAACAAACTTGTTGTAGGTTTTATTGCCAAAAATAATCCAACAACATTAGGAGGTGGAAACATGCCAAAATCCGGAGCCCCGTACAAGCGCGGCTACACACAAACTAAGTCCAAGGGTTCAAGACAGAACGTACGCTGCAGTTTCTGTGGAAGAAGAGTTCCCCGCTTCAAGTCCTTCAAGACGAAGAGTGGAATGAAAATAACCGATCCCGAAGTCAGAAAACAGGTAGACGACAAAGATATGCACCTACCAGAAAAGACCCAATGGGCCTGTCCAAAGTGCGCACGCTTCCGAGGAATAGTTCAGCCACGGAAAGGACAAGGGTGATTCAAATAGGGTTAAAGGACAGAATTTCTGAGATCAGAAAGAAGATGGTCCCCGAAAGAGGGTCCCTGAGAAGAAGGTTAGAAGACTACAGAGAAGGACCAGAAAGGCTTGTGGAAAGACTGGGAGAATTCGACATAAAGGAGCCCAAACGCCTTCTTGTTGTACCAGATACAGAAGACGATGAAGACCTAGACGTACAGTATCCTCTTCTCCAGCCCTTTGCATACGCAAACATAAGATGGAGTGATGTACACTGTGAAAATGTATACAGGGTGATGGAGCCGGAGCTGAGCAACAATGAAAAGAATATATACAGGGACATAAAGGACGCGCTGGTGGAACTTGTAGATGTAAAACTATCCGAAGTAAGGGAAAGGGGGGAAACAATAGAATATCTGGAAAAGAAGATAAAGCAGATAGTAAAGGAGCTTGACATACACCTTTCAAGGCTGGAGTTCTCAAAGATAATGTACTATGTGTACAGGGACTTTGTTGGGATCAACAGGATAGAGCCTCTCATGCATGATCCCTACATAGAAGATATAGGATGCGATGGTGTTGGGACACCTATATACATAATACACAAGAAGTTCGGGTCCGTGAAAACAAACATAGTCTACAACGAAGAAGACCAACTCAAGGACTTTATAGTAAAGCTTGCCGAAAGATGCGGAAGATATGTATCCTACGCAGAACCTCTCCTCGACGGAAGCCTGCCCGACGGATCAAGGGTACAGGCAACTTACTCGGAGGATGTCTCTACAAAGGGACCCAACTTTTCCATACGGAAGTTCACCGAAGAACCCTTCTCGCCGACACAGCTCATAAAAATGGGGACTGCAAGTCCGAAGCTTCTTGCTTATCTGTGGCTATGTATAGAAAACGGTATATCCATTCTTGTCTGTGGAGGTGTGGCCTCGGGCAAAACCTCATTTTTGAACGCCATATCGCTTTTCATACCCGAACAGGACAAAATAGTTTCAATAGAGGATACAAGAGAACTGAACCTTCCACATGAAAACTGGATACCCTCGCAGATACGCTCAGGTTTTGGAATGGCATCTAAAAAAGACAGCTACGGCGAGGTTGATATGTTTGATCTTTTGAAGGCTTCCTTTAGACAGAATCCCGACTACGTTATAGTCGGTGAAGTCAGAGGCAAGGAAGCATACGTGATGTTCCAGGGCATGAGCTCCGGTCATCCGGCAATGTCTACGATGCATGCAGGAGGTGTAGACACGGTAATAAAAAGACTCCAGTCGCCTCCCATAGAACTACCGCCAAGCCTGGTTGAGACACTTGATATAGTTGTAAACATGGCCCATGCAAAGGGTGTAAGTGAGTCGGCAAGAAGGGCAAAAAGCCTGGTTGAGATAACAAGTATAGACGGCGAAACAGGAGAAGCAAGGGAAAACAATGTTTTCTCCTGGATACCTGCAAAGGACGAGTTCAAGTTCAACAAGGGATCCGACTACGCAATAACAAAGATAGCTAGAAACAAAGGACTGGATCTCGAAGACGTAAAGGAAGAGATAAAGACGAGGGAGGCTCTGCTTGAATATATGTACGAAAACAGTGTCATGGACTGGAAGGACGTCGCAAGGGTCATATCCGAATACTTGAGGAATCCAAAAAAGACGCTCGATGAAAGGGATATAGAAAGAGATGTACATGTAAGCCCTCCTTCATCACTTAAAAGTGGGTCCATCGTCGCAGATCAAAATATAGAACCAGAGGAAACCAAGGAAGAAACAAAGAATAATATAGAAGGAAACAAAGAAAATGAAGATGTGTAGCGGTGGTACAAATATTCTACTCTAAAAAGGGACTTTCGGACTACACATCACATGTTCTAGCCCTGCTAATAGTCTTCATGATACTTTTTGTTGTGTCCTCGTCTATGTACACATACTACACAGATATAACATCCGAGTCCAAGAGATCACAAGCAGAAGCAGTGATAAGGGAAGTTTCAAACAGTATAATGGATATGTATACAGTGAACAACCAGAAAACGACGGTCCCGGAACCAGGTGAAAAAAGGATTTTGGCATCGAAGGAGATAGAAATTAGGAATACCATAGGTGGAAGGACATACGTTGTAGACCTCACAGAGGAACCGGATCCAAGTATTGTTTTGAAGGTGGATGGAAATTCTGAAAACTATACGCAGAAACTCTACAACATAGAAACCGGTTTATCGGGATCGGTTTCCAGCGAACGCGACCTGAGGATAGAGTACACAAGGGAAAACAGGGAAGGAAGTATCACAGACACGGTCACCATAGAGGAGGTGGGTGCATGAAACCAATGGATTCATTGCCTTCTTTGTGCTTGTCAACAAAGGGAATGAACCAGGCTGATATTGCACTGGCTGCCTCTGTTCTCATAATAGCCTTTTCATTTTCTCTTTCACATATATCAGACCACTACTCCGCGACCATAAGAGATACCTACAGAGGTGAAGGACAGAACCAAGCAGAAAACCTATGGTACACCTCCTTCTCACACAAAGGAAATCCAAGGACATGGCACTGGGAAGAAAATCCAGAGAGACCCAGCATGGGGAGTACTATATGGAAGGTTCCTGTGCATATCAGAGAAAGGGACGGGCATGGAGGGACGTATACACTGAAGACCAATATAAATACAGGACAGAGCAACGGTTTACCAAACGCGTGGAAAGGATCGGTGGTTGCATACCACAAGGACGAGGCTCTTGATACATCTGTAGAAGGAGATGGTTTCATGGAATCCTTCGATATACTTTTCGAGATCGAGATAGGAGACCACGGAGAAAAAACTGTGGACATATACTATTCACAAAACAACATGACAGAGGCAGAACATCCCGAACTGGAAGAATCCGAAAACACAACCCTGAACGTTACTGTACATTCGGAAAGAAGACTAGGCTCGGTCTGTGGATATAAGGCAGAGATTTTAGAAGATCTCAACTACGGGGATCTGGGCCAAGGATACGGATTCGACGGAGGATTCAACATATCCTTCGATACATCGGATATGGAGTTCAACCACGGTAGGCCCATACCAGAACAGTCTGGTGTTGAGATCTACTCAAGAAAAACGCTCTACCAGAACAAAGACGGACAAATCGAAACTATAAAACCCGAGGTGGTTGTCTGGTGAACAAGAATACAAAGGGCGCCCTTTTTACAGTGGAATCATTTGTTGCTGCAATGATTATACTCACAGCAACTTTTGTTCTATACACAGGTTCATCGATTACAACAGAGGACCAGATAAAGCCAAGACTCGATGGCTGTCTCCATTCACTTATTATTTCCTCCAGGATATACGACAGAAATGAACTAGAAAGCGAAGGTCCCTTCGAAGAAGAAATCGACCAATGCCTTCCCCCAGGAGTAGGTTACAAGACAGTTGTCTGTGGTAACACATGCGGTAACCTGACCCTTCCCGAGGACAGATCGGTCTCCAGATCAGGATACATAATAGGCGGGGTAGGAGACTATCCAAAGAAAATAATAGTCTACGGGTGGGTGGAATGATAAACTGCAGATCAAAGGGCCAGGTTATTGTAGCAACAGGGATAGTTATAGCCCTCTCGTTCTACCTTGTCTACGTGGCCGCAGACTTTGCTTCAGTAGGAACAGGCTCCGTAAAATCACAGGAATCCAGGATCATGGAAAACATGGCCAGAGAAATACTCAGGACCTACGAGGAGTCTGCACAGATGGATCCAGTATACAGAAGTATAAACGAAGACATGGAAAAGTTCGCCTCGTTCTCATCTGAAAATCTCCAGCCAATGGATGTAAATTTTCTTATATCGGTTGGAGTTCACTACAATGGATCTCATATAAAATCAGGTGTCAAAAATATGCTCGGGAGAAGTATATCTGCGGAGATAAACGGAACAGAGTGCAGCAACCACATCGAACACGGCGAGGAATGCAGTGTCGAACTATCAGAACACGGCGACAGATACATACTGGAGCTTTTCTACGAAGACATAGAAAACAACCAAAGCCGTACAGTACACTACGGTGGTCTTACGGGAGCAGATGGGAACCACACGTCTCTCTTCTATACAATAGAGGTCGGAGGAAGTAGTTTGGAATTAGTAATGGACGGAAATGCATCGACAAGATCCATGGAGTAACAAAAGACCGGTGTGCTATGATTTAAGTAAACCCAGACAAATAGTCTTACTATGAAGAAGGGTATATCACCGCTTATAGCTACTGTATTGCTCGTTGCAATAGTTGTAAGTATAACTACAATAGTAGGACCCGAGGTACTCAGAATTGTAGAAGAAGGTACAGAAGATGCTGTTTCCGGATCCCTTGAAAAGATCGACTGTGAAAGATCGGAGATAACCCTGGAGGAAGTAGTGTGGTATGAACAAGGTCTGGGTGTCCATGTGAGGAATACAGGAAAACAAGAACTCACCGACTTCAGACTGGAGCTCTCTGTAGACGGACAGTGGAAAGAATACAGTGTAAGTGGAGGTGAGGAGATACTGTCTCCAGGAGATTCAAGAACATTTACAGTGGACGAAGAGATAGGCGATGTAGAGGAGGGCGTCTTTATTTCAGGGACCTGTCCCAACTGGGCATCCAGAGATATACCGGAGAAAATGCTTTAGAGGTCAGATATTTTATGCATTCAAAGGGAATAAATCCAATAGTTTCTGCAGTCTTCGTGCTTCTCATAACCATAGCCGGCATAGGAATTGTTATGAACATTGGAATTCCCGCTATCGAAGAAACAAGGGAAAAGATGATGTTCGGAAGGGCACAGGACAACATCGAAACACTCGACAGCGAAGTGATATCTGTAAAATATGGAGGCGAGGGAAGCTCGGTAACCGTGCCCATGGAGGTCGACCAGGGCACATATACTGTAAACAGTACAGAGGATACATTAGGGTTTAACTATGAAATGGATACAGAATTTCTGCCTCCTGAGATGTGTTATATGGACGGAAATACTCTGATAAGAACCCTTGGAAGTGGAAGGGTGCTTGATCTCCGTTTAAACCAAGAAGGAGACACAGTAAAGGACTGTAGTTCCTACGATAACCACGGAAAACTTGAAGAGGGCGTCTGGACCCATGGAATCTACGGAAATTCTGTGGACCTCACACAAGATGGCCACATCAAAGTTCCAAACCACAGGAGCCTTAATCCACCAAATGGTCTTTCTGTTTCTGCCTGGTTAAACACCGACAGCACAGACAAGGCTTCTATAATAAACAAAAGCACAGATCAAGCAGGATATTTGCTCGGTATAGACGACGAAAAATTACACTGGACAGTTCGTAATGGTGAAGAATATACCACATCTACTGAAGCCGTTTTCGAAGATTGGATTTTTGTGGTAGGTACATGGAATGGAGACGAAATTAAAATATACATCGATGGAGAAGAAATGGGATACGAACAGGCACCTGGAATTGTACATACAGACAGTCCACTTTTTATAGGTCCAGGGCTGAGTGGACAACTGGAAAGAGTCCGGATATACAACAGAGGTCTCGGAGAGGATGAGATAAAGACACTTTCAAGGAGAGGTGGCATAGGAGTGCCAAGTAGAGTCGAAATAAAAGTCTGGCCTGAGGATATAAACTTCATAAGTTCAATTGGATTGACAAGGGGAAGACACAGCCTCCTTATAAGCAACAGAGGAATCAAATACAACAAAACAAAGATAGAGATAGAAAGTATATGATGCTAACAGATGAAGTCCTCGCCATCAAACCCCTCACAGGAATCAACAGGCTGTATCCTCGGGCATCTTTCCGGTTCTACATGTAGTTCGGCCCTTTCTATATCCAGATCATCGTCTACATCGAAGACAATTTCTGCATGTCTTCCAGGACGAAAGGTTGTTTCTCCGTCGGGCTCGAAGCCATGCGGAACTCCGTCTTCGAACACAACAAACCTTACCACTGTAAAGTTCTCAGTGCCTCCGTTCCATACAAGTGTTTTAATCTGACCATCGTCCAGGTAAGCATACTGTACATCTACGTTTATGTTGAAACAGTCCACAGCCTGTCCCATCAGATCACTTGCGTCGCCAAGACGCTCCTCGCCGAAGCTCTGGGCCCAGGATGCAACAACAGTTGCTATCGACACAGTAAATGCTATAAGAAGAACTGCTGCTATAAGTGGCGATATACCTTTCCTAGGACATAGGACGCCTGTTGTAGACATATAGGTTAAACCTTGGTTCTCTTTTTATATAACTTTTCTAGCTACATGAAAACAAAGAATGATATATATCCAGCAAATACCAGAACTACCACATGCTGGAGGCCTGCAACTATGGACCCCGTGGACATCTTTCCTATGGCAAGGCCTGAAAAAAATCCCTGTATTACTACAAGATTCTGGAACATTTCCTTGTAGGTCATTGATATCTGGTTTGGATCAAGAGCACCTCCTCCGATGCCCATGGCTCCACCCTCTACAACTATATTTGGTATGAGGAACCGCTGAAGTCCTATCATAACGCCAAGAAAAACAAAGTATATCATATAACCTGTAACGACCTGAGAATAGACATGACTCTTTCTCTCCTTTTTCAGTCTTTCCATATTTTTTACAGATTCACCTACAACTTCCAGTACCTCGGAGACGTTTCCACCGGAACGGTGGGCCTCTATTATCGTTGTAACTGTTCTGTCTATTGATACGCTTCCGACCTTATCTGCAAACCGTCTGAGTACTTCGTCGAAGGGAACACCCCAGTCGATCTGGGATGACATCTTCTTTACGTAAGGATCTAAGATACCGTATCCACTGTCTGCAGCTTCCTCTATTGCCCTGGGAAGTGTCATTCCTGACTTTATGCCCTCGGTAACGTTTCTCAAGAAGTCCGGGAACCTCTCTTCAATCTCCTTGTTTTTCTGATATTCGATGTATTTCAAGAATCCAAGAGGACCAAGGATCACCAGGGAACCTACGACGTTGATAAGTGGAAAGTATTCGCCGAATAGAGGCATATTTCTAAGAAACATCAGATTTGCAACGATTACCAAACAACCCAGCAAAACCGAAGAGGTAATTATTTTCTTCTTTTTCTCTGTT
The DNA here is from genome assembly GCA_003554845.1 of Candidatus Aenigmatarchaeota archaeon. Classification (GTDB taxonomy): domain Archaea; phylum Aenigmatarchaeota; class Aenigmatarchaeia; order PWEA01; family PWEA01; genus PWEA01. The sequence goes on along the minus strand of PWHK01000017.1, from coordinate 101,039 downwards.
GTCGTTATCTTCCCAAACATTAGACCACCTCGGGTTGTGTTAGGTGTATAAAGGATATGAATATCACATTCATAAGCGGTATTGCTCCGTATATCCCAAGGGATATAGCATCTCTTATTTCCATGCCAAATACCTCGCCTCCTACCATACTCATAACAGAAAGAACCGCAACCATGAGCAGAGGTGCAGCTATGAGAACCGCAGTGTAAAAATCTGCGTAGGTCGACAGAGCATCCATATAACGCTTCCTCATTTGTCTGTAGTCAAACATTGCCTCCTCTGCCTGCACTTCCAGGAAGTCTATAAGGCTGCCTCCTGTTTCTTCGATCGAGACAAGTCCACCTAAGAACTCCTGAAATTCGTCCGAGGGAGTTCTTATAGACGCCTGCTTGAGGGCTGTCGTTATATCATGTCCAAACACATCGACGTCTCTGACTATCTTTCTTGCCTCTGTGGATATCTCCCCGTACTCATCGAACTCTGCAAGAAGTTTGAAAATCACATAGGGCGGAACCCTGGAACTTGCTATAGCCGACATATGGTTTATAGCAAAGGGAAGGTTGTTTCTTATGCTCTTTGATCTGGACCTGGACTCCTTGACCGGATACAGGTACATAAACATGAAAACAGATACAGAAGAAGCGACCGCTACAACGAGACCCATGGAAATCACGTACAGTGGGCTGTAGTTCAAAAACAAAAAGAATGTAGATGTAGCCAAAAACATACCAACGAAGGATAAAAAAGACGTCATCAACATTACACTTACATAGGTTCTTCGGAGTATACCGAGATTGCTCTTCCTGAGACCTGTCTCCAGGGACCCGAGTCTGTCTTCAATCCTCTCGGCGGAACCACCAAAAATCCTGCTAGAAACCTCCTTGTATTTGTCTATCATCCTATACAAGGTTGAGACCGAAGCTTAAAATTGTTTTGCAGTCCGGAAAAACAACAAACAGTGGTATGAAAGATATTTTAAAACGCATGGCCAATAAATAGGTATGTCCTACAGCAAAGAGTTACAAAGGGAAATGGAGAAAGAAGGGATAGAGATAGGTGATAGGATAAAAGTTCTAGACAACGGAAAGGAACATACAGGTATCCTCATGCCCAGAACAGAATCAGACGAAGACACCCTTGTCCTGAAGCTGGATGGTGGTTACAACATAGGATTAAAGCACAAAAACGGCATGTCATTCAAAAAATTAGAAGACGTGGAGGTGGAGAGTAAGGATCTACATGTAGATGTAAAAAAAAGTGGCGATAAAAGCGTATCTATTCTTATAGCAGGAGGAACTATAGCATCCCGAGTTGACTACAGAACAGGAGCTGTCAAGCCTTCGGTTAACGAGGATGAGTTTGTAACTTTTGCTCCTGAAATAGGTGGTATAGCAAAAATAGAGACAAGGAAGATTCTAAACACTCTCTCGGAAAACATCGGTCCCGAAGACTGGAAAAAAATAGCAGAGGAGGTGGTCGAGGAGATAGAAAAGGGAAAAGACGGTGTTGTAATAGCACACGGAACCGACACCATGGGATACACATCTGCGGCACTGAGTTTTATGCTAGAAAACCTCCCTATTCCCGTTGTACTCGTTGGTTCTCAGAGAAGCTCCGACAGAGGAAGCAGCGATGCGCATCAAAACCTGACATGTGCATTAAAGGCCGCAACTACTGATATAGCCGAGGTCACAGTTTGCATGCACGGTTCCAGATCAGATGATTTTTGTTACCTGCATCCCGGGACTAAGGTGAGGAAAATGCATACATCACGAAGGGACGCCTTCCGGACTGTAAACGCAGATCCATACGCAAAGATATACTGGGAGGATCTGAAAGTCGAAAGGATAAGAAACGACTACAGAAAGAAAAATACACAAAGAAAGGTCGAGGCTAAAAGTGAGCTCGAAGGCCATGTAGAGATAATAAGAATCTACCCTGGCATGGATCCGGGTATATTTGAGAAAAAACTCCAGAGAAGCAAAGGGGTAGTTATAGAAGGAACCGGTATGGGACATATTCCTACAGACAACAAAGAAATCATGGAAGAACTGAAAAAGTACATCGAAGAAGGAAACATAGCCTTTATGGCCTCGCAGTGCTTTAACGGAAGGATTAATATGAATGTATATGAGACAGGGATCGATCTCCAGAAAGCAGGTGTCATAGGTAACCTCAGCGACATGCTTCCTGAAACGGCCTATGTAAAACTAGCCTGGTTGCTTGGAAACTACGACAAGGAGGAGGCCGAGGATCTTATGACTGAAAACATGCGGGGCGAAATAACCGAAAGAAGCGTAAAGAGTAAATTTTAACAGTTGGTTTATGTATGGACTACAAAAAACTTGGATTTAAATGTGGTATAGAAGTCCACCAAAGACTGGATACAAAGAAGCTCTTCTGCAACTGCAGCTCAACAATGAAGGAAGAACCAGTTGACGAGGTAGTCAGAAAACTCAGAGCTGTTCCAGGCGAGACAGGGGAAATGGATCCTGCAGCACTATATGAATTTCTCCGTGACAGAAGGTTCATATACAAGACATATCCTTCAGAGTCGTGGGAAGTTGAACTGGACGAAGAACCACCACACAACATAAGGGAAGAAGCCATGGATATATCGCTACAGGTCGCAAAGACACTGGGCTGTGAAATACCGGATGAGATACATCCCATGCGGAAGACTGTTATAGATGGCTCAAACCCATCGGGCTTCCAGAGAACCATGCTCGTCGGACTAGACGGAGGGATGGAGACCAGCGAAGGTACTGTAGGCATTGAAAACGTATGTCTGGAGGAGGAGAGCGCCCAGATTCTAAATAGAGAAGGAAATACCGTGACCTATGGACTAAATAGACTCGGGATTCCACTGGTCGAGATCGGAACGGCCCCTGATATAAAGAACCCCGGGCATGCAAGGGAGGTTGCAGAGAGTCTGGGTAAGATGTTGAGATCAACACGGAAGGTGCAAAGAGGGATAGGAAGTATAAGACAGGATGTAAACGTCTCCATAAAGGGAGGATCCAGGATAGAGATCAAGGGCCTTCAGGAACTTGATATTTTGGAGGATACTGTAAGAAAGGAGGTCGAAAGACAGAAGTCGCTTCTGGATATAAAGGAAAAGTTAAACCGAAGAGGCGCCTCGGTTCCGGATGGTGTACTCGACGTCGAGGAAGTTTTCGAAGGGAGTGATTCCAAGTTCTACGGAAGGATCATGAAAGACAAGGACATCAAGGCCTTTATACTGAAGGGATTCGGTGGTTTGCTGGCGAATAAAATAAGCGGTGACAAGACCTTCGGGAAAGAACTCTCCGAGTACGCAGAGGCACATGGTTTGGGTGGTATAATACACACGGACGAAGATATAGAAAAATATGATCTCTTAGATGAGTTCTGTGAGCTAAAGAAAAAATTTGACGCCGGAAAAGACGATGTAATAGTAGTCGCTGCAGGAACGAAGGGCTTGGACGAAGCCATCGAAGCAGTCAAAGACAGGGCAAAGAAGTCCATGGAAGAGATTCCCGAGGAAACAAGGGATTCAAACGAAGACGGAACAACAAGCTACTCAAGGCCTTTACCTGGAAAAGCAAGAATGTACCCTGAAACCGACGTCCCTGCTATACGGATAGGACAAAAAAAGTTGGAAACAATAGAAATTCCCGAAAGCCTTGAAAAGAAGAAGAAGGATTTAATCGACGATGGACTTTCGGAACATCTGGCCGAAGAGATCCTGGACAGCAGATTTTACGATCTTTTTGGAGAACTCAGAAAAAGCGTTAGTATGGACCTATCAACACTTGCAAACCTACTCACTGTTGAACTCAAGGATCTGAAGAAGAGGGACAGTATTCCAACAGAAAAAATAAATTCCGAAGACCTGCGCACGATTTTAACCTACATAGATAGAGATGAGATTCCCAAGGAATCCTTTGGAGATGTTTTAAAGAAAATGCTCCAGGAAGAAAAAAACCTGGAAGATATACTGGATGAAACAGAAGTAATCAATGACCGAGATCTAGAAAAAATAATAGAAGAGGTTGTGGATTCGAAGAAGGATATACTAGACGACGAAAGGGCCTTCAAGAAATTAATGGGTCCCGTTATGCAAAGAGTGGGTGGTAAGGCCGACGGTGAAAAGGTATCCTATATACTCGAGAAGAAGATAAAGGAGAAAAAATGATGTCGGATCTTATTGTGAAGATAGCACTGAGTTTTGTAGTTCTATATATAGGTAATATCCTAATTTCATCGGATATCCCTTCAACGAGGATTCTGGCAATATCTGTGATAGCACAGTTGTTTTTTATCTATGCACTTCCCTATGTAATGGAGGTTGGTTATATGGTTCCCGTTCCGCGGGTTGATTTGATTATCAAATCCATTGTTTGGGTTGAGTTGGTTAACTTTGTAGTGCCTAAAACCAAACCTAAAGAGTATTTCATTCTAGGTTTTATGGCCTTTGGCGTGAACTATTTAGTAGGTTTATTGGAAATAGCAACATTAATTCCTTGGTTTTAACTACTCGTTTTTCGCCACAAAGGCAACATATCCTTCACTGGGATCATGGAACCCTTTATTCATGAGACCAAGTATCATACCATCGGTATCCGACTTGACAGGCCTATCGTTAAGGGTTCCAATTACCTCTCCCTTGGTTATCCTTTGACCAACCTTTTTTGATGGCTCGAACTTCCCCAGTTTGTCGGGTCTTATCTTTTCGTACTTTTCAAATATTTTTACACCTTTGTTACTCTGGTCAAGTATAAGCCCTTTAAGTGACTCCTTGACCCTTTCCATATCTCTTTCCAAAAGGCTTTCTGCACCACACATCTCTATAAGAACAGATGCCTTTCCACTCTTTGATAGTTCTGTGAATAGCCTTCCTGGGGACCCTGTTGTTTGAACGGCGTAATCTAACCCGAGTTTTTCAACAAGCTCCCTGTTCTTCTTCTCCTTTGCGTCAACAAGTACATGGGGGGCACAAACTCTTTTGCTTCCAAAGGTATGTAGATCTATTATTTTGTCATATTCCTTCGCTTTTTTAAAGAGTTCATAGGCTATTTTCTCACTTTTTGTTCCGTCTTTCTTGCCGGGAAAGAGTCTGTTAAGATCCTTTCCGTCCTTGGGTGTAGCTCTTCGGTTTAGTTCGACTGCTTCCCTATTGACTTCGGGTATCACATCTACGTTGTCCAGCCCCATTCCTTCTACCCATCCTTTCAGTTCTCTTGCAACTAAAATAGAAGCTATCTCATCACCATGGATACCTGAAATTATGAGTATCTTTTCCATGCTATCACCAACAATATCTATTTGTGTGTTTTAATACGTCAGGATTCAAAGAAAATTTTCTTCTATCATTCGTTTTCTTTGGTTTTTACTCTCCTCTATTAGTTCGCCCAGCTCTTCTCCGTATTCCCTTTCTACTATCTTATCTACCAGAAGATGCTCTGGACTGTAGTCTTCGGCTACAACTGTTAGAATAGTACCTGGACTTGTGTTTGCCTCAAGCATCAAGGGCTCGTCAGCTAGGTACCAATCACATGCGAGAAGCTCCACGTCCATCAGATCCGAAGCTTTGTTTGAGTAATGTTCTATGTCTGCCTTTTCCTCACCTGTAAGTACACCCTTTTTTATGAGTGTTTGAGCAGGAAGTACACGGTCCTCTGTTTTTACGCCGGTTGAAAGATTGGTAGTTAGGCCTTCTTCACCGATCCTGGCTCCATGGTGGTTTTCGTTGAATACAGAATATGTTCTCAGGTCGAAGATTTTGCCATCGATCTTTCTAGGATTTATCCATTCTTGAATAAGTGCGCTCGGACCATCGCTTATTTCACTGTATTTTTGGAAAAACTCCTCGAACTCCTCCTCAGAAAGATCGTATTCCTTGAAGGCTTCGTGAGAACTTTCTTCTATATTTTCTATATCGATATTTGTAGTTAGGTAGTACCTAGAACCCTTCTCTTCAACCTTGGTTATACCTTGTCCTTGGTTACCTCTTGCCGGTTTTATGCAAACTTCTCCGTGCTTACTTAAGAAGTCCTCAAAGTCATCATATTCTTCTAGTTTGATAGAATCAGGCATTGGAACCTCATCTTCAAGGAGATCATATACCTTCGTCTTGTCCCGGTATTTTCTCATAGCTTCTGGTGTTTGTATATACTTTATTTCACCGGATACTGATTCCTCGTATTCCCTTTCCTTTTTTTCAATTAATTCTGAAAAGGCTTCATCATATTCCTCTTTCCTATATTTACTCGGCATTTGGTTTTCCAGGCCTTCTGCGGTTCTGAACCTAATGTATGCGATCTCGGTATCCAACTCCGAAACCTCTTCATCGTACTCAAAGTTCATGAACTCCAAATCTGTTCCGTGTTTGTTCCATTTCTCGATTTGATCTTCCATCCATCTTATTTTTCTCTCAGGTGTCCAACCGGTGTTTATGTAGGTTATTTTGCTCATACTTTCACAGCACTCTCTTTTTCTTGAGTCTTTTTTTCGATTTCTGTCGAAAGATAATTTTTATAGATATCTTCATACAATCTTTTGTGTATATTTTCCCCTCTTCCATTCATTTCAATTATGGATTCAGAAAGGCTTCGCCTGACACTAAGTATTTTTTCAATTTCTCCATTTAGGCCTTCCCTTGAACCCTTTCTACAGAAACTGAAAAGGTTTGAAGCATACTGGTAGACCATTGGGTCTTTAAGACCATCCTTTATGGCAAAGCCTGACAGCTTTCTCAAATCGTCAATGCTTTGGACCGTCCTGAAGTCTTGAGGTGAAATGTCTTCCAAAAAGTCATATATAGAGCCGTAGTTTTTGACAAAGGCCTCCATGCCTCTGTTTACATAGTGGGCGATTTCAAATAATAGGTCAAGGTTAGGGTTTGCGCCTAAAGATCTTATTTCAACAGTTTCTAGACTTGGATTTACTCTCACAGGACCCCATATTGTGTTGTACTTGTTTCTTATATTTATGTATCTCTCTGACCTGTCTGCCAGATTAACAAACCCCCTGAACTCTGTTTCAAGTTCTCTTTCATAATCATTCCACGCCTCCTTGAAGTCTTGCATCTGGCCCTGGAATGGATGATCTTTATGTAAAATCCTTCTGTAGGCCTGGTTTCTCCATGATTTGAAACCGTTCTTGGGTGAACACTGTGTCAATGCAACTACAAAGGGATCGACGGCCGTCAGAAAGTTCATTTGTTTTATCCTGTCTTTTTCGTTGCTCTTCCAGTCAAAATGAATATGTGTTCCCAGCACATTCCCACATACGTTTATCCTGTTCTTATCAATTATCTCTCTTCTTAGCTGGTAACACATATTTTCTCTGAGTGTCTTTGTGTTATTATTTGTTAGAGGTACTTCGAGGGGCAAGGTTCTGAGATCCAGATCCCTTGCCACGGAATCAACTATTTTTATTTTTTGTATTAGATCATTCCTTACGTCTTCAAGTTTACCTGCAGAAGAAATTACCTCTACAATTTCATGTGAACTTTCTTTTACGGCCCACGGTTCGTTTATTGTACTCAATATTTCATCTGACCTCGGAACAGATTCAAATCTCTCGTTCAGTGTCAGAAGCTCAAGTTCCATGCCTATTTTAGACTTTTTAGATGAATTAAAGTTCCGTTGGAGTATCTTATAACTATCTAGGTAATTAAAATTGCTTAAATGATTAAATGCACCTCTTCTACTTTCTATTTGATTTAATATGCCTTTTAACATCTTAAAATCACTCCTTGGTATATATCAAGCCACCTGACACCAATCTGGTTTAAGGAGAGCTATCAAAACTATCTATAGACCCTTATTGTGGCTGTTTAAACTACAAAACAAGTAGAAAACCTTATTTATGGGCCTAAGATCCTACCTATTATTATTTGGCAATAAAAATTATTTAAAACTTATGGTTTTACATAATAAAATTTTTAGACGTTTTTAGAGCAATCAAACCACTTCCACATGCTTACTTTAATATGAAGAGAGCTAAAATGGTTTCCGGGAGTTAAAAAAACTTCCAAAGGGTCTTATTTGTCGATTAAACACTTAAAAGGTATCCGTTTTATTTTAAATACATCAATACATTCACAACTTATCAAAAATCATCAAATAATCGGTTTGAAGACAGGACCATATGGTGAATCAACTATCTCCGAATCAACAAACTTACCAATAAGCCTCCGGGAAGAATCGACGACCAACTCCCTGTAGGACATATCTCTTCCCTTCGGCATGCCCCGATCTCCCCTTCCAACTACAAGGACTTCTCTCTTTTTCCCTATAATATCTCTGTTTTTCTCTGAACTTATCCCACTGACTATATCTAATATCTCCTGGCCTTCAAGGGAGTTTTTTCCTTCCTCTGTACTATTGGGCCTATTCAGCATATTTATCTCTATACTGTCGGGTTCTGTGGATTTGACAACCTCCTTTGTTCTTTTAAAATCCATCTGTTTCTCGCCGGGATAACCGAGAACTATATCTGTAGAAATATTGATATCCGGAATATTACTTTTTAGTCTATCCACCAGTTCCACGAAGTCCTGGGATTTGTATTTTACACCCATATCATCAAGGATTCGATCCGAACCCGATAAAAGTGGTAGGTGAATGTAAGAATATACCTTATCGGATCTGTATATACCCATAAGATTCTTTGCTTTGGCTGTGTCAACATTCATCGTCCCAATGCGTAGCCGGAACCTTCCAGGAAGATTCACTATACTGTCGACGAGATCCTTTAGACTGGTTTCTATGTCTTCTCCATAGGAAGCAGTATTGTGGGCCGCGATCCATATCTCCTTGCAGCCTGAGTCCAATGCTCTCTTAACCTCATCTACTATGTCTTCCAACATGTAGCTCTCGGTTGAACTTCCACTGGAAAGAGGATCAAGTGGACATCCCCCTGGAAATCCGTGCTTTATATCACATATATCGACTAGACTGTTGCGCCGTATACGTGGAAGACCTGTTCTTTTTTCCTTCCTGTCGTCGAGATACTCCACCACATCACCGGAAGATGTTTTTTCAACTACCTTTGCTATGTCCCTGCAGTTGTTGGGGCCTACAAAGGAAGATTCAGGTAGAAGATCCTTTGACATACCGTACTCTGTATATGGCATACATCCCGCAAAAACAATCTCCTTTCCAGGATATTCTCTTTTCCAGTTGGATATCTTCTCTTCCGAAATTTTTTCTGCAGGTCTACTGGCAGAACATGAGTTCAGAATTAGAGTATCTGCAAGATCCGGATTATCTGTAATACCACAACCTCTTCTCTCAAGTATACCCTTCATTATCTCTTCGTTTGATACATTCAACATGCATCCATACGTCTCTATATAGGCCCTCATGGAAGCACCTTCTTCAGTCTTTTTGATGTCGTGTTCTTCACGATCAGAGTTTTTCTTCTCGATCCATGTCCTGACTTAACTAAAACGTCCCTGTCCAAAAGATCAGACATCCTTTCAACGAGTTCCCTGTTAGCCTTTCCATCTGTGGCAGGCTCGGAAACCCTTACATGAAGTCTGCCTGTCCATCTATTGAAGCCCTCGACGGAAAATCTTTCAGATAAAGGGCTGACCTTTACCTCGAGAAAAACATCTCCATTGGTATCATTCATCACATAGTAAGATACACGAGAACTATAAAAAACAATGACCAAGGAACTGTTACCAGGCTACGTTGTTTGTACTACGGTTTATCTGTCTCTGTACCTCACCGATGTACTGTTCAAAGCAACTGATGTTTCCTCTATCAAGGGCATCGTTTGCCATTTCAAGTCTGTCTACAACCCTATGCGGATTGGATATATCGTCTCTCCTAAGTGCTTTCTTTACACTCCTTGCAGTGTCTATAAACCTTCTGTCGAGTTCCTCCTTCTTTCTGGTTTTCTTTTGTTCGTCTGTCTCCCTCTCGGCAAGAAACATCTGCTCAAACCTCGAAAGAGATCTGAAGACGGTTTCTCTGAAACGATCGCTCCCTACGAAGACCAGAACAAGTGCTATGGCAACTATTAGAATGACAATAAAGCCCCATATCCTTGTTATACCCCTTATGAAAAGACCTGTGATAGTCCTTCTCTCGTGTTGTTCCTCTCCGTAGGCCTGTACCATCCTCATTTCATCAAATCTTCCAGGTTCTATGTGGCCATCGAAGGCCATCTCAAACCTACCTGTTTCATCGCCTTCTAGAACAAAGTTCCAGACAACCTCTGGATTCTCCTCCAGTATTTCTGTCGGTGCTGGAAACATATCCATGTCCTCAATGGAAGATGCTACATCCTTGGGTATATCAATGGTTACGGTTATGTTTCTCCTCTCAGAGGCTGTATTCTTTATGTTGAGTGCTATCCTGGTTTGATCGTCTTCCTGGTCATACAGATACTCTGTATCAAAGTATACATCCCTTGTGAACCCATCAGCTATATCTTCTACCTCGTACATAGGATACTTTCTCTCGGCGACAACTACTTCAACATCCTGGGAATCGGTTCTTCCTCTGTGGTCCTCGACTTCAAATACTGCGTTGTAGGTTCCTGTTTCACTATATGTGTGTATAGTTTTGCCTGTTTCGCTGCTTACGTAGTCCCAGTCGCCGTCTCCATAGAAGTCCCATCTATATTCGGTTATGTCGCTGCTTAGGCTTGTTCCTTGTCCCCAGAAGAAAACTCCTACACCATCAACGCCTCTGAGATATGTGTCAGTAACTGCGTTTGGCCTTACCTCTATATCACTGGTCTCGATAAACTTTGATTCGCCTACCCTGTGTCTGTCGTCCCATTCTACAACTGCTCTGAACCTGTAGTCGGAGTCTATATCAAGGCCACTGACCTCATGTGAAAACCGTCCCTCTGAATACATCTCCTGTCTCGGGGTTTCCTCCCAGCCGTTTTCCTCTGTCCTGTATCTAAAGTATACATCAACGCTTTCTTCGAGTCCTATATTTGTAAGGTCTGCAACGAGGACTGCGGAATCATGTGTTATACTCTTGGCGTATTTTGCCTCCACGGAAGGAAGATCGTGGACCTCAAAGTATGTGGTCATACCCTCTGCATCCACTCGGTAGGTTCCTTTGTTGTCTGTTAGGTATGAAACGCTTACGGTTTTTGTTTCACCTGCATCTACGCTCACAGTTTCAGAGATCTCTGTTTTTTCGTTTACCACGAAGCCTACAGCAGTCTCACCCGGCTGGCCTCCTATGTTCTCAATGTCCATCCGTAGACTTGTATGCTCATCGATGTATACCTTTTCGGGAACGGCTCTCAGGCCACTCATCTGAAATTCTGCAGGTTTTCTCTCTGTTTCAAATATAAGATCTTCGTCTCCTATCCACTCGACTACAACCTGGAAGTCGTAGTTGGTGTCTGGATCTATATCAGTTAGAATCTTAGAGTATGTTCCTTCGGAGGACATGGTCCTCTTTTCTGTTTCTGTCCACCCTTCCCTTCCCTTTTCACGGTAACGGAAGTACACAACTACCTCGTCGAGATTTGCCAGATCGACAACGTCTGCATGGACTGTAACAGGATCGTATGTAACACTGCCTTCTATAATAGGTCTTTCCTTTTCTTCATAAAGGGCTAAACCAACACCTGCAGTAGATGCTACTACAAAAACCATCGCAATCAAAAGTCCTATTGCTTTATATTTCATACAAACCCCTTCGTTCTTACTGAACTGTTACAACTAATCGATAGAAAAACTTAAATATCTTGAATGAATTTTATGTGTTTTTCTATTTCGTTAAAATGCGTTATAAAATACAGAGGGATGGTGTGCTAACGTTTTAAATTCCGCAGGCTAATTTATTGTATGCTCATAAAGAACGCAAGATTCGTTCTAACTCCGGAAAAGACACTGGAAAACAAAAATATAGTTGTCAAAGACAGTAGGATAGAGTCTATAGGAGGATGTGATAAAAGCGAGGAGGTCATAGACGCATCCAACCACATAGTTCTTCCTGGCCTTGTAAATATGCACACACATGCATCCATGAACCTGCTCCGCGGTGTATCCGACGACAAAAAACTTCAGAAATGGCTCCAGGAAGATATATGGCCTCTTGAGGAGAAACTGGACGGAGAGAAATGCTACTGGGGTGCAATGCATGCCTTCACAGAGATGATAAAGACGGGGACAACATGTTTCAGTGACATGTACTTCTTCATGGACAAGGTTGCCGAAGCCGCCGAAGATATAGGAATACGCGGATACTTGGGCCATGGAATGTTGGACCTGGGAGAAGAACAAAGAAGAAAAAAGGATCTAAAGAAATCCAGGAAGATTGTAAAGGATATAGGCAAATTATCCGACCGGATCAATCCAATGGTAACACCCCACTCATGTGAAACCTGCTCGGATGAACTTCTCCTAAAAGCCAGGGAAATGGCGGATCGAAATGATATACCTCTACACATGCATCTATGTGAGACACACGACGAAGTAGAAAAGCTAATAAAAGAAAGGGGCAGAAGGCCCGTTGAACATATAAAACAACTTGGGCTGCTTGATGGAAAATTCATAGGAGCCCACGGTGTACATCTCACAGTTGAAGACATCAAAACGCTTTCGAAGAAAGAAGCGAGCATAGTCCACAACCCATGTTCCAATATGAAACTAACGTCCGGAGTAGCCCCTGTGCCTGATATGATGCAGAAGGGTCTCAACGTCTGCCTTGGAACAGACGGTGCCGCATCCAACAACAACCTTGATATGTTCGAGGAAATGAAGTTCGTAGGACTTCTACACAAACTCAACGCATCGGATCCAACCACCATGCCCATTGAAGATATATCAAAACTCCCATGGACCAATGCAGACATGGCCTTGGATAGAAAAATAGGGAGGTTGGAACAAGGATATACTGCAGACCTCATACTTGTAGATCTGGACTACATAAAAATGAATCCTGTACACAGCCCACTATCAAACCTAATATACTCGGGAGCCGAGGTAGATACCACCATAATAGATGGAGAGATAGTCATGAGGAACGGTGAACTAACGATGGTAGACGAGAACAAGATTAAAAGGAAGGCAGGGGAGTTCGCGGAGGAACTAGTTTCCTGTCCCCATTCGGAAGACTGATAGAAAGAGTTCTTTTTGGATACTTTGTAACCGTAGTTACAGAAAAAGTTTTCATTTTTCTTGCATTTACGGTTTAGGTAGATAAGAAACTAGATGGTCCTTAATTGTTAAGCGAAACAAGCCGAAGCGTTAACTTTATAAATACTATATCTACAAATTGTTAGCCCATGAAAGACAACGAAAGAAAAATACTCGCAGAACTTTTGGAAGACGGAAGGAAAAAAATATCCGACATAGCCAAAAATCTGGATATTTCGAGGCAGACAGTAAGCAAGAAGATAAACCAACTAAAGGAAGAGGGTATAATAAACTCCTTTACCGTTGATGTGGACGGCGGGAAGGTGGGCCTAAACACAAGGGCCTACGTAATACTCAATATCGCACCTTCGTCTGAACTGAGACATAAATTTGTCAAGGAAGCCAAAAAAATGAAGAGCATAAGTCAGATCCACCATACATTTGGAAGGTTCGACATGATACTTGAAATACTCGTAGAAAATGAAAAGGGACTTGATAAAACACTTGATGCGATCAGGGACTTCGAAGCAGTCGAAGAGACAGAAACACTTATATGCAAGTACAAGGAAAAAAACGATCCACGTGACCCATTAAAACATGCACTGGGAAAGGATTTGTAGAACTTTTCTCGGAAAACTATATTTTTTCTCTTAGCTGACAGGTCTTGCATATATCTCCGCTTGTAATTTCGCCACAGAAGTCACATTCCTTTACAGAACTATCGTCACCCGAAAACATATTCTGCAAGGCAGGAAGTAGCTTGTCAAAGGCCCGGAGAGAAGTGTACTTGGTCGAAGGTCGCTTGGCCTCCATATCGTTGAGAAAGTCCCTGACGTCGAACCGTAGGCTGTTATCTACATATGGACATTCTGTCTGATGAAGATCTATACCCCTTAGCCTTCCGTAGAGGGCTATCTCCCTTTCAGGAGTATCTCTAAAGGGCTTCACCCTTGGTATAAACTTTTCGTTGTCTAGAACGGCAGGCTTTGCTCCAAGCCTTACCATCCTATTCATATTACCTCTCAGGTAGTTCATAAAAATGCTCTGGAGCTCGTCGTCCATGTTGTGCCCTGTAGCAAGTTTTGTTGCCCCCAGTTCTCTGCTCTTCCTATTCAGGAGCCATCTCCTGAGGACACCACAGTATGTACATCCATACTCCTTGTCCTCCATTATCTCGTCCAGTGTCTTTCCAAATGCCTCCTTGAAGGAAGCTATATGTAGATCGACACCTAGATCCCGGCAGAGCTCTTCTGCTATTTCTATACTTTCATCCCTATAGTCCTCTATACCCTCGTCTATTGCCAGAGCAAACAGGTCGGCATTTCTCCAATCCTTGAACAGATCCGAGAGAAAAAACAAAAGGGCCGATGAGTCCATACCTCCTGATAGAGCGACACAAACCTTGTCGTCGCTCTCAAAAAGATCGTTCTCGCGTATAGTGCCCTTTACAAGGGACTCGAACTGTTCTGTAAAATGTTCGGAGCACCACGACTTCCCCTCGTACTTCCTGTGTATAACCGCCGGATCTCCACATTTCCAGCATTTATTCCCTTGTCGTTCGGTGATATTGTCTTTATCTCTCAATCTATCCACCGGAAACAACGTTTATGAGATTTAATTTGTCGCCATCGACGACCGCCTTACCCAGGGAAACTATTTCGTCTTCCATCTCTACAATTACAGTCTCTGGATTGACACCGATACGGTCCAACACACCCTCTACTGTAGTACTGTCATCGTCTACTGTGTGTTCTTTTTTTCCATGTATAACTTTGATAGACATGTGCAAAGTCTGATTATTTAGATTTAAATAGGTTTAAAGGTCAGAAATGAACCGTCCAGTAAACCGTCGAAGCAAAGGAAGGGACCACATCGATTATTTCTCTGTCGATTGAGTTTACATGTTTAGCAAGGCCACGGGGCATCATCTGATACGCTCCATAAGGTACTATGAAATGGGGGTCTATACGGAAATCTTCCACAAACTCCAGGTCGCGAAGAAGCTCCTTTAGATGTGGTGTTCTGAAAAGATAGCTCCTCTGTGGCAGAGACCACTGGTACAGCGCACGGAGGCTCATGGGATTGAAGCTCTCGAAGACGAACTTATCCCTGGTGACCCTCTCCACTTCCTTCAGAAATTCCGGTACCTGCCTTGGACGAAGGAGGTGTAAGAAACGCATGCTTGTGGATACATCAAACGACTTGTCTTCAAAGGGAAGTCTGAATGCATCACCGACAATATATTCTGCCCTTCCTGGTCTCAACATCTCACTGCTTGCATCAAGCCCTACCACATCGCCACCTGCCTCCTCCATTGCCTCTGCAAACCTACCAGTACCTGTAGCTATATCAAGTATCTCCTTGTCATCGGGACCCACCAACTCCAGAAGCTTTTCAATCTCCTCCCGGTTGAGCACCTTTCCTCCATGTGTAAATCTCTTGTCATACCTGGATGCAACCTCCTCCCTGCGGTACCACTCCTGACCAATCTTCATAAGGTATTTATATTGTTGTACTTAACTTAAAAATATGGTAGAATGGGAAGTTCAAAGGATTACAAAGACTTGAAAGTTCCCGTCTCCGAGATAAGGAAGGTTGTGGAGGAGAGCAGATCTAAAGTAAATCTCTTCCAGAACATGGAAGACGAAAACTGTATGAACTTCAGTAGTGTCATAAAGGAAATAAAAGATGAAGACAGCAGCTACCTTGTCAAAATAAGGCCACCGGTTTTTCTCATAAGCGGACTTTTAAGTAACTTCTCTAGGATCATATCAGGACTCAAAAACACAAAGATACTTGACAACAAAAGGTGGAAGGAAAGAGAAGTGGAAAGCCTGAAAAAAATCTACCCCGAGATGGTTGCAGACCACAAGCCCTTTGAAAACGCTGTGCTCATGGAAAAGATAAATGGAGAGCCTGCCGCCGAGGTTCTCAGATCGGATATAAGCGACGAAGAAAAGGAAGACATTATACTGGATATGGCCAGGGTTCTCAGAAAACTACATGACATGGATGTATTCCACGGAGAACCAAATACGAACAACTGCATAATAGGCGAAGACGAGAAAATATACTGGATAGACTTCGAGGTAGTCTACGACGAAGATCTCCACGAAAAGGAAAAGAAGGCAAAGGATCTGGAACAGTTTATACTTTCTGTCCTCGGATCCTTCGACGAAGAAGGCGAGATAGGAATAGATGACAGAGAAATAATAGAAAGGATTTTCAGGGAATACGGTGATGATGAAATACAGTCCATTGTACGCCACTACCACTCACTTCCTCTTATTGGACCCTACAGGATATACCAGTTCTCATTTAACTCACTTGGAAGGTTCTACAGGGCCCAGATTAACTTCATGGAATATCTTGGACTCAGAGAAGAAAGGGAACTTGCTGGAATATTCGGATTTTCTTCCTGATGGATAAAATATTTATACAGTTCTGAAACTACTTTAGCCTATGATAAACGAAGACAGGGCATTGGATATGGTCAGAGAAGAGGTCGATACAAAAAACCTCAGAAAACACATGTATGCAGTATCTGCCATCATGGAGAGGCTGGCCAGGGAGTTCGATGGGAACAAAAAAGAATGGAAGGCCGTGGGGCTTTTACATGATATAGACTACGAAAAAACCAAGAACGAACCCGAAAAACACGGAGTAAAGTCTGCTGAAATGCTGGAAGACTGTCTTCCGGATGGTTGTCTTGAAGCCATAGAGGCACACAACTCAATGTACTCCGGAACTGAACCAGAGAGTAAGATGTCGAAGGCTTTGATAGCTTCCGATGCAATTTCAGGACTAATAGTTGCAACTGCCCTTGTGATGCCAAACTCCACACTGGAAGAGGTAAGAAAGGAGTCGATAATGAAAAAGATAGACGACAGTTCATTTGCAAAAAATATAGACAGGGACAGAATCAGATACTGTGAAAAACTGGGACTAAATCTCGAGGAGTTTGTGGAACTTTCACTGGAAGCCATGGAAAACGTACACGAGAAACTCGGGCTTTAGAATTACCCTTGGACCCTCCCTCTACAGATCTTGCATCCCTCGTCGAGGAAACAGTCGGAGCAGACTACTGCACCACAGATAGGACAGCCTCTCAGTGCTTCCTTTTTCTTACCACACGACTGGCATATACCATTCATACTAATCCCTTTCTGGTATTTCGACCTGGGAGAGTTTATCCACGTATTTTTCCAGCCTCCCCATCTCTTTGTTCAGTGTCCGGAGGCCCTTCAGTACGTTGTCTGATTCTTTAGAGGACATCGACACAAGTTTCTCTTCTCTCACATCAAGACTCTCAACAGTCGAGGCTATGGTCTTCTGTAGCTGTATAACTATGGCCTGTTTCAGTCCTTGGAGTATATCGCCCTCCATTCTGACATACAGCTTCCTATCTCCTTTTTTCTTGACCTTTTCTATTATACCAAGAACTTCTAGAAGATCAAGGGAAAGCGAGATCGACGACGAGCTGTAACCTGTTTCCTTGGACAGTTCCTGAAGCGACATCTCTTCGCCATCCATTATAAGTGCAGCTATTATCCTCCCGTGTATTTCATCGTAGCCTATAGAAGAAGCAGTATTGGAAAAGGAGGAGTATATCTCGTCCTTTATCTCTTCAACGTCTTTCTCTGGCATGCTATCATTTTATTATTCTCTGTATTGTTTTTAAGCTTTCACCGGGAATAACATTAAAAAGAAGGGGCACTTTACAATCTAAGGTGTTACCATGCCAGCAGAAGAATTTATCAATATAGAGTTCTTTGAGATGCTTTTCCACGGAATAGTTGCATTTCTTGCGCTACTGTTCGTAATAGTTCTCACATATGTGATAATAAAGCACTTTACAAAGAAAGAGGAATAGACACAGAGAACCACGATCAGAGGGTTTTTATAAATCTCAAGGATCCATTCTTAGTGGGATTTATGTCTGACAAAAAGATACTTATAACCTCTGCACTGCCCTACATACACGGAATTCCACATCTTGGCAATATCATAACTTCTATACTGCCTGCAGACGTATACTACAGGTATCAGAGGCTCAGAGGCAGGGATACCCTTTATATCTGTGGATCGGACTCACATGGAACCATGCATGAAATAGAGGCACAGAAAAGAGGAATGGAAACAGAGGACCTTGTTTATGAAAGCCACAAAAGGGTTAAATCCCTTCTGGAGCAGTTCAACTTCGACTTCTCATACTACGGCATAACGAACTCGGAGGAAAATAGAGAAACCACAGAACATATTTTCAAAAAAATAGACGAAAACGGCTACATAGATGAAAGGGAGATAGATGTAACATACTGCCAAAACTGCGAAAAGTATCTAGCCGATAGATGGATAGAGGGCGAATGTCCCGAATGCGGTGGCCTCGCAAGGGGAGACCAGTGCGATGACTGCGGAACACTTCTCGACCCAAAGGATATAGTAGATTCCTACTGCATACACTGTGGAAAGGGAGATATAGACTTCCGGAAGTCAAAGCATCTCTTCTTCCGCCTCCAGGATTTCGAAGACTGGTTGAAGGACTGGGTGCCTGGAGTTGCAGGAAATAAAATCACAGAGAAAGAGAGTTTTTCTTGGCTTGATGGTGGTCTCAGAGAAAGATGCATAACAAGGGACGCAAGCTGGGGATTCAGTGTTCCAAAGGAAGGATACGAAGACAAGGTTTTCTACGTATGGTTCGATGCCCCGATAGGATATATAGGGGCCACAAGAACCTGGGCAAAGGAAAACAACGAAGACTGGAAAAAATGGTGGAAAAACAATGATGTTAAGTATGTGCAGTTCATGGGAAAGGACAACGTTCCCTTCCACACGGTACTCTTTCCAAGTGTTCTCAAGGGAACAGGAGAGAACTGGCATCTGGCAGATAAAATAATGGCAGGAGCCTTTCTCACAGCAGGAGATATAAAGTTCTCAAAGAGCCGTGGAAAGGGTCTCAACCTGGAGAGTGCCCTGAAGATCAGAGAAAGTGACTACTGGAGATTTGTGCTCATGTCGCTCTACCCAAGGGATAGCGATATCAGGTTTTCTTGGGATATATTTCAGGATAAGATAAACAATGAGCTCACCGACTCATTTGGAAACTATATACACAGGACACTGAAGTTCCTCAAGGATAATTTCGACTCTGAAATACCAGACATAGATGCAGGCGAAGACGGATTCTGGGAGGACGTGATCAGGAGCGTAGAAGCTATAGAAAGATACATAGAAGAATTCCGGTTTAAGAAGGCCATGAACGAAGTTGTGAGGCTTTCGTCCAAGGGAAATAGCTACTTCCAAGAAAAGGAACCATGGAAAAATATTAAAGACGACGAGGAGGGCTGCAAAGAAACCATGCTTATCTGCCTCAATGTCGTAAAATCACTTGCAATAGTATCGGAGCCCTTCATGCCGGAAACCGCCGAAAAGATATGGGACTTTCTCAATGAAGAAGGTAAAATACACGAAGAAGATTGGGAGCGTGCAAAGAAGATAGATCTCAGAGGAAAAACTATAAAAGATCCCGAACCACTTTTTGAAAAGGTTGAAAAGGAAAACATACCCAAATTTACAAAAGAGGGAGGTGAAAAAAACATGATCAGTTTTGATGAATTCAAGAAGCTTGACATCAGAATCGGTGAAATAAAGAAAGCAGAGGATATAGAGGGTTCTAAAAACCTGTTCAAACTTACAGTAGACGTCGGAGAAGAAACCAAACAGTCGGTAGCTGGGTTCAAGGGACACTACATAAAGGAAGAGCTTGAAGGAAGAAAGGTACCTGTACTTGTAAACCTGGAGCCCTCGGAGTTGATGGGCGTCAAGAGCGAATGTATGATTCTCGCTGCAGTTGCAGGAAACAAGGAACCTGTTGTGCTCGAACCTGAAAGGGACCTAGAAGCAGGTACAGGAATTGCATAGAAGATACTGATTTGCTTTTTCTAAATACTACATTAGATGCATCTATTTGATGGGCCGGCCGAGATTTGAACTCGGGTCTGGGCGCCCCGAACGCCCGATGCTAGTCCATTGTAGGAAGCTAGGTTCCTACAAAATGAAAAGGAACCTTTTCTTCTGGCTACACCACCGGCCCAAAAGGCCAAGTAATTTATTTTTAAAATGTTGTCTGAAATCATTTAAAGTTGAAGAAGTAAATAGTCCATGATTCTAATGGCAAAGATATCGATCATGTCGGATCTGCATCTTGGATTCAAAAGGGGCACGGAGAGGGAGGAGGATGCCTTTATTGCCACAGAAAGGGCCTTTGAAAAGGTAGTTGATATGGAATCCGATATCGTGGTTGTTGCCGGTGATATTTTTGATTCAAGACTTCCAAGACCCGAGCACTGGTCAAGATTTATGAATATACTATCGCCCTTGGGAAGAGGAGAGGTGGAAGTCAGCAGGACAAGAGGAAGGAAAGGGGTTCCCGAAGAGGCCGTCGGAGGAATTCCTGTGGTTGCAATACACGGAACCCACGAAAGAAGGACAAACAGAGAAAGAAACAGTATAGGCGCGATGGAAGATGCAGGATTCCTTGTACATCTTCACTGCAGCTCAGTTGAGCTGGATGTAAAGGGCGAGAAAATAGGTATACATGGGATGGGTGGTGTTCCGGAAAAATACTCCAAGGAGGTCCTGAAAAAGTGGGATCCCGAACCCTTCGACGACGCCTACAACATATTTGTAATACACCAGGACCTAGAGGAGTACATATACAATCCTGTTAGGCCTCCGGAACTCGGATTGGAAGATCTTCCGGGTGGCTTTGATCTCTATGTTTCGGGCCACATACACTGGAAAGATAGGCAGAAAGTAAATGGGAGTCCGTTTTTAATTCCGGGCAGCCTTATCCCGACACAACTAAAGAAAAGGGAGTCCGAAACCCCAAAGGGATTCTACACCGTATCCACACAAAGGGAGGAAGTTGAGTTCGTTGAAATCGAGGCTCCAAGGAAATTCGTATACAAAAAGATGGAGTTCGAAGACGCAGATACAAGGACTGTGGAAAAAAAGGTGTCCCTCTTTCTCGAGGATATACAGGAATCAGAAAGGAAGCCTCTTGTAAGGATAAAGGCAGCAGGGGACCTGCAAAAGGGAATCAGTCCGGCGGATGTAAATCTATCAAAGATAGGTGAAAAGTACAGAGAAAAGGCCCTGGTAAGTTTTTCCGAAGATCTAAAGGAAAAGAAAATGAACGGAGGAGGTGTATCCCACGAAAATATACATGACAGAAAACTCTCCGTAGAGGAAATGGGCATGGGTATACTCCAGAACAAATTAGAAGAAACGGGTGTTGATATAAGTCCGGATGTTGTCTTTGAAGATCTCGTTCAGGGCAACATCGAAGCTGCCATGGATAAAATACAGGAACTGGACAGAGAGGAAGACAAGGGAGGTCAAACATCGAAGGAAGAAGATTGGTGGATAAAATAAACTAAAGTTTTAAATTCTTGTAGAGAGAGTTGTATGTGAAAAGTCGGATTTAAGTATAAAACAAGAGGTGAGAATATTAGAAAATCTTCTTTTAAGAATCAGAGAGTGGCTGTATTCGTTGATATACAGAACATGTACTACTCTGCAAAAAATATCTACGACAGTAAGGTAGACTACTCCTCGCTTATAGAGGTGGCAGAAGACAACAGAGAACTAGTGAGAGCAATAGCATATGTTATCAAGGCAGAGACAAGAGACGAAGAAAACTTCTTTGAAGCACTGAGTGAAATAGGCTTCCAGGTAAAGAAAAAGGACCTAAAGGAGTTCTATGGTGGAAGTAAGAAGGGCGACTGGGACATGGGTATAGCAATAGATGCAATAGAAATAGCAGACAGAATAGATGTTGCAGTTCTCGTAACAGGAGATGGAGACTTCAGCTCGCTTGTAAGACATCTTAAATCAGAAGGTCTACAGGTTGAAGTTATGTCCTTTGGAAAGTCCACTGCAGGTGAACTAGTAGAAGCAGCAGACGTTTTCCTCAATATGGATAAGAAAAAGGATCTTTATCTGATGGACTGAAATTCTGAAACAAGATGATAAAAGGACTGAAGATCAAGAACTGGAAGAGTCACTTAGATTCTGAGTTCGAATTCGGTAAAGGTACCAATGTTCTGGTCGGAGTCATGGGCTCAGGCAAAAGCTCTGTTCTCTCTGCAATTTCATTTGCACTTTTTGGAACATTTCCTTCACATAGGTCGAGGGAAGTTACACTGGATGATACTATAATGGAAAGGCCTCACAAAAAGGAAAGTGCCGAGATAAGCCTGTTTTTTTCTGTGGACGGAGAAGAATTTGAGGTCAGTAGAACTGTAGAAAGGGGAAAAGGAACCACAGAGGCCAGCATAAGAAAGAACGGAGAGATAATCGACACAGGTCCTTCCAGGGTAACTGAAATCGTAGGGGAAACCCTGAAGGTTGACTACAGTCTTTTCTCGCGGGCTGTGTATTCGGAGCAGGACGGCCTGGACAACTTCTTGGAGATAAGGAAGGGGGAACGTATGAAGAAGATAGACAACCTTCTCCAGATAGACAGGTTTGAGAAATGCAGAGGAAATATCACAACGCTAATCAACAGACTCGGAGATAGGATTGATTCAAGAAAGAGTGTACTGGAGGACATGGAGGATCAGGAGAATTTCGGAAGGATAGAAAAGATTGAAGAGGATATAGAGAAACTGGACTGTCTTATAGAAGATCTCAAGGAGAATGCCGGAAGCGTAAACAAACAGTACAGAAAACTGAAAGAAGAGATAAAGGAGGTCAAGGATGCCTCAGGGCAGATAAAAAAACTTCAAAATAAAAAAAGTGTTTTACAAGGAGTTATATCAAATTTAAAGGAAGAAATACAGTCCAAAAGGCCCAAAGAAGACATATCAAAGGATAAAACTGAAAAAGAACTGAAAAATGCAGAAAAAGAGCTTAAAAACCTCAAAAACAGTAAAAAAGATCTTAAAGAGGATTTAGATGATTTTAAAGAGGACAAAAGGGACAGAAAGGTAAGAATAAGAAACCTACAGAGAAGAATACAGAAAGTAAAGGGGATCCACGGTGAATGTCCGACATGTGAAAGAGATCTTGAGGAAAAACAAAGAAAGAGATTGATTCAAGAAAGGAGAAAGAAGATCTCCAAGCTCGGCAAGGAAAAGGAAGGTTTAGAAAAAGGAATAGAGTGCTTAGAAGAGAAGATAGGAAAAATAGATGAAAAGGAGGAGGAACTGGAAGAGAAAAAGAAGGAACTCAAGAAACAGAGAGACATTATAGAAGATATAAAAACAAAGGAGAAAAAGATCGAGGAAAAACGGGGGAAGCTGGAGAAAATAAAGAAGGAGTTGGAAGATAAAAGAAAGAAATATGACTTCGAAGGGCTCGAGGAAAAACAGGAAGAGATAAACAATCTTTCGGGGAAGAGAGAAAAGATGAAGGAAAGAATCCAAAGCAAGAATGAAATTCTCGAGGAAAGAAAAAGGGAGAAGGAAAATCTCGGAAGGAGAAAGAAAAGATATGAAAAGTTGAAGGATGGCATAGAAAGATCAGAAAAGACTGTGAGAAGCCTCAAAAAGTTCAGAAGTGCACTCAAGTCAACCCAGGATGAGCTGAGATCTAGATTTATAGAAGATGTCAACAAAACACTTACAAAGGTCTGGAAAAGACTGTATCCATACAACGATTTCACAGATCTCAGGTTTACAGTAAACGATGGGGACTACGAACTACAGTTCAAGAACAAACAAGGCTGGCAACCTGTTGAAGGCGTGGCCTCCGGAGGAGAGAGGACATCTGCATGTCTTGCCCTGAGGATAGCATTTTCTCTTGTTCTTGCACCCAACCTGGGATGGCTTGTACTGGACGAGCCTACACACAACCTGGACAAGAAAACAGTTGAGGAACTATCAGAGCTACTCAGAACCGGGATTAGTGACTTTGTAGAACAGATATTTCTTATAACACATGATGAAACCATGGAAAACGCCGCAAACTCCTATCTTTACAACCTGAATAGAAACAAAGAGAGAGATATTCCAACGGAAGTCGAGGAAATAAGGTAACTACATAAAGGATTCTGCGTCCCTGTTCTTCTTGTTAACCTTATCCATGTACTTCTTTGCTGCCTCTTCCAACGGCATTCCCCTCTCACTATCCTCACTCTTCCTTTTTCTTATCTGGGCAAAAAGAGGATAATTCACGGCCTCCCCTACAACAAAGGCTTCTCCAACGCGGAGAGAAGATATTGTTTCTAGAACATCACTTGTCAGTCCTTCACTGCTCTTTCCTATGTGTTTCTGGTCATAGGGGTTTGTTATTCTCATTATTATCTTTGTGTTACACTGGGAAAGGGCCGTTGTATCAAGCTTTATGGGCCTCTGTGATATAAGACAGAGTGAAGAATGGAACTTCCTTCCTTCCCTTGCTATACGTTGTATAACAGGCCTGGAAAGAGCATTATGCCTTTTCTTGCCTTCGGGAGCAAAGTTATGAGCTTCCTCCAGAACCAGAAGAAATGGAGGGACCTTGTTGTTCTGTCTCTTAAAGAAAAGTTTTCTGGCTATATATGTCACAAGCATCTGACGCTCCTCGAGGGATGTAAAATCAGAAATATCTATTATAGAGGCCTCGCCTGGGTTTACAAGATCCTCTATAGATGGACTATCTGCAATATCAAAGATACCTGTCCTCTTCAGATGTGAAATTTCAGATAAAAGTACTTCCTTTGTCGATGCCTTTATAGAATCGTCCCTTGCAACTGCATCCGCTATGCTCGAAAGTCCGTAGGCTTCGCCTGATTTTTCCTTTCTGATGTTTCTAAGTATCCTGCTTATCTCTCTTCTCTGGGCACCTGAAAGGTTGGGTTTTAGATGGAAAAACAGGGAAGGTGTTAGATTGGACGCACCTATCTTGAAATCAGTCCCTCTTATGACATTTACTCTATCTCTGTATTTTTCGTCCTCTCCAAAGCCTATGTACTCACCGTGGGTATCTATTAAAACAGTTCCTACCTGACCTGCATCCTCGTCTCTATCGATGAGTTCCTCTATCAGTACACTTGTGAGGTAGGACTTACCTGCGCCGGACAGGGCAAGTATGGAAAGATGTTTTTGTAGGAGCTTTGTCATGGAAAGTTTAACAGGTATGCTGTGGTGCCCCACGGTTCCGATATGGAGGCCGTTGCTGTTGTCCATACCAAGAAAATCAGAAAGTATATTCTCATTTATAATGCTCACCTCGGTTCCCGGAGAAGGAGGAAATGTAGCTCTTTTTATTTGGCCATCTATGTAGACACCCAGAGGCTTTGCCTCACCTACAAGGTACTCCCATCTCTCAGCAGGAAATATCTCCGTGAGCTTCTTACCCTTTCTCTCATACTCACGAACAGATTCGGCACGGTCGAAGTACCTGTTGGTCTTGTATATATCCGAAACCCTTGCTATAAGATTCCCCTCTTCGGAGCCAAGCATCACGAACTGATTCTGACGCACAGGAATATCACCGAAGTCCTCGTCTATGACGAAGCTGAACTGCGACGCAGACGGTCCATCGGGTGTCGATATAACCGTTCCTATCTGGTCTGTCATTGTTATCAAGATACTACTGAGTTTGAATGTTTAGAAAAGTTACGGTGGTATGTAGTGCCTAAAATAGAAACTTTTATACAGAGGACGGTAATTGGAAAGTGATAGTATGATAGAACTTGAAAGGACCTTTCTGGCCAGATTTTTACCAGAACTCGATGGCTGTGAGAGCATAGAGATAAAAGACATCTACATTCCAGGACACATGAGACACCCCATAATCCGAATAAGAAAAAAAGGAGATGTCTACATGATGACAAAAAAAGAACCCGAGGACGGTGACTCATCGACACAGAAAGAGTATACAATACCACTTACAGGGGATGAGTTCCGTGCACTCAAAAAAGTAGATGGAAAGGATCTCGTCAAGGTACGCTACTACAAAAAATGGAAGGATATGACTGCAGAGATAGATGTGTTCAAAGGAGATTTAGAGGGACTTGTTCTGATTGATTTTGAATTTGAAACACAGAACGAAAAGGAGAAATTCAGTCCGCCTGATTTTTGTCTTGGGGATGTAACACAGGAAGAATTTATAGCAGGCGGAATGCTATGTGGTAAAAGCTATGAAGACATAGAGGATAAACTCAGTGATTGGAACTACAGTCCGATAAAAACCGGGTTCTAGGGGTCTACATAACCCTTGATCTCAGTGTGGGGCTCGATATTTTTGAACCTTCATCAAAAAAAAACATTCTCCTCTTTTTATTTAATATTTACAAACTGGCAAACAACCGGAATATATAAAACCCTTTGTAAAAAAGGTTACTGGTATTAAAAGGTGACAATATGAAGATATTCGTTCTCTCCGATCCACATGCAAACATGAGACTTCTCAGAGAGGTCCTAGACGAGGTAGAAAGGGAGCAGTACGATATATTTCTGGGGCTCGGTGACTTCATGTCTAAACGTTTTTTCTCAAAGCTGGTCACAGGTCTAGATGTAGAGAAAAAGTCATTTATACCAGGTAACCGTGACTACGGAATGAAGAAGCTGCCGTACCTTAAGAACATAGACAGTTTCGACTACGGTGGAATAAGATTTGTGATGGTGGGATCACACCACTTCCCTGATCTCAAGAACAAGGTACTGGAAAGGTTTGAAGACGTCGACCCGAGCCGTGTAATAATAGGATCACACGAACCACCACACAGGACAAGAGATGAAATCCACAGTGGAGCCAGGATAGGAGTCCATGAGTTCAGAGAAATCATAGAAGAAAAGCAACCTATTGCATGGTTATGTGGCCACATACACGAATCAGAGGGTGTTTCAACTGTGGGCCGTACAAAGGTCGTCAATGCATCGGCATCGAAGGATGTCCTCGGATACAGAATTGTCGTGGAAGATGGTGAAATAAAGGAAATAAAAAGGCTGGAAAGATGAAGTTTCTAAAGGAAAGGCCTGCTCTGGTTCTCGATGAACTTGAAAAGAAAACTCTGGTTATATCAGATCTTCACCTGGGACTTGAATACGAAATATACAAAAGGGGGATAAGGATCCCACCGAGGGTAGAAAAACAAAGAAAGAGAATATTCAACCTTCTTGATGAAACAGATGCAGAAAGACTAATACTTCTTGGTGATGTAAAACACAACGTTCCAACCACGTCCGCATCCGAAAAAAAGAACCTTCCGTCATTTTTCAGAGATCTTTCAGAAAGAGCAGAGGTAAAGATAACAAAGGGTAACCACGATGGAAATATAGAGGAACTGATAAAAGACTCCTCCATCGGGATAGAACCGACAAATGGATTCAGAGAGGGCGACTTCTACTTCAACCACGGACAGTCCTGGCCATCCGAACAAGTAAAACAATCAAAAATACTCATAAGGGGACATTCACACCCGGCTGTAAAGTTCGAAGACAGCCTGGGCTTCTCTTCGAAGGTGCCCTGTTGGGTCAGAGGTCCTGTGAAAAGGGGTGTTCTCAGGGAAAGATTTGGAAGCGGTGCAAAGACAGAGGAAATTCTTATTGTCCCTGCCTTCAATGAAATTATAACAGGCATGCCTATGAACGAAGATCGTGAAAAGAGACTTCTGGGCCCTATTCTAGAAAACGGAATTATGGATGTAGACGAGTCAAAGGTCTATCTTCTCGATGGAACATACATAGGAAGACTCGAAGATCTCTAAAATGGTCTGCTGTTCCTTCTGAGTTTGTAAAGAGAAGGTACATCGCCTACCTTGTCCTGCAGGGAGGAGTATATAAAACGGAGTTCTTCTTCCCTTAACCTTGCCCTTTTATCGGCCTCTATAAGAACCGTGGGTACTCCATACTCCTCATTGTCGGCTGAAAGAGAAAGAATAATCGAAGATATCTCATCTGCCCTTTTGGCAGGCTTATCTTCGGCGTAGAAGTCAACTCTGAGAGGCCTATCGTACTCTGTAGACTTAATGTAAAAAGAATATACATCATCGATAACATCCTTGGGCAAACACGACTTGGACGGATCGTCTGTGTATTGGAAATAAGATGTTCTCTCACCCTGTTTCAGTACATGAAACAGTAGGTTTGTGTCTCTCGTTCCTTCTAAAATTCTCTTTAGATCCTTCTTTTTGGTGCTTCTGACCCTTTCAAGTATATCATCTGAAACTATCCTTGAGAACTTCCTTGATCTGGAATCCTCGGATACTCCTGCAAACATACATGGAGGCCTGTTGAGAATATCGCTGTAGAGGTTCCTTACAATATCAAATTTTTGTTTGACGTCGGAGTCTTCTCCGGGATTGGAAGATGGATGTGGAACGATGGATCCGTCCATGATAAGAAGATCAAGATCTACGGATTTCATTGTATCAAGGGCCAGACCTACCTCCATCTCCATTCTCTCCAGATTTGCAGCAAGAGAAAATTCCTCCTTTGAAAGTGGTTCTGTAAAAACAGAAAGCTTTGGTGTAGGAATTGAGCTTGGAATATATCTTACATCCTTAAGACGGCCATCGAACTCGAAGACAACTGCAACGGACTTTGTCAAAACGAGATCCACTGCATGGTATGCTTTTTTGAGTAGACCTCCGTCTATCCCACACACAGTTTTCTTCTTCATATCCGATTCTTCTACGGGTATGGATATCTTTTTCTCTGGTATCTTTTCTCCTTGGATCTCTGCATCCTTTACGTCCCTGAGAAAACGGCTTAGCTTCCTTCTCTTGTTCTCGAGTGCCTCTACCTTACCCGCTATCCCGTTGAGCTCGGAAAGAATTTCCTGCATAACTTAAATAAATCCCACTAAATTAATAAAACTAGGCGGAATTAATCCAGGTAGCGGGATAAGATGGACCATGAAATAATCGAGGAAGCAGTAGAAAGGATACGAGGACTCCCAACATTTTCAAGGATAAGAGATGAACTCAGAAACAAGTTTGCTCTAAACGTAGACGAGAGGAAGCTACAGGAAAAGCTGGACGAAATGATGATGAGCGGGAAGTTAAGAGAGACACAGACAACGATAAAGGGGAATAGGTTCAAGGGATACACAACGGTTGAGAAGGAAACTGTTGCAAAACAGGAGGAGGAGAAAACGCCCGAGGAGAAGATAATAGATGAGGTATTTAGCTGAAAACCTAATTTTAATCATAAGTCTGTTACAAGTCGATTATATTAGGAAAGGCGGGTTGATAAGAAAGCTCATAAAGTTTTTTATCATGGGGCTGTTTTTTATGTTCCTGACATGGCTTCTCTTTGGTGAATCAATACATCCAAAGATGCTACTTTATCTTCCCATAAAGATACTTACAGAGGCAAGTTAACTACAGAAGAGTATAACTACTTTCCTTCTTGGGTCTATTAACTTCGTGACAGCCCTTACATTTTGTTACCCTCTCGGATTCCCTTGGATTTTTAACAAAACCAAGGTTAGAGCTATCAAGATCGCAACCACATACATCACACTTCAAAGCCATAGCTTTCACCTCCAAAAAAAGAAGTTCTTTTTAAGATATTTCTTATTTGCCCTGTAACTATATAAAATCTTTGTTGTTACTAAAAGGAAAACAAAAAACCTAAGAAAGCTTTTTAATCTTCCATAATATATTGTCTGTATGCCAAAATGCGACCTATGTGGAAGAAGTTTCGATTCAAAAAGAGGTCTTGGTGTACACAAGGCACAAATGCACAAAACAGAAGACAAAAAAACAGATCTACTCGGTATGCGGTCCCATAAACCTTGGATTCTCGCGGGAATAATAGTTATAATGGGTTTTGTTCTCATGCTAACAGTCGGTGGAGAACCAACAATAGACGGAGAATCGTACCCCGACGGTGGAATTCTACAATGGAGGGGCAGCCACACAGAAGAAGACGGCTTCAGTAGAGATCTGAGTATAGGGGTAGAGAAAAACACAACAGAAGGAGAAGATATGTATGCCATTGAATGATGATAAGAGAAGGGCACCTGCAGTACACAGAAAGATAGAAAACGTATCAGAAGAGGATATAAGGGTTTCTGTTATAGGAACGGTTGTAGACAAGGGCGAAAGTAGAGTTGCGGTTGACGACGGAACAGGAACTATTGAGGTTGTCTTCGATCTATCAAAGGACCTCGACGGCTTCGATGAAAGCGACCTTGTAAGGGTGGTCGGAAGACCCTCCGATGGATCAATGGACGGAGAGGTAATACAGAACTTCGAGGGCTTTGACGTGGATCTGTACGAGGAAATCCTTGAAAAGTTGGGAGAGTTCAGATCCTAGTTCCGTATTTCGAAGGATAAAAATATAGAAACAGAACTATTACTATGACCGGGAAGACTCCTGTAAAAAGAATAAGCGCAGAGAGGGCCAGCCATGACTCGGAGACCTTCTCCGAAAAGGTGGCTCCGCGACTTGATCCCAAGGCCAGGAACATGTGCCTGAAGTGCCGTGGAACAAAAAAGCTCTGTGGTAAGGACAGATGTCCTGTTCTACAGAAATACTATTCACAAGCCGAAAGCGTAAAGAAGTTCAACACAAAGGAAATACAAGGAAACTCTCCTCCTTCTGTGTTTGTCGGACGCCACAACTATCCACGTGTAAGTGTAGGCCCCCTTGTTCCCCCAGAAAAGGGTGATACATCCATTTATTCCCAACCGGAGCGATGGTTTGGAAGTGTAGAAATGGACGATATAATAAGAATGAGAGGAAGTCTTGCACGGGGGAAGAAAAAACTTACCAGAGACGTCAATGTGAAAAACCTAAAGGAAAAGGACAATGAGATAAGATACCTTGCCCTGGCAAAGAATCCCGCTGAGACAGAAGTGAGGTTCAAAAAGAACCTCAGAGAAAGTATAAGCCTCGATGGAAGGTCCCAGCCACATGGTCCCTCTGCACCCATGGAGTCCTTCAAACGCGGTACAATGAAATCAGATCGCCGCCTCGAAGAGGTATTCTACGACACAGATCTTAGAGCAGTCGATGCTGTAAAAAGGCTTTACAGAAAGGGTGCACCCATATCAAGAATACAGGACATATTCATGGTCGGGGGAACAGGAACAAAAGGAAACAGAAAGTTTGTGCCAACCAGGTGGAGTATAACTGCTGTAGATGATATCCTAGGTAAAGATCTCCGCAGAACCGTTAAAACGTATCCATCGATAGACGAGTGGCGTGTATATGAGACAAACTATCTTGACAACCAATGGGTGGTTCTATTTACACCGGAGTCATGGCGATACGAGCTCATAGAGGCCTTCTATCCGGAAACAACATGGAACCCGACACGTGACTCAATAGCCATATTTGGAGACAATGAAGAGTTTGATGGCAGAGACAAATACGCTTCCATAGGAGGATGCTACTACTCAGCAAGGCTTGCAGTACTGGAAAAGCTGGACGAAGAAAGGAGACAGGCAGGAGCCCTTGTGCTCAGAGAGGCGAAACCCGGCTATATACTACCTGTGGGTGTATGGAACGTAAGGGAATCGGTTCGAGACGCGCTAAGAAAAAGGCCTATTAGGTTCAAAAACAGGGAAATGGCTTTCAGACATCTCAAAGAAACTCTTGACCTAGAGTTCTGCCAGTGGACATCGGTTTCAAAAATACTGACACAAAGACAGAGACAGGAAAACCTCATGTCGTTTATCTAGAACCTGAGCTCTACGACGTCCCCGTCCTTCAGAACGTGGGTCTCACCGACCCTCTGACCCGGAAACTTCGCACTGTCGCCCCATATTTTGGCATAGGAAAGCTCTCCTGTAAACTTTTTATCCAGGGACTTCATTATCTCCTGGACTGTGGAACCGGCCTCTACAATAAGTGGCTCTTTCATATCCGGTTCTTTATTTCTCTTTTTCATATATACCCTAATGAGACCAAGGTCTTCCCATAGCCTCTCCCGTAGATCATCGAGATTGTGTCCCTTCTCTGCGGAAATGAAAATCCAATTGGGATGCTCCTTTCTAAGTCTTGACACCGCCGTATCCTCGATCTTGTCTGTTTTGTTTAGACAGACCAAACCGGGTATATATACTCTGTTGTCCATGAGTCCATCGACAAGCTCTTCCAGATCAATATCTTCTCTTATTATGACCTTGCAGTTGAGGAAACCATTTTCCCTGAGAACCTGCTTTACTGTCTCCTCTCCAAGTTTCAAATCACATGCAACAGACAGCTCAATCCCACCTTCGCCTCTCTCCATAATATCCATGTTTGGAGGTCTTCCGTTGAGCCTGACGCCTGCACCGTATAGCTCATTTTTTATTCCTTCAACCATATCCAACCTGTTCTCGTCGATGACAACAAGAACCATGTCGGAGCTTCTCACAACAGAAAGCACCTGTTTACCTCCACCCTTTCCCTTTGCGGCTCCTTCAACCAGTCCAGGAACGTCGAGTATCTGTATATTCGCTCCTCTGTAGTTCATCATACCCGGAACTACCTCCAGTGTAGTGAACTCATAGCCTGCAACCTCCGACTCTGCGTTTGTCAGCTTGTTCAAAAGAGTAGACTTACCAACGGACGGCGGACCTACCAGAGAAACGGTTGCGTCTCCTCTCTGTTTTACAGCATAGCCCTGACCAGATGCCTGGCTCTCCTTCTGTTTCTGCTCCTTTTCCCTCTTGAGACGCGCTATCTTTGCCTTCAGACGCCCACGCTCTGTCTCTGTGGACTTGTTGACAGGTGTCCCTTTAAGCTTCTCCTTTGTCTTCTCTATATCGTCTTCAAATGGCATGGTTTAAACTGTATAGGAAAGGATTATAAAATTTCGGATCGCAGCACTTTACATGGAAAAGAAGGTCACCTGTAAATCTGTTCTCTCGGACACAAAGCTATACGGGTTGGACTACTCTGTGAATCCATATACAGGTTGTAGACATTCCTGTAGATACTGTTATGCCGTTTTCATGAAAAAGTTTACAGGCCACGTCGAAGAATGGGGAGAGTTTGTTGACGTCAAGGAGAACGCACCCGAGGTACTAGAAGAAGAAGTAAAAAACAAAGAACCAGGTAGAGTTCTTCTTTCCTCGGTAACCGATCCATACCAATCATCAGAGAAAAAACACAGGATAACAAGAAGACTGCTCGAGATACTCCAAAGGAAAGGTTTCTCTGTATCCATACTCACAAAGAGCAGCCTTGTGCTGAGGGATATCGATATACTCAAAAAATTTGAACACGGAAAGCTGTCCGTTGGTTTTACAATAAACTTTTCCGACGATGCTGACAGGAAAATATGGGAGCCCGGTGCTTCTACTATTCAAGAGAGGAAGAATGCCTTGGAGAGTCTACGTTCGGAGGGAATACCGACGTATATACATGTTGGACCATGGCTAGAAGGTATAACAAATCTCCAGAGGATAATGGAAGAAACAGAGGACCTCATCTACGAGTTCCAAGTAGAAAATCTAAACACACGGAGAAAGGAGACTATATTGAAGGTCGTGATGGAAAACTACCCGGAGCTTGCAGACAGATACAGGGATATACTCGGAGGAGGGAAAAAACACAATAAAAGACTCAGGAGAAGTGTCGAGAAACTAAGGGAAGTTTCAGCCGTACCCGTAAAGCTCTATATAGACTAGTGAAAAAATTTTTAAAAACCGAAGACTGAAGCTTTACTATGCAGAGAAAAAACGTAGTTATAATGGGTGCCGCAGGCCGTGATTTCCACGATTTCAATACGTTCTTCCGAGGAAACGAAAACTACAGAGTGGTTGCATTTACACACACATCCACACAGAATATAGGTGAAATAGGAAGGGAAGATGAGAGAGTATATCCCCCGGAACTCGCCGGTGAACTGTACCCCGATGGTATTCCCATAGTATCCGAGGAAGACCTAGAGAGTATAATAGAAAGTAAGAATGTGGACCAGGTGGTTTTCTCGTACTCGGATATATCCCACGAAGACGTGATGCATACTGCTTCAAGGGTTCTTTCAGAAGGCGCAGGCTTCAGATTTATAGGCCCTCGGGAGATGATGCTGGAATCCAACAAACCCATCGTTGCCGTAGATGCTGTAAGAACCGGATGTGGAAAGTCACAGGTTTCGAGAAGGATTGTAAAGATACTAAAGGACCATGGGAAGGACGTAGTTGTAGTAAGGGAGCCTATGCCATATGGTGATCTGCATGAGCAGAAGGTACAGAGGTTTGAAACCATGGAAGATCTTGACAGGGAAAACACTACTGTAGAAGAGAGGGAAGAGTACGAGCAACATATCGAAAATGGAAACGTTGTGTATGCAGGAGTTGACTACAAAAGCATACTTGAAGAGGTCGAGGAAGAATGCGACATCA
Organism: Candidatus Aenigmatarchaeota archaeon; assembly: GCA_003554845.1. Classification (GTDB taxonomy): domain Archaea; phylum Aenigmatarchaeota; class Aenigmatarchaeia; order PWEA01; family PWEA01; genus PWEA01. The sequence continues at coordinate 66,654 of PWHK01000017.1, read as the reverse complement.
TAATATGGGAGGGTGGAAACAACGAACTCCCATTTTTCAAACCCGACGTCCACATAGTTGTGGCAGACGCACTCAGGCCCGGACATGAATTAAGCTTCCACCCGGGTGAGGCGAACCTGAGGTCAGCAGACTACGTCGTGGTAAACAAGGAAAACAGCGCAGAGGTCGAGGAAATAGAAAGGATAGTTGAAAATACAAAGAAGGTCAATCCGGATGCAGAAATCATCCACGCAGACTCAACTGTAGATGTCGAAAACCCCGAAATGATAGAGAATAAGGATGTTCTGGTTGTGGAAGACGGACCGACACTTACGCATGGAGGAGCTTCATATGGGGCCGGTTTAATAGCGGCGCGGAAGTACAACGCGTCAAAGATAGTCGATCCGAGGAATGACGCATTCGGATCTATAAAGGATGTTTTCGAAAGATACAACAACCTAAAAAGGGTTGTACCGGCGATGGGCTACAGCAAAGAACAGATAGAAGACCTGGAAAAGACTATAAACAGTTGTAGGTGTGATGCTGTAATTGCCGGAACCCCCATGGATCTTTCAGGGCTTGTTGATGTAGATGTCCCGGTTGTAAGGGTTAGGTACAGAGTAAAGGAAAGGGGAAGAGGCCTTGAAAAGGTATTCAGGGAAAACTCCGAGGACCTAGGACTCCGGACAAAAGACTTATATAAATAACCAGATGATTATGTAAAGGAGGTTTTGAAATGTTTAAAGCAAAGTTATCCGATCCATCATTATTGAAGAACTCTGTGGATACTATATCCGATCTTATACATGAAGGCCTTTTCAAGATAACATCAGATTCTCTGAGAATGAGAGCAGCAGACAGGGCAACTGTAGCCGTTGTCGACTTTGAGCTAAAGAAGGGGGCCTTTGAGGAGTTCGAATTCGACGAAGAAACCGAGATAGGTATAAATCTTGAGAGGCTTCTTGATGTACTGAAAAGGGCCAAAAAGGACGACAGTCTTGTTCTTGAGTTGTCGGAGGACGAGTCCAGATTAAAGATATCCATAGGAGACGGCACAAAGAGGGATTTTGAAATTCCACTTCTGTCTCTGTCGGCGGGTCAGGTGCCGGAAACCAAGCAACTCGACTTCACCGCAGAGATGAAACTCAAAAGCTCTGTACTGAGTAAGGGAGTTGCAGACGCCGAAATTGTAGCAGACTCTGTTCTCTTTAAAGCTGAAGAAGGCAGTCTTACACTCCTGGCAGAGAGCGACTCGGGAAGCGTAGAGGCAAGGACCGAGGAGGATTCGGATGATTTAATAGAGATAGATGTCTCAGAAGAGACGAAGAGCAGATATCCCCTTGAGTATCTCAAGAAGATGCTGAAGGCCTCGAAGATATCCGAGGTTTCAACACTCAAGATAGGCAACGACTATCCCATGGAACTCATGTTCGAGGAACCGGATATAATAGAGATCTCATTTGTTCTCGCTCCCCGTGTCGAAGACTAGAAACCGGGTCTGGGACAGATAGTTGGGGGCTCTAAATGAACAGAAAGGAGATTATAGACTACTACAGCAGAGAAGAGGTAATTGATTCTATACTGAATATATCAAAGGACAGAGAAATAAGTGGAACTCTTTCCGGTGGCGGATATACTTCAAGGCCCAATGTTCTCCAGTACAGTAACGATCTACTCGGACTGGTAAAGAAGGGTTGTGTCGCATTCCATGGTTCTGTCGAAAGATGGAAAAATCCTATGAAGCTCGACACCAAAATGAGAAAAGAGGACATGGACCGTCTCAGGAAGGGCTGGGATCTTATCCTTGATATAGATTCTGCCATGGGCTTGGAAGCAGCCAAGATGACACTCAAAAAAATAATATACTTGCTCGAGGACTATGGAATAGATGGCTATGGCATGAAGTTTTCAGGGAGAAGAGGTTTCCATGTTGTTGTTCCTTGGAAGGCCTTTCCTAAAAAGGTCGACTTTGAGAAGACAAGCAAACAGTTCCCTGCAATACCACAGTCTATAGCATCCTTCATAAGAAAAAAAATAAAGGGGGATCTTCTCCAGGACTTTATAGATCTCAAGGGTTCCTTCCACAAGCTTTCCGATGAACTGGACTCACATATAGACAGAATGACACCCTTTGCCTTTGTGGATGTGGAAAAGTACTGGGGTAAAAGACATCTATTCAGGCTTCCTTACTCTCTCCACGACGGAACCTGGCACGTATCCTATCCTCTGGAAAAAGACGAAATAGATGGTTTCAAAATGGATGATGCAAAGCCTGAAAACGTCGAACTTGGTAGAAAGTTCATAGGAAATATCAAGAAGGGCTGTGCAAAGGAACTTATGGTCGATTCAATCAACTGGATGAGTAAGAGAAAGAAGAAGGAAGAAGAAGACGAGGGCAGTACAAAGGAGATAAAACCCGAGGATCCTATACCAGAGAAAAGGTTTCCTCCTTGTATAAAACACATACTAGAAGGACTGGATGATGGAAGAAAGAGGAGTGTATTTATACTCATAACCTTCCTGAGAAGAATGGCCTGGGACTGGGAAAGTGTAGAGGAGAGATTAGAAGAGTGGAACAACAAAAACAATCCTCCTCTAGGTGAAAACTACATAAACACACAGCTGAAATGGTTCAAAAGACAAAATAGAGAGCTTGTATCCCCGTCGTGCGACAATGATCTCTACTACAAATCCTTTGGTGTGTGTGACCCAGACGACAAATGCAAACAGGGAACAGACAACATACAGATAAAAAATCCTGTTGTTTACCCGTTCAAAAAGAAATAAGATATTTAACCCTTGTTAAAAAATGATAAGGTATGGCAGAAGAGGAAAACGGCGCTATAACGTTCGAAACATTCAGAAAGTTTCAGAGAAAGGAGAAAAAGAACGAGAAGCTCCAGGAACTGCCAGAAAATTTCTTTAAAACTTGTGTTGACTGGATAAACAGAAAGCAGAAAAGATTTGATGAGACAGGAGACTCAACGGTTCTAAGGGAAATAGAGAACGTCAAAAACATAGTCAGCGATATATTTGAAAGAAGGAGGAAGAAGATACTTCTTCTGGCCCTCCATTCCGTAAGAAGTAAAAGGGTTTCAAAGAATCTGCTTCCAGAGGAAAAGAGGTTCTTCGAAAAAACAGTGGAAAATCTACGTGAACTTCAGAGAAATCTCCTTGAGAAGGTACTCGAAGGTAAGAAGATCGATGAGAAGGAGAAGGAAAAATGCGTTAAAGAAGAGGAGGGAAAAGAAGGAGACGAGGAAGAAGGGGAAGAGAAGAAGGAAGAACCCAGAGTAGAGACAAGGAGTCTGGGATCTGAGGAGATAGACGTCAAGTCCGACAAGGGAAAAAAACTTCTCAGAATAACAGAAGATGTTGAAAGATTTGTCGCAACCGACAACAACAACTACGGACCACTAGAAGAGGGTGATCTTGTGACACTACCCGAAGACGTTGCAGAGCTTCTGTTAAAGAAAAACAAGGCAAAGGAATCCGAAGTTTAGCTGTTTATATTTAAAAGCATCGGGAGATCATTAAGAAGTATCTCTCGAATGAAACGATAGATTTAAAAGTTTCAAAGTTGCACAAAATTCAGTTCAAGGTGATACAATGAAAATACCAGAAAAACAAAGAAGATACTGCCCGAAATGCGATAAACACACCGATCACAAAGTAAGAAGAGAAAGCCAGGGACCGAGATTAAATCCTTCAGCACACTCAAAGGGAGAAAGAAAAAGTAAGAGAAGAAAGAAGGGATACGGTAACAGCGGCAAGTCATCAAAACAGGTAAGCGGCGAAAAGCCTACCAGGAGAGTTGATCTGCGCTACAAATGCCAGGAGTGCGGTAAAGAACAAACCATTGGAAGAGGATTCCGCGTAAAGAGGCTGGAGATAGAAAGGTGATTCCATGGATAAAGACAGACTCAGTTCAAAGTTTTTGAAGATATCGTGTTCAAACTGTGAAAATAAACAGACAATATTCAACAAACCAACACGCAAGGTAGAGTGCATAGAATGTGGTTCGGTTCTTTGTGAACCCACAGGCGGAATGGGCAAAATACAGTCCAAGATAGAAGAGGTCTTCAGGTGATCCAATGGTAAGGAGGAGGAGCGACTTCCCGTCTGAAGGGGAGTTGGTCGTTGGTACAGTAAAGGAAATAAATCCCAATTCTGTTTTTGTTAAGCTCGAGGAGTACGACAAAGAAGGAATGATACATATATCCGAGATTGCAAAGAAGTGGGTCCGTGATATAAGAGACTGGGTCACTGTAGATAAGAAGATCATCTGTAAAGTTAAGGAGGTAAGAAAGGAGAAGGGTCAAATAGACCTTTCACTCAAGGAAGTATCCGACAGAGAAAGAAACAGGAGAATGCAGTCATGGAAACGTGATGAAAGAGGAGAGGACTTTCTAGAGGAACTCGCAGACAGAGAAGATATTTCCCTCGATAAGGTATACAAAAAAATAGGGTTTGATCTCCAGGAAGGATTCAAAGATATGCTTGATCCCTTTGAAATAGCCATAAGAAAGGGGCAGGAAGAGCTTGTTAAAAGAGGTCTCGACGAAAAGTGGTCGGAAAAACTAAAGGACGTCGCCGAAGATAAAATTAAGCAGAAGAAAAAGCAGACAAGCCAACGTTTCAGTCTAAGGGTCCGCGAGCCAAACGGCATCGATATAATAAAAAAGGTTCTCTATGAGGTAGAAGAGGAAAGTGGCGTCGAGTTCAAATACATATCAGCTCCCAACTACGAAGCAATAAAAAGGGCAAGGGATCTCAGAGAAGCAGAGAAATCCATAGAGAGTTCTATTGAAGATATAAGGAAAAAGCTCGAAGGAAAGGACTTCGATCTCCAGGGACCCAACGACTAACAGAATTGTTTTTAGTAAAACCTATTTCCGTAAATATGTTTTACTCTATAAAAAAATTTATATAGAAGGGGAACTATCTCTAGCATGAGTCCCCATATATAGGGCCTCAACAAAAAAACAACACAACATATAGTAGTTACAGGTTGATAGTAAAAAGGACTGATAATTTGAAATGCCCAACATGTTCTTCGTCGACAAAGGTTTTAGAATCCCGTGAGATCTCAGACTCGACAGCCATAAGAAGAAGGAGGGAGTGTAAAGACTGTGAACACAGATTCACGACCTATGAAAGGCCTGAACTCTCTGTCAGAGTAATCAAGAAGGATGGCATAAGAGAAGAGTTCGATCAGGACAAACTCAAAATGGGTATATTGAGGGCATGCGAAAAAAGACCTGTCAGCAACGAAGAGATAGAGGAACTTATAAGAAATGTTGTAAAAAAGATCAGAAGAAGAGGTGTAAATGAGATAGAGTCCAAAAAGATAGGCAATCTCGTTATGGAGGGTCTAAAGAAACTGGACAAGGTAGCATACATACGCTTTGCGTCTGTGTACAAGGACTTCGATCTTGAAACCCTAGAAAAAGAAATAAAAACAATAAAAAGGTGATCCAATGAGCTTTCAAGCTATCAAAAAACGTGATGGAACAATAGAAAAATTCGAAAAAAATAAAATTACAGAAGCAATATGGGAGGCTGCTCAGGCGGTCGGAGGTACAAACAAGGATCTTTCAAAGAAGCTTTGTGATGAGGTCATTGAAAGCCTGGAGAAGGATCTTGCTGAAAACGAGATACCGACTGTAGAACAGGTACAGGACCAGGTAGAGAAGACCCTTGTTGAAAATGGTCACTACAAGACTGGTAAGGCTTACATACTCTACAGAAGCCAACACGAAGAGCTCAGAAAGTTCCATGAACTCATGAGCAATGTTTCCCTTGTAGAGAACTATGTAAAGGAAAACGACTGGAGGGTAAAGGAGAACTCCAATATGAGTTACTCTCTCCAGGGACTCAATGTACATGTAACAGATAAAATAATAAGGAAGTACTGGCTTCAGAAGATCTATCCTCCTGAGATAAGAAAAAAACACAATGAAGGTTTTTTCCATATACACGATCTCGGGACACTGGGTCCATACTGTGTAGGTTGGGATCTGAAGGACCTTCTTGTAGAAGGTTTCAAGGGTGTAAGAGGTAAGATAGAATCCAAACCTGCGAGCCATTTCGACGTTGCGCTTCTTCAGCTGGTGAACTTCCTCTATACTCTCCAGGGTGAGGCTGCGGGCGCACAGGCAGTTTCAAACTTCGATACATACCTGGCTCCGTTCATACACTACGATGACCTTAGCTACGACGAAGTAAAGCAGGCAATGCAGAAGTTTCTCTATAATATGAACGTTCCAACAAGGGTCGGGTTCCAGACTCCATTCACAAATCTGACGATGGATCTAGAGGTACCTGATATGATAAAGGACGAGCCTGTTGTGATAGGAGGCGAAACAAAGGAAAAGACCTACGGAGAGTTCCAGAAAGAGATGGATATGCTCAACAGAGCCTTTGCGGAAGTAATGATGGATGGAGATGCAAAGGGAAGACCCTTTACATTCCCTATACCAACATACAACATAACGGAGGACTTCAACTGGGAAAAGGAAGCACTTGACCCGGTCTGGAAGATGACAGCAAAGTATGGAATACCATATTTCTCCAACTTTGTAAACTCCGATATGAGTCCAGACGATGCAAGATCCATGTGCTGCAGACTAAGACTGGACAACCGCGAACTTAAGAAGAGGGGAGGAGGCCTATTTGGTTCAAATCCTCTCACAGGATCCATAGGTGTAGTTACAATGAACCTACCGAGGATAGCATATCTATCGGAAAATGAGGAGGAGTTCTTTGAACAGCTCGGTGAACTCATGGTGAAGGCCAAGGAAAGCCTTGTTCTCAAGAGAGAGGTGCTCGAGGAGTTCACAGAAAAGGGGCTCTACCCATACTCAAAGTTCTACCTGAGAAACATAAAGAAATCACAAGGAACACATTGGGAAAACCACTTCTCAACCATAGGTCTAGTGGGAATGAACGAAGCATCTCTTAACCTCAAGGATGTAAGTATTGGAACAGAAGAAGGCCACGACTTCGCAGAGAGAACACTTGAGTTCATGAGAAACAAAATAGCAGACTTCCAGGAAGAGACTGGTAAGATATTCAACCTGGAGGCAACTCCTGCCGAGGGATCAAGTTACAGACTAGCAAGGAAGGACAAAAAGGACTTCCCTGATCTGAAGGTCTACAACACATACGAACTGGGAGATTCCGAACCTATCTACACGAACTCAACACAGCTTCCGTTCGGTGAGACAGACGATCTTTTTGAAGCACTGGACCGCCAGGAACCTCTACAGACCAAGTATACAGGAGGAACGGTATTCCACTCATGGCTTGGTGAGAAGATGCCTTCCATAGAAGCAACCAAAAAACTTGTAAAGAAAATCTCCGAGGACTATAGTCTTCCATACTATACACTTACACCAAGTTTCTCTGTATGTCCTACGCACGGATATCTCAAGGGAGAAATGGACCTGTGTCCTGAATGCAAGAAGGATGGCATGAGAACAAAATGTGAGGTTTACTCAAGGATAGTTGGATATCTCAGACCAAAGGAACAGTGGAACCCCGGAAAACGGGAAGAGTTCGAAAGTAGGTCCGACTACTCCAAAAAAGTAATTCCAAAGGAAGAGGTCTCAAAATGAAAATAGGTGGACTTGAGAAGTTCACTGTCACAGACTACCCTGGTAAGATATCCTGCATAGTCTTTACTGTAGGATGCAACTTCAGATGTCCCTTCTGCCACAACAAACAACTTGTCACAGAAGAAGCAGAACAGATACCAGAAGAAGATATACTTGGATTTCTGGAAAAGAGGAAGGGACAGCTCGAGGGCGTTACGTTAACAGGAGGCGAAGCTCTTATACAGTCAGATCTCTTCGACTTCCTCGGAAGGGTAAAGGAAATGGGATACGATATAAAAATCGACACAAACGGAACTATACCAGAAACACTCAAGGAGGTCGTCAGAAAGAGATTAGTCGACTATGTTGCCATGGATGTAAAGGCACCCATCGATGATTACGACAGGGCATGTGGCATAAAAGTAAACACAGATAAGATAGAGGAAAGTATAGACTTCGTTCTTGGACTGGAGTCCTATGAGTTCAGGACAACGGCTGTGCCTACTATAATAGACGGACAAGCCATAGAGAAGATAGCTACGAGAATCGAAGGGGCAGAAAGGTTCTTTATACAGCAGTTCAAACCAAGAAATACACTTGACAAAGGCTACATGGACATCGATGGATTCAAAAGGGAAAAACTCGAAGAGTTCAGAAACATAGCAGAAAAGTACGTGGAAGAATGTAAGATCAGAAACGTATGAACATTTAAATTCTTTAACATAGAAAGGTATCTGAGATGAAGTTGAAAAAGTGTAAAACATGCAAGGTATACACACTTAAGAAAAAATGCCCTGAATGTGGAGAAAAAACCTCAACTCCAAGACCAGGTCCCTTTTCTCCAGCCGACAAACACGGAAAACACAGAAGAAAGGAAAAGCTTAAAAGGAAAGGATAAAGATTTAATAGGTGTTAACATGGATACAGAGTTTAAAATAATAGAGGAACCCGATCTAGATGATCCTATACTCATAGAAGGACTTCCGGGAATAGGCAACGTTGGAAGGATAGCAGCCGAATATATGATAAAGCATCTCGATGCAAAGAAGTTTGCAGAGCTGTATTCTCCACACTTTATGCCCATAGTACTTATCGATGACGACGAGGTATCGCTTCTCAAGTTCGAGTTTTACTACTGGAAGAACGACAACGGAAACGACGTAATATTTCTCATCGGAGACTCCCAGGCAGGAAAGGAAGGAAGCCGGGGACATTTCGAAGTATCAGAAAGTGTACTGGATCTTGCAAAAAGATTCGGCGTAAAGAGGATACTGACGTTGGGTGGATACAGTACAGGCGATCTGGGAGACGAGATGGAAGAAGGACCAGAAGTCCTCGGTGCTGTAACGCACAAGGAGATGATAGATGAGTTTGATGAGTTCAATATAAACTTCGAAGACACAGGATCAAACATAGGCATGATAGTCGGCGGAACAGGCCTTTTGCTTGGAATGGCAAAGAAACGAGACATGGACGGACTATGTCTAATGGGAGAAACTGCAGGTTTCCCTATACTTACAGATCCTATGTCTGCAGAGAGCATCGTCGAGATAGTATCGGATATATTCAACATGGATATACCTCTAGATGACATGGATGAAAAGGTAAAGGAGATGGAAGACTTCCTTGAAAAACTGGAAGGTCTGCAGAAAAAAAGCATGAAACAGATGGATTATGGCGACGACGGCGACGATGAAAAACTTAGATACATAGGCTGAGGTGAAAATATGGAATTCCTAAAATTTGATGGCATGAACAGATTCGAAAAGGCAAGAATAATATCCACAAGGGCCCTTCAGATAGCCATGGGGGCACCGCCTCTTATAGACAGAGAAGCTGGAATGGACCCGATAGGGACAGCAAGGGAAGAGTTCGACAAGGGAGTTGTGCCTCTTACGGTCAAGCAGAGAAGTCCCGATGCATAGAGACGGAAACAACTAAAGATATTTAAATTCATCTGAAAAATAACCATAGGATATTATGACAAATCTAATGGAAAGAGAAAGTTACGTTAAGTCAGGTGTACACCTGGGAATGAGAAAGAAGACCAAGGACATGGATTCCTTTATATTCAAGACCAGGCCCGATGGTCTATCGATAATAGACATAGAAAAGATAGACAACAGAATAGACGTTGCATCCTCGTTTCTAAGTAGATTCGAAAACATAATGTTTGTAGGAAGAAAGGAAAGTGCAGTTCCTGCACTGGAAAAGATCAAAGATGCAACGGATTTTGAGGTTGAACATGGAAGGTTTATGCCTGGTACATTAACAAATCCTTCTCTTGACAAATATACAGAGCCGGACGTACTGGTTGTTGTTGATCCCATAATAGATGAACAGGCCATATCAGAGGCCATAAAGAAGAGAATTCCCGTTGTAGCAGTATGTGACAGCTTTACAAATCTCGACTACGTAGACCTTATAATTCCAGGAAACAACAAAGGAGAGAAAAGTATCGGTGCAATATTCTATCTTCTGGCAAGGGAAACCATGAAGAAAAAGGGCGAGATAGAGGAAGACGGGGAACTTGGATACAGTTTAGAGGATTTCACAGGCGAAGAAATGGACTGATATACTTATTAATCTGAATCCAAATTTATTCTAGGGTGTTAGATATCATAATTCGAAACTCTGCTGCTGCTGGACAGTTTTATCCAAGAAGCTCCGGCGATATAGAGTCGATGATAGACAAGTTCACAAGGAAGGCGGATGTCGAAAAAAGAGATGTTATAGGTGCTGTTGTTCCACATGCAGGATATATATACTGTGGAAAGACCCAGGCACATGTCTACAAGTCACTATCCGACGAAAAAACTACATTTGTGGTTCTTGGACCAACGCACTCGAGGCAGGATACCCCTCTGGCCATAATGACATCTGGCATATGGAAAACTCCACTAGGGGCAGCAAGAATAGATACAGAACTTGCAGAGTCTATACTGAAACACTCAGAGCATCTCGAAGACGACTACGAAGCACACAACCAGGAACACTCCATAGAGGTTCAACTTCCATGGTTACAGAGAAGGTTCAAAAACTTCGGGTTTGTTCCCATAGGAATGAGTGACCACAGCATAGAGAAGGCCAGGGAGATAGGAAAGGCTATAAAAAAGGCTGTAGATGAAACAGGCAGAAATGTAGTTGTTATTGCTTCATCCGATTTTACACATTTCGGAACCTCATATGGATACACGCCGGTATCAGGGGGACCCGGGAAAAAACTGGACTACATAAAGAAGATTGACATGGAGGCCGTCTCTGCAATAGAAAATATCTCGCCTGAAACATTTGTAGATACAGTAGAAAGATACAGCGCAACTATATGCGGCGTCGGGCCTGTGGCAGCGCTTCTCTACTACCTAGAAGACGTATCAAAGGACGGTGAACTTCTGGACTACTCGACGTCATACGAAGTATCAAAGAACGAAGACTCCATAGTTGGATACTGCGGAATTGTAATGGAGTGATCCTATGTCAGACATAAAGGAAACCATACGTAAATATGCCTTGAGGAACGCAGTGGAGCACGAAGGCTCTGCCAATCTAAATGCTGTTCTCAGTGGTGTCATGTCGGACCACAGGAATGTAGAACCCAAGGAAATAATCAAAGATATAAAGAAAGTACTGTCCGAAGTAAACGATCTCACGTTGGAAGAACAGAAATCACAGGCAGATGATATGGGCATAAACCTGGAAAGGAAAAAGGAAGAAGACGATACACTTCCAGATATTCCAAACGAAGAAGGACAGGTAATAACAAGGGCAGCTCCAAATCCAAACGGTCCCTTCCATCTCGGAAACAGCAGGGCATACATACTATCCTATCTATATGCAAAAAGAAACGACGGACGTTTTATTCTTAGGTACGACGACACAAACCCATCAAGCCCGGAGAAATCACCAAAGAAGAGATTCTACAGTTGGATAGAAGAAGATCTCAAATGGCTGGGCTGTGAACCTGACCTTATAATAAAATCATCAGACAGACTGGAAATGTACTATGGGATGGCATTTGATCTCATAGAAGAAGGGAAGGCATACGTCTGTATATGTGAGTCGAAGAAATGGAAAAGGTTGAGAGACAAAAAGAAAGGTTGTCCATGTAGAAAAATAGACCCCGGAGAGAACATAAATAGATGGCACAAGATGCAGGACGGTGGATACGAAGAAGGCGAAGCGGTTGTTAGAATAAAAACAGACATAAAACACAAAAATCCTGCAAGAAGGGACTGGCCTGCTCTTAGAATTTTAAAGAACCACAGCCATCCCCTGGTAAACGATGACTATATTATATGGCCACTTTACAACTTTGCATCTGCAATAGACGACCACGAGCTGAACGTAACACACATATTTAGAGCCAAGGAACATTCAACGAACACAGAGAACCAGAAGGATCTTTACGAACATTTCGGATGGGAATATCCCACAACTATACACCATGGATTCCTCTCACTCAAGGGATCGGTTCTCTCCACAAGTAAGATAAGAGGAGGTATAGACTCGGGTAAGTACAGTGGCTGGGACGATCCAAGGCTCGGCACAGTAAGAGCCCTAAGAAGACGCGGTTTCCAGCCCGAGGCCATACACAGTCTCATAAGAAAGTATGGAATAAAGGGTTCAAATGCAGAGGTTTCCATGGAAGAGTTCACAAGCATGAACAGAAAGATAATAGACCCCAAATCAAACAGATATTTCTTTGTCGGAGATCCCGTCGAAATAAATGTCGTAGATCCTGAAAAGAAGGGTGAAGTAGAACTTCCTGTGCATCCTGACAAGGACAAGGTAAGAAAGCTAGATGTCGGCCAAAGTTTTCTGATAGAAAAAAAGGACTTTGAACCGAACCGTGGAAGCACGATAAGGCTCAAAGGTCTCTATAACATAGAGGTTCCAGAGAATGGTTACAGTTGTAAATATGCAGGCGACGATATAACAAGGGAAATGCCCAAGGTTCATTGGCTGCCAGACTCGGACAAAGAAACCACAGAATGCAAGGTAGTGATGCCCAGCTCCGAATGCTTGGACGGAAGGGTTGAAAGAAACGTGCTCGGAGAGAGGGACGGCAGCATGATACAGTTCGAGCGTTTTGGTTTTCTGAGGGTAGACAACGGAGATGAAAGGAGGTTCTATTTTACACACAAGTGAAGCCTGTAAAAAACTTTAAATACTTTAAAACATTTAGAAAATCAAGCCCGGGGTAAAAACTTCGGGCTTGGTCTAACGGCCAATATGAAAATCACTGATGAAAATCAGAGAGGTGGTTTGATGGCAGATTATGTAAAGTTCAACGTACCTGAAAAACTTGAGGATACAATACTAGAAGCAGTTGAAACAGCAAGGGCTACAGGAAAGATAAACATCGGAACAAACGAAGTAACAAAGGCAGTCGAAAGGGGCAATGCAGACTTGGTAGTTATAGCAGAAGATGTGGAGCCTCCGGAAGTAGTAATGCATCTACCCGCTATCTGTGAAGAGAAGTCTATTCCTTATGCATTTGTAGGTGAAAAGGAGGAGCTTGGAAGGGCATCGGGGCTAACAGTACAGACAGCTTCATTGGCCATAACAGAAGTCGGAGATGCAGAAGATCTTGTCAAAGAGATAGAAGACGAGATAAAAACTTTAAAATCTATAGAGTAAATGATTCGCTATGCCAGGAGAAGCCGTACAGGGAAAAGTAGTTCATATCCTAGGAAGGAGTGGTGTCGGAGACGTCACTGCAGTTAGATGCAAGGTTATAGAAGGACGCGATGAAGGAAAGGTTCTAACAAGAAATGTTGTTGGACCTGTAAAGAAAGGCGACATACTGATGCTGAAGGAGACAGAGATGGACTCCGGAGGAAGGATGTAGTGATACCATGGATTGCAGCTTTTGTGGTAAAAAAATAGAAAAGGGAAGAGGCAAGATAGTCGTAGATAAAGCCGGTAAGAGTTTCTACTACTGCTCATCGAAGTGTGAAAAAAACCACAGAAAGCTTGGCAGAGAACCTAAAAAAACAAAATGGGTGAAATAATATGAAGTTTTTAATTTTTGGACCACCTGGTTCCGGAAAGGGAACCTATTCAACAAGAATAGAAGATAAAATAGACGTAGAACATATAGCAACAGGAGACATATTCAGAGAAGCCGTAAAGGAAAAAACAGAGCTTGGAAAAAGAGTAAAGGAGTACCTTGACAGAGGAGATCTTGTCCCAGATGAACTTGTAAACAAAGTAGTCAGAGAAAAACTAAAGAAAGTAGGTATGGATAACTTTCTTCTAGACGGATACCCAAGGACAGTCGAACAGGCAAAGTTCCTTAACGATATCATGGATATAGACGGTCTCATACTTCTGGATGTTACAGACGAAATAATAATCAAAAGGCTTTCGTCGAGAAGGATATGTAAGGACTGTGGAGAGGTATTCAACAAACTGTTCCATCCACCAGAAGAAGAAGGTGTGTGTGATAAGTGCGGCGGTGACCTCTACCAGAGAGACGACGACAAACCAGATGTAATAAAGGACAGGATAAACACCTATGAAGAGAGATCGGAACCTGTAATAGACTACTTCGAGGGAAAGATCCCAATCGTCGTAAACAGATGCAGAAAGGCCAATGCACCCATAGACGCAATGGTCAAAAATATAATAGACCAGATGAAGGAAAGAGACTTAGTTTCTTAGTCCTTAAGAAGACCTTTATTTTTGACATACTTTCCATAGGATTCGAACTCCAGTAGATCTCTATCCTCCTTTCCTATCCAGGAGTCAACGCTTCTCTTCTTCTGTTTCTGTTTTTCCTTTATCTTCTCTGTTACAGTCATATCAAATGCATCGGAACCGGCCCCTGAACCGTAGGATGTTATAAAAATCCTGTCGCCGGGCGAGGCCTGGTCCAGAATTCTACAGAGACCAAGTGGAACACAGGCAGAATATGTATTACCTATCCAGTCAACTACCACTGTGGGTTCGATCTGATCCTCTGTGAATCCCAGTCTTTTACCTACCTTTCTTGGAAACTTACTGTTGGGCTGGTGGAATAGAGCATAATCGTAGTCCCCAGGCTTGGTACACTGGCTTTCCATGAGCCTTTCTGCGGCAATTTTTATGTGCTTGAAGTAGGCTGGCTCGCCTGTGAACCTTCCAAAATGAACAGGAAACTCCTCGGCTTCGCCTCTCAGAAAGTCCGGTGTATCTGTGGTAAAGGATTCATATCCATTTATAACTGCAATGGGATCCTTTAATCCAATAAGAACTGCAGCGGCGCCATCTCCTGAAGTATACTTCAATGCATCTCCTGGACGGGCCTGGGATGAATCGGCGCCTATGGCCATTGCATAGTCTATTGTTTCTGCCTTAACCGAGTCGTGTGCATCTATAATCGCCTGTGTACCTGCCTTACAGGCAAACTCGAAGTCAACACACTGTCTATCGGAACCTAAAAGCTCTGCAACAACAGAAGCCGTCGGCTTTACGGCATATGGATGAGACTCGGATCCAACCATTATCTTACCTATCGCAGATGGATCAACGCCGCTTCCCTTTAAACAGTTCAGGGCCGAGTTCATTGCATAGGATCCTGTATCGTCCCATTTTCCCGGAAAGCTCTTCACAAGACCCTCGACCTGCTCTCCCCATACCTCTGCTATCTCCTCCGACTTTATCCTCTTTCTCGGAACGTAGACACCGTAATCAACTATACCAACACCACCGTCCACATTACATCCCCCGAAAGACGGTTCAGGGCTGTGGTATTGGTGTTTTCTGTTCCATACATATGTGTAGAATCTAATCTCGTTGGATACACCAAGGAGTCCTATCCTCGCCTGAACCTCTTCTCCTGTCGTCCTACTTTCAGAGTCTATTATACCAGGGGCCTTGAAATCTGTCCCATCTAAATCTATAAGACCAACAGAATATGGTATCTTTGAATCGAGGTTGAAATCGCTCGTGGACTTCCGCACAACCGACGAGGAGTAGACCTCGCCCTTCTTAGGTAGATCGATCCGTGTAAGCTCCCCTTTTCTACCACATTCACTGCAGAAGTTTCTGGAGGAAAGAAATATCTTTCCGCACTCCTTGCATCTCTTTCCCTTAAGGTATCTTAATCCAAGGGTCCTTCTGTACTCCGGTCCTGTCCTTTTCATGATACACCATCTGGTTTTGTCAAAAGACTGACCACTGCGGTACCTCCACTTCCCCCGACATTATGTGTAATACCGACCTTGGCATCTGGAACCTGTCTATCACCTGCACGTCCACTCAGCTGTTCAACTACTTCAACAACCTGAGCTATTCCTGTAGCTCCAACCGGATGCCCCTTTGCCTTCAATCCTCCTGAAGTATTTACAAAGAGATTCTTTCCGCCTGGAAGTTTGTAGGGAATCGGACCATCCATCTCCTCGCAGCCAGAAAGGCTCTTCTTTATCCATTTCCAGCCCTCTCTCTTTGGGTAAAATCCCAGGTCTTCAAGGGCAAGTATCTCAGCTATAGAAAAACAATCATGTACCTCTGCTATATCCACATCCTCTGGACCGAAGCCAGTGGACCTGTAGACCATATCTGCAGCTCTTTTGGTCGAAACAAGTGTAAGTATATCTTCCCTCTCGAAGAGGGCTATGGAGTCGTTAACTCCCTGAACGTCCTCGAGAACCACATAGTCCGTTCCTATCTCCTCGGCCTTTCTCACAGTAGTCATTATAACTGCAGCAGCGCCGTCGGCGATACCCGAGGAGTTCAGAAGCTTTGTTGGGCTTGCTACTTTAAAGGAGTCTTTAACCTTGCTGTGTGAAACTTCAAAGGAATACTGTGCTCTGGAATTAAGTGATGCGTTCTTGTGACTCTTTACTGCTATATAGTCGAAGTCTTCCTCCTCGGCCCCCGTTTCTTCTATATATCTGTCCTTTATAATGCCGTAGAGGGCAGGAAATGTAAAACCCATTTCCTTTCCCATATCCGAAGCTGCGCTGAGTATCTTCGTTGCTTCATCCGTAGGCTTATCTGTCATCTTCTCAAAGCCACCGGCCATTATTATTTTGTCTTGGCCGTGGTGTATCCCTGCAAGAATATCGTTAAAGGAAGCCTCCAGAGCAAGACCACCGGAAGAGCATGCTCCCTCTATCCTTCTGCCCAGAACATGGGAATCGGGGCCTCCGCTGAATACCTCAGAAAAGACCTTTGAAGCAGTATGCTCCTGTCCACCGAACATTCCAAGGGACATGTTGCCAAGAAAGAACTTGTCTATATCCTTTTTCTTTATGGAAGCATCTTCCAGTGCCCCGAGTCCTGCCTCTTCGACAAGATCTATCCATGAACTATCCCAAAGTTCGCCGAACTCTGTATGCCCTACGCCTATTACAGCAATCTTATCCTTCATTGAAAGGTAATATACTCTCCATGCTTAAAAAACCTACGGCAAAAAGTATAACACCATTAGAACAATCGTCGATTAGTTCTTTACAATACCGTAACCTATAAGACGCCACTTGTTTTCTATCTGACGTGAAATAGCTATCCTCTCTCCTGGGTCTGTACATATTGGAAGTTTGAGGCTTACTACAGCCTCGTCCTCTCCGTTTATAACCCTAGCAGATGTTACTACTCCGGCCGTTTTTGATGTACCGGCTGTCAGCATAAGAGGTTCGTTTGTCTTGATCTTCTCAACGTTCCTCTCGCCTTCTATACCTGCAACCTTATCGAAGGTATGTATCTCCATTGTCATCTCATCCATAAGATCGGGTAGATCACCTGGATATCCAATAATAGATCCGGCGAAGTTGTCGCTTCTGGTAAGAGATGGATCCAGTTTTGTCTGAACTCCAAGAAGTCCGCCTGGTCCCGCCTCGTCGAGATTTTCACCGACCTTTTCAAGACCCACTATCTCTGTTCTGATGGGTTCGATTACACCGCCCCTTTCAATTCCCGGCCTTATTTCTATTTCGTCGCCTACCTTTAGACTTCCCTTTATGAGACTGCCTCCTATAACCCCACCGCTTAGATTATCTATGGAGGTTCCTGGTCTGTTTACGTCGAACGACCTGGCAACCATCATCCTTGGACTGGCATCGGAATCCATCTCCTTTGTCTGTATATTTTCCTGGATAGCCTGTAAAACCGCATCTACGTTGACTCTCTGGAGTGCTGATATAGGTACTATGGGAGCATCCTCCGCAACGGTTCCCTTGACAAACTCCTTTATCTCACTGTAGCTTTCCTTTACCCTCTCCTCAGAGACCTTGTCTATCTTGTTCTGTGCTATAATAATATTTTCTATGCCTGCTATGTCCAAGGTTTTCAGGTGCTCTGCAGTCTGTGGCTGTGGACATGGCTCATCGGCCGATATCACAAACAAACATCCGTCCATGAGAGCTGCACCTGAAAGCACAGTCCCCATAAGTGTCTTGTGTCCCGGTACATCCACAAGGGATATAGTCCTCTGTGGCTCTGTATCACCGAAGCAGGTTGGACATTTGTCCGTTGTACAGAAACAGTTAGGTTCATCACATTCTTTACATTTGTATATAGTTGCATCCGCGTAACCAAGTCTTATTGTTATTCCACGTTTTATCTCCTCGGAATGTGTATCGGCCCATTTACCTGATATAGCCTGAGCTAGAGTTGACTTTCCGTGGTCTACATGACCCATAAGACCTATATTTACCTTTGGTATGAGCCTCTCATCTTTTTTTGACATATTCCATCACAGTTTAGTCCTCTTGTTCTTCTGATTCCTCGGGTTCCTCCTCACCGGACTCTCCAAGTCCAATTAGTTCTGGTATGTCTTCCACATCTTTTTCTCTTTCTGTCACCTTGACATTAACCTGAACTATATCTTCGGAGACAACCTCTCCCCTGACAGACTTCCTTCTCTTTACTCCACTTTCTTTGTTTCTGTATCCAGGTCCTGTCTTCATAAGAACCCTTCTACGGCCGCTTCCCTGGATGCCTCTTCTCATTGGAAATCCCTCTTCGTCGCTGCCTCCGGTAACCACAAGTGTATATCCTTCGAGGCCTATGAGAGATCCGTTGAACTCTTCACCGATCTTTGTCCCAATAAGAGGAGTGGCTTCCTTTTCTACCTGCCAAGATCTACCTTCTTGGGGATCAGAAATACTTATCTTGAAAATATCAATCACCTCACCCAGGTCAGTTTCTTGAAAACAAAGTTTTCAAGTTTGGAAACAAGCGTTTCCAAATCATCTCCGGGCATTGTTCAAAGACATAGCAAGGTATTTAAAGATTATGGAATTGGAGTTAGAAACTCTCCTGGTACCTGGATTTTACTCCCATCTCATGGTATACTTTCTTCCATGACTCTCCACTATCATAACCTATATCCTTTGTCTCGGGTCTTTCATCGGACATGTTATCACTATATAATTACAACTGACCACTTAAATAGTTTATGTTATCCGTAGAGCTTTTCCTTTCCCTCGCCGAGAACACGCTTCTCCCCCTTTGACAGCATGTCCTCCAACTCCTCAAGCTTCAGTATATCTCTATCCGATAGAAGATTGTAAAGAACATCGCCCTCTTCGACCTGCCTTCCAACTGTAACGCCACTCAGGGACACAGCAACCTTATCTCCTCCCTTGGCGCTGTCGACCGAAACGCCTTCTTCCTGTATCTCCTTTATCCTGCCAATTCTTTTTCCTTCCTTTACAAGATCGTAACCTGGCTGTATAACACCTTCTATAACTTCAGACCCGACAACCGCAGGCTTTCTCTGCCTGAAGACGTAACCCGGAAGAAGTCTTATCTTGCCTGGTCGTGTGACCTCCCTCAGCTTTTCCCTCCTTATCTCCTCGCTCCTTTCCTTCTTCCATTCCTCATATTCCTCCACAAGCCTGTATACAACGGGGCTCTTGAATATCTTAACGTCCTCCTTACACTTGGATGCAGCATCGGTAACACCTACATTGAAGGCAAAAATTGCCCTCTTTAGTGGATCCCCAACCGACCTGGCCTCCATGGCGTCCTTCCTGGTCACATCACCTATAGAAGCCTTCATTATAGGAATATCCTTGTCCTCTAACATATTTATCATTCCTTCTAGGCTCCCTAGAGTATCCGCCTTAATTATAATTCCCTCGCCATGGGACTCTATTTTGACCTCTTCCACCTCTTCCTTCATCTCATCTATAGCCCTCTCCACATCACCTTCCGGCCTGAGGCTCTGAAGTGGGGATCCTGCCACTACGCCATCAAGACCAGGACCCGAAACCTTAACACCCGAGGCTGCACTCACCTCATCGAAGCTAACAAACTTCTTTTCGGTTCTGAGTTCTCCGAGCTCTCTTGGCTTCAAAAGAGCCTTTACACTTGAAACAACAGGCCTGTCTCCTCCCACAACTATCTTGTCTCCCTTCCTCATGATTCCCTGGTATAGTATGACATCAAGCGTTGTACCAAGTCCCCTGGATTCTTTTACCTCCAAAACTGTTCCTCTTCCCTTGTTAGACTCTATTTCGAGGTTACCGGAGAGAAATTTCTGGGAAAGACCTATGAGAACCGCAAGCATATCAGGAATACCCTCTCCTGTAATTCCAGAAACAGGAACTATACCGACCTTCTTCCTGAAGTCGTCGACTCTGTCGAATCTATCGGATGTAACACCTCTCTCCGAGAGGTCCCCCATAAGTTTGTATATCTCTTCGTCGAGACCTTCTCTGACTTTTTTTCGCTGCTTACCGAAGGCCTCCGAGAAACACGCCCCATCGACAGAATTCCATCCACGTATTTTATCAAGCTTTGTTGCAGCCACCACAAAGGGTGTATTGAAGTCCTTTAGAAACTGCAGTGACTCATCGGTCTGTGGCTTGAATCCCTCGTTTATATCCACGACAAGAACGGCAAGGTCCGAAACAGAACCTCCTCTCTTTCTCAAAGTCGTAAAGGCCTCATGGCCAGGGGTATCTATAAACAGGAGGCCTGGTATTTTGATATCGCCTGAAGAAAGAAGTTTTCCACACTGCTGTTTTATAACATCAAGGGTTATCTCGGTTGCTCCTATGTGTTGTGTTATTCCACCTGCCTCCCCCGAGGCCACCTTTGTCTCCCTTATCCTGTCCAGTATAGTTGTCTTTCCGTGATCCACGTGGCCCAGGACTGAAATTATTGGCTGTCTTCTTCTTTCCGACATTCTCAACACCTCTTATGCATACAGTGCTAACAGAGATCATTCCTAAAGTAGACTTCCACCAGAGATATTTAAAAATAGGGAAATGCTCAGGATGTTCATACAACAAGCCTTTCGTCAAAGAACGAGCATACGTTTTTATAATCGTCGAACTCTAGGTTTCGGTGGACCAGGAAAAACTTAAAAACTACTCGAATCAATACTATGGAACAGACTGTATGCTGGTGTGGAATGGAACAGATACGGATACATGGACGTGGTGGACAGGGCTGTGTTACAATGGCTTCTATGATGGCAGAAGCTGCCTTTGAATCGGGTAAACATGCACAGGGATTTCCATCCTTTGGAGTTGAAAGACTTGGAGCCCCTATAGAGTCGTACGTACGTGTAGACGAAAGAAAGATAACAGACAGGAGCCAGGTATACAATCCCGACTACGTCATAGTTCAGGACTCCACGTTGATAGAACTGGTCGACGTTGCAGGAGGTCTCAAGGAAGACGGAATGATAATCGTGAACAGTTCCAAGGACGCCGAGGATATAGACATAGACACAGAGGCAAAGATCGTAACAGTAGATGCAACAGAGATAGCCCTCAAACATCTAGGAAGGCCTATAATGAATACTGCACTTGCGGGTGCCTTTACAAGGGCAACAGGCCTAATAAAAAAAGAAAGTATGGCCGGGATTATAAGAGAAACCTTCGGAGGAGAAATCGGTGAAAAAAACGTAAAGGCCATGAAAGAGGCATACGAGGCGGTTGAATGAAAGAAAAACTTCTGGAAGAAGGCTATAAACCCGTCTCTGGTTTGGTAGAGTGGGGAGATACCCGCCAAGAGATGCTTTATAACGAGAAAAAAGACGACATAAAGTTTGTAGATGAAAGAGGTAGAATTTTAGATGGCAGATAATCCATATAAAGATCTCAAGATAAGTAAAGGGGCAGTAGTAGAACCAAGGACAACGCTTGTCAATAAGACAGGAAGCTGGAGATCGGAAAGACCTGTAATAGACCATGAAAAATGCGTGGCGTGTGGAAACTGCGAAAAGTTCTGCCCTGACATGGCTGTAAAGGAGACAGAAAATGGAAAGTTTGAAATTGATCTGGACTACTGCAAGGGATGTGGAATATGCGCCGAAGAATGTCCCGTGAAGGCTATAATAATGGAGAAGGAGGAGAAGTGATATGGCAAAGATGCTAACAGGATATAATGCAGTTGCAGAGGCCGTAAAGGCATGCAATCCAGATGTTATACCGGCATATCCCATAACACCACAGACCGACATCGTCGAAAGGATAAGTGAAATGGTCGCAGATGGAGAGCTCACCAGTGAATACGTCAAAGTAGACAGCGAGTTCAACGCTGCATCCACCGCCATAGGCGCAAGTGCAGCCGGAGCCAGAGTCTTTACAGCCACATGCTCACAGGGGCTTAAGCTTATGAGCGAGCCTCTGTTCAGTGCATCCGGAATGAGACTGCCGCTTGTGCTTGCCGTGGCCAACAGAAGCCTTTCAGCACCCCTGAGTATATGGGGAGACCATACGGACACCTTTGCAGAAAGAGACGGTGGAATGATACAGTTCTATGCAGAAGATGTACAGGAGGCCATGGACAACATAGCAATAGCCTACCGGGTCGCAGAAGACAACGAAATCTCACTTCCTGCGCTTTCGTGTCTAGATGGATTTATACTAACACATGTACAGGAAGGCGTTGAACCATTTAGCGAAGAGGAACTTTCGGGATTCCTACCACAGAGAGATCCTATATATACACTTGATCCGTCCAACCCAAAGACCATGGGCGCATATGCAAGGCCCGAACATTGGACCGAAACGAGATACACCGTCCACAAGGCACAGTTGAAGGCCAAGGACAAAATAGCAGATGCTGTAGAGGAGTTTGCCGATATATTCGGTAGGGAATATGGACTTGAACACAGGGGTCTCATAGAGACCTATCGCGCAGAAGACGCAGACGTAATACTTGTAGCCCTCGGAAGCATATGCGGAACCATAAGATATATTGTAGACGAATACAGAAAGAAGGGTGAAAAGATCGGTATCGTACGTCCAAGGGTATACAGACCCTTCCCTGTAGAGGAACTGAACAAGGTCCTGGAGGACGCCGAAGCCATAGCAGTAATAGAGAAAGATATATCTCTGGGATACCAAGGAGGACTGGCCATAGACATAAAGTCCGCCATGTACTCCACAGGAAGCCGTATACCCATACTGAACTTTATAGCGGGGCTTGCAGGCAGGGACGTCAGAAAGGACAATATAAGAAAAATGGTAGAACAGACAAAGGAGGTACGTGGAAAGAATCCCGAAGATGTAGGATTCGAAAACGAAGAAAGATGGGACTCACTGAGAACCGAAATACTTCCCGGGGATGATGAGCTATGACAGAAGACAGGTTCAAACACGATGAAGATCTATTTTGTTCGGGACACAGGGCATGTCCTGGATGTGGAGCAGCTTTGACATCGAAGCTTGTAACAGAGGCCACAGGCCCACAGACAATACTTTCGATGCCAACCGGTTGTATGGAAGTAACAACTACACCCTACCCAGAAAGTGCCTGGGGAATAAGCTGGATACATAATATATTTGAGAACTCTGCAGCCGTCGCAGGAGGAATAGAGACCGCATACAAATCGTTCAGTAAGAGAGGCAAGGAGGGTTACACAGACAAGGACGATGTAAACTTTGTTGTTCTGGCAGGAGACGGCGCCACGTTTGATATCGGTATACGCAGCCTCAGTGGTATGATGGAGAGAGGACATGACGTACTCTATATATGTTACGACAACGAGGCCTACATGAACACAGGAATACAAAGAAGTGGAAGCACACCTATGGGTGCGGCGACAACTACAACGCCTGCAGGAAAACAGAGCCTCGGGGAAGATATACGTAAAAAGGATATGCCAAGTATAGCTGCAGCGCACGGATTAGAATACGTAGCAACGGCCAGTGTGGCCTATCCCGAGGACTTTAAACGCAAGGTCAAGAAGGCGCTTGAGATCGAGGGACCAAAATACATACAGATATTTGCTCCCTGTCCGCGTGGCTGGAGACATGAATCAAAGAATACAATAAAGATAGCCCGTCTCGCTGTGGAAACAGGTCTATACCCTGTCTTTGAGATGGAAAACGGAAGAATAACAAATACAATGAAGGTAAAGGACAGAAAGCCTGTAGAGGAATATCTCAAGGTTCAGGGAAGGTTCAAGCATCTCTTCAAGAAGGAAGGCGGTGATGAAATAATAGATTATCTACAGGAAGTTGCCGACGTCAACGCCGAGAAAATTGGTTTCTAAAAGGAGTAACCTACTCCAATACTTCTATGTCATCTGTCTTTCCATCGCCGTCTCTGTCCAATCCCTTTATAACCCTGTAAAAATCACTTCCTCGGTTGTAGCCTTCCAAAACCTTCTTTGGCTGCTGTGTTACCCCCAGTATACACGTCTTTGTGCCCTCGAAGTCCAGACCAGAAAGTAGTATTCTGCTGTGGCCATTCACATCCACCTTTGCAACAAGTCCTATGTTTTCGTCGGAGTATGAGTTGCCTGTAATCTTCGAGACTATCTTCCATCTGTTCTCCCAGTCAAACCCTACTTCCAGACCTTCGTTAATATCCCTCGAAACTGTATTTGTTATAGGACCTCCCACTAGTATAAGATCCCTGTCAAGTGCTTCCTCTGCCTTTACCTCTGTATCGAGTTTAACTACAAATCTGTTGCCTGTGTCGCAGAACCCACCGAGGTAGAGACCGAGCTGGATGGCATAATGACCATCCCTGGCAGCGGTCATAAAGGGACCATGCTCCTTGGGTGAACCAACTACAATGGATCCCCCGAAAACACCCGAGTCTATGAAATCCGAGAAGAAGTTAAGTGTCCCGGAGTCTGTTTTAAGTGTGCTCTTTTTACTTCTGCTCCATCTGTCGCTCATATTAAACCCAAAGGCCTCGGCCGTCGGACGGTAGAACTTGCAGAGCGCACCACCTCTTCTCTCCTCCCTTGAAACCTCAACAAGCCCCGACTCCTTCAGCTTGTTTATATGATAATACACCCTCTGTTCATGTATTCCCAGTTTCTCTGCGATCTTCCTTGGGTAGGACTCCTCTTCTATAAGTGAACCCAACACACCGACCGTCTTGCTGCTGAGAGAGTCTATGCTTTCTTCGTCCAGCATCTCCATGTCCTTCATCCATACCTCTCCTTCCCTTTCCCTGACAAGTCTTTCGGACATATGTTTACAATGTGCGGACTGTTATAAATATTTTAATAACACAAAAGATTCTGTTTTAATTATTTTTATATAGGTAAAGAAACCAAAGGGTTAGCATGAAGGGTTTGATACTGGCTGCAGGCAAGGGATCAAGGCTCAGGCCTCTCACAGAAAACAAACCAAAGGTCCTTGTGAAGGTAAAGGGAAGACCTCTTATAGAACATATAATCAAGGATCTCAGATCCCTGGGTATAAAGGACATATCCATTGTAAAGGGGTATATGGGGGATGTTCTCGAGGATAGGCTGAAAAAATACAGAGGACTTGAGTTTATTGAACAGGATCAACAGCTGGGAACGGCCCATGCAATAGGGCTTTCTTCCTTTGAATCACCGTTTGTTGCCGTAAACGGAGACGTGTTTATGCACAGGAAAAACATAGAGGCCTCTGTCTCCGAGTTCAAAAAAGACGGTGCAGATGTAGTGGTAGGTAGCTTCAGAGTTGAAAATCCCTCGGAGTTCGGTGTACTCGAGACAGAAGGAAAGAACGTAAAGAACCTGGTCGAAAAACCAGAAAGTCCAAAATCAAACCTGATAAACACAGGCGTATACGTCTTCTCCTCTGAAATATACAGATACATAGAAAAAACAGAACTTTCAAGCCGAGGCGAGTACGAGATAACCGACTCCATCAGACTGATGTTAGAAGACGGGAAGAATATAAAACATACTGAGTTCGAAGAATACTGGATAGACGTAGGCAGACACAGCGATCTTGAAAGGGCCAGGGAGATAGAATGTGTGGAATAGCAGGACACTATGGCAGCAGTGACACAGGCGAAGTCCTTCTTGATATGTTGAAACGTCTCGAATACAGGGGTTACGACTCGACCGGGGCGGCATTTCTATCTGGATCCGATATATCGACGGTCAAGGGAACCGGAGATATAGAAAAAATCAAAGAAAATGTAGTGTTTTTAGGATCGGTGGCAGATGGAGGAATTGGACATACAAGATGGGCAACGCACGGAAGGGCATCTGATGAAAACGCCCATCCACACTCCTCTTGTGAAAATAGGTTTTCCCTTGTACACAACGGAATAATAGAAAATCATAGAAAAATAAAGAGTGAACTCGGTGGGCACAAATTCTATTCGGAAACCGACTCGGAGGTCGCTGTTCACTACATAGAAGAAAAATCAACCTTGGGAGTCGAAAATGCAGTTGTAAGTTTCATGGAAAAAGCCAAGGGAAGCTATGCTGTAGCCCTCATGGACTCGAAGGAAGAAAGGGTTTTTCTTCTGAAAAATGGTTCTCCCCTGGCTATAGGTATAGGAAAAAAAGATGTATTCATCGCTTCGGATCCCTTTGCATTTCATTCCTACACAGACAGGGTCCTTTTTCTAAGAGACGGCGAATATGCCGTCGTGGACAACTGTGATGTTACTATAAAAAACCTCGACGGGGCCGTTCAAAAAAGAAAGCCTGAGGTCCTAGAATGGAAGGAAAGGAGCTTCGGGAAGAATGGATACAGGCATTATATGCAGAAGGAGATAAGAGAGATTCCTGGGTGCATCGAAAGGCTTGAAAAACTACTGGAAACCGTTGAAAGTGAAAAGGTCGATGGATTTATAGATGCTCTACTGGGTAAAGACAAAGTCGTTCTCACTGCATCGGGAACAAGCCACCACGCATCGATGTTGGGATCCCGTTTTCTAAGGAAGGTAGGCGTGGATGCCCGGGTTGTTGTAGCATCGGAGTTCGGAGAAAACTTCGAGATAGATGAGGAGACTCTTCTCCTAGCAGTATCGCAGTCCGGGGAAACAAAGGACGTCCTCGATGCCATTGAAACTGCAAGGAAGATGGGTGCAGACATAGCATCGATTACAAACACACCACATTCAACTATACAGAGAAGATCCGACGTCAACCTTGGTATACATGCAGGACGTGAGTTTTGTGTCGCCGCAACAAAGACATTTACCAACCAGGTATACACACTTCGGAAAATATCCAAAAGGATAAGAGGTAGAAGTTCCGTGGGAAATTTGCCTTCGAACCTCAAAAACACGATAAAGAAGAACGGAGAGGCTGTAAAGAAGGTTGCAGAGGAGCTCAAAAACAAAGAAGATATATACATATTAGGAAAGGGTGAGATGCACCCGGTTGCAGAGGAGATATCACTCAAACTCAAAGAGATAGCATATATACATGCCGAGGGGATGATGGGAGGGGAACTGAAACACGGTACGCTTGCCCTCATAGAAGAAGGAACGCCTGTGATATCCCTTGTACCTCGAAGGAATTCGGACATAGTCTCGAACTTAAAAGAGGTAAAATCCCGGGGAGCAAACTCCATAGAGATATCTCCATTTTCAGACAGGTTCGAACTGCCAGACGAAGATGAGGATTTTATCTTTTTCTCGGCTGTTTTGGGATTTATGCTTACGTACTGGATAGGTAGAAAGAAAGGTCTTCCTGTGGACAGGCCGAGGAATCTTGCCAAGTCTGTAACGGTCAGATAGTCTCTAGGTTTTTAAATATTCTGCACAAAGTAGGATATGTGGAACAGTCCACTGTAAAGGTGAGAGTAATTACAACAGTTATAATGGACGCCAACTTTCTCATGGCCCCCGGAGAACTTGGAATAGATGTTTTCGAAGAGGTCGACTCCCTGATGGGAGGAGACTACGAAACCGTGGTGCCCGAACCTGTAAAGATAGAACTCCAGAAAATTGCAAGGGGACGGGGCGAGGAGGCAAAGGCAGCCAGAATAGCACTCGAGCTGATGAAGAGAAACAACGTAGAGACAATGGAAACAAAACACATAGACGGAGACTCGTCTATAATCGAACTGGCAAGGAAATGTGAAAGTCCCGTGGTAGCAACAAATGATAAAAATCTCAGGGATCAGTTCAGAAAAAGATCTGTTCCAACGCTCTGCATAAGGACAAGGGACCATGTCGTGATCGAGGGCGATGTAAGATAAAGGATTTTCCGGGTAAAAGGCCAGAAGATTGATAAACCACTGCAAAAAGATATATAAAAGAAGAAAGGAGTAAGTATGTGTCAGCTGTTTCAAGGAGATAAATATGTACAAAATAATTGACGTAAAGGATACAGTAAGGGTAGACCCAGAAAAATTCAACATGGGGCTCGAGAAGTCTGTATACGAGTCCCTCAGAGAAAAGTACGAAGGCCTCCTGAACCCGGATATAGGCTTTATTCTTTCCGTAGAGGATGTTGTCAACGTTGGAGAAGGAAAGGTACTACCGGAAGATGGGGCAGCCTACTACCCTGCGGAGTTTGAGATGCTTGTTTTCGAGCCACAGGAACACGAGGTTGTTATAGGAGAGGTAGTCGATGTAACAGAGTTCGGTGGATTTGTAAGAATAGGTCCTATAGACGCACTAATCCATATCTCACAGGTCATGGACGACTACGTAAACTACGACGAAAAGAACGACTCACTGGATGGAAAGGAATCAGGAAAGCGACTCAAAAACGGGGATCTTGTACGCGCAAGGATAATATCCGTATCCTATTCCAAGGACAACAAGGTAGGACTCACAATGAAACAGCCAAGACTGGGTGCTCTGAAGTGGCTAGAGGACGAAGACAAGGAAGACGAAGAAGAATAAATTTAAATGTTGGATATAAACCCTTTGATTACCATGGCAAAAAGAGAAAGAGCGTGTAAGGAATGCAGAAGGCTTGTACAGGGTAGCGAATGTCCTGCATGCAAAACATCAGATCTGACAAAGAACTGGGAAGGAATAGTAATAGTAGTAGATCCAGACTCTGAAATAGCCAGAACTGTAGGTATAGATACACCAGGAAAGTACGCAATAAAAATGAGGTGAAAATATGAAGGTAGATATTGAGGAAAGAAAGAAGAATCCACTTATAGATAGAAGATCCATAAAGGGAACAGTAGACCATACAGAAGAACCCACTCCGTCTGCCGATTCACTGAGAGCATTTCTTTCCGAGGAACTCGGAACCGACGAGGAGAATATAGAAATTAAAAAGATATTTACTATAAAGGGAATGCACAAGAGCCGTTTTTGGGCAGATGAATTTGGAGAGGTTTCCGGGGAACAGGAAGAAGTAGAGAAAGAAAGCGAAGAAGAAGATGTTCTGGGCGGAAGCATATCCGATGCCAAAAAGGCTATAGAAAACATGGAAGACCCTGACTACAAGAAGCTCCTTGAAGAAGAAAAGAAAAACAAAGACAGAAAGGGAATGAAGAACTACCTGAAAGGTAAAATAGGTGAGTAGAATGGGAAAACATAAGAAAATTAAAATTTGGGAAAAGTACGATGTGGACGGAGACGAAGTTAAACGCAAGGGAAGGACCTGTCCTAGGTGCGGAGACGGTGTTTTTCTCGCGGAACATAGAGACAGGCTAACATGTGGAAGATGTGGTTTCTCTGAGATAAAGGGAGACAGTGAATAGAGACTATTTTTCTATGGTTCAAGGAGCTTTACAAAGGAACCTTAAGAATCCGTCTTTAGATTAAAAGAGGGATGAATATAAGAGATGTCATAGCAACAAGCTTTATCAGGACATTTAGGGAGGGGCCCGACGTATCCTTCATTGGATCACCTACAGTATCGCCCACAACGGTGGCCTTGTGTGTATCCGATCCCTTCCCACCAAGATTTCCCTCTTCTACATACTTTTTAGCATTATCCCAGGCACCACCCGAGTTGGACATTGTCACTGCCAGAAGAAAACCTGTGGATATGTTTCCTGCAAGCATACCCGCAAGGGCCTCGGGCCCCAATACAATACCCACAGCTATAGGAGAAACTATTGCAAGAACGCCTGGAACAATCATCTCTTTGAGCGCGGAGTCCGTTGATATCTGTATACACCTGGAATAGTCCGGCTTCTCCTTCCCAGACAGTATATCCATGTCCCTGAACTGTCTTCTTATCTCATCTATCATCTTGCTTGCGCTTCTACCAACCGACCTCATGGTCAGTGCAGAAAATACAAAGGGAAGCAGGGCCCCTATGAAGAGGCCTGTAACTATAAGCGGGTCTGTAAGGGATACATCCACTGCCTCAAGACCTACGTTCTGTGTATATGTTACAAAAAGCGTCAGTGATGCAAGGGCGGCAGAACCTATAGCAAAGCCCTTTCCTATCGCAGCCGTTGTGTTTCCTATGGAGTCAAGGGACTCTGCCCTCTCCCTTACTTTCTGTCCCATGTCTGCCATCTCTGCTATACCGGCGGCGTTGTCTGCGACCGGACCATAACAGTCTGTAGCAAGGGTTATACCAAGGGTCGAAAGCATTCCTATGGAGGCTATCCCTATTCCATAGAGCCCTGCAAAATGGTACGAAAGCAGCATTGCGGCAGAAACCGTTAGCATGGGAACAACTGTAGATATCATTCCCGTTGAAAGACCTGCTATTATATTAGTTGCTGCACCACCTGTCGACTCCTCTGCTATCTTTTTTGTAGGCCTGTGTTTGCTTGCTGTATAGTATTCTGTAACCAGTCCTATCACCATACCGGCGATAAGTCCGAAAACTATCGAGTAAAATACTCCCATTCCCATGTCCGGAAAAATGTAGATGACGCCGAGATACATTAGAATAACTGAAATTCCAGCGGCACCAAAGGTCCCTCTGTTAAGAGCCCAGTGTAGATCACCAGAACCACCGACAAGGAAGTAACCTACGAGAGATGCCACTATACCAGCGGCACCTATGAAAAGTGGGAGAACAACTGCTCCTGTTACATTCAAAGTCAAGGCTCCTATGGCCATTGTAGCTATTATAGCCTCGACATACGATTCAAAGAGATCGGCGCCCATTGCCGCCACATCTCCTACGTTATCTCCAACGTTGTCTGCTATAACACCTGGGTTGCGTGGATCGTCCTCGGGTATGTCCTCCTCGACCTTTCCCACGAGATCGGCGCCCATATCTGCTGTTTTTGTATATATTCCGCCGCCTACACGGGAAAAAAGCGCGACTGATGAAGCACCAAAGGCGAAACCAAACAACACCTGCGGATCGGGAAATATAAGGTAAAAAGCTGTGATTCCAAGAAGACCAAAACCTACTACCGACATACCCATAACAGTTCCCGAAGAAAATGCCACGTCCAATCCTTCCCCCAGACTGCTCTTTACGGCCTCGGACGTCTTGGAGTTTGAAGATGTGGCCGTGGACATTCCTATAACACCGGCCAGGGAACTCAGAAAGGCACCGAATATGAACGTGAGGGCCGTCTCTGGATTTATGAAGTAAAGGAGCACTGCAGATATAATCACAACCACAGCGGCTAGGTATTTGAACTCCTGTGTTAGAAACGTCCTGGCGCCCTCTTTTATATGATCCGACATCTCTATGGCCTTTTCCGGGCCTCTATCCTTTTTTCTTATCTTGAGTGTCAGAAATCCTGCGAAGGTAAGAGATACAACCGAAGCAAGTGCAGCCAAGATCACTGTATTCATTTTACCATTAGAACTTATGGTTCATGGGTTTTAAAACTTTCAAAAAATATATTAAAAACTGCTCACTGTAGATATCATTGGTACTATGATCTGTCTTGGAATAGAATCAACGGCACATACCTTCGGCATTGGGATTATGGACAATGATAAGGTTCTGGCCAACGTCACCGACATGTACACTCCTTCAGAAGGAGGTATACATCCAAGAGAAGCAGCCGAACACCACTCGGATGTATGTGATAAAGTTCTGGATGATGCACTAGAAGAGGCTGGAATAGAAAAGAAGGATATAGATCTTGTGGCCTTTTCACAGGGACCAGGACTGCCGCCGTGCCTTAGAACAGGAGCCGTTTTTGCACGTTCTCTGGCACTTTCACTGGATATTCCTATAGTTGGAGTAAACCACTGTATTGCACATATAGAAATAGGAAAGCTAAAGACAGAAGCAATGGATCCTGTTACGCTTTATGTATCAGGAGGAAACACACAGGTTATAGCTCTTTCTTCGGGAAAGTACCGTGTGTTTGGAGAGGTTCTTGATACCCCGGTAGGAAACGCACTGGACAAGTTCGCGAGGGAATGTGGTCTGAAACACCCAGGAGGTCCTAAGGTGGAAAAACATGCAAAGAGGGGATCAAAATACATAGATCTTCCCTACTCTGTGAAGGGAATGGACATGTCGTTTTCGGGTGTCATGACCGAGGCCATGAGAAAGTTGGACGAAGAGGATCTGGAAGACGTATGTTACTCTCTACAAGAAACAATATTTGCAATGCTCACAGAAGCCGTCGAGAGGGCCATGGCACATGCAGGAAAAGACGAGGTCCTTCTCACAGGTGGAGTAGCAGCCAACAAAAGACTTCAGGAGATGCTCTCTACCATGTGCAATGAAAGAGGTGCAGAATTCTATACTGTACCCCACAGCCTTGCAGGCGACAACGGAACAATGATGGCATGGCTTGGTATCCTGAAGTACAGAAACAGCGGCGGAGATAAGCTGAATGACACAGCCTTTATACAGAACTGGAGAACCGACGACGTAGAAATAACATGGTAAAGTAAGATTTATTAACTGCCGCGCACAATTCTTTTGCTGATGACCATGTCTTTAATAGACTATCTAAAAAACCCTAGTGAAGCTGTAGAAGAGATAAAGGGCAAAACCGCCGTAAAAACCATGCAGGGATCCCTTATTGTATCACTGATCACAGCAGTAGTTTTTTCGATCAATACATACGTAGGTCTGAGACTTATCGAATCCATGGACCTACAGATAACAGGACCTGAACTGGTTGTTTCGGTTCTCAATATGGGCACAGTAAACCTGGCCACAGGAACCTTTTTCATGGTTTTCCTGGGAGTTATGTTCTTCGGTTTCCTAACAAAGACCGTAATGAACGTCCTAGGTGGAGAAGGCGACTACTGGAACGGCCTTACAACAGTAGCATATCCTGCATTTTCGGTAAGTGTGGGTATACTTCTTGCAATGGTTTTCAGCTACGTGCCTGTAGTTGGACCTGTAATCGCAGCTGTATTTGTAGCCATATTCTTTGCAGTAGCCTACTCATCGATGTTTAGACTTGCAAAGGAGCTTTTCGGAATAGGAATGGTAGAGGCTCTTGTAGGAGTAACCGTAGTGCTTGCAGTTGGCTTTGTGGCCATATACGGCGGAGTTCTGACAACACCAGAAGGAATAATGGCATTCGTGCCTGCAATCTAGGGTTTTGCACCGCACACACTGAAGAAGATATGAGAGATTTCGGTGTATCCATAGAGGATTTTATGCCGGAAAAGACATATATTCGAAACATTTAAAAGTTTAGAACCTGAAGGAATGTTATCTCTGGTGATACCATGGGAATGTACAAACACATAAAGGAATCCTGGAAGAAGCCCGACGCACAGGTAAAGAAGAGACTAAAGAAGTTCAGAAAGGAAAGTACAATAAAGAAGATCGAGAGGCCCACGAGACTCGACAGAGCAAGGGAGAAGGGCTACAAGTCGAAGCAGGGAGTAGTTCTAGCAAGAACCAAGGTAAAGAAGGGTACAAGGAAAAGAAGAAAGGTTTCCGGTGGAAGGAAAACAACTAAGGCAGGATCAAAGAACCCCAGAGACAAGTCAAAACAGAAGATAGCCGAACAAAGAACGTCAAAGAAGTTTCCTAATATGAGAGTGCTTAACTCCTATTGGGTTGCAGAAGACGGTAAACACAAATGGTTCGAGGTAATTCTTGTTGATCCCGAACATGAAGCCATAAAGAGCGACAAAGATCTAAACTGGATATGCAAGGACAATGAAAAGAACAGATCTCTGAGATAGACACATCAGTACTTTATTTCAAAACCCTCTAGACCCACCGGTTGTTCGTCTTTTTCTCTCACATTCTCTACTTTGGCAGGCGCAGGACCTCTTCGGCACCAATCGACCATTCTTTCAACGTCTTCTCTATCGCCTTCAAAGACAGCCTCGACACCTCCATCCGAAAGATTTCTGACCCATCCATCCAAACCCAGTTTATCTGCCATCCTCCGTGTACTCGCCCTGAAGGTAACTCCCTGAACCCTACCTTCTATAAAGAGATGTTTTCTTACAGACATGTTTTAAACTGTTGTAGAGGGGTTTAAATCCATTTCGCCATGTTTATAAGATTTAAGTACAAACTAAAAGACAGGATGGATATGAACTTTTACGATCTATATGTACCCGTCGATGACATAGAAGAGGCCGTTGAAACTGCAATGAAGATGAACTTCAGCGGTATCGGTCCGGCACATAGGTATGATAACAAGAAGATGTTAAACAAATATCTCGAGGAGATGGACAACCTCGGCGGAGATCTAGACATAGATCTTGTGAGATGCTGTGAAATAAAGGCAGACAACCCGAGGGATATGAAAAATAAGATAGGTAAAACGAGACAGAAGGTCGATGTTATATTGGTCAAGGGCGGGAATTTCGACATAAACACCGCAGCCACAAGGGACAGAAGGGTCGACATACTCCTACATCCTGAACATAGGAGAAAGGACACTGGAATGGACCACAAGACTGCGAAGATGGCGGCAGAAAAAAACGTCACCATAGGATTTGTTATGCACGACCTTCATCAGACATATGGAAAGGTGAGGTCCCATGTCATAAACCATATAAGAAAGTCCATAGAACTCTGTGAAAAGTACGGAGTGCAGTTCATTGTAGTCTCCGGAGCCAGAGACATATACGGTATGAGAGGACCCAGGGAGCTTGCGTCTCTCCCAAAGGTCCTCGGAGTGGATCCATCGAAGGCGATGGACACAGTCTCGACCGTTCCACATAAAATTGTAAAAAACAACCGAAAGAAACTCGGAGGAAGGATCAAAAAGGGAGGAGTAGAAAGGCTGTAGCACTCTGCAGCCACAAGTAAAGGTTATATCTATGTCAAGGCCCGAAACACTTCCGTCGTCTCTTAGAAAGAAGAAGAGGTACATAGCATTCGAAATACTTTCGGAGGAGGATATAGACTTCGGGGATCTTATAAACGCACTTTGGAGCTCTATTTTAGATCTATTTGGTGAAGTAAATACAGGTGAAATAGACTTCTGGCTTGTAAAAGATGCATGGAGAAAAAAAACTAAGAGGGGGCTTATAAAGTGCAGCCATAGACATGTAAGCGAGGTAAGGCTTGCCATGGCGCTTATAAACAGAATAGGCGAATCAGAGGTCTCTATAAGATCACTGGGTGTATCGGGAACAATGAAGTCGGCAAAGAAAAAATACTTCGGCGAAAAGGACCTCAGTAACTTTGAAAACTGATCAAAAGACTTAAAAACATAAGCCAACAATTATCCTTAAGATTTCTGGGTCTTATGGCCACGGGGGTTTACATGAACATATTCCTAACTGGAAAGCCGGGTTCTGGTAAGACTGCCCTGTTAAAAGATATAGTAGAAGAGTTGGATATTGATTTCTGCGGGTTCCTGACGCCTGAGATGAGGGAAGACGGTAAAAGAAAAGGGTTTCATATAGAGGATATAATAACAGGAGATAGGGGTGTCCTGGCCTCGATCGATATAGAAAAGGGTCCATCGGTCAGTAAGTACAGGGTAAATCTAGAGGGCCTTAAAATGTTCTCCGAAAAGGTAGAAGAAGATATAGAGGACACAGAAGGCATAGCCATAGACGAGATAGGTGCAATGGAACTCCACTCCGATAACTTCAAGAAAATGCTTGACAAGGCTATAGAATCCGACAGCCTACTTATCGCAACACTCCACACAAACCTCGTGGATAAGTTCCAGGACAGAGGAAAAATAATCTGGATAACAAGAAGTAGCAGTAGAAATATAAAGAAAAAAATACTCGATCTTATCAAAAAATCTGTCTGAGGGAGAACTGTATGTCACAAGAAACATCGAACCGGAAGGACGACCATATAAGAATATCTCTGGAAAGAGAAGTCGAGATAGGAGGAGCAGGTTTCAAGGACGTACATCTCGAACACAACGCCCTCCCAGAGATAAACAAAGACAGTATAGACACATCCTGTAAGATTCTCAACCATACACTGAATGCGCCGATTCTTATAGACTCTATCACAGGAGGCAGCATGAGAGGCATGGATATAAACAGAAGGCTTGCATCTGCTGCAGAAAAATGTGGAATCGGCATAGGTGTAGGAAGCCAGAGGGCGGCATTGGAGGACGAAGATCTGGCCGAAACCTACTCCGTTGTAAGAGAAGAGGCTCCGAAGGCATTTGTATATGGAAACATAGGAGCAGCACAGCTCAGGGAGTACAGTACAGACGATATAGAAAGAGCCGTTGGAATGATAGATGCGGATGCCATGGCAATACATCTCAACTTTACCCAGGAGGCTGCACAGCCCGAGGGTGATGTAGATGCATATGGTTGCATAGAGGAGATAAAGAGGGTGACAGAGGAACTGAGCGTTCCTGTAATGGTAAAGGAAACGGGGTGTGGAATTTCGCGCAGAACTGCAAAGAAGCTGGACAGTATAGATGTAGATATAATAAATACAGGGGGCAAGGGAGGTACTTCATGGCCCTATATAGAGTCATACAGAGCAGATGCCGCTGGAAATAAAACCAAGGCATATATAGGTAAAGTTTTCAAAGGATGGGGAATACCAACCGTGGCATCTACCCTACTTGCCAGCAAGGTACATCCCTATGTTGTGGCAAGCGGTGGGATAAGAAACGGCCTTGACGTCGCGAAGTCCGTGGCAATAGGTGCCAGATGCACTGCAGCAGCACTTCCTTTCCTCGAACCGGCCATGGAAAGCAGTGAGGCTGTTGTCCAGAGGATAAACAGAACTATCGAGGAGCTTGAAACTGCAATGTTTGTTACAGGCTCAAAGAACCTCGAGGAACTGTCAGAAACCAGATTTAGAATAACAGGAGTTATGAAGGAATATCTTGATCTGTAGGTTAGACAAAGGTCGTTGAAGATACTATATAAATGACGAATGTTTATAAACAAAGAACATCATCAGTATGATAAAATGATCGAAGATATTGAAGTCGACAAAGAAAGAATGGATAGTGCCATAGAAGAACTAAAAAAATGGCAGAAAAAGATAAACAAAGAACTTCGGAAGGAGTTCAAGGAACATAAGAAAAGGGGAGAAAGGATACATTCCGAGGGTGTAAAGGTAATAGAATATCTCAAGGACTACACCATGAGGGGAGGTAAAAGGGTGAGACCTGCTCTAATAATAGCAGGTTACAAGGCCGTCGGTGGTGAAGATGAAGAAAACATACTGCCTGCTTCTCTGTCTATAGAGGCTCTTCAGTCCTATCTTCTTGTACACGACGATATCATGGACGAGGACGATCTCCGAAGAGGGGACGATACGCTCCATAAAATGTACGAGAGGTACCACAAAAAAAAGTTCTCCGGGGACAGGCCTGAAAAGTTCGGTGAAAATATGGGAATAATCGCCGGTGATATAGCAAACTCATTTGCAGTGTCACAGATACTTAAGACGGATTTCGACGATAAGACAAAGATAGAGGCCCTGCAAAAGTTCGAACAGATACATAGACACACAGGATACGGCCAAGTTCTAGATGTTACATTCAATGAAAAGGATGTCGAGAACGTAACCGAGAAAGATGTGCTTACTGTGCACCATCTCAAAACAGCACAGTATACCATAGCAGGACCACTTGAGATGGGAGCTATATTTGGAAAGGGAACCAAAGAACAGATAGATGTACTGAAAAAATACGGAGAAAATGTCGGAAAGGCTTTCCAGGTATATGATGATATGCTTGGACTCTTCGGCGACAGAGACAAACTTGGTAAACCAGCAGATTCCGACCTCAAGGAGGGAAAGAGAACGCTGCTTATACTCAAGGCCCTTGAAAACAGCGACGAAAAGCAGAGAAAGACTATACTGGACGCGCTCGGCAACAGAGATGTCACAGATGAACAGATAGAGGAGGTCAGAAGGGTTGTCAAGGAGACAGGATCCTATGACTACTCGAGAAGGCTAACTGTAAAACTTGCAGAAGAGGGAAAGAAGGCCCTGGATGAAGATAAACTG
The DNA here is from genome assembly GCA_003554845.1 of Candidatus Aenigmatarchaeota archaeon. GTDB lineage: Archaea > Aenigmatarchaeota > Aenigmatarchaeia > PWEA01 > PWEA01 > PWEA01. Next base: position 28,695 of record PWHK01000017.1, on the reverse strand, counting down.
GACCCAGAAATCACAGAGTTTCTGAAGGGTCTGGCAGACTACATCATCACAAGGGAAGTGTAAATTCTAAGAACTTATTAATAACCAGAAGAATTTGTTGAGTAGAGGATAGAATGGTAGATAAAAACAGTTTTGAAGTAACGCCCTGGGACGTTGAGGGCAACGTGGACTACAGAAAACTTATAGAAAAGTTTGGAACCGAAAGGCTCACAGAAAACCTCAAAGAACGCATACATGGAAACGCCGGCTCAAAAAACTTCTACATAGACAGAGACTTCGTGTTTTCGCACCGCGACATGGACAAGGTCATGGAAGACTACGAAGAAGGGGATGGTTTCTTCCTATACACAGGAGTAGGACCATCCGGGCCTATGCATATAGGCCATATAATATCCTTTAAGATGACAAAATGGTTCCAGGACAACTTCGATGTAAATGTATACATCCAGTTCCCAGACGACGAAAAATACTGGACCAGGGGAAACAAATATGAAGATGTGGAGAAATTCGCCCAGGATAACCTCAAAGACGTGGCTGCAGTTGGATTTGATCCCGACAAGACCTTCATATTCAAAAATACGGAATACATAGGAAACATGTACAAGGCTGCAACCAAGGTGGCCAAAAATATAAACAACTCTGTGGTATCTGCTGTCTTTGGTTTCGGCAGCTCAACCAACATAGGCCTCAACTGGTATCCTGCGCTCCAAATTCTGCCTACATTTTTCGAGGAAGGAAGGTGTCTGATACCCGCTGGAATAGACCAGGATCCATACTGGAGAATACAGAGGGATATAGCACCGAAGATCGGTAGAAAAAAGGCTGCACAGATACACAATAAACTTGTTCCGGCGTTAACAGGTCCAGAAGGGAAGATGTCGTCTTCGAAGCCCAGGGATGCAATAATGCTGAACGACGGCCCGGAAGACGTCAGGAAAAAGGTGATGGAAAGGGCCTACTCCGGAGGACAGATAACAAAGAAGGAACACAGGGAAAAGGGAGCCGATCTATCTGTAGACGTAGCCTATCAATGGTTGCGTAATCTTTTCCTGGACGACGACCAAAGAATAAAGGAAATAGGAAGGAAGTACAACAATGGAGATATGTTAACGGGAGAGGTAAAGGAGATACTTATAGAGAAGTTGAACAGCTTTCTAGGTGAGCACCAAAAAAGAAAGGAGAAATCCACGAAGGCTAAAAAGAAGATGATGTACAAAGGCAAGCTTGCTAGAGAGATGTGGAACAATAAAGTAGAAATATAGAAGAGGTATTTGTATGCTCAAGGCCGTTTCTGAAAGGATAGAAGGGTTTGTCATAAACACACTGAGCCAGGGTGTTTCCCTGACTGAAAGTTTTATACTCACATACGGAATTACTGCTCTGATCCTGGCATCGTTGGCCCGTGGTTTCATGCTCTTCTGGATAGCACCCGACGAAGTCGTTATCATATCCTACGTCCTTTTCTACAGCGAAACCGTAACCCATGTCGCAGGAATCGTACTCATTTCAACGGTTTTTATACTAATAGCAAACACAGTGGTTTTTCTTCTGTTCCGTTGGTTGGGTGAGAGGCTTATAAATGAGGAAAGAAAGTCCGGAAGGATATGGAGATTTCTTAACTGGGCCTTCGATAAAAACGGTAAGTTCTCAATAGTTCTGTTCAGGCTCACTCCTCTAATAGGAGGAGACTGGGTAGCTATATTCTCAGGCATAACAGAGATGAAGTTCAAGAGCTTTGTATTTTATTCATTTATAGGAATAGTTCTTCACGAAGCAATGCTGGGATTCGGTACATACTACGGACTCAAGATGGGAGCACTTTTTGAGATGAATATTCCAATATTCCAGTTCCTTATAGACATCTTAGAAACAGTTGTCTAGTCTAACTCTTCGGGGTATGCTCTTTTCAAAACATCCTTCTTTTGAAACAGTCTTTCTCTTATAGGACCTATTATATCCTTCATAACCTCGCATGCGCCCTTCTTGAGGTCCTGTGGGTGGAGATCACCTGACAGAAAATCATCTTCCAGGTCACTGTATTTGCTGTATGAAACATCTCCTCCGTACTTTTCGGGTCTCTCTACATCAAACGAGGTTCCTCTGTCTTCTATAATCGGGAACATTAGGTACTTTACATAGCCAAGAAGGCTGTTTCCATCGACCTTTCCCTGTGGACAGTAGGCATCCATTACCTTTTCTTCTATCTCCTCGTCGGAGTCAAGTACTCCTATCTTCGATTTTGGATCAGATGCACTCATCTTACCTCCCTGTAAGCCCCCGAGTAGAGGATAGAGTACTGTTGTTACCTTATCTTCTCCTATACTGGGCAACGTCTCTCTGCCTAGCATGTATATTCTTCTCTGATCGGTTCCTGCGTATGCAACGTCGACATCCAAGGCCACGCAGTCCATTATCTGCATAAACGGATACAGTATTCCCGAAGCCTTCATTCCATCCTCGTGCCTTACAACCTCACTCGATGCCCGTTCGGCTCTGGCCACAGTTGTATTTTCCATAAGATGGATGTATCCCTTCTGGTACGGCTTGTCGTACTGGTAGCTGCTTCCTCTGACTATTTTGACACTATCGAGTCCTACACCGCTCTGCTTTATCATCTCCTTCACGGACTCTTCGTATATCTCGGACCTTGCATCTATGAGGTCCTGAGGTGTCTTTTCTACATCGAGCTCTGCGTGAACATCTGCAATAAGAACCTTAAACTCAAAGCCTGCCTTTACGAAGTCGGCTGCCTTTCTGAGTGTAGCAAAATGGCCTATATGGGGAAGACCTGTAGGTGCATAGCCTATGTACGCCACAGGCTTATCTTTCTCGAGTATCCCATCCAGTTCCTCTTCTGTAACTACTTCGTCTGTAAGCCTCGTCACAAGCCTCTTTCTTTTTTGTCTGTTCATGCTACCACCTTTAATTTGATCGCGGAATATTAAATAGTTGGTAGAAGGCTACTTCATATAGCTCTTTACACTGCCCATGACCCTTTCTTTTATTCTGTCGAGATCCTTCTCTGTGCCTGCCTCAAACCTTATGGATATCTTGTCTTCGGTTCCCGACGGCCTTACAAGGGCCCATCCGTTTTGGAAATATACCTTGGCGCCATCCATATCTACGATTCTTTTTTCAGAGAACTCCTCCTTTATCTTTTCGGGGATCTCTTCCTTGTTGTTACATTCCAGTCTCATCTCAGGAGAAGAGTAGTATTTTGGAAGTTTACCTACGAGGTCTGAAAGGCTTCCCTTCGTGTCCATTATCTCGAGCAGCTTGCCGGTTGCGTAGTATGGATCATCGTAGTAGTCGTTTTCCCTAAAGAAAAAGTGGCCTGTGTACTCTCCGCCTATCTTCGCCTCCCTCTGTATCATCTCCCTCTTGATATAGCTCATACCAACTCGGAAGGGAACGTCTCTGGCTCCAACCTCATCTATTACGTCCTCCACCGCCCTTGAAGACTTAACATCATGTATTACAGTGTCTCCCCTACCCACGAGGTTCTTTACAAAAAGGGCCAGAAGAATGTCGTTGTCTACCCGGCAGCCGTTCTCATCTACAAAAACGCCTCTGTCGCCGTCCCCATCGAAGGCAACTCCAAGGTCGGCGCCTTCATCGACAACAGTATCTCCAAGTTCCCCTATGTCTTCGACGGGATCGGGGCCTCTTGCAGGAAAGTTGCCGTCTACTTCGGAATTAATCTCAACGACATCACAGCCAATGGACCTGAATATATCTCCAGCAAAGAGAGAAGCAGATCCGTTTCCTGGATCAACGACAACCTTGAACCGACCATCGATATCCACAGAGGACACTACCTTTTTCTTAAATCCATCGACAATGTCCTTCTCCATCAGATTTCCCTTTTCCTTCTTTTTGTGTTCAAGGTTGTATGTTCTTCGTATATCACTTATACCTGCCTCATAAACCAAGTCGAGGCCCATCTCCCCACAAAACCTTATTCCATTGTCCCCCTTTGGATTGTGCGAGGCAGTTACCATTGCGCCACCTGCAAGGTTCTCCTCGACAACTTCGTAGTAGAGTACAGGTGTTGCAGTAGTCCCTATATCTATAACATCGCATCCCTGGTCCCTTAGCCCCTTGACCACGCTCTCCGATATGCTAGGAGAGCTGTTTCTCACATCTCTTCCAACTGCCACCGTTTTTCCCGATAGATCTTTGACCTGGGCAAAGGCCATGGCTATCTTTTCTGCCATCGTTTCGTCTATCTCATCGGGATAAGATCCACGTACATCGTATTTTCTAAAAATCGTCATGGCCTTCCTCTTCCATGTAGTTAAAACTATTCCGAAAGTATCCTTTTTGAAATATCCTCGGCATCAAACCTTTCTAAATCACGGTACTCCTGGCCAACACCTATATAGAGTATAGGTTTGTCGGTTGAATGTGATATGGACAACGCTGCTCCTCCCTTTTCGTTTACATCCATCTTTGTCAGAACAACACCGTCTATGCCCACCACCTCCTCAAACCTCTTTACTTGGTCAACGGCATTGTTTCCTGTAAGCGAGTCGACTACGAGTATCTTATAGTCGGGCTTGTTTACCCTGCATATCTTTTCAAGCTCATCCATGAGGTTGGCGTCCGAATGTGATCTGCCTGCAGTATCCGCAAGAACGGCCTTTTTTCCCTCTGCCTTTGCATGTTCCATTGCATCGTATACCACGGCTGCAGCATCAGATCCGTAGCCATGTTTTATAATCTTAAGATCCAGTTCCTGGCCATGTTTTTCCAGTTGCTCTATAGATGCCGCCCTATATGTATCGCCTGCTGCAAGAACAGGATCCATTCCTTTCTGTTTGAGAATATGTGCAAACTTTACAAGTGTACTGGTCTTTCCCGATCCGTTAAATCCCAGAAACAGTACAAGAACAGGTTCATCGCTTTTTTCTATATCCCCAACGATATCAAGGGGCTTGTTTGAAAGTATACCCCTTACAGTGTATCTGAAGCTCTCTCTTATGATCTCCTCCACCTTCGTTCTCTTTACCTCCTTTCCCGAGAGCTTGCTTCTCAGATCCCGGCATATCCTTTCGGCTACTTCAAGTGCAACATCTGACTGTATGAGAGATATCTTAAGTTCCTCAAGGACCTTGTTGAGATCCCGTTCGGATATCTTTCTCTCGGTTATCTCCTTCCCAGCCTTGCTCAGGGCATCATCGACCTTTTCTCTGAACTTTGAAAACATTTTATCAACAGCTATAGGTTTTGTTCAAGGGCCTGCTGTATTCTACCCATCTCTGGGCCTGTTGTATCTTCGCTTATAAGGATTCCCTCTGTGTTTGCAACTATACATGCTCCTACGAATGGAACACCAAATCCAACTGTTCCTATTCCACACTCCAGGTCAAATATCTCCTCAAGGTATTCCATCTCGGACTCCGTTGTGTCCCTGTGTGTCAGAAGCCCTCTATTTGTAACCACAGAACTACTTCCCAGAAGATCCCTTCCTGCTATTGACCCGGAGACCACTGGAACACCAAAAAGATTTTCAAGGTCTTTCTTCGAGTCCATTAGTCTCTGTGATACAACACATGCACTGTCGTTAACCATTATAAGGTTCCCAAGGGCTGTGTGTTTGGCTTCAAGGATTTTCCATTCTATACCATGGTTATCAAAAAATTCCTTCTCCTCTTCCTCTGTGTTCTTTGGAAGTGCAACACCGTTGGAGTTGGCGGCACAGAATATACCCGGCATGCTTGAACCTGCTACAGTGGTCTTAAGTACCTCAACCCCAAGAACATCCCTTATCCTCCTATAGCACTTTTTAGAAAGGCCCGGATCTACTATACATAGATCTTCCGTGGGTTCTGTATGTAGACCTAGATTTGGATCTCCATCGAAGTTCGTCCTTTGTATATTGACCATAGTATCAAGAAATATCAACTGATCTGATCCTCAAGGTATTTCTTCATTCCCTTTCTGTCCTTGTTCTCTTCCTCTATTTCAAGTAAAAGATCAAAGTCTGGATCGTCCATATTATCTATAGCTTCCTTTGCATCGGATATGCTTCCGGACAGTGCCTCTTCATATGCCTCTCTGTCGTCGTCGTCATCGTCCTCGTCATGTGACTGTGACTGATGTATAGAAAGTCCTCTTTTTGTATCGAACTCTCTGTCGCATTCCTCGCATACGTAGTTCTCCTCTTCCTTTTCTTCCTCTTCCTGTTCCTCTTCTTCCCTGTGGGCCCTCGATACATGCACTTTGAGTCCCTGCTCCGTTGAAAATGTCTTCCCGCAGTCTTCGCACTCGAACTTCTTTTCCGAGGGAAGCTCTCTGTCGGGGGACTGTACCAGCACATGGCTATTCGAATCAACAAGCCTTACTCTTATAGATGAAGGTGGTTTCTGTGCACCTCTTTTCCATATTATATCATTTATCTCCTGGTCTATCTTGATATCTTTTTCTGTCTGTTTTCTTACGAACTTCTTTATCTCACGTACAGCCCTTGCTGCCCGATTCCTTCTCTCAACCTTTTTCACCCTGAGAGGAATTCTGAAAACGTTGTCTTCCATATGGATCACTCTCTCCAGTGCTTACCTTTGTTGACTCTTATCCGTCTCGTCCTGCTTCTCTTCATTCCGTACTTTCTTATGGACGCCCATATAGGAGCATCTGAAATGTTTCCTCTCTTTATGAGCTTTCTTTTCTTTCCCTTTGTCTTTCTTGAAGGCATACTATCTCCTCTTTATATTCCAATCCTTTTTTTGTTCGTCCTTTATGGACCTCAGTATCTTTTTTAACTTTTCCTCGTCTATCTTTTCTCTCAGCTGACCCGACTGGCTCAGTTGTACAAGATAAGTCTCCAGTTGGTCCACTACCTCCTTGTTTGTGAGCTTCACAGTGTTGAGCCTTTCTCTTGCTTCCTTGGTCAATATCTTACGAAGGGCCTCCTTCTTTTTCTGTTCTATCTTTTTCTCCATCTCCTGGTTTCTCTTCTGCATTTCACTATCTTCCTGGAGCTCCCTTTTCTTTCTCTCTTTTATTCTCCTGATCTCGTCCTTGTCCATTTTACCCTTCCTTGATCTGTTTGGCTACACCGTCCAGGAATGACGTTCCCTCTGGGGTTATCTTTCTTCCGTCACCGTCTTCCTTTTCGACAAAGCCTGCTTCCTCCAGCTGCTGGAGTGCTGTTCTTATTATCTTGCCTCCTGCCGGACGTGAGTGGTCGGGTTTATGTCCTCTGTCCTTTTTATCGCTGTACTCTCTTCTAAATCGGTTTACTCCCATTGGACCTTCTGTGTATAGTTTTCTCAGTAGAGAAGCACTTCTCATATACCACCAGTCTTCCTGCTGCGGTGGTCTTTCCTTTGCGGAGGATGTCTTTACAAACTCACTCCACTCGGGCTGATCGATCTCTTCCACATCCTTGAGACTCTCTGCAACTGCTTCTATAAGCTCATTGGGTCTTACATCGTAAACTGTTACCATATCAATCCACTGACTTTAATACAACGTTAAGGTTTTTAAAGGTTAAACTATCCCTTGTACGGATACCTTTTTATATGTCCACACTCCCTGCACTCCCACTTGACGGCCCTTTCTTTGCTTCCCACTTTCACATCACAGTTGACGCCTGGTTTTATGTATACATGGCACTCTTCACAGAACCTCTTTTTGTGATTCTTGGGGATCTTGACACGATACCGCATGGCTATCTTCCTGGCAAGTTCCACGTACCTGTCTGCTCTTCTTTTGTTCTCGGGGAAGGCCTTCTCCGCCTCCTCAAACAGTATATCTATTCTCTCCCTGGCTATCTTCTTCTGCCATTCGGGTTTCATCAAGACCAATATTCCTTCTGTAAACTTATATATTGTACCATGGTTGCAGAGGAAGAATAAAAGGTGCGGCCGCCGGGATTTGAACCCGGACAGCGAGCTGGCTCCGGACTACGCGCCCGAAAATAATTTACCGGACGTGCCCATGGAAGGCTCGAGTCCTAGCCGTTAGACCACGGCCGCTCGTTTTTAGTTCAGTAACTTCCTCTCTTCATTCTCTTCCATTGCTCGGCAGCATTTTTATTTCTTTCGTTCTCCTCTTCCTTTTCTTCCTCTTCCTTTTCTTTCTCTTCCTGTTCTTCAGTGCTTTCCATATGACGCTTTGATACCTTTGGCCTCTGTTTGAGAGGCTTGTTTACTCCGACCTCTGCATCCTTTATACTGCTCTGAACCTTCTGGAAAACCTCTTCGCTCTGTATCTCCTGTTTCTTGGAAAATATTGCACCGGTAGGCGTTCCGGCGTTTTCGTCCCCTGAGAACCGTGGAAAAATCTGTATATAGGCATGTGGAACCATCTGACCTCCTGCCTCCTTGATGTTCATAGTCACTGAAACGCCGTCTGCATCCAGTCCTATCGTAACACTCTGAACTATTTCCCTCAACAAGCCCATTGCTTCGTCCCACTCCTTTTCAGTCAGTTCCATCAGACTCTCCTTGTGCTCCTTTGGTACTATATTCGTCTGTCCCTTTGCCCTTGGTTCCGGATATTCAAGCCAGGCGTAAAAGTTCTCGGTCTCTCCAACGACCCATATATCCTCGGGTTTATTGTTTATGAAGTAACAAAAGGGGCACTGCTGAGGCATAATACCATATTTAAATAGAAGCTAATTAAAGTTATGGATTAAGGAGTCTGAGCACCCCCGTCTGATAACATGTTCGATATAGCCATAACAGAAGGTCTTTTCATAACCTGGGACTTCGTACTGTTGATCGCGGTCGCGACTGTCATGGGTTATATAGCGCATAAGACCTACCAGCCCAATCTAATAGCCTACCTTATAACCGGGCTTATCCTGGGTCCTGTTTTTCTCGATGTCGTACAAGAGACTGCCCTTCTTGAACTCATGTCAGAACTCGGACTTGCATTCCTACTATTTCTTCTAGGACTGCAGCTCAAGTTCGATGCAATACGTAATATACTGAAGCCCATCCTGAAGATCTCTTTCTGGCAGACTGTGCTCCAGACTTCCCTCGCCTTCGTTATATACTACTTCCTTGGATTTGCGATGATAGAAGTCATCGTCATGGCACTATGCACGGTTTTTGGTGCGACGCCCGTTATTGTTAAATTACTGGACGAAAAGGACGAGATAAACTCGCTGCCCGGTAAGATAGACGTAGGTGTGCTTATAGTACAGGACATAATACTCGTTGTTTATCTCACACTTTTCAGCGCGCCTGATCTCACAAACCCTGTTCCCATAGCTATCAACTTCTTCCAAGTAATGGGAGTAATGGCTGTTCTCGGTGTATTTTCCTACGCCGTGTCCAAATGGATGGTTCCAAAGATCGTAAAGGAGGTAGGCAACAACAAGCACCTTCTCTTCGTAAATGGTGCAGCATGGGCCTTTTTGTTCATAGCGGTCTCCCTTGCGCTGGACGTACCTGTGGAAGTCGGCGCTTTTATAGCAGGACTTGGACTGGCACAGAGTCCGTATAGCGACGAACTGAAGCAACAGGTAAAGCCCATAACCGACTTCTTTATGATGGTTTTCTTCGCCACGATAGGACTCGGTCTTGCGCCTGAATATCTAACGGTCTACTGGAAGGAAGCCGTAGTAGCTTCTGCCCTCCTTATGGTAGGTAACTTCCTAATAATGTTTTATCTCATAGATAGGGAAAAGTTCAGTCTCGAGACATCGTTCCTTGGAAGTATAAACATGGTCCAGGTCAGTGAGTTCTCTCTGGTAGTCGGGGCCCTTGCGGTCACCAGAGGATTGATTGGAAATGAAATCATGGGTTACTTAAGCCTCATGGCAATCATGACCATGGGTCTGTCGGCATACATAATAAAGTACAACCACTGGATCTACGACCACGTAAAACATCTCTTTGAGTTCATGGAGTCGGAGGAAAAGGGCGATTTTGACATAAAAACACTGGACAACCATGCTATTGTCGTAGGTTACAACGAGATAACACGGCGATTGATTCCTGTTTTAAAGGAAAAGTATGGGGATATCGTCGTCATAGACAAAGATCCAAAGTACGTGGAAATGCTCAGGAAGTCCGGTGCCGAGTTCGTCTTCGGTGACCTTAAACACGAGGAGATGAGGAGATCCATAGGCCTGAAAAGGGCAGACATGATAGTCAGCATGGCCATGGATAATGCTGTTAACAGGAGGATACTCGGCGATAGAAAAGAAGGTGCCGTGGTATTCCTGCGGGCCAGGGACAGGGAAGATGCGGCAGAGCTTTACGATCTAGGCGCAGACTTTGTAATAATAAAAAGGATGTTATCGGCAGAAAAGATGAATGAATACATCGAGTCATTCCTCGAGAACCCCGATCTCTTCGACAAAGCTGTAGAAGGTGACAAACAGATAATAGACTGGGAGGCGAGACTATGATAGGAGTTATATACACCTTTGCAACCGTTTTCGTGCTTTCGGCCGTACTGCTGTTCGTATTCCATAAGATCTTCAAGCTCACGATCCCGGCATACATAATAGCAGGCCTAATAGGCGGGATGTTCCTGACAGAGGAAGGGCTGCTGGAACTAATGCAATGGGGTATAGCCTTTGTCGTGTTTATATTCAGTGCAAAACTGGAACCCGGTAAACTGAAGCATGGTATAGGCGGAAGCCTTCTCAGCACAGGCGCACAGATAACAGGACTGGGACTGGGATTCTTCGGTGCCCTATACCTTTCGGGCTTCGGAACACTCAACTCCATATACATAAGTGCAGCCCTGGTTTTCAGTTCGTCGCTGGTAGGAACAGAGCTCTCAGAAAAATACGCTACAGTAGAGCTCCTGTACGCAAGACTGGCCGAGGCAACAGATGTTATACATGATATACTGGCGATAGTTCTTATTTTGTTGTTAAGTCCTGTCCTCTTCAACGTAGGTATAGGATACGCACTGGCTGTGGGTGGAGGGATGTTTATCCTTTCCCTGGCTTTCAGAAGATTCCTGTTCCCATGGCTTTTCGAACTGTCCGATCATTCGGAGGAACTTATGCTTCTTTCTGGAATCTCGCTCCTGGGCGGTATGATAGCTATCTCACAGTTCACAGGAATATCAATAGTTGTAGGTGCTTTCTTTGCAGGCCTTGCCTTCTCAAGGTTCCCGTACAACATCGAACTAGTTGAAAGCATGGAGTCTTTAAAGGACTTCTTTGCAGCAGTTTTCTTTTTCTCCCTGGGAGCCCTTGTTACATTCCCAGGCGTTGCAACTCTGGCGATAGCACTTTTCATAATAGTTGTCGCTGTTTTCGTAAAACCCCTCCTAACTGCTCTCTCGCTGATGCACTATGGATACAGTAAGCGAACCGCATACAGATGTGCACTTACCCTGGACCAGGTCAGCGAGTTCGTTCTCATAATAGCGATACAGGCCTACCTGGTAAGTGCAATAGCCGCACCGATCTTCCAGGGGATAATACTCGCCACTACTGTAACCATGATAACTACCGCCATCACAGACAGATACTCCGGAAGAATACAGAACTGGCTCTCGAAAAACCTACCCTTCGACACACCAGAAGGCCTTAGAAGATACAACACAAGGATAACCACAGAGCTGAATAACCATATAATACTAGTGGGCTACGATGTACAAGGCGAAAAGATAGGCGACTATCTCAGGGAATGTGACAGGGAATTTGTGGTTATAGATGTAAACCCCAAGGTCTTCGAGGAGACCGAGGATCTAAAAAACAGGGTCTTCGGAAGTGCTATGGACGACGAGAGCTGGGAAACAGCAAACTTCAAACAGGCAGATATGATAATATCCACACCACCACAGAGACATATATCCGAAAAGATACTGGCACTGGAAACAGATGCAAGAAAGGTTGTCCGTTCAAACAGCTTCAAAGAGGCAAACAGAATGCTGAAACAAGGGGCCGACTATGTAATGGTCCACGATCTACTGGCGGCAGAGCAACTCATGGACTACGTCGAAGAGGCTATACACAACGGCGAAAAGGCAGTGGAAAATATGAGGAAGACTCTCGTGGAAAGGCTGAAAAAAGAAATGGATAGCCTGGAAGAATAAAAAGTGGGGCCACCCGGATTTGAACCGGGGGTTGTGGATGTCACCCTCGGCATAAGCCGTACATCCTTTTTTCTATCATTCCGAAAAACGGTCAATACTCCTATAGTCTGGAGTCCACCTTCAGCGCACCAACAGATGCTGTGCTGGGCCTGACTACACTATGGCCCCAACTGTCTATTCTCTGAGTTCTTCCAGAGCCTCTATGATCTTATCGAGAACCTCCTGGTCGTCTGGAATTGAAAAGTTCTTCTTCCATATTCTTTCGTCGTCGTCTCCGAAAAAACCTCTTGAAAGCGAAAGAAAGAAGTTTTCTCCATCCTCTGAGATGGCCTTTTTTCTTGCGACCTGTATAAAGTCGTTTTTTCCAAACTTGACCTCGGTTCCCTTAACTGTTTCAAAATCTACCATTTTAATCACTTACTCAATTTGTCCCTATAGTTTAAAACTTTATTGGAAAAATGGGGGCTCACTAGCTACCCTTATCCTCATCCACCCGGAAGCTCACGCCTCAGGAGTCGGAATGGGGCGGTGCGCTCATTGCCCACATATAGATTTCTTCTGAAAACTTATAAGCCTGAATCCATCAGGAAAGTTTTTAAACTGCTCGCACTAACATTTTTGTGATATGTCAGACAAAGGAAAAATGTGGGTAACCGAGAAGGACGGTATATACTGGCCTTCAGAAAACATGAAGAAAAAGGCGTTTATAACCAATCCGGATATATTCGAGGAGGCCAAGGAAAACCCCGTCGAATTCTGGGCAGAAAGGGCCAGAGAACTTATAGACTGGTTTGATTCTGACTGGGAAAGGACAAATGAGTGGAATCCTCCCTTCTTCAAGTGGTTCGAAGGAGGAAAGGTAAACCTGTCGTACAACTGTTTGGACAGACATATCGAAGACAAGGGCGACAAGCCTGCTATAATATGGGAACCTGAACCCACGGACGAGGAGAAGGAGGTTCTTACATACACAGAACTCCATAAAGGTGTCCAGAAGTTTGCAAACGTACTCAAGGAACTTGGAGTAGGGAAGGGCGATGCCGTTACTTTTTGGATGCCTATGATACCGGAAACTGCCATGGCAGCCCTCGCATGCCAAAGGATAGGGGCATGGCACTCCATAGTATATACAGCCTTTTCACCGGAAGCCGTCAGAAAACGGATGGAAGACGCAGGATCGGATCTACTGATAACAGCCGATGGTTTCTACAGAAGAGGAAAGGTAATGGAACTCAAGAACAACATAAACGATGCCCTTGATAGAGTAGAGGCCGAAAACTGTATAGTTGTCAACAGAGCAGACACCGAGCCAACCATGGTAGAAGGAAGGGATCACTTCCTGTCGGATCTGATGGACGGCGTAGAAGAAAGCTGCGATGCAGAGCCTCTGGATGCAGAGGACATTGGTTTTCTCCTTTATACATCCGGAACAACCGGAAAGCCCAAGGGCATAAAGCACTCCGTAGGAGGTTACCTTGTACAGGCTGCCCTCAGCATGAAATGGGTCTTTGATTTCCACGAGGACGATGTTTTCTACTCGACTGCAGATATAGGGTGGATCACAGGCCATACATATACGCTTTATGGACCTCTTATACATGGAGGAACCACTGTTTGGTACGAAGGATCACCCGACTACCCGGATCTGGACAGATGGTGGAATATAATAGAAAAGTACGGGGCAACCCAGTTCTACACTGCACCCACCGCCCTGCGCATGCTCATAAAACATGGCAGAGACCTTCCAGAAAAGCACGACCTTTCCTCTCTCCGTATACTAGGATCCGTAGGAGAGCCTATAGATCCCGAAACATGGAACTGGTACTTCAAGAAGGTAGGTGGAGGAAGATGTCCTATAGTTGATACATACTGGCAGACAGAGACAGGGGGCATACTTCTAACATCCCTCCCAGGGCTCGGTCCATTTGTCCCTGGTGTTGCAGGAACTCCTCTTCCACCCATGAACTACGATATTCTGGATATAGACGGCAACCCGACAGAAAAGGGAGCTGTGGTTATAAAGGAGCCCTTTTCACCTGGAATGCTCAGAGGCGTCTACAAAAATCCAGATAAATACAAAGAGGAGTACTGGAGCCGATACGGCGAAGAGATCTACTTTACAGGAGACGAAGGCATCAAGACAGAACATGAGATAGGAGGCCAGAAACTCTTCAAGATACTTGGAAGGATGGACGATGTGATGGAGGTGGCAGGCCACCGCCTCGGAACCGCAGAGATAGAAGATGCAGTTCAGGAGGTTGAAGAGGTAGCAGAGGCGGCAGTAGTTGGAAAGCCACACGATGTAAAGGGCCAGGTTCCTGCTGTTTTCACTATACTGATCGACGGAGCAGAGCCATCGGAGGATCTCAAAGGGGATATAGTCAGGTCTGTGAGAAGGGAGGTCGGACCTGTTGCTTCTCCCGGTGAGATATACTTTGTATCAAGACTTCCGGAGACCGAATCAGGAAAGGTGATAAGGAGGTTCCTCAGGGCGCTTCTCAAGGACGAGGAACTGGGTGATATGAGAACTGCAAACAACCCAGAATGCCTCGAAGAGATAGCGGATATAGTTGGTTATAACGGCCCACAGGACGTTTCAGGTTACTGAAACCCCTGAAAACAGAAGTTATAAAAGTTTCAAACACCATAGTTGTATCCATGAGGAAAGTCTGTTTAACTCTCCTCACCCTATTTTTTGTACTTTCTGGAGGGGTTGCTACAGGCTCAGGTGCTTCCGAAAATCTTCTTGAAAATCCTTCGCTCGGTAGATGGGACGAGGAAGGGATAGCTAACTGGACAGGTCAGTTTGCACAACACGCCGACTACAGAATTGAAGGTCTTCTTGGACACAATGCTTCGGCCAGAGAGACTCCTTACTTTGACTATGCATACCAAGAGGTCGAAGTAGAAGAGGGAATCTACTTTGCAGAGGCATGGTTCAAGGTCCCAGGAGAAGGCACAGGCGAGGCCTGGATAAGATATACAGATGTGGAGGGCGAAGACAAGGACTCGGAAAAGCTAGAAATACAGAGTGAAGATGGATGGCAGGGTGTGGAGATGGAAATTGATCAGGACAGTGCAGGGACCGGAACGATAGGTCTTGGGGTACACAGAGGTGATGAACCAGAGGCCGACGTTGCAGCAGGAGCAGCCTGGTTTTCCACCGAACCCTCTCCAGAAGGATGGCCCAAGGATAAAAATGGTGACGAAGAAGAGGATGGCGATGAAGACGATGATCAGGAAGAGAACGAAACAAACGACAAGGAAGAAAGGATAGAGATAAACAGCGCCGACAGCGAAGACCTTCAAAGAATAACAAACATAGGCCCTACCATAGCCAACAGAATCAAAGAAGACTGCGGTAGTTTCTACTCCCTGGCGCATCTTATTCAGGTCGAGGGTCTTGGAGAAGCCACGGTCCGTGAAATAAAGCAAGAGGGAAAGGCCTATGTTATGCCTCCTGAAGACGGTTGGGATCTCTCTGAAAATGTCTGCACCGATGTAGAGGAGACGGAAACTGAGGAGGAAAAGTGCGAGGTCCGTATGCAGGATATACAGAGAGCCATAAACAGAATGGACAGTGGGGAGATGTCGGCGCTCAGAAACTATGTATACCCAGATGAAGAGGAGGACCCCACGGAAAGGGAAAAGGAGTTCGAACTCTTTAGCCATGATGAAGAGGTGGAGCAGGGAGGAAGTATGCAGTCAACCGTTCTCATAAGAAACCAGGACTCTGTGGCCAAGGATCTCGTTGTATACTCATACCTCTACGAGGATCAAAAGACCATCAACGAAGAAGGATGGACAGGAAACGAGGAAAGGGTCGAGGTGGAACCAGAGGGAAAGAGGGCCCTGGTGCTCGAAAACAGAATAGGGAAGGACGCAAAACCCGGCGAGTATGATTTCAAGGTCAGGATAAGAGACGAGGCCGATCTGGAGGGAACCGTGGATGTGGTTGAAGGAGAGATCGTAGAGGACAACACCACGGATGTAGAAATAACAGGTGAAGTCTACAGAAGAAAAGGGCCTCTTGAAAGAATAGTAGACTATATAATGAGTCTATTCTAGAGAACCCTTTCAAGTATCTTTCCGAAGACGGGCCTTGTTATCAGAACTCCTGCCAGGACACCAATTATAGTTGTAATTGCAAAACCTCTCATCATCCCTATACCTACAAACCCTAACACAACCATGGCCATTATAGTGGTCGCTGCCGCCGTAAATACTATAAAGAATGCTCTCTTTATCCTTCTTTTGAGTGAGTATCTGCTCTTGTCCTCATCCATTTCCCTGAGTGTTTCGGATGTTATGACGATCTGATCGTCGACGGAGGAACCTATTGCAGCAATGATACCGGCTATTGCAGGGAGGTCTATGGTCCAGTTGATAATCGAAGCAAATCCCAGTATAATCACAACCTCGGAAAAGGACGTAAATATGACAGGCGTTATTATCTCCTTCTTTCTGTAGAGAATAAATATTATCAAGGTTACTGCCATGAGGGCTCCTATGCCTGCTACTATAGAGGATCTAAGCATTTCTTCTCCGAGTCTGGGGCTTATAGAATCAATCTGGACCTGTTTGAGTTCGACGGGTAGTCTGCCGCTATCAAGGACGGACTGAAGTCTGTTCATCTCTCTGAGGGCATCCTCCCTCACCTGTCTTGATCCTGTTATAACAGGCTCCTGTACCTCCTGTCCTATGAGACCCTCCTGTATGCTTAGGGCTGTGACCTCCTCCCTGTCCATAAAGAGAACCATAGAAGGATCCTGTCCCTCGAGTCCCTCTGTGAGTAAAGCAAACCTCTCGGCTCCCCGGGACGATATAAGTATTTTGAAGTTGAATTCGTACAGTCCTGTCTGCCTGTTCTGTCTGACATATGCATCCCTACCTGTCTTGTATACATGTCGTATATCATCGGAACTGAAGACCCTTCCTGCAACTGTAGCAGAACCGTCTGTGATGTTCCACACCTCGAACTTCATGTCCTGTATTTCAAAGGTATCGTTTATACCGACTGTTCTGTTTCTGTAGGTCATATTTCCATCGGTTCTTTCAAATGTATGTGTCTCGCCGCCTATCACAAGATCGTATGTTGTCCGATTGCCGAACTCCATGGTTCTTGGTATGTAGGCCTCGAACTCTCCTGTTCTTTCGAGAAGCTCCTCCACCTCCCGTCTGCCAACCCCTGCTGCCTCTATCTGTATAAAGTCACCGGCAGGACCACTCATCCTCTCGAACTCCATCTCATCAAGTCCAAAGACATTGAGCCTTGTTTCAAGGGTTGTTATCGTTTCTTCGATAAGCCTTGTCTTTTCTGTCTCGTTGAGGCCCTCCTCAAACTGTGGCTCGAGTAGAACCCTTGTACCTCCTACGATATCCATTCCGAAGTCGAGGTTGATTGCTCTTACCTCCTCCGTCGTTATTCCAAGGCCTTCACCGTCTGTCTGAACTATTACAAGTTCCTTGTCGGTCTGTACATTGAGAGTCCCTTCGTGGTCCTCGAACTCCATTAGATCCGCAGGGGATTTTATAGGTCTTCCGTTTATTCCTGTTATCCTATCTCCCCTTTCGGCCCTGCCTGCAAAGGGCGAGTCCTCGGCTATATCTGTTATGACAGCGCCGCTGGCAAAGGGATTGCTGAAGAGGGAGAACATTGAAAGGGCCAGGACTACTATAAGTATCCAGACTCTCCATTCGTCCAGTAGACTCAAAACTGTTTCCTTCATCTTTCAACCCACCATCTTATTATAGATGCATTTCCGAACCACGTCGAAATAAAGTCTATTAAAAGTGCTATTATAAGTACAGAGGCAACTTCTCTGAGAGCCTGGGCCGTTGTAGATATATACAGAACAACGACGGCAGACAGTGTTGTAACCATCATCGCCATGTTTGTCTTCATCGCAGAAAACGTTCTCTGTGAAACAGATCCCTTTCTCCTTTTGAGTACCCTTGTTACAAGGACCACATCCGAATCAACCGAATATCCTATAACCAGGAGGAGTCCTGCAAAGGAAGCCAGTGTCAGTGGTATCTGTAAAACCTGCATTATTGCAAGAATCGCTATCATATCAACGGTCACAGCATAGACTATGGCGACAAAGGGTACGAAATCACGGAAAACAAAGAATACAACAAGACCCATAAATATAAAGGCCGCTATAAGTGCAAGCCTTGACTGCTCCCAGAAACCCTCTGCGAGGGCAGGATCAACCTGGTTAAACGAATAGTCCTGTATTTCAAATCCCCTTTCTCCGAGAACGCCGAGTATGTCCTCCTCTGTAGTATCTGTATCTGTCCTGACAACAATCCTTCTCACCGTAGGTGAAGTGGAGATCCTTATCTCCGACTCTATACCTCTATCTGCAAAATATCCTTCCAGTGCCCTGACATCTACCTCCATATCTCCGGGGATATCGGCAGTTAGCTGGTTACCTCCTCTCAGTGTCATTCCTTTGAGGAACCATTCGCCTTCCTCCTTTGCTCCCCTCTCTCTTCCCATATTGTAGTAGAGAAATCCCGAGGAAAGTATTAGCATAGAAAGGGATACCGCAAAGAGCATTCTCTTGTCTGCTGATTCATACCACTCCTGCAGCCTCTTTATCGTATTTTCAAGCATACTAATCCTTTTTATATTTCGACCTTATTAAAAATTATGTAACGGGATATTCCATAACCCCAAACAAATAAAAACTTGAACGGCTACTGGCCAATGCTTCAGGTTGTTGTCTTTCTTGTTTTCGGTGTCCTTATAGGAATAATCACAGGGCTTATTCCGGGATTTCATCCGAACCTTATAGCAACCCTGGTTGTGGGATATGCCTTCTTCTCTCCTCTCCATCTTTCGGTCTTACTTGTTGCCGCAGGAGTGACAAACACCTTTGTAAACTTTATCCCTGCAGTCTACCTTGGAGCTCCATCTGCCTCAACTGCACTTTCGGTTCTCCCGGGCCACAAACTTCTCCTGGAGGGGAGGGGACGTGAGGCCATAAGGCTAACGGTTGTAGGCGGCCTTGTTTCTGTATTTGTTGTCACTGCACTTCTTCCTCTTCTCTTTATAGGTCTCGAGGGCATGTACGTCGTTCTCCAGAGGTTTATGCCCTTTTTACTTGTATCCGTTGTGGCCTACATGGTATGGAAGGACAGACGCATCGATTCCATTTTCTTTTTCCTTTTAGCAGGACTCCTTGGATACATAGTTCTCGAGCACAACTTTATTGGAACCATGCACGATCTCTTTCCCCTTCTTGCCGGCCTCTTCGGCATACCCATGCTGATCCATTCGTACAGAAAGAACCCGGATATACCCCTCGAAGACAGATCCGTGGAACATATAGGTAGGAGGGAGGTACTCAGGGAGGGTTCCCTGGGATCGCTGGCAGGTATATTTGTGGGCCTTCTTCCTGGAATAGGATCCGCCCAGGCCACGTATATTGTCAGAGAGGCAATAAAAGAAGAAAGTGAAAGGGGGTTTATGCTGGCTGTAGGAGGAGTCAACACATCAAATATACTTGTATCGATAGTTGCAGTGTACCTTATAGGACGTGGAAGAAGCGGGATAGCGGTCTCTATACAGAACCTCATACAGAACATAACCTTCAATGAAGTTGTGGTTCTTGTACTGACAGGTCTTATATCGGCGGGTATGGCGGCGGGATCGGCTATATATCTGGCAAAGAGGAGTCTGAGGATATTCAGGAAGATGGACTACAGGAAGATATGTGTATGTGTTGTTCTGTTTATACTTTCTATAACCCTTGTTCTCACAGGCATAAGAGGTCTTTCTGTGGCGCTGGTTGGTTCTTCTATAGGACTTTCATGTCTTCTTTCGGGTTCAAGAAGGAGTTATCTTATGGGTTCCATTCTCCTTCCCGTTGTTCTTTTCTTTCTGTAGTGCCTAAAATCTCTCTCTGAGATATCCCACAGTCCTGTCTAGATTGTCCTTCTTCCAAAGGCAGAAAGACGATACAACGAGGGCAATGGCTACACTTGTTACAAGGTCTATAGGCACATGAACGTTGAAGTGTAGCCTCGTGTAGGCCACAATCAATCCATATAAAAGAAACAGTAGCCTGCACCTCCACCTGCGGAAGAACAGAGGAGGTGTAAATATAAGTGCTGTGTGTCCCGAGGGGAAGCGTGGTGTTAAAACTTCAATGGCAGCTGCTTCAGGCCTCGGAACCATAAAAATATATTTGAGACCGTATACCACCGCCACAACAAAGACGAGTGAAACAGCGTAGGAGGAAAGTTTGTCTCTGTCCTTGTAGTAGAGGTAGAGAGGAACCAGTAGAAAAACAACCAATAATGTTGTATGTGTAAAAAGAAGAAATACCCCATCAATCATGCATACTGACCTTCTTTCCTATTGAACCGTTCCCTACGATATAGATGTCTCCTCCACAACAACATCTTCCCTTGAGGGGAACGCGCCTGTAGTCCTTTTTACAGTCCTTACATTCAAATCCGTTTACCTCGTCGACTGTAGTTTCCCTTGGATCCTTTTCCACGGAAACGTCCCTGTCCCTGTCTACGGAGTTACCGTTTATTATCTCGTCCATGGTCGACTGTCTTCCATCACCGAGGAGCTCCTGTTTGTCCACTCCTATTACATTGAAGATTCTCTCAAGTGGAGGAAGAAGCTGTGACTCTATGTAGTAGTTGGTATCAACCCTTAGACTGTTTTCACGTATATAGTCCGGGTGTTCAACTCTCTTGGATATCATCTGATTGCCCTCTATTATAATGTAGGGAATTCTCTGGCCCGGTGTAGGTGGATTCGACGGATCCCTTCTCTTCATCTTCTTTGCAAGCTCTATATGTGGAAGAACTCCATCGTAATTGTCTATCTTTTTGGTTATAGACTTTACAACCTGGAGCTCTTCGAGGGGGACATCGCGGTCTGCTATTCTCTTTATAACCGTCTTTACGTGCTTTATTGCCTTGTTTATGTCTCCTTCCTTGAGTATTATGTTTATGACCTCCTCCATTGTGTCGGAAACCACAGAGGGCCAGTCCCTCCGAACTGTCTCTATTCCCTTCATATCTATTCCTTCGTCCCAATCACCGTTGCTCTTCTCAAATGACCACCCTGCATACCTCTTCTTTGTCAGTATAAGGAATGATCTGTATATCTTTTCGGGCTCGAGGATAAGCCTACCTGGAAGCTCGTCTGTTACGAACTCCGAAACCTCCTGGGATATATTATAGGCTTCATCCAGGTTCTTTGTTCCAGAATCTATCATAACCGAATCGGTGTCTCCGTAAACCGTTCTGTATCCATACTTGTCCTCTATCATATCCCGTGTCTTCTCTATGGTCTCCCTTCCCCATGCTGTTATTGCATTGGCTATCTCCAACCTGTAAAGCCTTGTCCTGTAGTAGCCTGTATATCCGTAGAAGCTGTTTGTCATTATCTTTACAGCCAGTTGTTTGGCATCGAGCCTGTTGTACTCGTCTTCGTCCTTGGCCTGACCCATCTCCTTCTTTACCTCGGATCTTGCATCTATAAGGTCCTCTACAGTCTTTGCAAGTATACCCTTTCTGACACTCCTCTTGACGAAGTAGCCTCCCGATGGAGCTTCATGTACATCGTCCTCGTCCAGGCCGTAATCCCCGGGTTCGCCGTCGAGAAGTGTTGTAGGACATATATTGTATGTGCTCATTATAGATGGATACAGGGACTTGAAGTCCAGTACTGCTATACATGATTCAGTGTGGAGCCCCTTGTCGGGTTCAAGAACAAGGCCTCCCTTGAGCGCCGCCTTCTTTCTTCTCTTATTTCTTTTCTCCATCTCGGAGCCTGATGGCTTCTGTGGAAAGACAAAGTCTCTCTGTTTGAACTCGTATAGTAGCATGTTGCTTACACGCTGGGTCTGTCCACCGAAGCAGTCGCTGAGAACAAGCCTTGATGTCTTGGCAAGCTCGAAGAACTTATCAAGAAGGCTTTTTTCGATAAGAAGTCTCAGGGCGAGATCTGCGTCCTTTTCACAGTAGTCTACAAACTCCTGTAGCTTCTTTCCACCGGCATTCCAAAGCTCCTTCATCTCATCGTACTTGACGTCGTCCTTTCCCTCACCTAGAAGCTCTTTGGATACGCTGTCGAGGTCGTAGCGCATCATCCTGTGGTAGACATCGTTCTTTAGTATAGTATACGGATCGGCGACGACACGTCCAACAATCTTTACATCTGTGTTGTTTCCGTAGGTGTTGCAGTATACATTCTTCTCACACCTTCCAAAGTCCTTTCTCATATTATACTTTTCAAGCCTCTTGATAAGATACGATAAATCGAAGTCCTCGACATTATAGCCTGTTATGACATCGGGGTCGAAGTCCTCAACTATATTCAAAAATTCCTCGAGCATGGCCTCCTCGTTTTCAAAATGTTTTCCTGTTGTACTTCCTGGCTTACCGACAAGAACCATTTTATTTTTACCCTTGAAGTCCGGCTTAAAGGAACATGAAATAAGAACTATAGGGTCCTTTTCGGCGTCGACCATCCTATCGTCCTCCTGGGATATACATTCTATATCAAAGGAAAGGTATTTGAGATCTACGTTCTTCTTTATGTCCAAGGGCTCTATGTTTTCTGCCTCTATGGCCTTACAGTCGACTATATCAGTGTCCACGTACTTTCCGTCTACGTCGACCCAGTGCATTCCTCCTATACCCTTGTCTATCATGTATCTGTATTTGTAAAGTATATCCGTCTCGTATAGCTTCTCAACGGGTTTCTTGTCCTTTAGGTACTCCCTCATATCACGTACAGTTGATGGATTTTTCAGAACTATTTTCAGCAGCTTTTTCTTTTCAGGATCGAACCCTATGGGAAGATATCTCTCGACCTCCTCAATCTTTTCGACTGCCCCTGAAAACTTCTCATCGAGAAGTTCCAGAATTTCTTCCTTGGATCCGTCTGTGTTCTTCGGAAGACAGTAGAAGTAGGGACGAAAATTACTGTCTAGAACGCATACGGTCTTACCGTCCTCTTTTTTCCCAAACAGCCTCATAACTGGTTCGTTGTTAACTACCTTGTAGTCGGCGTCGAGTATCTGCATCTTCATAATACCATAATTTGTTTGTTGGTGTAAAAAACATTTCTACACTGAAAGTTATATGTTTCCAGACACAAAAGATCAAAGTTCAATCTTGTCTATTTCTCTTGTCTTGAGGTTCACAAGAAAGGCGGTTTTATCGGTTGTAGAGAGAAGTGTAACACCCTTATAGTTGGTCATTATCTCCTTATCCCCTGATATATGAATAATATCAGGTACCTCCTTTATCAGGTATCTGTCCTTAAGTGAATGCATCTCTACAGGATCGAGATGTCTTTTTTTAAGAAGTGAAACAAATGCTTCCCTTGTATCCATACCGAGATTCTTCTTTGCATCTTCAACTGCATAACCTTTGTGTACAAGTATTCTAACGTCGCCTATACTGCATCTTAAAGGATCTATATCCGAGAGATCCCCCTGCTCGTCTGATATATGAACCACATCCATGCCGTTGACACCCTTACTAGATGTGGATATTATATAATCTGGATTTACATTCTCTATGGCCTTCTTGGTGTCTTTACCGATACCCGAGACAAACATGGCCTTAAGTTCCTGTTCCGTGGTTGCAACTTCCTTACGCAGGGGAACATCGGGGTATACTATATTAGAAGGACTCATGACTATATCCTTGTTTTTTATAACGTTTCCCTCGACTCCTATAACCTCATCTTCTATAAATTTCTCATCTGTCTTGAGTACAAGTTCTCCTGTTTTGTCTTCAAGTACGACACCACCATCGTCTATCTTTCTTACCATCCCTATAACGGAGGATCTTCCCGAGGAAAGGTTGTTTATAGACGATATATTTGCTCCATCCAACCTCTTTTTTACTTCGTTTTTGAGAAATTCAAATCTGTCAAGGTAGAACTGTGTAAACTCTGATATATGTACCTCGTCGCTCTCTTGATAGTCAAAGTGAACAATCCTCGGTTCAGGTATTGTAAGCCTCTTTATATCACTCTTTGTAACGACAAGTTCATCACTGCTTACGAGATCTTCTATCTGTTCAACATCAAGACTACCGACTTCTTCTAAAACTTCAGGACTCAGTAGTTTTCCTCTTTCGAGGAACTTTTTTACTGCGTTCATCAGAACCATTTATTTTGTGTTATAAAATCATCAAGGTTGGACTTTGGAATAATAGCTTCTTTCATACCTTCATTTTCCTTCATGAAGGTAATCTTTACCTTTGATACACCTCTATCATCCCATTCCTTGAGAATCATCTTTTTCATTTTAACCAAAGTAGTATTTTTGTTTTAGAAGGTTTTTGACCTGGTTTTTTACGTTCACGGATACGGCAGGTTTTATGAGCCTTGTTCTACCGTACCTTCCCTTTGATGTAACCTGGGCCTGTATTATTCCAAGCATATCCAGTTCGGATATGAGATCCGAGACCCTTCTCTGTGTAAGAGGTTCAAGCCCGGATGTCTTACATACTTCTTCATATAGGGAATGGACCTCTCCTGTTTGGATCATCTCATTTCTGTCCTCGAAGAGGTTTATTATAGACCAGAGTACCGCCTGGGACTGTCTTGGCTGTGTCTCAACTACCTCAAGGACCTTGTTTCTGTCTATCTCGTTTTCGGCCCTGTCTACGTGCTCAGGTTTGACCTCCTCTGAATCCGATCTCTCTGCAAGTTCACCTGAAACCCTCAGGAGATCTATGGCACGTCTTGCATCACCGTGCTCCTGGGCTGCCAGGGCAGCACATTTCTGGACCACACCTCCCTTCACGACACTATCACGGAAGGCTTCGTCTGCCCTTGACTGTAGAATATTTTCAAGCTGTGTAGCATT
Organism: Candidatus Aenigmatarchaeota archaeon; assembly: GCA_003554845.1. Classification (GTDB taxonomy): domain Archaea; phylum Aenigmatarchaeota; class Aenigmatarchaeia; order PWEA01; family PWEA01; genus PWEA01. Next base: position 3,814 of record PWHK01000017.1, on the reverse strand, counting down.
ATACGGACTGAAAAGTATCTCTTCCTCGGAGAGACTTGACTTAACCCTTGGATCAAGGTCGTTTGTAAATGAAAGATCGTTTGAAATTCCTACAAGACTTAGTTTAGATCTCTCGAGATCTTCATTAACCCTTGTGAGATTGTACAAAAACTCATCTCCAGTCTTTTCGACAAGGGAATCTATCTCGTCAAGTATGAGTATAAGTATTCTTTTATCATCGTCCAGTGCATCAAAAAATCTTTCATAAACTTCGTCTGTAGGAAGCCCTGTTGATGGAACATCCCTCCCAAACTTTCGGGCAAGCTCTGCCACAAGCCTGTACTCTGTGTCGGCGACCTTTCTCAGCTTACAGTTCAGGTATACTATCTTTACCTTTGTATCGTTGCCTTCACCCTTCTCTCTCAGCTTATCTGCAACCCTTCTGATAACCGCACTCTTTCCTGTTCCAGTCTTTCCGTAAACAAACAAGTTAGATGGTTTGTTTCCCTTTAGGGAAGGTGCAAGAAGAGAAGCTATAGATCTTATCTCCTTGTCCCTGTGCGGAAGATTTTTTGGTTTGTGGTTTGTAGAGAGAATATCTTTGTCGAGGAAAAGACCTTCCTTTTCCATGTATTCATCAAAAATTGTATCTAATGATTGTTGCTGCATTAAAACACCTCCACTGCGTCCCACACCCCAAAACCGGGACGAGTGTCTTGCTAAAAATAAGAGGTATTTTGTATAAAAAGTTATTTGCACGTGAAACGAAGGTGTGGTTAATATGAATACATACACCCCTTTATTTCAGGTGGAGAGAGTTTCTACTTGAAATCAGGGGGTATTTTTCTTAACGTGGAAAAAATTACACCCCTTTGTTTCACGTGGAACTTCAGATGAAATAAAATGAATAACGTTAACTCGTAATTTTCTGGGGCTCTCACACCCTTATTTCATGTGGAGAAAAACCCATGTATGTATGTATTAAAACGTATAACAATGTTATAATGTAATGAAAATCAGATACAGTCTTTTGATTTTAATTTCCATATGAAATCAAGGTGTCAGGTTCTTTTCTGTCTGTAGTGCCTAAATTTTCTTCAGTTTTTCTTCCGAAACTTCGGACTTAGGCCCGATATATTTCAAAACCTTTTGTCTTACCCTTTCTCCTTCTCTTATACTTTTGACAAGGTAGAGGTATTTGTTTCCGTTTATTGTTTTTTCTCGTATAAAGGACATAGATACTTTTAGGCACTACAGGTTTTTCAAACTACTGGTTTAAATATAAACAACAACAAACAAACAAATTCTATGAAAATAGAGGAAGGATTAGAGAAGTTTAAAGAGATTACTGAGAAAAAGATGAGGAAGTTACCCAACCATAGATTTATTATTTACTTTACACTGACATTTCTCCTTCTCTCCTACATCGTAGTTTTCCTTATAGATATAAGAAATATATTCGGAATGAGGGCGGCCTTTGATGGTTTCCTTGTTCCATTTCTCTGGGACCGTATATTTATGGAGGCAGGACCTGTTGAGAAACTACAGTGGATATTTTTGACGTGTTTTACTCTACTTAGTTTCTGGTTATCCGTTATGTCAAAGGAAGACAGTGTATTCACCTCTGAAAGTATTTTCTGGATGCTTTTTGGAGTTGCAGGGATATTTATGATCCTTGAGGATATGGGTAATGTAAGGCATATACTAATAAGAAGAAATCTTAATATGTCGTGGATGATGAGGAACACAGTTGAAACCCTCTACTTTGGACTTCTTGGATTGCTTCCTGTCCTGGCAGTTGTCAGATATAGAAAAGATGTTTTTGAGAGTAAAACCACGGCAAAACTACTTTTTCTGGGTTTTGTATTCTATATATGTGCTGCTACACTTTCTGGACCTGTGGAAGTCACAGATATAGATACAGAGATAGGAAATAAGTTCTATGAATTCTCACTGCTTTTTGGCGACGAAGACTACAGAGAGACCTTCGAGGAGGGCGATAGAAGGATAGAGCGAATCGAGGAGGAAAAGAATATAATTATGATGGATATGAGAACAAGGTTTACAGACTTTGTCGTTGAGGAAAGTCTTGAACTTCTTGGAGCTACATTTCTACTTGCTTCAGCCCTGTCCTACAAGGAGTTCTTATTTCCCAGATCCTAGGACTACTTTTTAATACCCTGAATACAAAGGAGATAAAACATGATGCCAAATCTAGATCCATCCAAGATACAGAAGATGATGAAGAAGATGGGAATGGATACAGAGGAGATAGACGCAGTTGAAGTAGAGATAAAGACAAAGGACGGAACGCTTCTAGTCAAGGATCCTTCTGTCATGAAGATAAACATGCAGGGTAAGGAGATGCTCCAGGTCGAAGGTGAGTTTGTAGAGGTCGAAGGAAAAAAAGATACGGAGATGGAGTTCACCGACGAAGACGTCGAGACAGTTATGGATAAAACAGGGGCTACAGAAAAAGAGGCAAGGAAGGCCCTAGAGGAAGAAGGGGACCTTGCAATGGCAGTTATGAAGTTGAAGTGAACGTTCACGTCTACTTAACACAACAACATTCTCCTTAATCTTCTTTCTACATCTATTTACTTATTTCATATTCTCCAGAATGAGAACTGTTCCCAGTCCTATGCAACAGGACAAAACTATTCCTAAGTTACCCATAACAGTTCCATTGAAAGTTATTCTATCCAGGGGAAGTTTAAGAGCCCCCAGCATCAACCCAACCATAAAGGAAAGTGTAAGTTCTCTGTGGTTTTCAAGGAACCACTTTATTACCCTCGAGAAAAGGACAAGTGAAACAATTCCACCGGAGATGAATACAGCTATGTCCTGATAAACAAGGTTCTTGAGTGAACCAAGGAGGTATTCATACTGTCCAAGCATCAACACAACAAAGGACCCGGAAACACCCGGGAGTATCATTGCACATATTGCCAGCATTCCCGAGACAAACACAACACCAGGGCCGTGTCCAAGGCCGAAGTAGCCCATACTTACTGCCACGTAGGATATTAAAATTCCCAGGACCACAGCAAATATGTTTTTGTGGTTGACAACTGCCTTTCTTCTGTATACAACGACGGAGGACGAGAGGATAAGGCCAAAGAAGAATGCATAAACAAGCGACACGTAGTTGTTCAGTAGGAAAAGTATGGCATGGGATGCAGTCAGAAAGGCCAGTCCGACACCAAGGCCAACAGGAACAAGAAAGTCCAGATCCATGTCTTTGATGTTCCTTGGATCTATAGATTCTATGGCATCAATAAAACGCTCGTATATTCCTGTTATGAGGGCTATTGTTCCTCCGGAAACTCCTGGTATTATATCTGCCAGGCCCATAAAGATTCCTTTGAGGAACAGCCTTAACCTTTCCTTTAATTCCATACCATAGTCTTTGTCTGTATAAATAAATGGTTTGAGAACAAAATAGTCGTTGGTACAATGGCCTACAGCCTACCGTATATCTTCGTTCGTGGCCGTGTGACCAGGGGCCTCGGTAGGTCCAGGAGTTACCTGGAAAGGGAGGAGTACAGACAGATGTTCCGCGAGGGACTCAAGATAGATCCGAGGTTTGGGACCCTGAACCTGAGTCTGGACGACGACAACATGAAAAAACTCAGGGATATAGACTGGCATAGCGGGATCCCCATAGATGGATTCGAACAGAACGGAGAAAAGCATGGCGCCGCCGAGGCCTACCCTGCGAAAACAAGGAATGTGGAGTGTGCCGTGGTGATTCCGGAGGAAAGGCGCAGCTATCGTATAATGGAGCTGATTGCAAACTCTCACCTGAGGAAAAGACTGGACCTAGAGGACGGCG
>PWHK01000015.1 GCA_003554845.1 Candidatus Aenigmatarchaeota archaeon | reverse complement strand
GGAGATTCGAAAACAATATTTTCAAAGAATATAGAAAAAGACCGAAGATCTACTCATCCGATCATTCTTTTTGCATCCAAGAAAATGCTGAGCAAGGTCTCATCGTGGAAACGATAGCTTATAACCACATCAAGACTTTAGGTGAAACGGGTTATTGGAGAAAGAACAAAGACGAAGTGGATATCGTTTTGAAAAGAAACGATGCGATATACGGTGTAGAAGTTAAATATAAAAATAAGATAAGGGAGAGTGACAAAAAAGGTTTGAAAAACTTCCAGAAGGAATTCCCAAAGAGCGAAACTTACATGTTGACAAAAAGCAAGCTGGATAGGGACGGGGAGATCAAGATGATCCCTTTATGGTTGTTTCTTCTTCACATTTGAACACTCTATTATAGTTTATAGTCAAAGAAATAAAATTTGGTGTTTTCAATCAGCTCTTCGACTATGAATCAGTTATTTTAAGAATGAAGCCTATCTGGAAGACAGTTTTGCTCGTGATAGCCTTGTGGATTTTTTTCTAATTAGCTTAAAAAGAGACCCGTTAAGTTTTGATCACTGGTTTGCTACGTCTTACATCCTCGTCGATTACGTCAATCACATTAGGCCATAAGTAAATATAATTAAAACATAAATTTTAAAAATTATACGGTTCCATAATAATAATATAGTCCATCATCTCTAGTATTTTTGTGGTGACTATGATAACAATAAATTTGACAGAAATCGTCTACCAATTCAACGAATTCATAGGTATCGGTATAGGATTTCAAATGATGATCTGCTCCTTTACATTGCTCGGTTTTTTGGTACAGCTGTTGATAGCGTATTGGATGTACAAAGACGCTAAAAAAAGAGGGGAAGAAGAAGTCCTTTGGCTTATCGTTGGCCTTATAGCTGGTATAATAGGACTTATACTCTGGTTGTTGGTTAGACCCGAGATGTACGAAGTTAGAAAGAAATATCGTTTTCAACATCCAGCACCAGGTAAACCATGTCCGGATTGTGATAGAGAGATGAGATGGATAGAAGAATACGACAGGTGGTACTGCGGAAGGTGTAAAGAATACAAGTGAGTTCCCGATGAATTATGGAACAGTTATCTGGATAGAGTCAGAAAGTAATTTTTATATCTATAATTTCGACTCTCTTCGTTTTCAGCAAGTTCAAAATAATGACAACTAGATCACCCCTTCATGAATCAGTTTGAACTTCATATCTCTACAGCTTTCTCATAAAAGACGATCTTTTCAATCTCTTTGAATCCCATCTTTTTGTAGAGATGAACTCAGTATGATCTCTTTTGATCTTGACTCAGGAAAACATTAAATAGAAATGTAGAGGATTTGAGATCAGAAGTAAAATATGATAGATGAAAGTACGGTAGAACATGAAGAGAGGACGTTCTTCGAGAAGGGTGTAATTTCATGTCGGAAATAGAAAAACATTATGATAATGATCCAGAAAAAGAATGGCAAAGATTGAAGAGGCATAAGATAGAATTTGATATTACTAAAAGGTATTTAAATGAATAAATTAAGAATAGCTCAAAAATATTGGATGTGGGTGGTGGCCCTGGTAGATATTCAATATATCTAGCGGGACAGGGTCATGAAGTATCATTGCTTGATTTATCCTCTGAAAATATAAAGCTTGCAAGAAAAAAAGCAAAAGAAGCAGATACTAAAATAAATGAATATATTCATGCTGATGCTCTTGAACTTTCAGAAAAAGTATCTGGTGAATTTGATATTGTTCTATGTATGGGCCCTTTATATCATCTAACTGATGAGGATGATAGAATCAAGGTGATTGAAGAATGTTTGAACAAATTAAAAAAGGATGGAATTTTCTTTGCTGCTTTTATTTCTGCCTACGCCCCTATGATCGACTTTATTAAAAATTATCCTGAAGATATTATTGATTTTAAAGAAAAATTATTAAAGTATCTAGAAAATGGAATACATATTCCCGGTGAAATGGATAAAGGTTTCACTGATGCGTATTTTATAAAACCTGATGAGATAGAAGATTTTATGGCTAATTTTGACCTGGAGAAGAAGATACTTACAGGATTGGAGGGGTTACCTGCTCAAAGTGAAGCAAAAATAAATTCCTTATCAGAAGAAGCTTATCAGGAGTGGGTTGATTTGATATATAGAACATCAAGAAATACAATGACCTGGGCTTCATCTGAACACTTTTTGTATATCGGGAAAAAGAAGTAATATAATCAAATTTCAAAACATTCAAATTTGAATTTTCTCCCGTCCATACACCCTTCTTTCACCACACTAAATTTGATCAATCCCTTTGATATCTCGCATCACCATATCAGATTGGGTCAGTATAGAAATGGAAAAACCATACTCATTCAAAATTTCAAGTACTTTCCTCGTTTGTCAATATTCCTCTTTCACCGGTTGATATGCATTGTTGTTCAACCCGGTATAGATCTTTTGAGGTCTTTTGTTATCGAGTTTTTTATCACCTACATCATTATCCAAGATGTTGGGCTTTACTATCAAATACGCTGGGGCACCCTCTACATTCTTCCATATAACTTTCGCAACTCTCACAGTCGGTACCACAAGGTGGCTTCTCTTTCATAACGACTTCTTTTGTTAGATCATCAAAATGTTCTGAGAAGAAAAGTTCAACTTCAGATAGCCCTAGTGTCCTCTCAGGCTCCTTTTCGATGCCCTCCAGCCACCATCTGTGATCTTCAGGTATAGAAAAAAGCAACACCAACATCTTCTCCTTCACCATGTTCATCATACTGTAGGGGCAATTATCGAAAAGACTGCATATCTTTTCAGCGTCGTTTTCATCCTCTGCTCTACCCACCAAAACTCCTAACAGAGACATATCAACATAACCTATCTCACCTGTATTTAACCCTTTCATCGTCTTAATTTCGAACCTAACAATAGAAAATTATATTTCAATCAACCTCCTTTGTTGATTGGGTGAACTCGATTGAAAAGACCATACGTAGTGTTAGGTGTTTCTGCTTCTATCTATGGAAGAATTTCCCTTGGACCGAGCAGGACCTTGATGGATTTAGATGAAAGAGATGATGTTTTAGGTACTAGAGAGGAATGGGAAGAATTTTATTCGAGCTTACAGGAGGAGCATGATCCTGAAATATTTATGTAAGGCAGCAATATGCTCGTCAAAGAGAACGCTGACCTTCCGGAACTAAGAACCTTTTCAAGGGACCCAAGATGAACTTTACCAGGACTTCCTGCCGGACAAGATAGTAAATCGACCGGGCAGAAAAGGATGGCTCGCGGTTGTAGATGGGCGGGGAAGAGTAAGAACGGGTTATACAGGTGAAGAAGATCGACCTATGCTTCATCTCGTATCTCATGGGGTTCCTCTAGAATACCTTTATTTCCTACAAAATTCAAGCTTTCACTGATCTCTCCAGATAACGTTTTCAAAGAACTTGGAACTCACATTGACAAGAACAAAGCCTTTGAACTATACCCTTATCTCAGAGATCCCTGGACTTTTCAGTATTTTAATGAAGAAAAAACAAGTTTGGAAGATATTTTATTCTTTTCAAAACGATCCCTACCTTCATTGACCGGAGAAATTTTCCTGGAAGAAGAAAGGACGTTATCGGAAGTCTACGAGGGCATAATAAGATCACTCGCTCTAGGCCGATGGAAACTTAAAGAGATAGCCGACTTACTTCATTCACGAGGTCTGATAGATCAGCCAGACTCGAGCAAAATCAGACCTTATTTCAAGAATATGATGTCCATGGACAAAATCATATTGAAATATGGTGTTACAAAGGTTTCTTACGTCTGAATAAAAATAGAAGGAGGAAGATAAATGGATCTTAATCTCTGTTAATCCCTTTCTAAGCTCCGCCTGCTATTTTGAACTCACAATTTTTTACCTACTTCAGATACTCATCGAACCAGTCGAGCATCTCTTCGAGTCTTTTTATCCTCTGCTTCGGCCTTCCCTGCCTAGCTAGATCATGATTCTCCCCTTCGAACAACACCAGTTTTGAATCAACACCGTGATATTTCAGGGAAGTGAACATCTGAATAGCCTCGGCTTCCCAGCCCCTGTAATCTTCCCGCGAAGTTATCAACATGGTTGGCGTCTCAACCTGATCAGCGTACTTCATCGGTGAATGTTCCCATAGTTTTTCAACATCTTCCCATGGATCCGCTCGTATCTGATCATCTACAAAATAATATCCGATATCAGTAGTGGCGAATTTAGAGATCCAATTGCTTATACTTCTGAAAGAGACAGCGGCGTCAAACCTGTCTGTATGGCCTATCACCCAGTTCGTCATGAATCCTCCATAGGAACCGCCGGTCACTCCAAGCCGCGCTCCATCGATGAAATCGTATCTTTCCAAAGCTTCGTCCATCACGTTCATTATGTCCTCATAATCTCGCATTCCATACTCACCGGTGATATCGGCGAATGCGTCTCCGTGACCTGAACTCCCAGACGGGTTGCTGAACACAACAGCGTAACCCTCGTTCACTAAAACCTGCATCTGGTGGAAATGAACCGTCCCGTAGACACACTTAGGACAGCCGTGGATCTCCAAGATAGTAGGATATTCAACTCCTTCTTCATAATCTACCGGTTTCATCACCCAAGCGTCTATCTCTCGACCGTCGGAATCTACTTCAAAGTATTCAGGCTCGGAAAGTTCAAGATCCATCTCGTTGAAATCCGTCAATCTTTTTTCGTCTCCATCATAAAGGTAAAGTTCCTGAGGTCTCTGTTCCCGTAGTCCAACATAAACGAATTCGCTGTCGTGAACATCGAATGAATCTATAGAGCCCT
>PWHK01000013.1 GCA_003554845.1 Candidatus Aenigmatarchaeota archaeon | reverse complement strand
CTTCAGTGTCGAGCTTTCCAACAGGATCGATAATCGGCACAATCCTGTCGTAGGTCGCTTCCTCGGCCACAGCTGCAGCGTCCAGACTTCCGTCCGGATCTGTCATGGCCATTCCCACTGTTGCCTCGAACTGTGGTAGGTTGATCTCCAACTCACCATCGTCGTCGGTGTCGAGCTCGAGGTAGGTACCGAAGAAGCTGTACGTAGCCTCTAGGTCATCGATCTCTTCGAAGCTTGCCCATTCGAATCCTGACTCCGTATCCATCCGGATGTCGTCTGCGTCGAAGTCTATCTCTTCTACTGTTGGATCTGGTGTGATGATCATCGCGTGCTCGTCGTCGTTGTTGTCCTCCGGCTGGATGACACCAAGACCGAATGCTTCTTCATCTACTTCATCAGGATCGATGGTAAGTTCGTCTTCACCAGAATCAAGGTCTACATTGTAAGTGATTCCACCTACTGTCACTTCACTGGTCTCATTTTCATAGATCGTCTGAACCTGGTCTCCGGAGCTCTTCGTGGATGGGAACCTGACATCTACTGTGTCATTTTCCATTTCGATTACTACATCCTCGAAGAACGCTACTGCTGCGTCTGTGTCGGTGTACAGTCCTGGGTAGACAACCAATTCGTCTCCCCATGTGACGTTGAAAGTTGCTTTTTCTGGATCGTCGCTTTCTTTATCGAAGCTGAACTCGTAGCTGATCCTGTTGATTCTTTCCGTTTCGGTTGGCTCATCTTCGAACTCGATCAGCCTTGTGCTTCCTGTGAAGACGTTCTCCAGCTCTATCTCTCCTTCTTTGTCTTCGGTGTCGTACCAGAGGTCAGAGACCTCGTACATAACTGCGTGCTCGTCTTCGTTGAGGATTATGTAGTCCTCGAGACCCATTACCTGACCCTCGTGGGTCATGATGGATCCACCGACGTCCTTGAAGTTACCGAGCATCCAGTCATCTTCGTCGTCTTCGCTGACGAATGTGATGTCGGCTGTTTCTCCGCTGTCGTCGGTCATTGTGACTACTACCTCGTCTCCGTCTGATTCTACGTAGACGGTTTCTGCTGGATCCTCTGCGGCATCTGGGAATGCTCCACCGTAGTGGAACTCCAGTCCGAATACAGGATCAACGTACTTCTCGCCTGCTTCGATGAATCTTTCGGTTCTGTCGAGGTCTGAGAACTCTACGGAAATGCTTTCTACTGCGTCTACATCATTTTCGTTTGCATTTTCTATAACAACGTTTGTTCCGTCTACGTCGTCTCCGTCTATTACCACTTCTTCGTCGTTCTTGAGTTCGACCTCTTCGCTTCCTATTCCGAATCTGACAAGACCTTCTCCATCACCGAACGGGTAGATGTCTCTCAGTCTTACTTCCTGTCTGTCGATGGTAAAGGTTTCACCTTCATCTAGGTTGTAAGGTTCACCGTCGACTAGGAAGGTTGCTGATCCGCCACCTTCTGGGATGTGTCTTACTCTGATCGTTCTTTCTTCGCCTGCGATCATGATTTCTACTTCTTCGTCCCTTTCGGCCGTGAAAGTCTCAGCATCACCGTACAGAACTATCTTACTGCCTGTCGTGTCGTCTGAGACCTCGAATGTTCTTCCGAACATGCTGACTTCTTCTCCTACAAGGTCCGTGTGGTTGAATTTGACCTCGTTGTCGAAGAATGCATCGAGAGAGAATACTACATCGTCTCTTCCAATGTCTATGTGAAGGTTTATTTCTTCCATTCCCGTCTTGGAACCAAATTTCTGTCCCAGACTTCCTACTTCTATTTCATGCTCTACTGCTATGTCTTCTCCTTCACCGTCTTCGAAGGACTGATCTGCTAAGATGTTCAGATCTCCTTCTACAAGACCATCTATTCCCGAGTCGGTCTTGCTGTCAAGGTAGAGATTTCTGTTGGGTCTGTTTAGCGTGATGCCGTTTGTGGCACTCCACTGTGCGACTCCTTCTACCTCTACTGCTTCTTCGATTGTTGGTTGACCTCCCAGAGTTACTGCTATGTCTATTGATCCTACGACGTCTGCCGTCGCAGCGTTTTCACCGACTACCATGGAGAAATCAGCTTCTCCATCTTCGATGAAAGGTGCTGGTAGGTCTTCTAGGTTTGCAGCTGCTGCCGGAAATGCTAGCGTGGCTCCAGCCATAAGGGAACCAAGGGCAGTTGCTGCGAATTTCTTAATTTGCATTTGCTAATCACCTAAGTTTGCTAAATTTTTTGTTTGTTTATCCGATTCCGAAAAGGTTTTGGTGGAACCGGATCCGGTCCATGATGGACCTTTTTCTTTAACTCCATCACTAAATAACCCATAACCCTTATAAAAAGGTAACTTGAAACTGTTTCACAGGCATTTGTTTACTCTCTCCGTTGTACCTCTTGAGACGTAAACAAGACTTTTTGGACCGTTTAACTGTTACATGAGCCCATGTGAACTTTTTTAGGCTAAAAGAACCGCTTAGAATTGTTTTTTATTTTTCAACCATCTCAGAGGTCCCGTTTAGGGGTTCTTCGTTCATGTATTTCCCGAGTACTTCTCCCATCTCCTCGATGTCCATGAAACCTCTGTATGTATCTCCGTTTATAACCACGACAGGGTAGTCTTCTATTTTGTATGTCTCCCTGAGTATGTTGAGATGCCTCATATCAAGCCTCATGTCAAGTGGGAATACGAGTAGATTTTCGTTGTATTTTTTCCTGTAGTGAGTGATTATTGTTCCCTGGTCCTCACATGTCGGGCATACGTTCTGTCCTGAATAGAAGTAGAGCATTCTGACAGTACTGGAGTTGCACATGTCGTCGACCTTTTCCGTCAGCAGCCAGTACTCAAGGAGGACGTTTGTGTACTCTTTCTTGAGTTCTCTGAAGTTGTCGTTTTGGAGCTTGTAGCTGTCTTCGTACTCAGTCACACGGTCAGCCAGGTTCTGTGTATCAATTATAGTCTGTTCAACTGCAAACTCCAGGGCTTCACAGTTCTTTTCGGGGAGATTTTCTGCTATCTGTCTGCTTATTTCCTGTGACCTTCTCTCGACTTCGAAGCTGACCACATCCCTCTCTAGATCGGATACCTTCTCCTCGGAAAGCCTCCAACCCATAAGGAATATACCTCCCATTATAACCACGGTTAGAGTAACTGCAAGTATAACGGTGCCTATATCGAGGTTTCTTTCTACCATTTTATCTTGCCTCTTGTCCTGGCTATCTCAAAAAAAGTCGCAACCCAGAACATTGCGAACATGTATGGGTATATAGTAAAGAAAGTTAAATAGTTTAGCCACCTCTTCTTTATATTGATCTTCTCTCCCGCCGAGAAAAGGCTTAGGAATATCATCCCCAGTCCTACAAGGACAAAGAAGCATATGAACAGATGGAAAAGGTGTATCTCCTGAAGTGTCAGTGTGAGATCTATGGGATAGTACCCTAGAAGCATGTATGTCTGGACAGCCTGGTATCCCATAAGAAGAAGGTTGTAGGTCACATGGGTAAGCAAAAAGACAAGCATGAATATCCATATAGCATTCAGAGGCAGAAAGAAAACACCCAGATTACCACTTTCCCTGTCCATAAACATTCCCCTGTACTTGACGAAGTTTTCCACATATCCCCTGTACCATCTTGTTCTCTGTTTGAAGAGATCCCTGAAGGTCGAAGGAGGATCCGTCCATACTACGGAGTTAGTTGTATTTTCTATCTTCTTCTTTTCACTCATCATTCGGAAGGCAACCTCCATATCTTCTGTATGTGTATCTTCACTCCAGCCGCCTGTCTCCTTGAGAAAGTCCGTTCTGTAGACGCTTCCCGGTCCCGGAAGGACGTACTGTACGTCGAAGAGGGCGAATATCTTCCTCAGAAATATCTGGTATATGTACTCGGTCCACTGTATTTTTTCAACAAGATTTTCGTCTCTCATCAGTTTTAGGGCAGGTGTAACTCCTGAAACACCTTCGTCCTTGAAGTATCCTACCATGTTTTTGAGGAAGTCTTCATTTGGATACGAGTCTGCATCCATGGACGCCACCAGTTCTGTGTCGACCCTTTTCAGAGCCACGTTCATGGAGTCGGCCTTACCCGTGTTCTTCTTGTCTATTATCTCTATCTGATCTCCGAACCCTTTCAGAATCTCCAATGTTCCGTCCTCTGAGCCGTCGTTTATTGCTATTATGTTATAGGCGTCGTCGGGATAGTCTATGTCCAGAAGACGCTGTATGGTCTCACCTACACAGTCCTCTTCGTTGTAGGCAGGAACAAGTATTGTAACCCTTCTTGTTCTGTCGACCGGAGGATCCTTCTTTATCTTGTCCAGGTTTGCGTAGTATACGATGCCCCACAGCACGGCAGAAAATATCATTACAGAAAAGAAAAATATGTACAGTAGGTCGATGAATATCATGGTTACTGTTTCAACTCTTGTTTATTAAAAATATCGTTGGACTGTGTATCTGTGGTCTAGTCGAATTTTCTCAGTTTTACCCTGTTTGTTCTCCCCACCTTCTCTGTTTCCAGAAGACCTCTTTCCTTTAGATCGTGTATAAGACGCGACACCTTGGCCTTGGAGAAATCCACGGAGTCAACTATCCTCTTCTGCTTTATCTGTCCCCCGGAGTCTCTGATTATCTTTATTACCATTCTTTCGTCTTCCTTGAGTGCATCCGGAAGTGTTCCTTCTTCCTCGCCGAACTTGGTTCCGACTGCTATTAGGAGGAGCACGATTGATATGCCAAGTATAATTACGTATACCTCGCTTACACCTGTATCCGGTTCCTCGGTTCTTTCAAATGAAATCCTCGGTCTTATGCCGTTTCCCCTTTCTACGTCTTCCTTTGACCAAAGTATATATATCCTTCTTCCATCGGAGCTTTCCTCGCCGTATCCAGGGGAAAACTTGTCGAAGGGTGTATCCAGATCTTCGTCTATGAGAACAAAGCCTTCCTCCAGTTTTGCGTTGTATATCATATTACCTGTTACGTACGGAGCAACAAGGTCTTCTTCGAAGTAGTAGTGTTTTCCTGTGTATCTGACAAGTTCGTTTACCTTGAATTCAAGAGAAAGCCTTCCGCTGTCGCCCTCTGGTAACTCACATGTTATAAGCGACCCGTAGTCCTTTTCCTCCAGTTCACATATGTGTCCAGACAGAGTAGATCTGGAGCTAAGTGTATGTGCATCAAAAAGGAGTGGAATTTCCATCTTGCTGGGAGATTGTTCGAAGACTATGGTATCCTCTATGGAAACCTCTACAGGACTTATCAGAGCTTCCCTCCTATAGAAGCTTATGCTGGCGGCTTCCGCCGTACAGGTCAGTAGGACGAACCCTACAAACAGGCCTAAAACTATCTTTTTCATATTAACTATAGTTTCTGATCAAGAAATAAATAGTTTAAGAAGTTGTTCGGCCACAGTATGAAACGTTTCATTCCGGCGAAGTAACTATTCCACCTGCACCCTGTGAAGCGTACTGATGTATAAGTGCAGATATACTGTTTGCCATGTCCTGTAGCTCATCGATCTTTATATTAACAGAATCCGGCTCTATTACCTCGACCGATGATGGGCCGTAAAGCATCGAAAAGGTCATGAGGTTCTTTACAGAAGAAACAACAAACTCTATCTCTACTATCTGTGAGTAGGCCTTTTTTGCCTTCTTTGTAGGTGGATTGTCGACGACCTCGGGTTCTTCGTACTCCTTTTTATATACCTCTATGCCTTTCTGTTTTTCTATCTTTTCCACGTGTTTCTCCAGTGCCATTCTTGCCGACTCTTCCTTTATTGCCATGACCTCTATAAAGGCACTTGCCCTTATCCATCCCTTGTCGACCTTTTCATCTGCCTCCTCTCTTTCCATGTTTACCAAGCCAAGTTTCTTTATCAACCTTTAAATAACTTTTCGGGTATCCACCTTTCTCCCTCTATAAATATTTTCTCGCTGCAGTTGTGGCATTCCATGGACTCTTTCAGTTTGAACTCCTCTACTGTAAACCCATGTCTTTTTATCACAAGTTCTCCACAGTTCGGACAGAAGGTAGACTCCGATTTATGTCCTGGAACGTTTCCGGAGTATACGTAGTTGAGACCACAATTTTCTGCTATTTTTATCGCTTTTTCCAGGGTTGATATGGGAGTGGGTTTCTTGTTTTTCATTCTGTAGTCCGGCTTGAATCTAGAGAAATGTACAGGTGTATCCTCACCTAGATTTTTCATTATCCATTCCACCCTTTCCCTTATATGGGCCTCTGAATCGTTTTCTCCTGGTATCAGGAGATTCGTTACCTCGACCAGTATGTTTCTTTTTGAAAGTATCTTCAGTGCGTCGAATATAGGTTCGGGATCGGGTACATTGCAGTGTCTTCTGTAGAAGTCCGCGTCGCCCTTCAGATCCACGTTTATGGCGTCGAGGTATGGGACCACGTAGTCTACGGCTTCTTCGGTTATGTAGCCGTTGGAGACAAAGACGTTGTACAGAGACTCTGAACTTTTCATTGTGTCGTGGGCGTACTCGAGGAAAACAGTTGGTTCAGTGTAAGTGTAGGCTATTCCATCACAATCATGCATCTTTGCCTTTTTGATAGCCTCTTTCGGTGGGAGATCTTCGCCTTCTATATCCTTCCATTCCTGTGATATACGGAAGTTCTGGCAGAAATCGCACCTCAGGTTACACCCCATGGTTGCTATCGAGAATGCTCTGCTTCCCGGTGCAAAGTGGAACAGGGGTTTCTTCTCTATTGGATCAACTCCATATGAAACAGCCCTTCCGTAGACAAGCGAAACAAGTTTTCCTCCTCTGTTTTGCCTTACCCTACAGAAGCCACTTTGTCCTTCCTTTATAGTGCATCTCCTTGGGCATACGCCACACCTTACGGTGTTGCTTTCAAGTTCTTCGTAAATAGCAGTTTCAACCTCTTTGTCCATGTTTTATCTTTGTCTTTTCATGGATAAAAATCCCTGTCATATCATTAGAGGGCCTATCACAAAGAAGGAGACAAGGTTGAAGAAAAGTCCAAGAAAGAAGCCGAATACAAGTCCTATAATAAGCCATTCCTCTGCCATTTTCTTTGTTATTCTATCGACCTTCAGGTGGAGAAGTACCTGGAACATCACAACTGAGAGGCCTATTGAAAATGCAAAGAAGGTTATATTCTGTATATGCGTCTGGAGCACAGGAAGAAGGTTTCCCATCCTCAATGCCTCAAAGGCAAACCCGTATACGAGGCCTGTAAACGACATAAATAGAAGATATGTCCTCTTTTTGAACTTCCTATGATCCTCCGGAATTCCCAGTGGTCTGTAGAGAAGCATCTTCATGAGTTCGTGTGATTCATCGTGCTTTCTGTATACAACATAGCTTATAAGTCCTCCTAGAAATCCTGCAAGAAGACCGGCTGCCAGCCTCGCAAAGTAAAGAACCATACTAAAACAATACCAAGGATTATATTTAAACATTGCATGTAAATAATAACTTTGTTCAGCCTCGGTAGCTCAGTTCGGCCGGAGCGGCTGCCTCGTACTGTTTGGCCAGTTCTTTGCTGGTCCCACAGGAAAGCAGCAGGTCGCGGGTTCAAAAGAACCTTTTTACTCCCTTCGATCGCAAAAACGTTCGCTAAAAAGGAGTGGGTTCGGAAACTCCCGCCCGAGGCTCCATTCTCGTCTTTCTGGTTACTTGATAATTTCTGTGAATCAGAAGCAATAATGAAGCTAAGGTTCTTAATACAGGCATATACTTTCGATCATGAACTACGGAGAACACTTAACAAGTTTACGAATTAAATATGTCCTTTTTGAACTCTCTATTGTGAATCAAGGCTAAAACGGGCGTCTGGTGTTTTTCAGGATGTCACTGGACTCTCGAGTACCTTTGTGTGTTTTATACATCCGTTTTTTATTCAAAAAACTTTTAAAGCAGCGTGAATAATACATATACGGTTATAACATCCCCAACGGATCCATTGAAGACAGTAAAAGGGAGTACGAGGACGATATCGATAGCTGGCCGAACTTCTATAAAGAAGATCCGAAAAACTCTCCTATATACATAGAAACAAGGAGCAATCCAGGTCTAAGGAAGATATACGGCCGTATCGCAGAGTTTTTTGATAGTTAATCTCTACAAGACGCCTCGTACTGTGTGTAGCTTTAGAAAAGGATTAGAGTAGGGTGTTTTTTGCAAATTGTAATGATGTTTGTGGAGACGAAAAGTAAAAACAATCTATTTCTTAGTCAGTGGTCTTTGGTTTAACCCAGTAGTTTCTTTATCTTGTCCAGAAATCCTTCTTTGTTCAACTCTTCGTCCAGCCTCTTTTTGATCTTCATTTCTTTCTGGGCTAATTCATTCCTGTCTTCTGTTCCTTTTAGCACCCTTTCTTTCCTTGCACATTTCTTGCAGTACAGAAGCTCCTTCTTTTCTACATTCGAGCTGTCATCCTTCGTTCTATTGATATCGGCAAGCCATTGATATTCATGGCCGAATCTTTCGCATTTACCGGGGTTACTGATATCGATACTATCTTCTACGTACTGAACCACATCGCCATGATTTTTTTGAGGGTAGAAGCTTTCTGGTACGATGAATCCTTTAATATCTTCATTGTCTGAACATTTTTTGCACCGGATCTTGTACATGAAGTCGAACATTTCTTCACCTTCGTAGATATCTCCGTAAAAAGGTCCACCGGGGTCTCTTTTATTACTGCGACTTCTCAGGTAGGAATACATCAGATCATATTCATGTCCTGCCTCGTTGCATGGTCCAGGATTTGTTACCCGGTATTTATTCGTCCTTTTCTGAATAAGATCTTGTTTAGCCATGGTAGTTCACACAATGTTAATAAAATACCAAAAATATTTATATGTGTGGTAAAAACGGTCAGAACGACTCTCTTCTACGAGTTTGATTTACTAAAGACGAATAACACAAAAGACTTTTAAGCGATGCACTGCTTTTAATTGTAGGTGTTTTAAATGAAAATAGCATTTAGAGTGGACGAATCAGACAGGTCAAAACTCCAGAGCATACTCGACGAGGACCCGGTCTCTAGACTTTCAATAAAACAGAAGAACTCCGAGGCCTTGGATATAGACTCTGAGGGAATCATCGCAGTTCTCGAGGGCGAAGACGGTGTATGCAACCAAGCCAAGGAAAAGATCTCGGAATTCGGAGAGGAACTTGAAGCAGACGAGATGGAAATGGTTGTTGAGGCCATGGATAAAGCCGAGGAAGAAGCTGCCGAGGGATTTGGATCGATCTTCGGTGGGTAGCCAAAATCCATTTAACATATTTAAATAAAAGAAGGGTAAACATACCTGGGTTTTACAATGGCATTTTGGAAAAGCGAAGATGAAAAGAAAAGAGAGATGGAAGAGGTAAAGAGACAGGTCGAAGGAAGAAGAAATCAGGGACCAGTCGGAATGGAAGGTGACCCAGTGGAAAGCAGTAAAACAAGACTACCTGAGCCACCTGAACCTCCTGTATCCAGGAAAACCAACATGAGTCTACCCGAGCCTCCAAGCGATCGCGAGAAACCTTCTGTAAGAATAGAAGAAGACCAAGAGCCTCCCGAGTCCCAGAGAGAGAAACCAAGGGAAAGAACCAGAGAGATGTCACACGAAGAGCCTGTGGAAAAAGAACTTGAGTTCACCAGACAACTATCTTCAAAGGATGAAGGTGAGTTTGCACCACTCTTCGTTAAGATAGATAATTACGAGGAAGTTCTTGGGGATCTTGAGGAAATAAGAGGCTCTCTAGACGGTCTGAGAGAACTTTTTGGCCTGATGAACGAGATAGACAACATGAAGAGGACAGGAATGGCAGAGCTTAAGAACGGTATAGCCGAACTTACAGATACACTGGTTTCAATGGACGAGAAGTTCATAAAACCTGAAGGCGTAGAGGGAGACTCATACGAACCCGAGACAAGGGTTTCGAAGACGGTTCGGGAACTTCACAGTGACCTAAAGGAGATTCGTGACAGCCTAGGAGAGATACAGTAAACACCCTATATTTATCTTTTTATGCGGGGGTACCCAAGCGGTCAATCGAAAGGGCTATAGGGGCCAGACTCAAGTTTGTTCTTGAGTATTGAGGATATCAATTCTAGGAATATTTCCTATGAGAAATCTGGTGGTTTAGTACCTTCGTCGGTTCGAATCCGGCCCCCCGCATCAAAATTCTAACTGCAGGTATACTCGGCTTCTGCCTCTTCCCAGGTTCCATACGGGCCGTGAACTTCTATATTGTAGTCACATGGGTTAGGACTGTTAACGGTTATGCTGCATATCTCTCCTTCTTCTATGTACTCCGGGCAGTCGTGCTCTGTGTCACCGGGTGTTCCGTTGAAGTATATGCCGAAATCAGAGGGTATATTGGTCCTTCCTATATTTTTTATTTCGATCTCTCCCTCTTCCACCGACGATATCATAATAGCTGCATTGCCTTTTTCTATACTGTCTTCTATGCCACCCTTTCCTATGTCCAGGACCTCTCCTGTGGTATCTGTTGTGAAGATATATACGCCGAATACAACTCCAATTATCATAAGAACAAGAAGAACAGCAGATAGTACCATGTGTTGACCCTTTTTCATAGTTTTCTTGACCTAACAATATATAGAGTTATTTATATTTTTAATAGTTGAAACCATAGTAGTTGGTTAATATGTCAGAAAAGAGTTTTGTGTTTGTCGTTGCTGGTATACCAGGGGTATTTGCCTTTGACAAGGACAAGGAGATGGTTGCAAGCTCGGTTTTTCCAAGAGATTCCAGTAAGATCCTTGATAGACTCGATAGTATAAGAGATGGAGAACAAATAGAAGAACTGCGTGAGGTTGTCCAGTCTCTGGATACAAAAAACATAGTTACTGACATTCATATGGAGATCGAGGGCTACAACGTAGAGATAAAGGACAGCGTATCAGCTTCCGAGTACCTCGAAGAAAATATGAGAAAACTTTCCCTTGAGTCTGGTTTTGTCGAGGAAGATAGTCAGTTTAACAGGATCTTAAGGGATATACAGATCATAAAGACAAGAAAAAATGTAAAGTCTTCGGTAAAGAAGGATAAGGTCGTTTCACAGGCCGTATCTGCACTTCAGGACCTTAGAAGGATAAGCAACGAGCTATCGGAGCGTCTCAGGGAATGGTACGGACTTTACTACCCTGAACTAAAGGTCAAGGGCAACGAGAAGTATACCGAACTGGTTGCAGGTCTTGAAAGGAGGGAGGAGTTCGAGGAATTCAAGGGTTCTATGGGCATAGATCTTGATAAGAGGGATATAGATGCTGTTAAGGGATTTGCAGAACGTCTGGATGGAATATACAAGGAAAGGGAGGAACTCAAAAAATATCTCGAGGATGTTATGAAGGACGTTGCTCCAAATATAAACCATATAATAGGGTCCGAAATGGGGGCGCAGCTCATCTCTCTTGCCGGTTCCCTCAAAAAGCTGGCAAGAATGCCTTCATCAAAGATACAACTTCTGGGTGCCGAAAAGGCCCTTTTCCGGCATCTAAAGGGCGGAGGCAAGCCTCCAAAATACGGCATAATCTACAACCACCCATATATACAACAGACCCCAGAGGGTAAACGTGGGAAGGCAGCGAGGAAGATAGCATCAACACTTATGATGGCTGCACGCACGGACCAGTATACAGGCAAGTTCAAGGGTAAAAAGTACAAGAAAAAGCTTCAAAGGGATCTGGAGGAGATAAGAAATGAATGAGATTTTTGAAGGTGTTTTCAAGGAGAGAGGAGACTTCTATACAAAAAGCCTGGATCCAGGCCATAAAGTATACGGAGAAAGTCTTGTTAAGAAAAGTGGCCGGGAGTTCAGAAAATGGAATCCGGACAGGTCCAAGCTTGCTGCTGCACTGAAAAAAGGTCTGGATACACTTCCAATGAAGAAAGGAACTAAGGTTCTTTATCTCGGTGCTGCCCAGGGTACGACCCCTTCACATGTCTCAGATATAGTCGGTGAGCAGGGGATAGCATATCTCGTTGAGTTCTCCGAGAGGGCAATGAGGGATCTGCTTGATATTTGCGAAAGAAGGGTAAATATGGTTCCGATACTCGGTGATGCCAGGAAACCAACCGATTACGGCTGGGTCGAAGATGTAGATGTGGTCTACCAGGACGTTGCACAACCCGATCAGGTTGAAATCCTCAAGAGAAACGTGGACGAGTTCCTCAAGGACAGAGGGTGGATAATGGTATCTATAAAGGCAAGGGCCATGGATGTGACCAGGGAACCAAAGGATATATACAGAGAAGTTGAATCCCAGCTGGACGGAGACTTTGATATAAAGGAAATACTTGAGCTGGATCCCTTTGAGGACGATCACTGTTTTATAGTTGCACAGAAGGTCTAGGAAATTCCCTCAAGCCTTTCTCTGAATCTTTCAAGGGCGATGCCTTCCTTTCCCCTTTCAACAAACCCTCCTGCGGCCTGTGGATGTCCGCCGCCTGTTCCATGTCCTTCGACGGCGTACTTTATTATATCGGATACATCTACCCTTCCGCTCTGGCATCTTCCGGATATCTTCATTCCATAGCTCTCCTTCTGATATATTATTATAACAGACTCTGGATTTTTATTTGACATTCTATTGGACAGATCCGAGACCAGAGAGTAGTTTGAAGACAGACCGTAGAGGTAAGAGTTTGTCTTTGGAAAATATTCTGCCTTTCTTTCGAATCTGTTCTCTTCCTTACCGAGCTCCTTCATATATATTTCATAGAAGTCTCTGAGATCGGTTTCGAATACATCGTTGGGATTTTCGGCTTTTCTTAATATTTCCTGACTTTTTCTTATTCCATCCAGGCCCTTTACTACCTTCGAGGCTTCTATCATATCGGCTATAATACCGAGCTTGCTTTCCTTGATGTTTTCGTATGTGTAGTCCTTCTCGCCTATTATATCCGGATTTTCCTCTGCTATGGTTTCCATTAGATCCTGGCAGTCCTTTACTCCGTGGTCTCCTACTACACCGACGCCTGCCTTCCACGCCAGGTCCTTTCTGTCTTCTAGAAGTTTGTATGTAAGGTAGGATGCAGGAAGATATGCTTCGGAGTTCTCGAACCTTGGATTTTGGTGGAGTATGTTTTTTCCTGTAAGATCCTTTTCAGGGGGGTGATGGTCCAGTATGAATACCCTTTGATCTATTTCATCGGCCAGCGGGAGCTGGTCCACGGGTATATCAAGAAACACAACATTCTTGCTGTTCTTTATAGTTTCGAGAAGACCTTCGCTTACCTGTATACCTGGGCCGTCATTCGGGAAGGCGTTCCCGGGTAGTATTTCCTGGAGAAGTGCAGCTGAGCACACGCCGTCGGCGTCCTTGTGGTATACTATTATAGGCCTTTCAAAGTCCTTCAGAAACTTTCTACTCTTTTCGAAATTCAATTAATGCACCTCCTCCAAATGTGTCGTGTGTGTTAAGTTCTGCGTCGAGGGAATCTGCATGGTGGAGAATTCTTGCTTCATCGGACTTCGGTGCTGCTTCGTGTGTTTCGCCACCATGTCCCATTATTATTTCTATTACTTTTTCAGGGAAGTCCCGCGAGTAGAGTTCACATGAAATCCATACCTCGTGATCCAGATCGTAGTCCCTGAATCCTTCCAGATCCTTCAGGATAAACTGTTTTGCAAGATCATGTAAGAGGGCAGCCGATACTAAACTATCCCTATCCAGAACTATTCCATACACCTCGTCGAAGTTGTCTGCAAGTTCTATGCAGATCTTTGTTACAGAGTACACGTGCTCAACCAGCCCTCCTTCGTAGTAATGATGTCCACCTATCCAGCATGGAATCTTATCAAGGTCAGACTTTTCATATTCCATCTTTTCGTTGCTTATTTCAAACTCCTCTATCAGGTCAACTGTTTTGTCCCGTAGTTCTTCGTCCTTTATCTTATCTGCGAGATCTATAAGATCGTTCTTTGAGATTTCACTCACCGTAAACACCCCCATAGCCTTCCTCAACTTCGTCTATTGGTACGAACAGAATCTGTGCTATCCTTGCATTTTCCTTTATCTTAACACCGTTGTCGTTGTCTACCTTCAGTATAAACTCGGCCTTTCCGGAGTATCCGGCGTCCCAAACCCCTGTTTCAGTTGTGCATCCCATTCGGAGTAGAGAAGATCTGGGAAATGCAATTCCTGCTAAATCATGTGGCATATTGAACCTCTCGTTTGTCCTTACCTTGTAGACTCCCTTTTCCAGACTCCACCAACCGTAGCTATCGTCTTCTTCCTTCTTTTTAGGTATCACTTCCTTGGTCTCCGGTATCTTTCGTTCCGAATTGGAGAAATCAAGACTACCGCTTCCTGAAAACTTCAATACCTTATCAACGGTTATATCAAACCCGTTTGGTTGTATCTGTGTCTCGAGGTGTGGATAGTCCTCGATAAGACCCTTTTTTTCTATAAGTTCCACTATCTCATTCTTGTTAAGCATTTTCCTTTATCACCTCAAAACCATAATCTACATCCCATGACTTGTAATCAAAGGAGCCCTTCTTGTGATCCATCTCGCCTACAACGATATCACTCACCATCAGCCTTTCTCTTAGTTTATCCTCCCATCTACTGAGAACTTCGTTTTTGTTTCCGTCGAGGAACAGCTTCATCCTGTCCTTTACATGGAGACCTTCTTCCTTTCTGGCCAGTTGTATGTCTCTTGTGAGTTCGGAGAGAACAGACTCCTCCTTAAGTTCAGGTGTTATTTCCATATCCAGGAACACCTTTCCTCTACCGAAGTCCTTTCCGGATATGGACTCCGATGTAGATCTCGAGAACTTGGCATCTTCTTTGCTGATTTTGAAGCCCTCCTTTTCTAGACCACCGCTTTTTTTCAGTTCTTTTATCTCGGTCTGTGATAGTCCCTCTATAATATCTGCTACAGTCTCTGCATCTCCCTTGAACTTAGGACCGAGGTTGGAGTAGTCCGGCTTCGCCTTGAGCCTGGTCTCTACCTCACCAAATACGAGCTCCTTTAGATTTCCCATGTCCTTGATAAGCCTTTCCATTTGTTTTATCTTCTTTCTTGATTCTTGGTCTGTTGAAACTACAGCCTTCTTAACAGGCCATCTCAGCTTCCTGCCTTCTTCTTCACGTATCGAAAATACCTGGTTTACTATGTCTCTGGTAATTTCCATTCTGTCTTCGAGGTCTTCGTCTATCCTATCCTTGTCTGTTTCAGGAAAGCTACATGCATGGACCGATTTTTCATTTCCTTTCAATATGTCTCTGTAAACCCTTTCGGTTATGTAGGGAACGACAGGAGCAACCACAAGAGTAGCCTTTTTGATACATTCCTTCAGTGTCCAGAGTGCAGCAGCATCTCCTTTTCTTGCACGGCTCCTTGTTGATTTTACATACCATCTTGATAGATCTTCAACAACAAAGTCCCTCCAGTTTCTGCATGATAGATGAAAATGTTTGTTTTCGTATCCTTTCTTTACTTCATCGATCATGTTCTCAAGCCGGGAGAGTATCCATCTGTCCTCTTCTCTGAGTTCATGCGGTTTCTCTATGCTTCCATTTCTGTAGTTTTCAAGGAACTGTGCAGTGTTCCAGTATACGGAAAATATCTTGTATCCCTCGTTCTTTATCTCTTCGAGGTCGACCTTAGGGTTTTCCCAGAGAGGGGAGTTTTCAAGTATCCAGAACCTGGGTATATCCACACCCATCTTCTCCATTATCTCTTCTGGTTCTATTACATTTCCGATGGACTTCGACATGGCCTTCCCTTCTTCGTCCAGAACAAAGGCATGCATGAGCACTTCCTTGGATGGTGCCTCGTCGAACGCCAGTACGCTGCAGAACATCAGATAGTAGAACCATTTTGCTACCTGATCACTTCCCTCTACTATAAAGTCCATAGGCTTGAGCGAACTGAACGGCTCTTCTTCAAAGGGATAGTGCATCGACGCAAAGGGTGCGCATCCCGAGTCACACCAGACATCGAGCAGATCTTCTGTCCTGGTCATCGTTCCTCCACAGCTGCAGTCCCATTCCCATTCATCGGCATAGGGCTTGTGTGGGTCGAAGTCACCTGGCAGCTCACCTATCTTACCTTCGAGTTCTTCGAATGAACCCAGTACCTCCCTTTCACCGCAGTTGTCGCATATCCATATAGGTATTGGAACGCCCCAGAACCTCTGCCGAGAAATACACCAGTCCCTTCCCTTCTCCAGCCAGTTCTCAAACCTCTTTCTTATTTTTTCCGGTATCCATTTTACATCTCTGTTTTTGTCCAGCATTTCAAATTTAAGAGAGCTTACATCTATGTACCACTGGGTTGTAGCTCTCTGTATTATCTTTGTCTTGCACCTCCAACAATGTGGGTATTCGTGGTCTATCTTTGTGTGCCCAATTAGGTACCCCTTCTTCTTGAGATCTCCGAGTACCTCTTCATTTGCATCGTGTATGTATCTTCCAGAGTACTTTCCTCCGTCCTCTGTGAACATTCCAGCTTCATCTACAGGCGAGAAGACATCGAGATCGTAGTTACGGGTTGCTTCGTAGTCCTCTTCACCGTGTCCAGGTGCCGTGTGTACGCAGCCTGTCCCCTGTTCCAGTGTCACGAGGCTAGATGAGTTGAGTATTCTGTGCACGTTCATGGATTTGTCGAGTTCCTCGTGTTTTGGGACCTCTTCCTTCAGTGGATGGTCGTACTCCTTTCCCTGAAGCGATGCACCATCTATGGTATTTAGTATTTTGTAATCTTCTACTTCCAGTTTTTCCATTACATCTTCCACAAGGTCCCTTGCCATTATAAGTATTCCTTCATCCGTTTTTACCCTGGCGTATCTGAAGTCGGGATGTAGAAGTATTGCCACATTACCTGGAATGGTCCATGGTGTTGTCGTCCATATAAGGAAATATTCATTTTCTTTGCCCCTTCTCGGGAACTTTACAAATATGGAAGGATCTTCTATAGTTTTGTATTCGTCGCTTATCTCATTCTGAGAAAGGGATGTCATACATCGAGGACACCAGTACATCGGTCTCTTTTTCCTGTATACTAGATCCTTCTCCGCCGCCTGTTTTATGAACCACCACTCCGATTCTATGTATGAGTTGTGGAATGTTATATATGGATTGTCGAAATCCTGCCATACAGCAAGCTTTTCCATTATATCTTTCCATACATCCTTTGAAGAAACAGCCCTTTTTCTGCATTCGTCTATAAACTTCTCTACGGATATCTTTTTGCCTATATCCGTTTTCTTTTTTATTCCTAGCTTTTCCTCGGTCTTGACCTCGTTTGGAAGTCCGTGTGCATCGAAGCCTGCTTGGTCCCATACATCGTGACCCTGCATCCTTTTGAAACGTAGAACTGTGTCCTTGACTACCTTGTTAAGCATGTGTCCAAGATGTGGGTCGCCTGTGAGATAAGGCGGACCGTCCAGAAGAAAGAACTTTTTCTTGTCTTTGTTCATTTTCCTTACTTCTTTCTTTATGTCGTTGTCTATCCAGAAACTTCTTATGCTTTCTTCTATTTTCTTTGGGTCGTATTCTTGGTTCATGCCTATCAGACCCTAAAATATTCTTCACCTTCTTTTATATTCTTTTCTTCATGAAGACAAGAATTTATAAATCTCAGAAGTTACCTACCATTGCTTCACGTATAAGCCAAACGATTGCTACAAGGAGAGCAATAAAAACGGGATTCATTGCAGTTCTTATGAGAAATCCAACAGGCGTGTCTACATCATATACTTCCTTTGTTATTTTTATCCTTCCGAAAACTTCCTGTGGTATATAACCCGGTTTGCTAAGCGATACAGTTAAAGATTCTCCTGGTTCCAGCCTTAAGTCCCATGATACTGTATCTTCGGTGATCGTTTCCGTTGTTGGTTCTACAACAAGACTTTGTGTATCTTCGGATAGTTCTTCCGGAAGTGTCATGTTCAATCTTACAAATTTTGGTACTGTATAGTTGTTTTCTATTTTCAGTTCCAGGGAAGTTGTGTTTGTCTTTGAGTCGTATACGTACTGTGGTATGTGGCCATCTATTATCATATCCTTCACGATTGTTCTTCTGATTTCATCGGGGATCTTTTCGTCTCTGTGGTAAATCCAAACCATTACTGTGTCGTTGTCCGTGTAGCCTTCATCACTTTCTACCTCGAAAACGGCCTCGTAAACCCCTGATTCATTGTAAACATGCGTGGTATTTCCATCTTCTGTACTTTCGTAGTTCCACTGCCCATCTCCGTAGAAGTCCCATCTGTATGCTACTATACTTCCCCTTTGAATGGTTCCCTTACCCGTGAAGTTTATCTCTTCGAATATGTAGCCCTGTATATCTTTTCCTGCTTCTGCAACTGGCTTTACAATTACTGTGGGTGGTCTTGGACGTCTTCTTCTAGGAGGTCTAGTGACTTCTTCTTGTTTGAAATGTGCCGTTACAGATTTGTTTTCGTCCATGGTTATATTTACGTTTGGATTTGTGCCTTCGTAGTCGCCTGTCCAACTGTCAAATTTCCATCCACTGTATGATGTAGCCTCTAATGTTACTGTTTCGCCGCCTTCAAACCAGTGTTCTCCGGGTTCAGGAATTGTAGTTCCTTCACCGACCGTGTCTATGGAAAGAAGATAACATTCTGGAGATTTCGTAAAGTTTGCAGTTATATTTTTGTCTTCATCCATGAGAACAGTTGCTTCTGTTTCGGTTCCGTTATAATGGCCCATTATATCTCCTATCCATTCACTGAATAGCCAACAGTCCTCTGGAGTTGCTTTTAACGGAACCAATTCTCCGTGGTTGTATTCATATACGCCTTCTGGTGGTCGGGTTTTTCCTTCGCCCTCTGTGAGCATGGTCAGATTGTGTTGTATTGAGTAGTCCACATACTCGAAGTAGGCCCTTAAAGTTTTGTTTTGATCCATCGTTATACTTATGGTGTCGTTGAGCTGACCTCCTTCAGGATAGTTTCCCATCCAGTGACTGAAGTTCCAATCTTCGTCTGGTGTCCCATTGATCTCTAATACTGTTCCTTCTTCAAACTCCTCGCCATATGGTGTTAGGATTTCTTCGCCATCTAAGTAGACCGTCCCGTTTCCTATGGTTTCCAGTACATCAAGACTGTACATTATAGCACGATGGGATACAGTAAAAGTGTCCCAGTCACTTGCTTTATTGCTTGTTGCAGTAAGGTTTATCTCGTTTGTTATACCTCTGGTGTTTTCTGGAACTGTTAGATTTACTTCGAGTGTTTTGTTTTCCCATGGTCCAACTGTTACAGAATTCGTAACTTCAGGGTTCCAACCTTCCGTGTCATCGACAGATAGACTGTATGTGTCTTCCCTGTTTCCTATGTTTCTTACAGTGAAGTTGTACGTGTAGTTACCTGGTTCCGACTCCACTTTGTCTTCCGGGGCAACGATTTCTACCTCGTAGTGTTCTTTGAAGTGAACAGTGAATGAATCGGAGTCCCAGATCGTGCTATCGCTTTGGCTTGTTGCGTTTAATGTTATTGTATTTTTCTCGGTTACATCGGTTCCCGGTATTTCCAATGTTGCTGTTATGTTTATTTCTTCGTCGGGTTCAATGGTTATTTCACTTGTATCTACAAGCCAACTACCATTTTCACTTATAGTTATGTCGTATGTATCCGTGACATCTCCCGTGTTTTTTACAGTAAAGTTGTACTCATATCTACCTTCTTTTATGACTTCGTCGTCTTTGGGTGCAGTTACATTGACGCCGTAGGATCCGAACTCTGCAGTTATGGAATAGTCACCTTCCATAGTCACAGTAGTAGTTGCAGAACCTGTATCCTCGACATTCCCAACATCTCCGGTCCACCCAACAAAGTGATAACCGGAATCAGCATCAG
>PWHK01000002.1 GCA_003554845.1 Candidatus Aenigmatarchaeota archaeon | reverse complement strand
GAGACATTCCATAGCCACCGAGCTCAGGAACAGTATATAAGAATTTTATAAAAAAATAAGACGGACAAAGAATATACTCAAGATGTCTTGGACCGGGAAAAACATTTTTAATAGAAATAGATCATGATTCCATATGACCCCAGGTGAGAGTAAAACCAGGGACAGGGTTATAATTCTTGCCTTAGTCCTGGGTTTAATATCCCTATCGGCTTACGCCTACATATTCGGTCCCGTAGAATCACCCACCACCATAGAAGTTCTCAGGAACCCTGAGCTACACGAAGGAGAAAGGGTGGAGATGAGGGGAAAGGTGGTAAGCAGCCAAGTTGTTGACGGCGTTCTCTACATGGGCCTGGACAAACATGGAAGAACCTTTGAGGTATACTACCAGATAAAAGAGGACGAGGAGAGCTGGCTGGAGGACATAGAAGAAGGAGACACAGCAAGGTTCCTGGGAACTGTTCGTATTGCATCGGAAGGAAGAGTCGAAGGAGAAGAAATGTACTACCGATCTGCAAGAAGACAGACGGCTCTGGGTGTACTTTCCTTCCTGGGCATCGTTTTAATCGCTGCTGTAATTTACATAGACAGAGAAACTCTCAAGGAGATGATAGTTGATGGCTGATTTTCTCACACATGTTCTGCTGGCATGGGTAGCAGTGGAGCTCATCAGCATAAAGTATCCGTGGGCCATGAAATACAGGGTTCTTGTCCTTGTCGGAGCTGTACTCCCAGATATAGGAAACTTCGCGGTTTTCATGGGAGAAACAGGTGCTAACGAACTCTACTACCTCTTTATGCCACTACATTCCATAGCCGGTTCCATGCTTCTGGTCGGGATATTAACTATGGTATTCAAGGCCAAGTTCAGGAAAAAGGTATTTCTACTTCTCACAGCCGGTGCAGCGACACATCTTGCCGCAGACTACCTCATAATCTTTCTAGATGGTAAGGTTCCGCTGTTATTCCCCTTCACCTTTGAAAAGGTGGGCTACGGTTTATTCCTCCAGGCAGGACACGGCTTTCTGGTAGTTGCAACTTTAGCGGTTATAGTGACCGTTCTCCGGAGGAAGAATACCGAAGGAAAGATCAAAAACCTCCTTTAGGTCAGATGCTACAGCATCCAACCTTTTTATAGAAATCATATCAAATGTAAAGTGTATGGAGGTTATTTTATTATGAAACCAAGGGTCGTTGTAAACGGTATCGGTACAGTCGGTAAAAGAGTAGCCCATGCCGTAAAGAAGCAAGACGATATGGTTCTATACGGAGTTGCAGACGTGGCTCCTACACCCGATCTGCGCTCAAATCTCATGGGCCCACTGGAAGGTACAAAACTCTTCTGTTCTGTTCCAAATGAGAAGGAGAATATGGAAGAGGCAGGCTTCGACGTAGAGGGTAACCTGCCAGATGTTCTGGAAGGCAATGTAGATATCGTAATAGATGCCACTCCTTCGGGAATAGACAAGAAAAACAGATCCATGTACAGAAAAAAAGGTGTCAAGGCCGTGTTCCAGGGAGGTGCCGAATCCTCTATAGCACCTGTTTCTTTCAACGCACTGGCAAACTACGACGAAGCAAAGGGACATGACTTTGTAAGGGTTGTTTCATGCAATACAACGTCGCTGAGCAGAACCCTATGGAGTCTGGACAAAACTACAGGTGTGGAAAGGGCCGTCGCCAATCTGGTGAGAAGAGGAGGTGATCCAAGCCAGGACTCACGGGGACCTATAAACTCGATAGTTCCTGTTACAGATATACCATCGCATCACGGACCGGACGTACAGGAGGTAATGCCTGAGCTAGATATCACGACCCTGGCGGTAAAGGTTCCCACAACACTGTCACATCTACATATGATAAACGTAGATCTTACAAGTAAAGCAACAAGGGAAGATATTCTACATACGTTCAGAAGCACCCCCAGGATAAAACTGTTCCGTGCCGAAGACGGATACACATCCACGGCAAAGATAATAGAGAGCTTCAGAGACAGAAGGCCGAGAAATGATATGCCCGAAGTTGCAGTGTGGGAAGAAACCGTAGAGGTCCAGGGTAAAAGGGCATACTGGATGCACCAGGTCCACCAGGAATCTATAATCGTCCCGGAGAACATAGATGCCATAAGATCCATGCTGGAGATGACCGAGCGAGACGATTCCATGGAAAGAACAAACGTAAACCTTGGAATAGAGTAAGAGTTCTATGAAAACCCTCGAAGACTTAGACATCGATGGAAAGAAGGTTCTTGTAAGAGTTGATCTCAACTCGACTGTAAAATACGGATCCGTGGAGATGACCCCCAGAATAAAGGAACATTCGCAGACGCTTGAAAAACTTTGTGGAAGGGGATGCGCGGTTGTTGTCCTTGCACACCAAGGAAGACCGGGAAGAAACGACTTCATACATCTAAGCGAACATGCAGAACTTCTAAACCAGATAATGGACAGAAGAATAATATTTGTGGAAGATATAACAGGGGATCTCGCCCAGAGGACCATAGACGAACTCAAGGAAGGAGACATACTTGTTCTGGACAACGTCAGGATGCACGAGGACGAACTCAGGGATGTGGATCCAGAAGAACACAAGGAATCGGAGCTTGTACAAACACTATCAGAGCACTGTGACTTCTATATCAACGACGCCTTCTCGGTATGCCACCGAAACCATGCATCTATATCAGGCTTCCCTTTGGTCATGGAAAGTGCAGCAGGGCCTCTGCTCGAGGAAGACGTAGAGACAATAGAACACATAAAGGAGTCCGGTAGACCTAGATATTTTATACTAGGTGGAAACAAACCCGAGGACGCCATTGAAGTTATAGAAAAAATACTCGGCGACGGTATAGTGGATCTTGTTATGCTTGGAGGAAAGATAGGGGAGATATTTCTTGAGGTCGAAGGCTACGATCTCGGAGACAAGGAAAATGAAACACATAAGCTCGAGAACAGGGTCAGGAATATACTGGAAAAACACGGCAAGGATATAGTTTTACCAAGGGATCTGGCATACTCCAACGACGGAGAAAGAAGGGAGATCAAGGTAGAGGATCTACCTGTGGATCAGAAGGTCCTTGATATAGGCACGGAGACCGTGGATGAGATCAACAGAAGGATAGAGAACGCAGAAACTACCGTGTTTAATGGGCCGCTGGGGATGTTTGAAAGGAAACCCTTCGGAGAAGGAACAAGAAAGGTTCTCCGAAAAATGAAGGAATCGGATAGTTTTACTCTCATAGGCGGCGGAGATACATCCCACGCCTTGGAAGACCTGGGATTTGATTTAGAAGGGGACTTCAACCACGTCTCTTTGGCCGGAGGAGCCTTCATAAAGGCACTGCTAGGTGAAAAACTTGTGGGTGTAGAGGTTCTGAAGTAACTACTTTCTTTCTCTGATTGCTTCAGGTACCCTTTCGAGTATATCATCAGGTATAAGTCCTACTCCCCTTTCCTCGGCAGCTATGTCACCTGCTCTTCCGTTTATCCATGCAGCTCCATAGGCTGCCCTCACCGGCTCAAAATTCTGGGCAAGAAGGGAACCTACTATCCCTGCAAGCGTATCGCCGGTTCCACCGACGGTCATGTATTCATTTCCGGTTCTATTCGTATAGGTTTCGTCGCCGTTCGTTACAGTATCCTTCTCCCCCTTCAACAGGATTGTACAATCCAGATCCTTTGCGGCTTCTTCTGTATTTTCTTCGCTGGCTTCCATTCCTGTTAAGACCTCGAACTCTCTTTTATGTGGTGTAACCACCTTGTTTTGGTCCAGTACCTCTGTACTGTCGGCAACGGCTCTCACGGCATCGGCATCAACGACAGTAGGAACTTCCACATTCTCAAGTATCTTTACAACTGTCTTGTTTGTCTGTTTCCTTCTTCCAAGACCACCACCAACGACCAAGGCGTCCACACTCCTCATCAGTTCCTTTATCTCATCATAGTGCGCAGGTGAAAGGAAATCGCCGTCAAGAGGAACAGTTATCAACGAAGGAGAATAACTAGCTACTATTTCAGAAGGCCTCCGGGGCGAAGCGGTAGTCACTAAGTCGACGCCGCTTCTGTATGCAGCCAGAGAGTTGAAGGCAGGCGATCCACAATACTTCTTTGAGCCACCCAAGACAAGGAGATGGCCATTATCGAACTTGCTTGAGTCCTTGCTTCTCTCTCTGATATCCTTTAGTATACTCTCTATCAAAATCCCACCTATTTTTTTATAGAAGCGCTTAAATTTATTCTTTATGCAGACAGAAGAGAAGATCAGGAAACTCAAGGATCTGTCTATATTCGTCGGCTACAACACAAATATCGACGTTATAACGCACATAGACAAGGACTTCCGGAATCTCTTTACAGAAAAAGATGCCGAAAGGGCAAAGGAACAGGATCCCAAGCTTCTAGGGGATAAAATAGATCTTCTTACAGGTGTTCTGGACTGTATGGAAAAAGGACAGGGCAACGAAATACAGATAATCAGCCAGGGGCTCAAGAACTGGATGTCTGAGAATATGAAAGAAGTGGGGAAGAGGCTCGGCGGACAGGCCGGTATAATGTCCAACATCCTTTCGGATCTAGGATGTGAAACAATTCTATATACCACAAACCTCTCAAAAGAACAAGCCTTCCTTTTCGGTAAAAATAAAAATCTGAAGTTTCCCATCGCAGGAAACACCGGACTGAGGTTGGAACATCCACAGAAATGCTACAGGGAAATTCCAACGAAGAAGAACTGGATACTGGAGTTCTCCGAAGGTCAGGAGCTGTTCGGAGTCAGAGCAAGGGAAAACAGCCGTTTTATAGCTTCGTCGCCCTACAGACACGAAAATCTGGAGATAGGTGAACTGGAGGAAAGAGTGGAGGATCTGGCTGAGAGGGTTGACTGTATGATACTTGCAGGCTACCATAACTTACTAGAGGAGTATCCAGACGGAACTACATGGCGCGATCACCTGGAATCATCTAAGAATTTTTTGAGGACTGTAAAAGGATGTTCACAGGAAATAAAAATACAGATAGAGTTTTCGGCTATCCACAGGAAAGAGCTGAGAAGGGCTATACTCAAGGAGGTGGTTCCTCTGGCAGATGTCTTCTCCTTGGATCAAAACGAGTTAGGTCTAATACAGAACGATCTCAATATATCCGAGGGGTCACCCGATCCTGAAAAACCCTATGAAATGTCAGAAGTTCTGAAGAAACTTGTAGAAGAACTGGGCATAGGAGGGGTCAATGTACATACCCACCACTACTACATGTCTGTATCTCGCAACTACATCGATCCGATGTATATCAAGGAAGGCTTCGAATTTGCCCGAGATGCGGCCTGGACAAGGGCCAGTGGGAGGAAACTAAGCCATGAGAATCTGGAAAAGGCCGAAGATGTGGAACCTTCGGAGAAGGGTAAGGAGTATAGAAGATCCCTGGCAGATTCGCTACAGGATCAAAAACTTGTCGCGACAGGAGTTCATAGGGATGGGTTTGATATAGTTATGGTTCCAAACAAACTTTACAAGGATCCCCAACTGACGGTTGGTCTCGGAGACGTTATATCTTCAACGTCCTTTGCAGTCGAAAACGCACTCAGGTGACAAGATGTTCATAAAAAGTGGCGAAGAGATAAAGAAGATCTACACAAGGGCAAGGAAAGGAGGATATGCTTTCGTTGCCAGTAACGTTGCAGAACCAAATACAATGATAGGCCTTGTCCAGGGGTCCCAGAAGAGCGGCTCCGACCTTGTTCTGCAGTTGAGCAGAAGCGCCTGTGAGTTCGCCGGAGATGGAGACGCCGTCGCAGGACTGAGGGCCATGGGAAAGTATATAGAAGAGATAGCAAACCAGTACAACATAGGAGTCTTTGTAAACATGGACCATCTCAAGGACCCGGAGTTCATAGAAGAAGCCATGGAAACCGGAATACCTTCTTCAGTTATGGTAGATGCATCAGAGGAGAGTTTCGAGGACAACGTAAAAAGATCAAAAAAGGTCAAGGAGATGGCCAAGAGCAAAGATGTTCTCGTAGAGGCGGAACTGGGGAGAATAAAGGGTGTTGAAGAAGGTATCAGTTCAGAGAAAGGTTACTACACGGATCCAGAAGAAGCCGTAGAGTTTACGAGGAGAACAGACTGTGATCTGCTTGCAATATCCATAGGCACTAAACACGGCGTCTCGAAGGGTAAGGATCTGGATCTCAGATTGGATATAGCCAAAAATGTCAGTAGAAAACTGAACAGAGCAGGCCAGGAGGTTCCACTGGTTGTCCACGGTTCATCGGGACTAACATACGGACAGATGAAGAAGCTTGGAAAGAAGGGCGTATGTAAGTTCAACAAGGATACAAGGTATCAGTACGAATACGCAAAGACTGCCGCTGAATTTTACAGAGAATACGAAGACAGTATAATTCCACCGGAAGATGTTGAAAAAGGACAGCCATTCGGCGAAGGTATATGGTCGCCGGACAAGGACTTCTTCGACCCTAGGGTTGTGTCAAGAAAGGTAAGGGAAAGGATTTCAGAGGTCATAGAGGAGTTGAACGAGGTCACAGGAAGCCAGGGAAGGTCGCTATATATTTAGAAGGGACTTACAAGTTTTTTTATGCTGTTTTCAGGATCTTCAGTCTTTACAACACCCGAGGCAACAAATATTCCATCTGCTCCGAGATCGATTGCTTTCTGAACGTCCTCTTTTTTCCTTATACCGGCTCCACAGATCAAAGGCTGTGAAACCTTTTTCCTTGAGCGGGTTATGATCTTCGGTTTTGCATTACTGACGGAAATATCACCGCCTATAAACTCAGGTGGTTCTATTGCTACAATGTCGGGGTTCATACTAGATATACTTTCCGCTTCCGACGGATTCTTTGCACATACCATAGCTTCAAGTTTCTGGTCCCTGCATCTCTCCAGACATCTTCTCACAACATCATCGGTTCTCCTGTCCTCGGAATGGTTTATGACCACACCAGAGGCTCCGTTCTGTTTAAGACCCTCAGGAAGAACGCTTCCTGTGTTGGAACCGTATGTGACAGGATCAACCCTCTGGACGTATACAGGAATATCAACGGTCTTTGAAACCCTGTAGAGATCCGAAACCTGTACTACAGGAACTACTTGTTTGTTGGTCTGTCTTGAAACATTCTGACATATCCTGGCCAGCTCAACTGCCTTCTCCCCTGTTGCCTCTCTGTATGTCTTGAAGTTTACAAAAAGAACAGGAAAGTTCATAGAATCTAACCTACATAACCTATTTCATCTTCCTGGTATATCCTTCTTCTCGAGGCTTCGAACTCGTCGTAGTACTCCATCATGTCGTCGGTTATGGACTTCGAAGAGTCTTTTAAGGCAACTTCGAAATGCTTACTATCGACGATCTCCGAGTCTTTGTCTTCCCTCAGAGCATTCAGAGCCGCTTCTCTGCATATTGCATATATATCAGCTCCCGAGTAGCCCTCTGTTTCCTTGGCAAGGGCTTCGAGATCAACTTTCTCGGCAAGAGGCATATCCCTGGTATGTATTTTGAATATTTCGATACGTGCTTCTTCGTCGGGTGCCGGAACAAGCAGCTGATTATCAAATCTCCCCGGACGTAGAAGTGCAGGATCTATCATATCCGGCCTGTTGGTTGCGCCAATAACTATAACATCGTTGAGTTCCTCAAGGCCCGACATCTCTGTAAGTATCTGCGAAACTACTCTCTCTGAGACGTTTTCACCGACAGAACTTCCTCTCTGAGAAGCAAGGGCATCCAGTTCGTCAAAGAAAATAACAGTCGGTGCGACCTGCTTTGCCTTCTTGAATATTTCTCTTACACGCTTCTCGGACTCTCCTACATACTTTGAAAGAAGCTCTGGTCCCTTTACGCTTATGAAATTAGAGTCAGATTTATTTGCCACGGCCTTTGCCATCATAGTCTTTCCTGTCCCCGGTGGTCCGTAAAGAAGAAGTCCAGAAGGTGGTCTTATTCCAAGCTTTACATAGGACTCAGGATAGTTAAGTGGCCATTCGACGGCCTCCTTGAGTCTTTCCTTTACATCTTCAAGTCCACCTATATCCTCCCAGTTGACATCCGGAACTTCGATAAGTACCTCCCTCATAGCAGAGGGCTCAACCATTCTCATAGAGTAGTCGAAGTCTTCGTAGTTGACCTGAAGCTTCTCAAGTTTTTCCTCGGGAAGCTGGTCCATCTTTTCAAGATCCGATATATCAGGCAGAACCCTTCTCAAAGCATGCATTGCGCTTTCCTTTGCCAGGGCTTCTATGTCTGCTCCTACATACCCATAGGTTCTTTCGGAAATGTTGTCCAGATCTACGTCGTCGGTCAGAGGCATATGTCTGGTGTGTATCTGGAGTACTTCCTTCCTTCCGTCCTTATCAGGTACGCCTATTTCTATTTCCCTGTCAAATCTACCGGGTCTTCTGAGTGCAGGGTCAACTGCATCCACACGGTTGGTGGCTGCTATAACTATGACCTGTCCTCTGGCCTCCAAACCATCGAGAAGTGTTAGAAGCTGTGACACAACTCTCTTCTCCACCTCTCCGCTTACCTCCTCCCTCTTTGAAGCTATAGCATCTATTTCATCTATAAATATTATAGAAGGCGAATTTTCCTCTGCATCTTCAAATATTTCCCTTACCTTCTTCTCTGACTCGCCGTAGAACTTGCTCATTATTTCTGGTCCGTTTATTGTCTTGAAGTGTGCTCCTGCCTCATTGGCAACGGCCTTTGCAAGAAGTGTCTTTCCTGTCCCCGGTGGTCCGTGCAGAAGAATACCCTTGGGAGGCTCTATTCCCAGTCTCTCGAAGACCTCGGGATGCTTAAGAGGAACCTCTATCATCTCCCTTACCTTTTTAATTTCTTGGTGCAGTCCACCTATGTCCTCGTAGGTCACAGTTGGTATATCCTCATCCTTTACCTCCACAGCCTTGGGTTTGAGGTCTATAGTTGTCTGGTCGTCTATCTTGACTATACCACCCGGGTTTGTCGAAACAACCATAAGTCTTGTCTCGGTTCCACCAAGCCCGGGCATCATATCTGAGAATATATCCTCACCAAAGAAGTCCTCAAAAAGATTACCTCTTCTCTTACTTCTTATGGATGTAGGGACTATAATATCCTTTTTAGATACAGGTCTCATGTATAAATTTTTCTTCAGTATATTCGGTGATATGTGTAGTGCTACGCCCTTCTGTGCAGGTGCAAGTGTTACCTTCTCTGCGGGTTTAGCATCTGCTTTTCTTACCTTCACCCTCTGGCCAACGGAAGTACCTGCGTTCTTTCTTATAAGACCATCTACACGTACGAGATTACTTCCGACGTCCTCGGGATATGATCTAACAGCCAGAACACCTGTCTTCTTCTTTCCCTCTATCTCTATAACATCACCCTCGCTGACGTTAAGCTCCTTCATTACCTTGGAGTCAAGTCTGGCAATACCTTTACCAAACTCTTCCCTTGAAGTAAGTTCACCGACCTTGAGACGGACGGCTCCGTTTCCGTTTTGTTCATCCATAGTAAAACACCTATTCTATCTTAACTTCGATCCACCCACTGTCTTCGTATTCTTTCGTTTTCATTTTTTTAAATCTATCCTTCTGAAGTAGGACCTTGAAAATACTGTAGTCGACCCTGTCGCCCCACTGTTCAAGGTAGTCAACAAACGTGTCCACCATACCCGCCGGAACTATACAGACAGACTTGTCGACCTTTATATGTGGAATCCTGTCCAGAAGACCTCTGTGGTCGTATAAGTATTCCTTTCCTCCCTTTCTTACCCTCTGTTTCCATCCATATAAACCTCTGTAAAACTTATTTCTCTCGTAGTTGGACTTGAACTTCTCCGAATCAACACAGAAGGTTACAAGAGCCGCAAGGTCTCCTTTCCTGTTCATCTCGAGCTGGTTTTTTTCCATGGTTTTTATTTATATATACTAAACTTTATAAAGTTTTGTTTAAGTAAACTAAACAGTTTAATATTTTAAGTTTGGACACAAAACTTAGATTCTATGAAAGTAGAGCGCCTTTCAACTGGATGCAAAGCTCTGGACGATATGCTGGGTGGGGGTATAGAAAAAGACACTCTGACAAACGTCTACGGGCCACCTGGCTGTGGAAAGACGACACTTTGTCTACAGACGGCCGTATCCTGCATCGAAGAAGACAAAAAAGTGGTCTTTATAGATACAGAAGGAGGCTTCTCGAGGGAAAGACTTGACCAGATATCAAGCGACGACTCCGAGGGAATCCTGGATGAAATAATACTTATAGAACCAGATGCATTCGAAAAACAGAAGGAAAACGTCGAGAGGCTCGACAAGATATGTGAGAAAAAGGATGTCGGCCTTATAGTCCTCGATTCCCTTGTAACACTTTACCGACTGGAACTAAACGATGGAAACACTAGGAAGATAAACAGCATGCTTGCAAAACAACTTTCCAAACTTTCCAACCTATCGAGAAAACGTGAAATACCTGTACTCATAACCAACCAGATATATTCCGATATAGAAAACGGTGGCGTGGAACTGGTTTCAAGGGATATAGCTAAATATCAGTCCAAGTGCCTTATAGAAATGAAGAAGTTCGAAAAGGGTAAGCGTATAATGATAATGAGAAAGCACAGATCAAAACCAGAAGGAAAGGAGGTTCAGATACTCATCACGGAAAACGGACTTGAGAAACCCGATAAAAGTTTTAGCTTTCTCTGATCAGTTCCAGTCTTCCTTGGACTTACAGTCGGGATCAGGACACATCTCAAATGGCCTTTTGCCTCTTCTTATTACCTTGAATGTAGGTAGATCACAGTCGTCACAGGTCTCCTTAGTAGGAACTATTTTGGCATTCTGTGGAAGTGGGTACGAGTTGTCGCAGTCTGGGTAACCAGAACACCCAACAAACTGGCTCTTGCCTGTCTTTATAACCTTAAGAGTACCTCCACATTTGGGACACTTTCCAAGCTCCCTTTTCTTTCTGTTCGTCTCTATAACTGCTTCCTTCAGGCTCTGGCCTATCTCCTTTTCATTTTCCTTTATTTCCTGGAGGATTTCTCCAAGGGCCTTTTTGGCCTCCTCTACAACATCCCCCCTCGTCTTTTCTCCATCTATTATCTTCTCCATATCCTCTTCAAAGCTTCTTGTCATGTCTTCGGAAAGAACCTTTGGAGAATACTTCTCCAGGGCCTCTACAACTCCAAGGCCTATATCCGTGACCTTTATAGACAAACCATCGATATATCCACGGTCGTAGAGCTTGTCGATGATCTGGGATCTCGTGGCCTTTGTACCGAGGTTTCTGCTTTCCATCTCAGAGACAAGAGATGCCTGTGTATATCTATTAGGAGGTTGCGTCTCCTTGTCCAGCTTATCCACCTTCGATATATCCAGACTGTCGCCTTCGTCGAGATCGGGGACTACCTGCTCCTTCTTTTTTACATAGGGACTGTAGAAATCGAACCAGTTCGGCTCCAGGGTTCTTTTTCCCTTACCAAGGAACATTTCACCGGATAGATCAAAGGTAAGTTTAACAGATTCACGAACTGCCGCCTTGCCAAAGACTGCAAAATACCTTTTGACTATCAGATCGTAAAGTTTTTTGTCGTCCTTGGACATACTGTCGGGCTTTGACCCGGTTGGGTATATAGCAGGATGTGCCTTGTCCTCCTTCTTTCCCTGCTTAGGCTTGAGCTTACCTCTGTCGAGAAGCTTCTGTGCAAGGTTAGTGTATTTTT
The DNA here is from genome assembly GCA_003554845.1 of Candidatus Aenigmatarchaeota archaeon. GTDB lineage: Archaea > Aenigmatarchaeota > Aenigmatarchaeia > PWEA01 > PWEA01 > PWEA01. Next base: position 59,291 of record PWHK01000002.1, on the reverse strand, counting down.
TCTGGTTCTTTATCTTTTTCAGAATATTTTTGTATCCTATCTTAGGCGGAAGCTTCTGACTTGAGGTTCTAGGATATGAAATAAGGCCTGATTCATAGAGAGACTGTGCAACATCCAAGGTCTTCGATGGCGAAAACCTGAACGCAGAATATGCCTCCTTCTGAAGTGTGGAAAGGTCAAAGGGACATGGAGGCTTGTGCTTGAACCTGTTTTTACTGACCTCCTTTACTATTGCACCGTCCTTCTCTGCGTTTTCCTTGCTTTTGTCTGCTTCTTCTTCTTTCCAGAACTTGCCCTTTCTGTGCCTTGTTTTGATATCCCCTTTATCTGATTCGAGATGGGCCTCGAGAATCCAGTAGTCTTCGGGCTCGAACTTTTCTATTTCCCTCTCTCTGTCTACAAGTATCTTGAGGGCAGGTCCCTGTACCCTTCCGGTCGATAGAACTTTGAATGTGTTTGTATTGTTTTTTACAGAAAGTGTCAGGGCACGTGACAGGTTTATACCCCAAAACCAGTCAAGTATATGTCTCGCAAGTCCCGACTGCACCATACCATGGTCAAGATCCTCGGAAAGGTTGTCGTATGCTTCCTGGAGGTCCGATGCCGTAAGGGTTGAAAACTTCATCCTGGCTGCATTTTCCGTGCCTACGACAAACTTGAGTATATTGTAGCCTATAACACTGCCTTCCTGATCATAGTCACATGCGTTTATGAAGCTGTCTGCCTTTTCAGCAAGGTTCTTTAGGTTTGTATGGTAGTTTTTCATCCAACTTGAATTTTTACGAACTTCATATGTAGGCTTCCATTGAATATCAAATACAGGATAATCCCATCCTTTGCCCTCTTGCTCAAGGGTAAATATATGACCCACTGCAGGAACTACATAGGTTTCCTCATCGCCTACCCTTGTCTCATACCACACGGCCTTGCCTCTGTTCTTCTTTGATACCTCATCATCTGCAAGGGCGTATGCAATCCTTCCGGCAGCGTTGGGCTTTTCTGCAATTATAAGCTGGGTCATTCGTTAGAAGTTTGGAAGGGAGTTTTTTAAAGTTAACAGTCGAAGGTGCCTAGAAATCTTACTCAACCATGAACCCGGCTTTTATGTATCTTAAGACCCTTCTCACTCTTGAAATCCTTACCACACTCATCGCATTTGAAACTGTCTTTGTTTTTTTCCGGGTCGATTTCATCGGGCTTGGGTGCATTCTTCGGTTTCATACTCTCCTTTATGTCCTCTGGCTTGAGATCCCTTTCCTTGAGAAGTCCATGTATATCTCTCATAAATCCCTTGACAAAGTCCTTTGCAACATTTATCTGATGCTCTGTTATATCCTCCACATCTTTGTCGTTGAGCTTCTTCTTCATCTCAAGAACCTTACCCAGTGTCTTCTTGTACCGTGGATCTATTAGCTCTTCTTCTATGAGATGCTTGTTGAATGCATCCGGTAAATCCTTTGGATCCTCGGGAAGTTTGTCCAGGGCCTTGAGAGCAGCAACAGATGTCTTTATCATAGACTCGTAGTTTGACTGTATCTTTCTCGCCTTTCTACTTATCTCTATCTTCTTCATGAGTTTCTGCATCTCGTTTACAAACTTCTTACCCATGTCTATGTACTCATCGACCTTCTCACCTTTCATTGTATCTATGTTGTTGTGCTCAACGTCCTTGTAGAGAGAATAAACTTCCTCGTACTGTTTTACATATTCCTCAGCAAGGAGATCACGTGATACCAGTTCCTCCCTGGCTATCTTTGCAAGCTGCTTAGGTGCAGGAACCTCCTCGCCCATATAGACAATAACTGCCTGAAGAGAGTTTGTCATAGCATTGTATATGTCCTTTGCAACTATGAGAACCTTCATTCTCTCCGCACGGTTAAGCCTCTTCGGAACCTTGGACATTCTCTTCTCCGCAGACTTCCTTGTCGCCGGGAGCTTGCCCATCTTATAAAGCCTCTGTATTGGACCGAAAAATCCTTCGTCGTAGAAAGCAGTAGCATCCTGTGTCCAGGAATGTGCCACAGGGCTTCCTCTCCTCATCATGTCCCAGTACTCCGTTATAGTCCAGGGTGGCTGAACATGTAGTATGTGGCTGCCAGACTTAGTCTTTCCGCAGTCATCTGCTATTTCCTTGAGGTCTTTTTCTATCTCCTTTCTCTTCTTCCTGTCGACACCCTCCTTTGTATCGTCGACAAAAACCGTTATATCAAGATCCGATTCCGAGGAGAATTCATCCCTGGTAACAGATCCTGTTCCAATTATAGCATTGATATATTTGCCGTGCTTCTCTAGTGCCTCTTTCTTAAACTTCTCGGCGGCATCCATTCTCCGCTTTTTCTGGAAGTCCTTTATCTTTCTTTTTGTGGAACGGAAGTCCTTGGCTTTACCGACAAACGTCTCATCAGGCTTCAGTCCATTAGAATCAATATCATTTCTTTCTGGCATGGTTTCACCTTTTACCACTTAATAGTTACAACTTATACTATTTAAAAGTTTGCCTACTGGTGTTCTTCTTCTTTCCAACCATCGCCGCGCATCCTGGGCTCCGTTTCAGTAGCGTGTTTTCCAAGGAAGGTGTCCTGCATCTGTGGAGACTCGATAAGTCCCTTTATAGGCTCAAAGGTATTGCTCTGAACAACTGCCTGATCCCTCTTGAACTCCTTGTCACTGTAACCATAAAACTCAATTGGAAGCTCACCTGGAGATATTCCGTCTTCGAGATACATGGCCATGTCCTTGACTATAGATATAGACTGTTTCCAGACCTGATCTCCTTCACCACCGCTTCCCTGGCCACCTCCTCTCTCGAAGCTGATATAACCCCTCTCAAAACCTTTTTTCCTGAGTTCCCACAGCATCTCGTAGAGATGGTGTTCACCCTTCTGAAGTGGAAAGTGCTCATGACCTGGAGAAGGCCTACTGGATAGATGGACCAGATAAGTTTCCTCTCCAATGTTATCTTCAGTTTCCCTGAGAATTTTCTTTGGATTAAGTCCCTGGGTCGCTATATGTTCAAAGTCAAAACAAAGCCTTATCTGTGAATGATCTATGGCTTTGACAACTCTGTATATATGCTTTGGATTAACCAGTCTGTAGTATCCAAGAAACTCTGATTCTCTTGCATCAGGTGTCTCAAAGGTCACAACTACATCTGTACCCTCTAACTCCTTGTTCCAGTTTTTGACATGTCCCTGTATATATCTACCGGCAACAGCATCCACCAAGAGATCCATGCTCTTTTCCTCTTCCAGATCCTTCGGGCTCCTTTTTCCACATATCTTCCTCCATATAGGATCATTTTTTTCATACATCCACCAGCCTATCAACTGGTAGGTTCTGAACTCGTTAAAAATTCTCTCAAGGTCTATATCACCTTCTTCGATCACTTCCCTGAGAGCATCCTTCTCGACTTTAAGCTTGAAGTCCTGATCCTTTTCACGGTATTTCATTAAAATTCGCTGTCTACTTCCCATAAGCTCATTTAAAATCCTATTCCTTGCCATTTCTCTGGTTACCTCTTCTGAAGACACACGAGGATCGTCTTCCATCCGACTCTTCAACATGGAAATCTCTTCTTCACTAACAAGATCTTCCAGATATTCTTCGTTGGAAGAGATAACTTCAGCTATCCTACCGCCCTGAGGAACCCCGACCTTCTTCTTCAGATCCCTGACTATCCATTCAAAGGTCTCCGAGTCAAAGTATTTGTCCTTGAGCTCTTCGAGGAAGTCAACTATAGGATATCCATCAGGATGGTACATGACCTCGTACATTACTCCCCTCATCCTACCAAGTTCAGGGCTTGGAAACAGGGAGGTATGAACATTTACATAACTGGATCCTATCTCATCAGCCTTCTGTATAAACCCTCTCATGTACTCATCTACACGCTTATAGCTCTTCTTCTCAGCCATGGCTGTCCTCAACTGGAGCGATGCGTGTATATTGACCTTAACATCTTCCTGTTCGTGGAAGTTCTTTATTTCCCTGACAGCATGTGGGGTCAGTGATTCGGGATGGTTTAGAGTGATCTCGATGGAAGAGACTCCCTTTTGAGAAAGAGAAGAAACTTCTTCGAGTATTCTCTTTTGGGCCATCTCAGGCCAGGAATTTGCCTGTACAATGTATCCTTCGGGTTCCAGTTTCCTCCTCTCTTCTGAAAAACCAAGGGACTTCTTTATTGTTTTAAGCAAATTGATCAACCCTTTCTGAACTTCCAGAGCTTTAGGCCATCTCCCAGGTCCTTTACTCTTTCATAAAGTATGTTTGTTTCCTCGGCGACTATATTTTCGAACTCGCTTCTATGTGGACCATTCCTCACATCGGGAATACCCAGTATTTTCTTTCCGAAGTCCTTGACACGATCTCCCATACTGTCTTCCTCTTCCTCTTCTTCCTCGACTTCGACAGGCTCTCCGCTCAGTCTCTGTATAGAGTTGTACAACTTCTTCTTTTCCTTTTCCAGCTGCTTCTTCTTCTCAATGAGATCCTTACGGTGGAGAAGCTGTGGATTTATGCTTATGACAACAATCTCCATGCTCTCACCGGAGACAACGGAACTCTTCTTTCTGACGCTTATTTCAAAAAATGAGTAGAACTCGTAACCCGGCTCCTCACCAGAAAGTTCTTCATAAACCTCGGGTTTTATAACATCTTCCTCTGCGTAGAAGGACATAGAACTCAGGTCTTTCCAGGCATAGAGGTCGACTCCACATATAGAGTTCGCATATCTCTCTATGACCCTTGGATCGTCTATGCCGTGGTATTCCTTTGGTTCACCTAACCTTATCCTCTTAAGGGCCTTTGCATATGGATGTAGAGTATCCTTAAGATTGTCTATGGTCTCCTCGTGTGACCTTATCTCACTTTCTATAGTGGACATCCTTCTTTCTATCTCGCCGACAAACCTCTTCTTCCAGTCCTGGAAAAGGGACCATTTCTTTTTGAGTATCTGCTTCTCTCCCTTTGAAACTTCCAGATTTTCGATGTCCTCCTTATCCTCGACTTTATAGAAGTCAACGATTATGGAAGGAAGTCTCCCACTGTTTGCCAGATCAAGAAGACTCATATTTGTATTTCTATCCACGAGGTCGACAAAGTCGCTTTTCAAGACATCCAGATCACCTTCCTCTTTATGATCGATGATTCTCTGGAGCTTTCTTTTGTCGTGCCGGAGCATCTCAAGAGTTTTTCTTGTATCAGAAATTCTGTTTGTAACTGCACCTACCTGCTGCTCTATGGACTGCTTTCTTTGGGCAAGTTCGTCGTAAAAGGACGACTGGGGATTGACCTCTATCCAATCCTTTACCTTTCTGACCTCGTAGCCCATGTTGTCCTCTAGTATGTCTATCATACCGAAGTATATGCCCGAAGGAAAACCGGGTTTACCTGCAAAGGGGAGATTCTTTTCTCTGAGGGAACTTACACTCTTTGTCGGTCCTTTGCTCTTCGACTCATCTACAGTTTTAACAGGCATAGATGGTTTACCCCGTGGAACATTAAATTTTCTGAGCTACAACACTAATAAATACTCCCCGACAATAATAAAATTATGGTACTGGGCAAAATAAAGGACATGGTCGGTGGAGATAAAAAGGAAGGTTCTGGAAATAGAAATATAAAAAGGGTATCCAGCATCGACGAAGACACCGAGTACAACAGATCTCCTATATCGAACAGAAACAAAAGAAGGGATCTTGATCTACCATCCGAGGAGAGCGTCGGAAGGATAGGAACAAGACAGAACACAAACAACCCCGGAAGACCGCGCTCTGAACCAAGCAGAAAAATAGGAAGACAGAGACCTGCGGAGAACAGAAATAACTACAACAGAGACAGAAAACCAGACAGAGAACCCAGGACACAGAGGGCAAGAAGATGGCCACCGAGAGATAGAAGAGAAGATGATACCATGGAGATGTTACAGGAAATACTCAGAAGACTCGAAGACATAGATAGGAAGATAAGCAGACAGCCAAGAAGATAGATCCATGTCCTGTAAGTAAGTTTCTTTATTCTATATAGTAGTAGTTGCCACTCTCCTTCTGTTCCCTGTCCTTAACCGAGTCGGGTTTGTTTGCACGTGGACGTCCGGTCTGGGGATCCCTCCTGAATGTAACTCCAACGTCATCCAGAAACTTGTTGAAGGACTTCTCCAGTTCTCCAGGCTTAAGTGCCCTACCTCTTATACCGGGCTCACCGAGAAAAACCATGCCTCTATCTGAGAGATAATCAAGGAAAAGTATATCATGGTCTATAACCATACAGGATGCTTCGTTGCGTGAAGAAACGGATCTAATAAGCTTGGCCACTCTCAGTCTCTGATCTACATCCAGATACGCAGAGGGCTCGTCCATTAGATATATATCTGCATCTCTTGAAAGGCAGACACCTATTGCAAGCCTCTGTCTTTCACCACCGGAAAGCGTCGATACCTTGTTTTCCAGAAGATCTTCGAGTCCAAGGGGACGGAGTATCTGGTTCTTGAAATCGTTTGAATATGGATTGTCAACTACCCTCGACAGAAAATCTATAACCCTCCCTTCACCACCTGTTTCTATCTTCTGAGGCTTGTAAGAAATCTCCACGTTCCTATCAGGTCCTCCGCTATCTGCTTCCATTTCACCTGCAAGTATCTTAGCAAACGTACTTTTACCGAGGGCATTGGCTCCAAAAATTCCAAGCTGTTCCTTTTTCGCAAGGTTTCCCTTCTCGACTGTGAGTTCAAAGTCGCCAAGCTTCTTTTCGGTTTTCTGAAATTCAAGAAGAGAACTTACCTTCCTCTCCTTTGTAGGGGCCCTTATACCAAACTTAACAGGATCTTCCCGGAAACGTACGTTGTCCTCTCTTATATAGCCCTCAAGGTATGCATTTATTCCCTTTCTCGTGGAGTAGGGTTTTGAAACTATACCGTAGGCACCTGGTTCTCCGTAAAATACATGTATAGTATCGGCAAGGTAGTCGAGCGTAGCAAGATCATGGTCCACGACCATAACTGTTCTATCCTCTGCCAGGTTCTGTATAAGCTTGCCCATCTGAAGCCTCTGATAGACATCCAAATAGGAAGACGGCTCGTCGAAGTAGTATATCTCCGCATCTCTGCAGATTGTAGCAGTTATCGCAACCCTCTGTAGCTCCCCACCTGAAAGCTCGCCGAGGTTTCTATCCATGACATTTTCTATGCTCAATCTACGTAGAACTTGATCGAGAACTCCTCTTTCGTCTGTTTTCTCCAGAAAGTCCCGTGCTCTGCCTTTATACATCCTTGGTATTTCCTCGACCCTCTGTGGTTTGTAGACAGTTCTCTTCTCATCTTCCATCTCATGGAAATATTCCTGTAGCTGGGTGCCTCTAAAAAGTCCTGATATATCATCTAGAGAAGATTCCTCCTCGGACTCGCCGAGATTGGGCTTTATGTTACCAGAAAGTATCTTGAGAGCCGTCGACTTCCCAAGTCCGTTTCCACCAAGAAGACCAACAACCCCTCCTGGCTTAGGTATAGGAAGCCTGTAAAGAACAAATGCGTTTTTTCCAAAGCGGTGGACAGGCCTCTCTTCCAGTTCTTCGGGTGTATTAACAATCTTTATTGCGTCGAAGGGGCATTTGGATACACATATTCCACAGCCTATACATAGTGCCTCCTCTATTTCTGCCTTCTTACCTTTAACGATGCATTCTTCCCCCTTTCTATTGATCGGACATGCCTTGAAGCATTCCCAGTTACATTTCTCGGGATTACATCTCTCTCTATCAACGATTGCAATTCGCATATCTACTACTTCTTAAGATAATTAAAAAATAAAAGGTTGCCCTGTCCTTTTTTAATTCCTAGAACGGACCGGCCAATGTTGGAAGAAACGTACTCACTATACCAGCTACAAACCATATCGCGGCTGCCATGACAATTGCCCTTAACCAACCCGTGTTGTAGAAGTGACGTATGGCCAGAAGCCATGCTATACCGGCGACAAGTGTAGATAGAAAAGTTGTGGGTACGACGTATGCAAGGGCGTATATAACTGATCCTACAAAAGCCGTTAAAAGGGCAGTCACTATGCCCTTTCCGCTGCCGAGAAACATGGTCACTAAGTATATGACTAAACCGGAAACAACCAGGCTCACAAAGAAGCTACCAAGAGACTGAATATAAACCATAATACACCGTAATTGTATTGTTTTCTGACCTTATAATTATTACGGAATAAAAGAAAAAATGGTGGGGATGTTTAAATCAAGACTCTACCTGTTTTCGTCAAACACTTTGTATCCTGTGTTTGTCTCAACTGGCTCGTAACATCCTCCACATGCCTTCTCAAACTGCTCTATTGCGAAGGTCTGAAATTCATCCGAAGAACGGCTGTCTATGTTTTTATTTTTGTATTCCATGTTACCAGTATTATATTGTAGTCCTTTGTTTATAAAAGTTACTATCATATAGTGACAATGAATCGAAAAAACATAAAAAGCCCTCTCCATATGGACAAAAAATAAACTTTAATTTCCTGATCCCTTGTTTCTTCTATCTAAAAGAAAGTTTAACCCTTTCTCCTGTAACCCTTTCAACTACCTCGGAAAACTCATCCTCCTTCAACATTATTCTCCTGGAGTCATCGGAACTAACTATGATCTTGTAATAATCTTCATCGGGTGAAAAGACTCTGTTTACACCGTATACCTTTACATCTGGAAGGAGATTCTGTGAAAACTTCTTTACATCCTTTGCCATCTCAACGACACGTATTGCTCTCTCCACCCTTCCTGCAAGTTTCTTGACTATCTCTCCTCCCTTACCCACCACCTTACCTACGTCCTCTTTTTTAACAACAATCACAATAACCTCTTCTCCTACGTAGATCTCATTTACCTCTATATCCTCAAGGTAGGAATACTCCTCTGCAAGCGAATATAGATACCTAGATATCTCAACTGCCTTCTCCGATATTTCTCCATTCTCCAGCTTCTTGGAACAGCCCTCACAGAGCATATCGTTCTTCAAACATACTTCACATATACCGGTTTCCATAGTCTCACCTTGCCTTCTTGAATTCTTATATTGTTTAAGTCTTTACGTTTTTAAAGTTATACGTCGTCGCAAAAGACGACGAAGTAAACAGGAACTTTGGATTTAAATATTTCTTCGCGAAGTCTAAAACATGAAAGTTGGTCTTGTAGGTGCTCCAAACACAGGGAAATCAACGTTCATGAAGGCCTGTACAATGGCCGACATAGAGATAAACAACTACCCCTTTACAACCATAGACGCAAACCAGGGGATAGGATACGTTACAGTTGAATGTCCGTGTAGAGAACTGGGTGTTTCATGTGACCCCAACGGAAAATGTATAGATGGCATGAGGTTTGTTCCTGTAAAGATGCTGGATGTAGCAGGTCTTGTTCCAGATGCACACGAAGGACGGGGACTTGGCAATCAGTTCCTGGACGATCTGCGGGAGGCCGATGTTCTTATACATGTACTTGATATATCAGGAAGAACGGACTCGGAGGGTGAACCAACGGAAGGATACGACCCATATAAAAATATAGAGTTTCTTGAGAGAGAGTTGGACTTCTGGTACAGAGATATATTCAGAAGAGAGTGGAGCAATTTATCCTCGGAGATAGAAATGGAAAACAAGGACTTCGAGCAACAGCTCCTGTCAAGGTTCTCCGGCCTCAAGATAGACAGAGACGACATAAAAAAAACACTAGGTAGACTGGACTTGGACAGAGACCATCCTAGCAAATGGAATAAAGAAGACATAAACAATTTTTCAACGGAGCTCCGCAAGATAACTAAGCCCATGGTGGTAGCAGCAAACAAGATAGATATACCCGGAGCAGAGGAAAAACTGGAGGATCTCAAGAAAAAGATAGATATCGACGTGATACCTTGCTGTGCCGAGGCCGAGCTGGCCCTGAGGAAGGCTTCAGAACAGAAAAAAGTAAGTTACGTAGCCGGAGACGAAGACTTCAAGATCCTGGATGAAGAAAGTATATCCGAAAGGGAAAGAAAGGGTCTCGATTTTGTCAGGAAAATACTCGACAATTATGGTTCAACAGGGGTACAGGAAACAGTCAACAGAGCCGTCTTTGATCTTCTCGATATGATAGTTGTCTATCCTGTTGAAAACGAGAACAGCTACACAGACAAAAAGGGAAATGTGCTTCCGGATGCTGTACTACTAGAAAACGGATCGACTACAGAGGACCTCGCCTACGAGGTACACAGTGACATAGGAGAAGACTTCATAGGAGCAAAAGACTGCAGATCAGGAAGAAGGGTAGGTTCTGATAGGGTTCTCGAAAACGGAGACATAGTAAAGATACTGACATCGGGACAGTAGGACTAAATTTAAATAGATAGAAACCTAAGTTAATTTATGTATTTACTCAAAGGTAACAAAAATACCACAGAGATCGATCCCGATGGTTTTGATCCACTGTCGAGAAAAATGGTATACAAGGGAGCCGAGTTCATAGAAAAAACCTACGAAAATCTAGGGGAAGTTGTTGAGGTAGGTGCTATATATGGTTCTGTTGCCAGAAACGAAGCAAAGGAAGGTTCGGATATAGACCTTGTATTCATCTGCGAGGACGTGGAAAAATACGATGAAATAGCAGAGCCCCTTGATGAAATTGTAAAGGACTTCGACGAGTATGAGATATCGCCACATCTTATAAGAAAATCAGATCTGGGAAGATTTAAACTTCTGAACTACCCTCCATATATGACAAAAGACAAAAGAGACGAGGAGATTTTCTCAGAGTACTATAAAAATAAAAAGTAAAGGGTTACTACTACTCCTCTTCCTCATCAAGATCTTCTCCTATATCGGGAACTTCTGGTGCCTTCATCTCCTCAGCTTCTATCCAGACTACAAGGGCCCCGATAACTACAAGGAAAGGTGGGATCAAACCCAGGACAACAGTTTTAAACGGTTGCCACCAGTCCAGTCTGATAGAGATACCTTCCTCGGGCTTTATTTCCGAAACCATACCTGCAGGAAGTAGAAGCCAGAGTCCTATGAGTATAACTACTACACCCAATATAAGCTTAGCTGCAGCGCTCATTCAATCACCTCACAAATAAGAAGTGGGTTTTTAGTTTAAAAAACTGCCCCGAGAAACACAGCTCTACTCTACTACCTCAGTCTTCCTTATCTCAATTTCCCTGAGAGGATATATCTTGTCTACTTCCTTCTTGACCCTGCTCTGTACCTTATTCATAAACATATCCTTAACGAACTTTCCAAGATCCTTCTCCGATGCCTCCTTCTTCATTACCTCATCTATCTTCTTACGTATAGAAGTCTGAGTAGAAGCACCAACAGGCTTTATGGTTGCACATATGGTCTTTACTCTGACCACAGCACCGTCCTTTGTTTTGACGCGTGTGATTTCATCGACCCTTTTGCTCCTCTTCCTGACAATCCTTGTTATGTAGTCACGGGAACAGTCGTGTCCCACGAACTTCAACTTACATGTCTTACCATCGACTTCATCGACCTTCATCTTTACTTTAAAGTAGTACTTTCTGGAGCTGCTGTGCAGATCCGTGGCACCGAGCTCAATAGTTCTTCCTCTAACGGCATCCTTTGTAGATGCAGGTATCTCACCGACTTCCTTGCCTCCGAACATTTCAGGAGCCTCGACTGTATACCACTCCTTTCCCTTAAGTTGACCATCCTTTGCCATATTAGTTTCCTCTCATACTTTGAGGTTAACATTTAAAAAGATTTCTCAGGTTCTGTCATCTATTTTATCGCTCACCATGCCGATGAAATCGTCTTTTTCCTCCGACAAAACGTAGGCACCACCTGCCTTTTCGTGACCCCCTCCTTCTATGTCCATGGTCTCTTCTATGTCACCAACGATCTCGCCTACATTTACATCAAGGTCATCGGGAACCCTCATGGATATCTTTACTCTTCCGTTGACGGACTCTGCAATTCCCATCAGAACCTTGTCCTTGGAGATATCAGACTGGAGTATTGAACATATGGTACCGATGAAGTTCTCAGGTATCTTTCCCACTCCGTCCAGAAGATTAAAACCGTCCATATCCTCGATCATATCGTCGTTGTTTCTTACCATACGTATAAGCTTACCAAGTGTCCGCTTGTAGCCTCTGACAACCGACTTCATTTCACCCAAGGCATCTTTATCACCTAAACAGGAAAGTATTCCCACATCTGCCTGTGACATCCTGCCACATGCATTCAGGGAGGTCGAAAGTTCCCTGGCGTCCTGTAGTCTACCATCAAAACAAGAAAGTGTATACGTGTTGCCAAATATTTCACCGGCATCTTCTATGCCGTTTGTAACCCTTTTCTTTATTATCGCAGAGGCCAGTTCCTTCTTCTCCTCTTTATCTAAATCAACAAGCTTCTTCCACGACCCATCTCCGTTTTTGAGATCTATATCGAGGTTCGATATAAGCTGAACTGCGCCCGACTCACTTTCCGATACATCGGGTATATATGGCCTGGTTGTATACTGGAGGGATTTATGTATAGGTCGTGAAAGCCTTCCAAAAAGACGCAGGCCTTCACCTCTACTGAGTGTACCTATATCCTCTGCCTCCTTGACTATCTCTTTGTTTAATCCGTTCATTCTCCAGTTTTCTTCTTGTATGTCTCCTATAGCGCCGACAACAGCCAGAGCCGATAGATCCTTGTTTTTGTCATCGAGCTTTCTTGCAAAAAGATACGTTACTCCGGCACCGGATAATGTATCTTCCTCCATCCCAACAAGATGGGGATTTACATGAACCCCGCTGTTAAGTTTACCCGAAAGATGGTGGTGATCAAGAACCAACGTATTGTCTGCTCCTATCTCATTGACAAGAGAAAGATGCCCGGATCCGAGGTCTGTGAAAACAATATTTTCATTGTTCTCCTTCTTGAGTCTTTCTGCAACCTCCGGCCTCAACTGCTTTACTATGGAAAGATGTACTGTTTTTCCTTCCCGGAGAGATGCAGCAAGGACTATAGCAGCCGAAGACAAACCATCGGCATCGTAGTGTGATACTATCCTGATCTTTTCCATATCTCTGAACTTCTCAGCAGCTTCTCCAAGCAAAACGTCAAGCTCTTCTGGAATATTCATTTTCAACACTCCGAATGTTTAAAACTAGATCTATAAATAAAACCCTAAAGGAAAAAAACTACCTTCTCTTGTGAAACTCCTTCTTAGTCTCGTGTTTCCAATCCTGTGGAATCCTATCCTTTCTCTTGTAGTACTTGCTTAGCCTTCTTATCTTAGACTCTGTCTGTTCCAGTCCATGGATAGCAGAAGAGTCCCTTTTTCTATCACTGAGGTGGCTTCTTATCTTATCCGATTTCTTTACGAGGCTTTTGAGGTCCTCTGGTATATCGCTTCCCAGGTCGTTCTCCTCGAGGATTTCTGTTATCTTGAGATCAAAATATTTAACAGAAGGAACTCCGTACTTGTCTCTGAGAACCTCTCCAATCTCCGAGGGCTTCATTCCATCCTTACCAAGCTCAACTACCTTCTTCTCTATTTCATCGGGACTCATGTTAACCCATTCGGGAGGTTCATCTCTATGCGGCTTCTTTGAACCTGACTTGCCGTGCTTTCTGGAATACATTCGTGCCATAATATCACTCTATCCTCACAGGATTCTTATAAGTTCGGACAAGATATATAAAACTATTCCTGTTAGAGCAAAAAACGAACCACCGATGGCTACAAGAACAGACCATCCAGGATAAACAGTGCCTATTCCCAGACCAACCACGGTCATCAATGCAGCAACAACTATAAAACAGTACGAAAGGTTCTCGAGCATATCTCTTTTGTTATCGCCCTTTAGCCATCCTATAAGCTCTCCGAATTCCATAGGGTTATCTATTCACCGGAGTTTTATAAAGTTAAATTGACAGCACATGGTCTCTAAGAACAACAAGACTGTTCCGATACAGAATCCAAAAGATCGGGATCTTCTTCCAAGGACACGAGAACAGTTTTAAGTTCTTCTTCTGTGTATCCCTCCTCTGTCTTCCTCTCGGCCCAGTCTTCTACAGCACGCTCCAAGGCCTCATCTTCTTCGTATATTTCTTCGTACTCTGTCAGGGTCATCTCAAGATCTTCTAAAAGAGCTTCTTCTGTGGTCTCTTCTGCCAGAAAATAACCTGTGGCATCTGTTGGAATCTCTGTAATAGAGATAAGTACACCGAAGGTTGCGGCAAGAAGCAAGACAATGCCTGCTATTGCCTTTTTCTTCTGAAAGAACTTTTCAAAACCCTTCATCTTTCTTGGATCCTTGTCTTCCATAAGGCAAGATTGTCTTCTGTGTATTATAAATCTAAGCCCGGAAATCAAGTACCTGAAAGATATTCGTTTTTAAGGTATGGTAAATATCTGTCTAGTTCATAGAAAAACTTCTATTCTTCTATACTTCCTGTTTTCCTGAACACCAGGCAGATCTCTGCAAGTTCTTTTGCATGATCAGGAGCCCTTTCGGCCATCTTTTCGAAGTCCTGTGTAAAATTCTCGCCTTCCAACTGTTCTTCAGCTCCGATCAGACGAAGTACATTTTTTACGTAGTCTTCAAAGGGCATTGGTAGCTCGTCTTTCTCTGCCTTGCTACGGTTATTTTCGAGGACATCTAGATAAAACCTCGCTTCTTCTTCTGCAGTCACAGGCTCAACCTTGAAGTCCTCAAGACTGTATTCCTTGCCCCTGAGATGCTTCCAGTTAGGGAAAGATTTGAGAATCACGGAAATAGGATTGTATTTTGTTATAATACTTTTCTGCTTACCGCCGTTCAATTCCCCTAGGCTCAGTCCGCGTAGTCTGATCTCTTCGTCATACTTCTCGGTAAGTCCCTGGTTCAACTTTTTTTCCTTCTCAAATCTGTAGTCTTCATTTACAACTCCGAAGAAGTCGTAGTCCGAACCTTTCGTTTCTGCACCCACAGCCCTGCTTCCTGCCAGATACAATGCCTCAATCTGTTCCTCTGCCCTGGTCCAGATATCATCTGCGATTTCATCGATCTCTGTCATCAATTAATTAACTGCCATGTATTTTTTTAACTTTACGGATACACCTGGATCCAAAAAGATAAACGATACCTTGTGTCGGGGTAAGCTTTAAATAGTATTAAATGTAACTATTATATGGTGACAACATAATGTCAAGGGATGAAAACTACACAATATCACTATTTGAAGAAGACTATGAGAACGCAGAGGAAGAGTCGTTGGAAGATGTAGTATCCAATTATTTCGGAATAGACAAGGAAACAAGCAATAAACTTATCGATAACGACAAATCGGAACTCCTCATAGATGATCTCAAGGCCCTTGAAGAAAAAAACGAAGGCGGTGGCTTCAAAGATACAGTTGGGATGCCAATCGACGAATTTGTTGAAGAGTATTTTGACAGGGAATCAAGATACTGCAACGAATATATGATAAGCAAAGGGGAAAGAGTCGAAGACGAAGATTACATAGAAAGGGCCAGGAAAAAAGCTTACAGAAATGCACATGAACTCCTGGGAAAAATAGTACAAGGTAAAAGACGCATAGAGCTGCCGGATGATATGGAAGATCTAGAAAAGGTAATCAACAGCAAGAACCCTATAGACTACCTTGAAATGAAGGGTAGAATAGAAAACCTTGATATGAAGGCCGGAGAACTATTCAAAAAAGGAAGGGTTGAAGAAGGTAAGGATGTGGGGAAAAGGAAAGAAGAGATAAAAAAGGAGATTAAGGATTTTGAAAGAAGAGAAGTGGTTTCAGCAGTTGAAAAATATGAAATAGATTCCTCGGATGAATCCTACGAAGAAATGGAAAGGTGCCTTGACGATATAAAATCTTATGTGGGTGGCGATACATTAAAAGAAGTTGAAGATAAGATTCAGAAACTCGATACCGATGGATACAACAGCATAGGAAATGTCCTTAAGACAGAGATATGGTCAAAAAACCTCGATGATATGCCAACCTATAGGGATACACAGTGTTGTGCATTTCTAACCGGGAGAAATGACAGGACTGTAAATCAGTCCGCTGGCATCTTCAAATATATGGCAAGGGACGACATAGATCTCATGAAGTTTAATGTAGGAAAAGATAGAGAGGCGTGGGCTATAATGGGATACGGAGATCGGTATGGTAAAACCGAAGAGGAAGATAAGAAGAATATTCTCCTGGTGGACTCTGTTGAATCCAAAAATCTACCACTCAACCGTAAGGATGTTTCGGAAACAATAAAAAAATCTATAGAAGACTATGCAGAAAGCAAAGGCGTATCTGAAATTTTTTACCCAGCAATCGGAGTATCAAGAAACACTGCACCTGAACAGTTCTTAGAAAATATCAAGGAAGACGACAGTTATGAGTTTGTACGAAACGAAGATCCCTTTAAACTTAAAGAAGAAGGTAACCCCAGAGAAAAGTCACTATACGAAGAAGATTTAGGAGCAGAGATAAATCGGTATGACTTTGAATCGAAGGGTAGGTCATCGATGGGATATAGAAAAAAACTTTGATATTATGAAAGATGAAAACAATTACATAAGCCTTAACGACTAGTCACCACAAGCCAGTAACGGGTTATTGAGCTAGCAAAACTACCGCAAGGACTGCGAATATTATTCCTATTACGTTGACCATATTGACCGAGTCACCGAGAAATACTATGCCTAGGACAGCTGCAATGGTGAAGTACAGTGCACTTACAGTCGTGACTACGGAAGTACTTCCCTGGCTGAGGCCTATGTAAAAAGCAACGGCACCTACACCGGAAACCAGACCCCCGAGAACTGCATAACCAACACCTTTCGCTGAAAATGTCAACTCTGTTTTTCTGGTCAGTAGGTATACAGATATCATTGCTGCACCCGAGAAATAAGATATAACCATTGCAAGTTCAGGTCGCATGTACCTGGTCGCAAGCTCTGCAAAAAAGGCCCAGAATCCCCAACCAAAAAGTGCTAAAAGCGCAAACATAAATGCAGTTGACATCACAATAGAGTGAGTCAGAATTATTTATAAAACATTATTTAATCCTGAGAACGGTTCTATCTCTATGTGGAAGGTTTACGTTCTGCGGATGGAAGACGGCTCCTTGTACACAGGAATCACGAAGGATCTGGAGCGTCGTCTGGAGGAACACCGCAGCGGTGACGGAAGTAAGTATGTAAGGAGTAGGCTGCCCTGTGAGTTGGTCTATACGGAGGAACACAAGGACAGGAGTTCGGCACTGAAGCGGGAGGCTGAGATCAAAAGCTGGAAAAAGACCAGGAAGGAGAGGTTGGTTAGGAATGAATAAGATTCTTGGGGTAATGGTGGATGCCGAAGGTAGATTCGTGGAGAGGAAGAACCGTTTTCTGGGAACTGTGGAAATAGAAGGATATGGTAAGGAGGAAGTCCATGTACGTGACCCTGGACGTTTAGAGGAAATACTTTACGAGGGGAACAAAGTTCTGGTGAAGAAGGCCAAAAACAAGAACAGGAAGACGAACTGGGACCTTATCGCCGGGAAAGTCAAGGAGAACTGGGTTTTTGTCAATTCAGGATATCATAGGGAGATAGCTGAAAGAATTCTTGAGGACGATGGGATAAGTCCTTATTCCGAGATTGAAGGCATAACACCAGAGGTACAATTAGGTGACAGTAGGATAGACTTCCTCCTGGAGATGAACGAAGAGAAACTATGGTTGGAGGTCAAGGGTTGCACGCTGGCGGAGGACGGCGTGGCACTGTTCCCGGACGCTCCTACTGAGAGAGGAAAGAGGCATGTGGAAGAGTTAAGGAAGGCCATGGAAAACGGTGACAGAGCCGCTTTGTTGGTTCTGGTATTCCGATCCGATGCACAATGCTTCGCACCCAAGGAAGACACTGATCCTGAGTTCGCAGAGGTCTTCAGGAAAGCAGTGGATGAAGGACTGGAAGTACATCCAATGAAGTTCGGATTCCAGAAAAACACAGTCTGTTTTGTTTCTGAAATACCTGTCTGCGGTTCTTTCTTTCCAGAGAAAGGTGAATAATGGTAGCCCGGCCAGGATTTTCGCATCCTCGGGAGGGAACGCAAGGGGTTTCCCGAAGGGAAAGGGCTTGCTTCGAACCTGGGTCGCCGGGTATCTTTCATCGCCAATAGCTCAATGCTTTGAACAGATGTCCAAAGCCCGACATCCTTAGCCTTTCATGTGGAAATTTGACCACTAGACTACCGGGCTACACCGTAAGCTAATGAACAGTCAAGCTTAAAAATATTTAACTGGGGAAAGTCTTGTTTCAACCATGGAACTGAAGACAAGGGTCGCAGCAATAGTACCGAAGCGCGGTTCAGTTCTACTCCTGAAACACAGACAAGGCAACATGTCCTACTGGACTCCACCCGGCGGAGCTGCAGAAGCAGGCGAACGTATACACGAATCCGTAAAGAGGATTGTCAAAAAAAGGACAGACGTAGATGTAAAGGTTAAGAGACCCGTGTACTACAACGATTTTTTCGGCGGCACAAAACACCATATGGAGTTCTTTTTTCTGTGTGAGTACAGAGACGGCGAAGCAAGACCACTTAAGGATACGGAGAACAAAAAAGGTATACTGGAGGACGTGAGGTTTGTAGAAGCAGATAACCTCCAGGACTATACAATACTACCACACGAACTAAAGATAAGGCTTCTCAAAGATGCACCCCGGAAGTTCAAGGAAAGAGCAGTATACCTCGATTAATAAAATATTTAAATCCTGACGACAGATCTTAACTGTGTGTCTGAAATGAGGTACAAGTCCGGTGGACGTTTTACATATTGAGAAACTTTCTAGAACAGGGTCCATATTCCAAACAATTATAAATCTAAACAGACCTGAGTATAAGGTGTTGATCAAATGAAGTTACTACTACTTCACGCAAGCCACCTGGAATTCCAGCCACATAAGAAGGCCGTGGACAGTGCCGAAGAGTGTGACAAGGAGGCAAAGAGGATAGAGGAATGTCTTGTTGTATTCAATGCATTCGAGGCCGGAGATGAGAAGGATATATCCTATGTGATAGAAAAGGCCAACAAGGAGATAAGGGATGTTGCGGATCAGGTAAAGACCAACAGGATTGTTATATATCCATGGGTACATCTCACATCGAAGCCGGGTGATCTTGAAAAGGCCATGGAAAGCCAAAAGATGCTAGAAGAAAAACTAAAAGACGACTACGAGGTTACAAGATCGGCCTTCGGATGGTACAAGGAGTTTGAAATACACGTCAAGGGACATCCTCTTTCGGAGCTCAGCAGGGAGATAAGACCAGAAGGAGAAAAGGTAGAGCAAAAGGTAGACCCCGAAAAGCTCCTTGGTCAGATTTCAAAAACAAAGCTCGACAGAAAGGACCTCAAGGAAAACGACCATAGGATAATCGGTCAGAAGATGGATCTGTTCTCCTTCTACAACACAGCACCCGGAATGGTTTTCTGGCACGAGAACGGAACGAGGGTTTTGAACGAACTCAAGAGGTTCTGGAGAGAGATGCACAGGAAAGCAGGATACAGAGAAATATCAACACCAATGGTACTTGATGAGAAGCTCTGGAAGATATCAGGACACTGGGAAAAATACAGGGACAATATGTTTCCCACAGAGTATGAGGAAAGAGACATGGCACTAAAGCCAATGAACTGTCCTGGTGGAATACTAGTATATAAGTCCAGATCTCGGTCCTACAGGGAGCTACCACTGCGCTTCGGCGAACTCGGAACAGTCTACAGAGAAGAACTATCTGGTGTGCTCTCGGGACTCTTCCGTGTAAACTGCTTTACACAGGATGATGCGCATATCTACTGCAAGGAAGATCAACTCAAGGAAGAGATAAAGGGAGTCATGGATCTTACGGATAAGATATATAGTACCTTCAATCTGGACTACTCGATAGAGCTATCGACGAGGCCAGAAAAAAGAATAGGAGATGAAAAAATATGGGACAAATCCGAGGAGATTTTAAAGGATGTCCTCGATAAAAACAGCTCCGACTACGATATAAACGAAGGAGACGGTGCCTTCTACGGACCCAAGATAGACTTCCATATAGAAGACTCCCTTGGTAGAAGATGGCAGTGTGGGACAATACAACTGGACTTCTCCATGCCCGAAAGGTTCGATCTGACATACGTAGGCAAGGACAACAAGGAACATAGACCTATACTGATACACCGGGCAATACTCGGATCGCTTGAAAGGTTTCTGGGAATAATTCTCGAACATACCAACGGAAATCTTCCAACTTGGCTGGCACCGGTTCAGGTACGTGTCCTGAGTATAACCGACAGAAACATATCCAAGGGAAAGGAGGTTCTCGAAAGGCTCAGAGATGAAGGCATAAGGGCAGACTGTAACTTTGATTCCACAACCCTGAGTGAAAAGGTAAGGGAAGCCGAAATCGAAAGAGTTCCGTACATAGTTGTTATAGGCGACAAGGAGGAGCAAAAAGGAACCTTGGCAGTACGGAGGATGTGGAAGGACGATGTAGAGTACGGTGTTGATCCCGACAAGTT
This sequence comes from Candidatus Aenigmatarchaeota archaeon, assembly GCA_003554845.1. Classification (GTDB taxonomy): domain Archaea; phylum Aenigmatarchaeota; class Aenigmatarchaeia; order PWEA01; family PWEA01; genus PWEA01. The sequence goes on along the minus strand of PWHK01000002.1, from coordinate 38,776 downwards.
TATCGATGAACTCAACAGAGAAACCAAACCAGGAAAATAGGTCCACAAAACCTTTTATTAGAAAGAAAACAAATGTTTCTTGATGAAAAAAAGAAAGATAGTTGTAACGGTACTGGCAGGCCTTGGTGTCGTATTTCTAGGTCTTATATTACTAAGTATAGGATCCCCTCTTGACACAGAGGTTGCCGTCATACCTGTAAGGGGGGCAATATATCCCGGAGCATTCGAAGCATCACCGGGTAATGTAAGAGAACAAATAACGACGGCTAGATCAGAAGGTGCGGAGGGATTTCTTTTTGAAATAAACTCCCCTGGAGGAACGGTGGTAGCATCGAGGCAGCTCGAGGAAGTTATATCAGAAGTAAGGGAACCTACGGTATGTCAGTTCAACGACTATGCCACGTCGGGAGCCTACTGGGCAGCTTCGGCCTGTGACAAGATAGTATCAGATCCCCTGACAATAACAGGATCCTTAGGTGTCACAGCATCCTATCTGGAGTACACAGAACTCATGGATGAATACGGTATAGAATACGTAAGGCTCGAGGAAGGAGACATGAAGGAAATGGGGAGTCCATACAAAAATTTAACAGATGAGGAAAGACTTGTATTCAAGGATATTCTCGGCCAGACACATTCGGACTTCTTAGAAACAGTATCTGCAAACAGAAACATAACTGATCAAGATCTGGAAGAAGTGGCCAGAGGAAGAATATTCACAGGGAAGGACGCCAAGGATATTGGACTTGTGGACTTCATGGGAGGCAGAAAAGAAGCCGAATCCATATTCGAAAACCACTTCAACGAAACGGTAAGATTTAAGGAATATAAAAAGGACCCTGGTCTACTTGAAATTCTACTGGGAAGCCATGATCATGTAGAATCCCAAAGTGGAAGAATACATAGATCAACAGAGACAGATCTACCAAAGCTCTACTCTATTAGAAACTAGTTGCTTGACTGCTACTTTCTTTTGGGTTTATCCAACTTCTTCCAGTAGTCCTGGAAAAGAGGTTCAAGAAAATCCCTCGCTGCATGATCGCTCTTAGACCAGAACGAAACATCCTGTGCAGGATCTACCTCGTTCTCATGCGTCAGAGCAAATGTAAACTCGTTTCCATCGACGATCGAAAACCTTCCTATTGCACTTTCGTTGTCCGGGATATGCCTTACTTCGGCAAACTGAGACAGTTTATCCACTATATTCTCTAAATCTCCGTTTAAAGGAGCTGCTATCTTTATATCAACTCCTCTTTCACTTGCATCTCTGAGATGGTTTATATGGTTATTGTGTATCTCCCGGAGACCCTCCTTCGAAGTCATGACATGAACCCTGTCCTTTGATTTTTTGAACATGGACTCGATCTGCTGAAGCATCTGATACCTTCCTTTGAGTGCTCCAGAAAACTCACCTGGATCGGTTGATTCGACTGCAGTTTCGTAAAGTTTCTCCAGATCTTTGAACGTCTGGCTGTTCTTCAACCTGTCGACCTTATTCTTCATCTCTTCGTACTCTTTTTTGTAATTCTTTTTGAGCCTTTCAAGACCTTCCTTAGGATCAACCGGTATGTATTTCATAGGTTTTCCTGACTGTATTCTTACAAGACCAAGATCCTCTAAACTTTCCAATACGTCGTACGTCCTGCTTCTGGGAACATCAGAAAGATCCGATAGTTCACCTGCAGTAGAAGTTCCATTGGATAAAAGCGAGGTCCATAGCTTCCTTTGATATGAATTTAATCCAAGTGTTTTCAACTGATCTAAAATTTCTTCAGATGCAACCATTTTATCACAACCTATTACCTATTTCGTCCCACACACTTAAGTACTTTTTTACTCCGTTGTAGTAACTATTACTTTTGTTTATTGTAAAGATTTTTAAGTCTTTCGATTGTATCGGCATCTTCTGGAGACTTGTTGTATCTAAACCGTATCATCCTGGGAAAACGAAGGGCGTAGCCTGATTTATACTTAGGACTCTTCTGTATCTCCTCGTAGCCGACCTCCACAACAAGCTCTGGCCTTACCTTAACACGTCTTCCTTCCTCCTTTACTATAAGATCTTCCATCTTTCTGGTTATCTCGGCGAACTCCTCCTCTGTCATTCCTGTTGCCATCTTACCTGTCTTAAGAAACTCGCCTGTATCGGGATCTCTGACTGCAAGCATAAGGGATGATATCCAGTTGGATCTCTTCCCCTCGCCCCATATTCCTTCAACGATAACAAGGTCCAGGGGTTCCATGACTTCCTTTACCTTCTGCCAATAGCCAACCCGTTTTCCCGGTTGGTATGATGCGTCCAGATTTTTAACCATCAGTCCCTCCTGGTTTTCCCTGAGGGCCTTCTGATAAAACTTGTTGGCCTCCTCAAGGTCATCTGTCTCTATGTGCTCTACAAGCCTGAATTTGCCCTCCTTCTCTTTGACTATTTCACATAGTTTTTTCCATCTGGTTCTCAGATCTTTTTCCATATAGTTCTCCCCATCCACAAAGAAGAGGTCAAAGCAGTTTACCTGAACAGGGATTTCGCTTTTGAGTCTTTCGATATCGTACTTTCTCTGGATTCTCTTGGATAGGTTCTGAAAAACAAGGGGCTTTCCGCTATCATCAACGGCAACTATCTCCGAATCTATTATACATCTATCCGGTTTCAGACATTCCCTTGCCCATTCAACTACCTCGGGGAACTGCTCGGTTTTGTCCTCAAGTCTCCTTGAAAAAAGCGTTATCCTGTCCCCGTCCTTGTGTATTTGACCTCTGAAGCCGTCGAGTTTGACCTCAAGGGCCACGTTTTCGTATTCTCCAAAGGCCTGTTCAAGCGATTCGGACCTCTCGGCCAGCATAACCATAAGAGGTCTACCTACCTCTATTTCAATATCTTCGAGTCCCTCTTCTCCCTCCTCCTTTGCTATTCTAGCAACCTTACCGTAGTCTATAAGCTTAAAATAAGCATCCTCAACCTTATCCGAAGAAACGCCGAAGGCCTTTGCTATTGCATCTCTCACCGTACCTTCACCTACGCCTATGCGCATCTCCTGTATAGTTGTTCTGACTATATAACGCGCCTCAACGGGTTCTGCAGAAACCAGGAGTTCCTTTACAAGACCCTCCTTCCTTCCCTCGGAGCCGCTTCCAACGGTCTCCGAAAGACTCCTGAGATTCCGGAAGACCTTCTCCACAGTAATATCCTTCTTCATGAGACTTCTCTGTCTTTTATTCCTACAGAAATACTCTGCCGTCTTACCAAGATCGCCTGTTTCTTTGAACTTCTCGACGACTTCCTTCTGTGTTGCGCCGTAGGCCCTTGATATTATCTTCTGCATAAGCTTTCCTGCGATTCCTACATCCTTGTCAACTGAAGAAGGGTATATTCTCCCCATGGCTGCCAGGGCAATTACCTCAAGCTCGTCGGAGGAAACCTCTTTGAAGAGTTCGGCAACTATGTCCCTCATCTCAAGATTTTTCGTTGTTTCTTCCAGCCGTTCGTAGTAAATGCAGAGATCAGAATACTTCATGATAAAACACTTTGACGTCGAAATAAAAATAGTTGAGGGAAAGAAAATCATAGACCAGAGAGATACTCCACCATTGCATCTTCACAACTACTACAGTAAACCATCCCCGTCTCAAGCCTATCCTCCGTGTAGTCAACCCATTCAGAAACGTTTACACCCTGTCTCATGACATCCTTGTTTCCACAGTGCTTTCCGAGCCTATCGACGAGATCATCCCTTCTGAACTCATCCGTAGCTCCAAACAGATGGCCGAGTTCGTGGTATACTACACTTTTGAAAGACTCTCTCTTCATAAAAGGATCCAGGCCATCAAAATTTCTGAACCTGTAAGTCGAAAGCGAGCTAACGTAACCAGGCATTGTGGCTCCGAGTATAAAGTTATATTTACCTTCTATGGTCATGTCTTTATCTGTAACAAATACACCAAAGGACTTTGTATCGGCACCTTTGAATCTACTCTGCATAAGGTCGTTGAGTTCCCTTCCATCGACCTGTCTCCTTTCTTCCAAAAGGGCCTCTTCAACCATCTCTTCAGGGGATATATCATAGGGACTTCTCTCAGAATATCTCAGATCCCTTACCTCCAGAGAAGAGTCCACTGTATCCAGAACATCCTCTATGCAGCCACCAACGGACTCGTAGTAGTCTCTGGATACGCCTGATCCTTGTAGAAAGACTATACCGGGTTCGTCTCCCTCCCTCTGGTCTCCACCCAGAAAAACAACGGTATCGGGATCTTCTTCATATCTGTTTTTGTCCCAATTTACGTTTACCATGGAGAAAACTTTTACACAAAAAAACTTAAATAACTCGATATATTCGGAGTCAAGAACGTATATGTGTACCGACCTTATCGCCCCGGAGCGCCCTCCTGACGTTTCCTTTCTTGGAGGCATCGAATATCTTACCCGAGATCTCGGATTCTATAAGATGCTTGGCCTTGTTTCTCATTCCTCCTGTAACATCTGTATCCTTGCTTCCACCGAGATACTTGTCGACCTCTTCCATAGATCTTATTTCCTCGATCAGTTCAGAATCGGGATCCTTCCGTGGATCTGAGGTATATATACCGTCGACGTTTGTTCCATGTAGAACCTCACGGGCTCCTATCCTTTCGGCGAGGTACGGTAGTATCTCGTCACCAGAGAGTATGGAACATCCCCTGGTTCTATCATAGGCAGGTACGCCGTACAATACAGGTACTACATCCTCCTTGACAAGGCTTTCAACGACCTCGTGGTTCATGCTCTGCAGGCTTCCGTGCATTATTGCAGAAGCAGAAGGCTGAACAGGAAAGGCAGGTATGTCGTTGTCTGTAAGTATATTTGTAAATATGGAGTTGAGTTCATTCTGAAGCCTCTGTGTTTCGGCAAAATGTACCTTGTCTTTTTCTGTTTTGATGCCTTGATGTATTCCTGTTCTCTTTACTATAGGATGACCGTAGCTGCCTGCACCGTGTATGAGTACAAGACCAGAAAGATGGGGAAGTGATTCCTTTATCTCCCTCGCAATCCTCTCCATCTGTTCCAGATCAGGCGAGGGCTCATTCCTTTCCTTGTCTGTTATTATCGACCCACCTACCTTGAGTACCTTGATATGGCTCATCTTTTTCCACCTTCCCACTCATTATATAGACCCTTAAATATTTCAAACCTTTCCAAAACCTTTCCGACTATATAGTCAACGATATCATCTATATCCTCGGGCCCAAAGTAAAAACCAACCACAGGAGGAACTATATCAACTCCCATTCTGGATAGATTCAGCATATTCTCAAGATGTATCTCATTAAAGGGGATCTCCCTTGGAACCAGAACAAGCTTCCTTCTCTCCTTCAGACAGACATCACATGCTCTCTCCACAAGGTTCGAGGACCTTCCTGTAGCCAGACCGCTTAATGTCTTCATAGAACAGGGACATACAACCATTCCATCGGTTCTGAAGGATCCAGAGGCAACGGGTGCATCGATCATATCTTCTGTATAGACTTCTTCCGAAAGTTCTTGAAGGATCTCCATTGTCTCCTCTCTGCTGTGTGTCTCTTCGTCCATGACCTTCAACGCAGAGTCGGAAACAACCGTTATAAGATCACATTCCTCTGAAAGCTCCTCGGCAAGACGAACTCCCACTGGTATACCAGAAGCACCTGTAAGGGCAAGTGTTATCTTCATCTACACACCTCTTATTTCAACCTTTCCTATGTCAGCATCCACGTGGACACCTATCCCATTTTCAAGTTCACCGAGAGGTATGTCAAAACCATCGACACATGGTATTTCACCAAGTATACAGCCTGTTGCAACTATGGTTTCGGTCTCCTGATTTACTATGGCCGCAGGAGCATTTCCCTTCTTTGAGAGACCATAGAGAACGTAGGAACCAACAGTAGATCCCTTGCCCTTTGGAAAAACCAGTATCTTTCCCGAGATGTTTTCACCCTCAAGCTGATGTCCTTCCTCTATAAACTCACCTGTATCTATATCCACGGCTCCGTAGAACCCTATGGGTTCGGTTGAAACCAGTAGCTCTCCGTCTGCACTTCCCTCTGTAATACATCTGACTTCTACATTCATTTTAACACCTTGTCGATTAGATCGCCGGTATCTGCAAACATAACCTTCTGCTTACAGAATCCAGGGAGGTAGTTTGCCGCCTTACCCGAGTTGGTTCCCATCCTTCCGTAGTTCATCTCCTCTATGGGGCAGACAACGTTACATGTATCAGAAAATACCTTGCCTCCTGCCTTTTCAATTATATCCGTATAACCCATCCTATCGGACCATGCCTCAACCGCCTTACTCGTGAAAACCCATAGATCCTTATCCAGAGTCTTGCCCTCCAGCTTCTTTGCAATATTTTCTATTTCGTTTATAGAACAGTGGGGACACCCAAAGACCACAAGATCCGGATCCTCGGACTCTGTCAGCCTGCCGTACTCTTCTCTTTTGTCCCTTTCGGTGAACTTGAGTCTCTCAAGGCCCGAGACTTCCATGGGATCCGCAGTTATACCTTCAACAAAGTAAAGAGCCACGGCCCCGGAAGCTGCCATTGCAGCACCGAGTGACTTAAGTTTATCCGTACCTGCAGAGTCAACGCCGATAAAGTAAGGCTTGCCGTCCTCTACCTTTCCACCTGTCCACGAGCCAAGGGCACCGAAGTCTGATATACTATTCAGTTCGGCGTCTATCTCAACAACATGGGTTGGTACTCTGTTTTCATCCAGATGGAGTCCGTGTTTAGGAGTTCTTCCTGTTATGGCGGCAGCAAGAGCAGAAGGTCCACCTTCTCTGTTTGTCCTTGCGCCTATAACAGAGTTTGCGAAGGATACGGCAGAGGATTCCGCCCACGCTATATGCTCATTTCTCGTAGGGAGATTGCTCCAGAGGTATGGAGTACACGATGAAGATATTGTTATCCCCATGCTCTTCATGGCCTCTATAATCTGTTTCTGCTTCTCTGCAAACTCCTTGCTTATGTGCATCTCTTCCCACTTCTCAAGGTCCATTCCTGCAGGATTAGCAAAGGTAGGTACTGAAACCTTTGCTCCTTCGTCGGCGAACTCCCTGAGAAACATAATACCGGGATCGCCTATGGATTTATATGAAACACCGGAGGCCTGGGCAGAAGTTATCTCTACCATCTCATCGGCTCCGTATATATCACCCAGTTTGACCAGTAGCTTCATGGCCTTCCTTACCGCCGGGTTGTCCGACTCAAGCATCTCTTTTTCTTCATCAGTTAGATACATGATTCTCCTCCTTGTACTGTTCTGTAAAGCTCTTTAAGGTATTCAGACCATCTATAAGCTCGTCGAATCCAAAGTCTTTGAGACTTTCCTCGGCCTCGGAAACCCTCCTATCAAGAATATCAACCGCACTTTCACACGAGTAGTTCTTTGCGCCGAGGGTCAGTAAAAACCTACAAAGACCAGTGGCACCCATCGCATCCATCTTGTCCGCTGTCCAAAGAATCTCGGCTTCTCTTGTGGGAGGCTTAAGATGTGGTCTGTTTGAATGGAACCTTATACACTCCGAAACCCTTTCTGCAAAACTACTGTCCTTTCCAAGTTGTTCGATCAGAAACTCATTGGCCTTTTCAGCACCCTTCTCTGCATGGCTCTCCTCCCCGGATATATGCCTTCCAACGTCGTGAAGAAGAGCTGAGTACTTTACCACCTCGCTGTCGACGTCCTCATCTTCTAAAAGTTTCTTTGCATTTCTGTAGACTTCTAAAACATGATTATCAAAGGAATGGGCCGGTATAACATCTTCCTCTCCGTAAAGTTCCCTTATCCTGGAAAATTCTTCCTTGTCCATGGAATTCACCTGTAGTCATCGAGATCCAGGTCCTCGCCCGGTAGTCTGGCCTTTTTGAACTCATCCGGATCCTTGTTTTCAAAGGGAACCGTTGCGTCTACAATCCATTTTGTTGTGAGCTTGTTTTCATAGTCCTGGGATGGATCAAGGGAGGAACCCTTAGCACGCTCTATGAAAAGTATATCCTTATCTGGCTGCATGCGAGTTGCAGTTGCCCATTCCACTTCACCGGAATCCGAAGGATCTATATCTCCATCTACTATGGTTACTTTCTTCATGGATGGATGAGCAGCCAGTGCCGCAATACCTGCATTCTTTGGATCTCCCTCGTTTCTCTTCTTTATCTGTACAACACCATGTAGCCAAGAACATCCCCCTTGTGTAAGAACAACATTTTTAACGGCGGGAACTGTATTCTTCACGATCTTGTATATCCTCGGTTCCTGTGGAACTCCCATGAGGTTCTTGTGTTCACCCTTTCCCGGAAGTAGTATGCGTATATGTGGATCCTTTCTCATCCATAGTTCATCAACAACCATAACGGGTTGCTCTCGTATCCTGTCCCATGTATCCGAAAGATCCACAAAAGGACCTTCTTCGTCTTCCTTCTTCTTTATCCTTGTAAACATGACAACCTCCGAGTCCCTTGGAACCTTAAGCCCGTTGACCTCGGCCAGTTCCAGTCCTCCGTCCATATAGGAGTTTGCAAGTTCAAGTTCATCCATCTCGGGAGAAAAGGATGTAGCTGCAGCAACTTCAACTGCAGGATGGACGCCCATGATTACAGCGACCTTCAGGTCACCGTCTGTTTTGCTGTAGATGTCGTAGAGATGTCTCTTCACAAGCCGCATGACCATCCTGTTTTCATCCTTTAGCATTAGACGGTGGAAAGAAACGTTCTGTATTCTTGTTTCCGGGTCCTTGGCCACTACCATAGCAGAAGCAAAGTACCGTCTTTTTTTTCTCTTATAAAATATCGGAACTGGTATATGCTCCTTTATATTAGGCTCTTCGGCTACCTTTTCAAACATAGGTTCGCCGACCACACACTTCATCTGGTTGTCAAGAGAACTGCTTATCTTATCTATTATATTCTCCCTGGTTGTGCAAAGGGCCCTGGCAAGCATACTCCGGGAAGAAACAATGTTTGAAACCACTCGGCAATCGGGATAACCATCGACATCTTCAAAAATAACCGGCTTTGTCTCGTCCTTTGAAATCAGGGCAGGAAGCTCGTAGTCGGGACTAACAGACTGGCTGAGAACATTTTTCTCTTCCACGTCCCCTAAAAACTCCCTGAGACTCATACTACCCCATTAATGACTCAAATAAATATATAAAAATTGCCTTCAATGCCGCTCGTCATCTGACTATATTATCAGAGCACAGAGGAAACAACAAGCGGTAAAATTACTGTAGCATCGCCTTTTACCTCGACTGTCCTACCCTCTTCCTTTATCTTACTCCATGAAATAGCCTCTTCCGGTCTGGCGCCGGAGAGAGAACCGTCCCATTCAACGGCTGTGGTCACGTATACGGCCCTGTCCAAACCGTCTATGAACTGATTCCACCATATTGTATGGTGTTTGGATATTCCCCCACCCAGTATAAGGCCCGAGGTTCGTTCTGCATCAAATACCATCTCCGATATCATATCCTCGTCCTTCCAGACGTCGACTGTGAAGTCGTGATCCTGTCTGAAGAACCATACCTGGGTCCCTACTGCACCATCTGTTATACCCGGAACGAAGATCGGTATTCTGTTCTTCCAGGCCCAGTAGCATATAGTAGTCTCGTCCATCCTTTTTCCGAGCTCCCATACCAGCTCATAGGGTGCAAGGTTATCCTTTTCCTTGTTTATCTCCTCGAGTAAAGGCTGTACGTTTTCCTCCACCACCTGCCCATAGGAGGACTGTGGAATAAAGATATTACCAAGACGGTGTGTCTCCTTCTGGTGAAGATCTCTGTCGTCGGCTGTAAAGCTTCCGTGATGGTAGTCCGAAAAATAACGTGCCACATCGTGGTCCAGGGTGCCGCACGTAGTGACGACGGCATCAAATACATTTTCCTTTAAGAGATCACGGACTATTCCCCTTGTGCCTGTAGATATTATACATGCAGGAAACGAAAGAAAGTTTGTTGACTCTCCGTCTTCCGACATCTCCTTTAAAATATCAGCAGCAGTTCCAACGTTTTTCGCCTGGAAGCCTCCTGACTCCTCCATCTGCTTGACAAGTTCTTCCAGATCTATGCCGCCTGAAACGCTGTAGTCCTTTACCTGTCTTGACATTTTCTAAACCTCTCTTCTGACTCCATCAACACCTACCTCCGTAATACAGCCATCTCCGCCTGCCTCTTCTATTGCTTGTTTGATATCCCTTTTATTAGTTTCGTCGCAGAGTGCAACCATAATTCCTCCGCCTCCACCACCGGAAAGTTTTGCCCCGAGGGCTCCGGCGTCCCTCGCGGCATCGACCAGTCTATCAAGTTTCCTATGTGAGACTCCCATTCTCCGAAGTATCCTGTGGTTTTTGTCCATGAGGCTTCCAAGTCTGGGAAGGTTTTGGTTTTTGATCGCCTTCTCTGCACCTTCGACAAGATCATCTATACTATTGAAATATGTCTCGTAGGTCTCTCTGTCTTCTTTCAAACACTGCCTTACGTGGCCAACTGTCTTGTCTGTCTTGGCCTCTATACCTGTATCGCCTATGACAAGATCGAGTTCTAGGTTCCCCATATTTTTGAAATCCACAGGCACTTCACCGCCAGGAGTCTTTGCAACTCTGTTGTACCCTCCAAGTATACTGGATGCAAACTCCGAACCGGATGCTGCTCCGCCGTGTATCTTGACCTGGAAGGGATAGAGATGTGAAAAATACAGTTTTCTCTCCATTGACACCCCGTATATCCCACAGAGAAAATCAAAAAAAGCAGCCAGTACCGCAGTGGAACTGCTCTGACCACCCGAGTCCCTAGGTATATCGGACTCTATACTTGCCTCAAAACCTGTGTCCATATTCTTTATACTGCTGAAACTTCCAATGAGATCCCTTATCGGGTCCATGGGATCATTATATGCATCCTGGGTTCTGTATACCCTCTTAAGAAGTCCAGAGAGGTCCGAATCTATACTGCCATAGCCACAGGACTCCACTTCAACACTCCTGCCTTCTTTTTTTCGGCCCGAGACATATGTTCTTCTGTCTATAGAGGCAAGCAACGCAGGCCTTCCGTATACAACTGAATGCTCACCCAACAGGAAGATATTACCCGGTGCAGATATCCTCTTCATTTTACAACTATTGTAATTTTGAAATAATTTAACTGTTTGGACGCCACAAAGCTTTTTAATCACAACCTACAATTTCTATGCTACTCGCAGTAACGTGAGGAGAAGCCCCCATGAAGGAGAAATTGCTTAGAAGAATAGAAAATAAGGCAGTCCAAAAGAAAATGAGAATACTTCTCAACAATGGATTCAGCCTGACAGAGGACCATATGGGCGAAATGGCCTCAGGAAATATCAACTCAAGTTACCTTCAGGTATTTCCAACTGTAAACGAAGGGTTAATACTCGAAAACATCAACATGAACCTGGATAGAGCAGAAAATCTTCTCCTGCTCGTAGAGGGAAACCCAGGACTTCACTGGAAGGCCATGGAAATCGCAGAAATTTTTACAGAGAGATCTAACGCAAAGGTAGTTTGGAAGTTCCATCCATCGGACCAGAGAGACAAAATACTTAAGATCATAACCATATCCTACTGAAAAAACTGTTCTATTTCCTTCCATGGTGCCTTTGTTTTTTCAAGATCTACCTCGGGAGGAAAGACCTTCCTGTAGTTGTTCCATGTATATCTTTTGTCCATAAAGACCATCGCCCCTCTGTCGTTCTTTGTTCTTATACATCTCCCTGCGGCCTGCATGGCCTTCTTCATGGCAGGATAGATGTAGGCATAGTCCCAACCCTTCCCGAACTTGTACTCATAGAAGTCTATAAGTGCCCTTGTTTCAAGGTCCGGTTCCCTTAGAGGAAGGCCTACAACAAAGACAGCATCCATGCACCTACCTGGAAAATCAACACCCTCGGAAAAGGAAGCCCCGGATATCCCAAGGAGGACACAGTTGCTCTCGTTTTTGAAAATATCAAGGAGATCTGATTTCTCCTTCTTTGACATGTTTCTCCTTTCGAGTAAAACCCTCTTATCTGTATTTACCATGTCCTTGACCTTGTCACGTAATCTATAGGAAGGAAAAAACGCTGAGGCATTTCCAGGAACCTTCTCAAGACTCTTAGACAGAAACCAGGCTATCTTCTGGTACTGTTCTTCGTTTCTCTCCTTATACTTCGTGGTAACAGAGTCAACAACAAGATAGGATCGATTTTCCTCGGGAAATGGAGAAGAATATACGTTCTTGACCGTCTTGCCTTCTGCCAGTCCAAGAAGGTCGGAATACATCTGCATAGGAGTAAGCGTCGCCGACATCAGAATAGACGAGTGAACTGTATCAAAAACCTCCCTTGTTGATAACTGTGGATCAAGGCACTCGTAGAAGCACGTGTAGTATGTATTTCCGTTTCTGGATCTTTTCTTTCGCATGAATCTGACAAAGCCTGTGTCCTTGCCCTTCCATGCCTCGAGAAAGTCCTTTATGGACGAGCAGTGGCTTCTGTCTTCTTCCTCGTATACATCCTGGGCAACCCTTTCCATCCTATCGATGAGTGTATCGTAGTCTTCTATCCTATCCATCAGGTCGTCCTTTGATATCTCCTCCTCTTTGTCCTCCATGCCACCTCCTATATCGAAAAGCATGTCTTCGAGACCCTCCAGGATCCTCCTCTCCTCGAGGTAACCAAACTCGTCTGCTTCTGTCTGTGCCCTTGAGATCTGATAGGTACTGAGCCTCTTCGAAAGAAGGCTGCGTGTTCTAGAAGGCAGGTTATGTGCCTCATCCACGACAAGTATGGAGTCCTTCAATGTCTTCCCTGACTTGGTAAGAAAAGCTTCTCTGACACCTGGATGGAATATATGGAAGTAGTCACCTATTATAAGGTCTGCCTGTTTTGCGTGGTTAACCAGGATCTCGTACGTACATAAATTCTCAGTCTTCTTCTTTATCTCCTCTGCCATCAGAGCCCTTCCCTTGAGCTCGGACAGCTTTTTTACGGCTTTATCGGAAAGTGAAGACCTATCGGAAAATGTGTTGTTGTAGTACCTACATCTCTCCTCTTCCTTGAGGGTCTTACAGTAGTTGTGGAAATCCGAGGAGCTCATATCACGTATCCCGTCTGCGCTACAAAGCCATCTCTTTCCTATTATATCGGCAACTGTGATATCAACCGGATGCTTGTCCATGATCTTCTCTGCTGTCTCTACGGCTATCCTGTGCTGAGAATGCTTAGGTGTAAGAAAGAAGACTGTTTTGTTGTTTTCCATTCCATAGGAAAGGCTCGATGAAAGAGAGGCAGCAGTTTTTCCAAGGCCCGAAGGAGCATGTGCTATAAGATTTTTTCCCTCTATGAGAACCTCCCTGGCATCGGATATAATTCTGTCCTGACCGGAGCGGACATTTTCAAACGGAAAAAGATCTGGAACCATAGAAAAAGTAAATTGTATGTCCAATATTAAAAATTAAATTTCAAACTCCTGCTCAAACTCTTTTTCGGCAAGCTCCGGCTCACTTTCTATCATATGTATAACTTCAAATCCAGGGACTCCTGGAATCTTCCTGATCAAATACTCGGCTCCACAGACACAGTCTATTCTCATTGTTTCCTCTGTGTTTTCATCCATGCCACTATCCACCTCATCTGTAAAGTTCTCCGGTGTAGCAATATTTTCTTTGAACTCCTTGGGAAGCTCGCCGTCTGACTCAGGCTCTATAGGTCCATCCGTGTCAAAGTCGAACTCCAGTAGCTCGTCACACACCAAACAGTTGAACTGTGATTCATCCAGTTCGAGAACCTCGCCTTCAATAGTTTCGTCTTCCATAGATACCCACTAAACCTTATAGTTACAGGGACCTTTTTAAGTTTTCTCTCATAACCTTGTTTAAGGGTAGATGAAAATATGGACATAGGACTCCTGTTTCTTATAATTGCGTCCGTAATAGGCATAGGATTCCTTGGAAACTATGTCTTCAAAAAGACGAAGATCCCTGACATACTTTTTCTTCTCCTACTTGGTGTTCTCCTCGGCCCTGTTCTCGGGATATTCGAAAGAAGCGTTTTTCTGGAGATAACACCCTACGTATCTGCCCTGGCCCTTCTCATGATACTGTTCGACGGAGGCCTGAATCTAAAGATAGACAGGGTTTTAAGGGAAGTTCCACGCGGCTCACTGCTGGCAGTTTTAGGCTTTGTGTTATCAGCTGCCGCGGTTAGCGGCCTTTCATTTCTGGTGTTCGATGGACTTGGTCCCGTTGAGTCCCTGTTGTTGGGATCAATAGTAGGAGGCGTGTCCTCTGCAATAGTCATACCTGTTGTTTCGGAACTCGAGGATTTCGGACAGAAGTCTCGACTTGTCCTGGATATAGAATCGGTTATAACCGATCCACTCTGTATAATAGTCGCACTGGTTCTCATAGATATGATCATAGGAGGAACAGGAATTAATTCCCTTACAGGCCAAGGAATATCAGGAGTTGTCTCAACCTTCTCTGTTTCCATTGTAGTTGGATTTGTCTCGGGAATACTGTGGCTCAACGTTCTGAGACATATAAGAGGTGAGGATTTTCACTATATGCTTACCCTTTCGTTTCTCTTCTTTGTATACGCATCCACACAGATACTAGGAGGACAGGGAGCAGTTGCATCCTTTGTGGCAGGACTTGTTCTTGGAAATGCCAAAAAGGTAAGTGTCATGCTTGGTCTCGAGAAAAAATATCTGGGACTTGCCGAAAAAACAAAGGAGTTCCAGAACCAGATATCCTTCTTTGTTAAGACCTTTTTCTTTGTTATTCTTGGAATAATCATAACCTTTGAAAATCCCCCACTATTTCTCTACGGAGCTATACTCACAGGCATCATAATTATAACAAGGTTTATTGCAGTCCAAATAGTATCGATACGTAGCGGCTTCAGTACCATGGAAAAGTGGATAATGATATTCATGTCCCCGAGAGGTCTGGCGGCTGCCGTTCTGGCATCTGCTCCAGTAATCGAATACGGTATACCTGGAACAGAGATATTCCCTGAGATAGTGTTTTCTGTTATACTTGGAACCTCGGTTGTAACGACACTGGGAACCATCTACATAGAACACAGAATAAAGCAAGGTCCGGTGGTTCGGGATACAGAAGAGGTCGAGTTCAAAGGTGAGTAACCTCGGTGGACCAGAACTCCCTGAATGCCTTTTTAAGATCGTCCTCTTCGACGATCCTGGAGAGATTAAGGCTCCTTTCAAATATCTTCCTGTCTTCAAAAAAACTATGTTCTGTTAGCATAGATACCATCTTCTTTGAGCCGCTCACTGCAAACAAACCTATATCCCCGGGAACTGTTTCCCCCAGGGCCTTCACGGTCTTTTCTATATGGTTCTTTATGTCCTCGTCCCTGGATCTTTTGAATCTGTCCTGACTGAATCCTCCCTTTTTATGTTTACTTTTTACGCTGCTCTTCACGATACTGTAGTCCTCTATTGTATCACCAAAGACCGCGACTGCAGATCCACCCGCAGACAGAAATACAAAACCAACACGAGACTGTAGTATGTCCGAAACAAGGCCTATGTCAAAGTTCGAGTCTACATGCCAGTCTTCATTTTGAACAGGAATAGGTGGTTTGAGAAGAATGTTGAAGAGGTCCGGACAGTGGAAGAAAACTTTACCTGTTTCTGATTTCTCGTCTCTGAGTCTCTTGAGCTGGTTTAATGTCAGACTTGTCTGTATAAATCCATCGGAATCTATATCCCGCAGCGACGATCCAGATGGAATCGAAACAGTGAGAAGATCTTCTTCGCTGCTTACCATGTTCTCTATCTTTTCCAGAAGTTTTTTCGTCTTCTGTCTTCCCATGGTTCTTTCGCCGGACTTCGAACCAACGGCCTTCTCGATAAGATCTTTCTTAGTAATCTTGTCCTCGAGGGATTTTATTCTGTCTTTCTTACGGTTTATCTCTTCATGGAGGCCCTGCATCTTCGATACCGCCTCCTTGGCTCTTTTTTCCTCCTTGGATGCCTTCCTTTCGAGATCTCTTTTAAGGCTCTTCATATCTTCGATCTCCGACTCCAGAGACTCTACCCTTCTCTTCAATTTTTCCCTACCCAGTATTCTATCTTTCAGAGACATATCTACCCCTCTTACCTATTTCATCAACCCTTTTGAGAACTCTTTCTGCATCCCTGTATGCTTCCTTGTAACTTCCGGTGATAGAAATCCACATCTCCTTCCTGTAGTCAGGGTGTGTGCTTTCGAGAACCTCCCATAGAAGATAGAGGTCAACGGCCTTGTCCTCTACGCTGTCCGAAAAATACCCGAGACCAAAATCTATGAAATAAAGATCTCCATCCACTATTATCATATTAGAAGTCGTAAGGTCACCGTGAACGATGCCGCGACCATGAAGCTTAGCTATGTTTTCTCCTATGGTCTCGGAAAGGTTTTTTCTCTTTTTGGTGTTGTATTTAGGCACTACATCCCTGACCTTGTCGCCGTCCAGAAACTCTATTTTCAGAATGTTGTCCTCCCTGCCGTAGACCTGGGGCGTTGAAACACCAACGCGCCTTGCCTCGGAAAGAAGCTTTGCCTCTATCTTTGTTCTCTCCTTCCTGAGCCTTGTATCCAGTTCATCGACCCTGTATCCTTTTTTCAGTCTTTCCTTGACAACAGAGTATTTATCCATGAACTCTTCCTTTCTCAGGACTGCTTCAGCACCACGGCCTATAATTTCAGACATGAAGAAAAAATTGTCTTCTGAGATTTAAATAGGTTCAAAGAACCCTTACCTACCCTATGTGTGTGCCTATATCCTGTCCCATGACAACCCTTCTCAGATTTTCAGGGTCCCTTCCGTTTACCAGAACTGTTTTTATCCTGTTTTCTTTTATCGTTTTTAGGGCATTTGGATCCAAAGGACCGTAATCAAGGGGCCTTTCCTCACCTCCCACAAAGTCTATATCTTCGAAACCTATGCTATCTATAAGCTCAGCATCTCTGTTGTTCCTGGGATCTTTGTCATATATTCCGTCGACATCCGTAAGCTTTACAAGGAGATCAGCATCCATGTACATAGCCACAGCCGCTGCATTGGCGTCCGTTGACCTCCCGGGTTCTATACCAGAGACAACTACCTCTTCTCCCTCGTAGCCGGATAGATCAAATAAGGGCTCCTTACCCGTCAAAAGGGAGATGAGCATCACGTTTGAGCGCATCAGTTCTATAAAACAGAGCTCTCTTTCCTCGTCCCCAAGACCAAATCCCTCTATTGCTTCGGAATAGCTCCTGACAAAATCACCACCACCTACACATATCGATATTTTATGGTCCTCGTTGAGTTCATCCACAACGTCAAGAAAATCCGATATATATCTGTAGTCCGGTCCTGACTTTTTCATAGAAACCGATCCACCGATCTTAACAACTATCTTCATACTACATAAATAGATCTGAACACTTTAATAGAATCGCTTCAGTCCTTTCCCAGAGCTCCACCAACAGAGACCCATAGCATCCCACCGAACAACAGGAGGCCAAAGGACAGTAGAAGTGCACTGTAATACCTGAGTTCTGTGACACCTAGAATAGTTCTATCTGCCTCCACCGCAATTCTCATGCCTACAAACAAAAGAACTGTACCAAGTATCCAAAAAACCGTTGCTCTTTTTTCGGAGACCATGATGTTATTTAGAACCCAAAAGCTTATTAGTTTCAGTTTCCCAAATCAAGTTCCCAATCCTACTTAAGGAAGTCAACCACAAAGACATCAATATCTCTGGACTTCAGTTTTTCGGGGAGATATCCAATATCGT
Organism: Candidatus Aenigmatarchaeota archaeon; assembly: GCA_003554845.1. Classification (GTDB taxonomy): domain Archaea; phylum Aenigmatarchaeota; class Aenigmatarchaeia; order PWEA01; family PWEA01; genus PWEA01. Next base: position 20,977 of record PWHK01000002.1, on the reverse strand, counting down.
CACTCGAAAAGAACTTCGAAAAGAAGGATTTGAGAAGGGACTTAGTTATCATTAGAGAATCTGAATAGAAATTTCTCTCCGGAAGATCTTCATTGCCATCGCCTCCCATAAAAGAATAATACGACATCCTTCCTACCCTCTTAAAATCTTTATTCAAATGATGAAAACCACAGTTAAGCAGCGAAGGTTCCCTGTATTTTTCAGCTATCAGATCCGACCACTTCCCTTCTCTTAAAACACCTACTTCCTTCTTATAGGATTCGATAAGCTCCCCAAGATCTTCGCTCTCCTCGGTAAAAAGTCTTGCCAGATCCTTGGCTTCCTTTCTGTAATCGGACTTGGTTTCGGATTCACGAATTTCCTGGGTTCTTTCCCAGATCTCATTCATCTTGGGCTGGTACTTTCTTTGCACTTCCTCTATTTTCTCCACAATGGAATGGTATTCTTCTATGTCCTTGTCCAAAAAGACTACTTCACCGTCATAGTCAAGTTTGTCTAAAATGTTTTTGAAATCATCGTCTCCTTCCAAAAAAATCACTTCTGGATTGTATTCATCAACGGCTTTTCGAAACTTCTCCATTCTTCTGTCGCAGTGGGATAGAATCTGACGGGAAGGTTCGTTATCGGCAGTTCTCAGCTTTTCCTCAAGATCTTCTCCTACCTTAAAGTGATGCTCCGGAAGAGTATACAGAGGTTTCATTCTATCACTGAATAGTAAAAAAATAAGTAGGTTAAAGCTTAAATACATAGATAAATGTAGTGCCTAAAACCGGACCGAAAACCCTTTAAAGTTCGGGAAAGAACTTTACCTCGGCAGGGATAGGTTGGATGGCTAGGGGTCATCTGGAGCTCAAATCCTCTACAGAGCAACCGAAGAGCCGGCCAGGCAGATCCGGCTGGAAAAGCCCTGTTTTCCAACGTCGAAGCTCTGTCCTCCGGGATCTATGGTGCAGTGAAACGGGCCAGGCCCTGGCGGGAGCAGCCCTAAGCTGTAGTATGGATGTTCGGGGGGTAGCAGAGCCGAGGAGGAAGACAGGTAAACTTTTCCAGTCGGTTCCGTCGACCCGGAAGTTCCCTGCCACTATTATGATACCATGAGAGACAAAATTATTTTCGGTTTAACCGTTGTACTTGTTTTCATAGCCGGAGGCCTTACAACTCTGATAGTTGCGCCTGAAATTCTCATACAAACCACGGATAGAGATCCGGTAACAAGGAGGCCCATAGAGTGGAACATAACAGCAAGGCCTCTTCCAGATGGCGTTAAAACACATATAGTAGGAGTGACAGACGATGGAAGAGGAATGGTATCACCTTCGTGGGTTAGGGCCGATCCGGGCGTGGGAAAAATACTCGTGGACATAGAAAACCTCTTCTTCTGGATTGATATACAGCACTCCATAAGAACCGCGAGTTCCTTTTCAAGGGACTACCTCGGGATAGAAAGGAATGAACACGACCTGACATATACCATAAATCTGGACGTTTCAATAATAGGAGGACCCAGCGCCGGGGCTGCGCTTACAGTTGCAACTATAGCCGCCCTTGAAAACAGAAGTATAGACGAAGACGTTGTCATGACAGGAACGATCGAACCCGACGGAAGAATAGGAAGGGTAGGAGGAGTACTCACCAAAGCACAGGCATTGGAACAGGCAGGATTTAAAAAATTCGTAGTTCCCCAGGGACAGTCTGTACAGGTGACATATACAAAAGAGGAGAGATGCAGAACCATAGGAGGAATAGAAATATGCAGAACCGAATACAAAGAGGAGAGAATAGATATAGATAGAGAAGTTGAGATAGAAGTAGTCGAAGCCAAAAATATAGAGGAAGCCCTGGGTTACTTCCTTTAGGTGTTTTCATGATAAAACTTGTAGGTACTTCACACATATCACCGAAATCTATAGAAAGGATAGAAGAAGAACTGGAGGAAGAACCGGACTGCGTTGCTGTAGAGATCGACGAAGGGAGGTACAGGGCGCTCAAGGCAGGTGAAAGTGGTAGTTATCCGTCGCTTTTCTTCAAGATACTATCGTGGCTTCAGAAGAAGCTTTCGGAAAAGACCGGTGTTCTTCCTGGAGAAGAAATGTTGTTTGCCACAGAAAGAGCCATAGAAAAAAACATAAAGGTATATCTCATAGACAGGCCTATACACATCACAGTCAGGCGCTTCGACGACGTAGGAATATCCGAAAAGCTGAAACTCGTGTTCTTCTCCATTGGAAAGATGAGGGGCCAAAAATTCGATCTAAAAGATGTCCCACCCTACAAAATAATAGAAAGGAGCATAGAAATAATGAAAAGGGCGGCGCCGCGTATGTACTCCATACTTGTAGAGGAGAGGGATGATATAATGACAAAGGCTCTGCTGGACCTTGAAAGAGACCACGAAAACATCCTCGCAGTAGTCGGAGCCGGCCATATACCAGGAATTAAAAGGAGGCTTCAGGAAAGGGATGTGGATTTTCTGGATAAAACTTTTAAATAACCCTTTTCAAATAACCCATAGAGAAGGGGTGATAACATCGCTGAAGACCTTAAAGAAAAGCTGGAGAAGATGATGGACGTAAAGATCAACGAGGTCATGGAAGAAGACGATCTTATCCGCATAGACATAGACGAAGGGCTCATTGGAAAGGCAATCGGACCCGGTGGATCAAACGTACGTGCTACCGAGAAGGTAATTGGAAAGGAAATAGAAGTAATCAAGGAAGATGAAGAATAATGATCTCTGGTAAGGAGGACCTCAGAAACTTCTTGATTTCAGTTGTAGTTATCTCCGGTGCCTTCGCAATACAGGACATAAGACCCGGTTTCTTTCTTCTATGTTTCACCATAGTCTTTTTTAGCTATCTCCTACATCATATAGCACACCACAGTCTTTCCCATACAGAAGGTATGCAAACAAAGTCTGAGATCTACGGCATAGGAATTGTTCTTACACTTGTAACAGGAATACTTACCCAGGGTTTCGCAGTTCTGGCGGTTCCGCTTTTAACACACATAAGAGGCACAGAAACAGGAAGATGGCTGAGAAAAACCGAAGGAGCCAACGACAGGGAACTGGGACTCATATCTACCTCTGGTCCTCTGATAAACCTCGCAGTAGCCACTGCTTTTCTTGGAATATACTCGCTTACAGGAACATATGCCGTGTGGATGGTCTCATTAATAAACTTCTGGCTCGGACTTTCCAACCTTTTACCTGTACATCCCTTCGACGGAGGAAACACCGTTCTCTGGGACAGCTGGATGTGGCTTTTGGCTGTTGTTACCGGTATAACCGGACTCGTTGGACTTGCAGTACTGCTCTGAAAACTGTTAACTTTTAAAATCCAGACAAACAATCTAAACTATGCCTCTTAGAGAGATTATCATAGGAAGGGACCAGGACGACAGGGAAAAATACGGAAAGAAGGGTTCCATATACTTCGGAAAACACCTTGTAGGCGAAGGCAAGGACTCAAACCTGACAAACCCTGTATACCTCGACGTTGCAAGACCACATGTGTCACTGATCTGCGGAAAGAGGGGACAGGGTAAGAGCTACACAGGCGCAGTGATTGCAGAGGAGTTTTTCAGGTTGCCCGATGAAATACGCCAGAACCTATCAATGCTTCTTATAGATACAATGGGTATATGGTGGAGCCTTAAGAATCCAAACGAACAGCAGATAGGACTTCTGAAGAAATGGGGTCTGGATCCCAGAAAGTTCGATGCATCCGTCTACGTACCAAAGGGCTTCAAAGAAGAGTACGAAAAGAAGGACGTACCCTTTGACGATTCTTTTTCGATAAGGGCATCGGAGCTCTCGGCAGAGGACTGGTCGCTGGCCTTCGGTATATCGCTTGTAGATCCTCTGGGTGTACTCCTCGAGAGGGTTATCCGGAGGCTTGAAGAAAGCGAAAACTACGGAATAGAAGAAATAATAGAAACTATACAAAGGGATGAAAGGGCCTCAGAGGACGTCAAACAAGGGCTTGAAAACAGATTTCTTTCTGCAGAGGAATGGGGAATATTTTCAAAGGAGGGTCTTTCGATAGAGGAAATACTTTCACCTGGAAAGGTGTCTGTTCTTGATGTATCCTACTTCGGACATATGTCATCGGGATGGAGCGTAAGGGGACTTCTGGTAGGTCTTCTATCAAGGCGTATATACAGAAAAAGAGTGGAGGCAAGGAGAAAGGAGGAAATATCCACGATAAGAGGAAGGAAAAAAATAGATATACCGATGACATGGGTAGTTATAGACGAAGCCCACCAGTTCCTACCGGACGAAGGAAAGACCCCTGCATCCGACCCGCTTAAAACCCTTGTCAAAGAAGGCAGACAGCCTGGTATCTCTGTGGTTTTCATAACACAGCGTCCCGGTAGAATACACCCGGATGCAATATCACAGTCCGATCTAATAATATCACACAGGCTGACAGCAAGGCCTGATTTCGAGGCCCTGAGAAACATAATGCAGACATACATGACCTTCGACATAAAGAAGTACATAAACAACCTGCCCAGAAAAAAGGGTAGTGCAATAGTTCTGGACGACAACTCCGAAAGGATATACTCCATAAAGGTAAGGCCAAGGATGTCGTGGCATGCAGGAGGCACCCCCAGCGCCTTCGAGGACGAGGAAGAGTTCTAAAGTTTCTTTAATCAGTATGTGTATCATTATGTGACATGAACGATGAGAACTACTTTGAACATCCTCTCATAGAAAAGAATAAGCTCGAGAAGAGACTGTACCAGGAAACGATTCTACATACCACGATAAATAAAAACACACTTGCCGTGGTTCCCACAGGAATGGGAAAAACTATATCGGCTGTACTTCTTTCTGCACACAGACTGGACAAAAAAGGCGGAAAGATACTGTTTCTGGCTCCGACGCGCCCTCTTGTCGAACAACACAAACGCTTCTTCAATGAATTTTTGGAGATAGCCTGCGAGGATATGAAGGTATTGACGGGAAAGGTAAGGCCAGAGAAGAGGGAAAAGGAGTACAAACGGGGAATGTGTTTCTTTGCAACGCCCCAGGTTGTACAGAACGATATCATAGCCGGGAGAATAGACTTAGATAAATTCAGCCTTGTGATATTCGACGAATGCCACCGCGCAACAGGTGACTACCCATACAGCTTCATAGCAGAGATGTATATGAAAAGGGCAAAGGACCCGAGGATACTTGGAATAACCGCTTCACCAGGTGGATCAAAGAGGGATATAGAGAAGGTAATGGAAAATCTGTTTATAGAAGATGTGGAGATAAGGACAGAAGAAGACGAGGACGTAAAGAAATATATAAAGAAGGTTGACAAGGAATGGAAAAAGGTGGAACTTCCACAGGAGTTCAAAAATGTCAAGAAGCTCCTGGAAGATGCCTACGATGAAAGGATCAAGAAGCTCAGAAAGTGGAACCATGCCCCTTCGGGAGATGTTCACAGAAAGGAGCTACTCAAGATACAGGGAAGACTCAGAAAGAAAATATCAAAAGGCGAAGAAGACAAGCTCCTATATGCAGGTCTTTCCAAGTCGGCAGAAGCGATGAAGATAGGACATGCCCTCATGCTGCTTGAGACACAGGGCTCCTCCTCTCTGTACAAATATTTCAAAAGACTCAGAGAAGAGGCCAGGAAAGGGAAAACAAAGGCCGCAAAAAATGTTATGAAGGACGGTAAGATAGCAACTGCCTTCAGGAAAACAAGCTCGCTTCTGGAAAGGGGCATAGAACACCCAAAGATGGATATCCTCGAGAAAACAGTCAGGGAAAAACTCGAAGAAAAACCCGACTCGAAGATAATTGTTTTTTCACACTACAGAGATCAGGTTGAGAAGATAAAGGATAGATTGGGAGATATCGAGGGATGTAAACCTGTGGGTTTCATAGGACAGGCAGGTGACAAGGGACTCTCGCAGAAGGAACAGGTCTCAATACTCGAGGACATGGAAAGGGGTGTACACAACACACTTATTGCCACTTCCGTAGGCGAAGAGGGTCTCGATATACCTTCAGTGGACATAGTTATCTTCTACGAGCCCGTGCCGTCGGAGATAAGATCTATACAGAGAAGAGGACGTACTGGAAGACAGAGAAGTGGAAAGGTCGTAGTACTCATGGCCAAGGATACACGGGACGAAGCCTACTACTGGATGAGCAAACACCGTGAAAGAAGGATGAAGGAAACGCTAAAGGATATGAAGACAGAAAGTGAAAACAACCAAAGTGAACTCGATGAGTTCTGAGAACAGTAAAAACGAAATATTTTAAACTGACTAGACAATTTTCTACCATGGAAAAACAAGAAGTCCCAAAAGAGGAAAAGGAAATACTTATATTTGCCGACAACAGGGAGTTCAGATCAAACGTAGTCAAGGAGATGGCAAGAAAGGACTGTATAGTTAAACCAAGGCAACTGGAGGTAGGTGACTACATACTCTCCGACAGAGTCGGTGTAGAAAGAAAGACATGTAACGATTTCCTTTCGTCTGTATTCAACAACAATATATTCAAACAGCTCCAGGACCTTAAGAGGAACTTCAAAAAGCCTCTTCTTATAATCGAAGGCCAGGATCTATACTCACAGAGGGACGTGCACCCCAACTCTGTGCGCGGAGCAGTGGCATCTATAGGAATAGATCTATCGATACCTATTATATGGACCAATTCCGAGAACGACACGGCCTCGTTTTTGTACTGGATAGCAAAAAGGGAACAGCTGGAAGAAAGGAGAACGGTTTCAATCAGAGGAAAAAAGAAGCCCTCGACATTGAGAGAAAGACAGCTTTTCCTTATAGCAGGACTTCCTGATGTAGATAAAAAGATGTCGGAGAGACTTCTCAGGGAGTTTGGAACTCCCGAGGCGGTTTTCAATGCAAAAGAAGAGGAACTTAAGAAGGTAAGAGGTATAGGGGATAAAACTGCATCCAAGTTAAGGAAAATACTTACAGAGAGGGCAAATGACTGAAGATAACAGAAAGAGGACCATAGTAGGAATCGATCCCGGATCGACTTCAGCCATAGCTGTTCTGGATATGCGGGGTAAACCAAAGGCAGTCATGTCAAAAAAGCACATGGGACAGGATGAGATAGTAAAGGCAATATCCGATGAAGGTAAACCAGTTCTTGTAACCACCGACAAGGAAAAGCTTCCATCGACAGTGGAAAGTATATCAACCGACTTCAGCGCAGAAGTGTTTCTACCGGAGGACGATCTTTCAATAGATAAGAAAAGGAAGTTGACGGAGGAACACGACTACAGAAATCTCCACGAAAGGGATGCCCTGGCTGCTGCCATGAATGCCTACAACAGCTTCAAAAATAAGTTCAAAAACATAGAGTCAAGGATGGACGACCTCAACCTCGTCGATATGTCACCAAGGATAAAGGAACTTGTAGTAAAGGGCGAGGCAAGAAATGTCTCGGAAGCCGTGGAGAAAGCCCTTGGAAACGGAGAAGAAGAGGGGGAAGAGGAGGTGAAAGAAGAACCAAGCGGAAACCTGGATGAAAAGATAGACAACTACAGAAATATAATAATAAAGGAGAGAAAGGACAGACAAAAACTCAAGGAGCACAACAGAAAACTCAAGAAAAGGATAGAAAATCTTGAAAGAAGGATGGCGAAGATCAAAGAGGAAAAGAACGATCTCGAAGCAGGCGTAAAGAATGAAGTATTTGAAGCAAGAAAAATCAAAAAGCTAGAAAGAAACCTCAGATCAAAGAAGAACAGAATAAGAACACTTGAACAGGACAAATCCTCGCTGAGAAAGAACGTGGAGGAGCTCAGGACCTTCTTGGAGGTTATTAAAGAAGGCATGGTCCCATTGAGGGAAATAAATCCATTGAACGAAGCTGAAATCAGAAAACAGGATAATAGACTTTCGCTGAAGGAAAGTGTTGTCCTCGTACACAGCTTTCCAAAGAATGTCGAAACCGTATTAAAACATCTGAAGAGCGCGGATGTAAAGGCCGTTGTAGGTGACATAGACGAAGAGGTATCCGACAGGTTTGTTTCGGAGGGAATCTGGACCTCGGAAATGGACGATCTTAGGATAAAGGAAAGAAACGGTGTAAAGTATATAGAAGGTTCAGAGATAGATGACATGAAAAGGGTCAAAAAGGACAGCTTCATAGGATGGATGAAAAGATACAGGGATAGAAATGGTTAGAAAGGAAGACTACATGGAGATTCTCTCCTTCACCCTCAAACTACTGGCCCTTTCGGTAGTTCTGTACTTTATATCTTGGAATGTGAACCTCTATTCCTTCCAGGAGTTCACCGCCGAGAGGGTGTACGACTCTCTGATACACTCTGGAGTCCCTGCAGTAATAGAAAACACAAGGATTACCGTAGGTGAATTTGACTTTCTTATAACAGAAGACTGTACCGCCTGGAAAGGAATGTTCTTATTTTTTGCACTTCTTGTTTCAACTGGAAAGAAACTGAAGGACACAGGGAAGGGATTATTTATAGGACTACCTGTTGTATACTCTTTGAACCTGATCCGCATACTATTTATTGTAATTTCAACCACAAGATTTGGTCCGGGCGCTTATGACTTTTTTCACGGAATTTTGTGGAACCTCACAATGGTAGCGGCGGTTATAGTTCTCTGGACTATGTGGAGAGGAAGGACAAATTTTTTAACAAGGGAAGACAACTGAGTATCTATGTCCGAAGAAACCAACTGCAAAGAAGTTCTTGAAAGAATCGAAAAGATAGAAGCAAAGATATCATATCTTGAAGACAGGGTTCTGACAAACGAACTCGACTTCCAGGAGCTCAGAAGCGAAATCAAAGAAGAACTGTAGAAGCCACTCACTTAGCTCCTTCAACGGTGGATAGATAAACTTCTAGATCGTCCTCGTATATGACGTTCCCGACGACGACTGAATCTGCGTATCTGGACATCTTCCTGCTCTGTTCCTCGCTCTTTATTCCCCCTCCATAGAACAGGAAGGCATCATCGAGCGCTTCCCTAACTGCCTTTACAACCCTGGGATCTCCAAAGGTCCCGCTGTACTCTATGTATACTATAGGAAAGTCGTAGTATTTCTCTGCTATCGTAGCATATGCAGCAACCTCTTCTGTGGTTAAATCTGTCTTGGACTGTGTAACCATACCTACAGCAGAATCGGGGTTCAGAACTATATAGGCCTCCTTTGTTATCTTACCCCACTTAGGGTTGAAGTTTATCGCCCAGTCCTTGTGGTGCCCCATTATCCACCTTGGATCCCTTGCATTTATGACAGAGGGGACATAGATATCATCGAAACCGTTGTAAAGAACATTAGATGGATCCGAGGGTTCCAGTATTTTGGGAAGATCACAGTCCTTGAGCATATCCAGAGTTTTCTTGAGCTTTTCCCTTGTAACCCCCTGTGTACCCGAAATCATAAGGGCATCTGTTCCGCTGTTCACTACTCTGTTCAACTTTTCCTGGGATATTTCCTTATCGGGGTCTATCTTCGTTATGTGGTTCCATTGACCAGGCATTTTATCACGAACTAAATAATTCCCGCACGTTTAAATAAGCTTCTGGTTTCTTCTTCCTCTACATCGAGAACGGTATACCTATCCCTTATACTACCGGCTTCGTTCCACGCCCTTGTGGCCTCTTCCTCCGAAAAGGTTGTCTCCTCTATGGTTGTTGGTATACCAAGCTCTTCCATGGTTCTCTTGAGCTGGCTGTAGTCCATTCCTCTCATCTCAGCAGAAAGAAGCGCTCCCATGGCACACTGGTGGCCGTGGTTCCCGGGCCTGTCTGCTATGTAGTCCAAAGCATGGGAAAACTGATGGTCTGCGCCTGAACACGGCCTGGAAGAACCAGCTATAGACATGGATATACCTGCAGATATCAGGGCCTTTACAAGATTTCTTATACCCCTTTCTTCCCTGTTCTTTATCATGTCGGCAGAACTTATGGTTATCTCGGCCGCCAGAACCGAGAGGGCTGCTGCGTAGTCAGAGTAGTACTCACCATTGTCTCTCTGCCCAAGCTTCCAGTCCTCCACGGAAGTTATATTTGAAAGAAGATCACCACACCCGGCAGATATAAGTTCCATCGGGGCATTTCCTATTATGTCTAGATCCGCAACTATCGCTGTAGGTGCGTCTGCCTTGTAGGAATATCTCCTGTCTTCCTTGTTTATAGTTGCCCTTGAACTTGCTATACCGTCGTGCGACGGAGCAGTAGGAACGGATATATACGGAACAGACTCTTCTGTACCCACATATTTGGCTGTATCTATTATTCTACCCCCACCGACACCGAGAACAAATCTAAAGTGGTCTACCTTGGTTCTGACTCTTTCCAGTTCCTTTTCGGTGACGTCGTTACATACCACCCTGTCAACAGAAAATCCATCGGCTTTCAGGATCTCCGTTACCCTTCTTCCTGCAACATCAAAGGTGGTAGGATCACATATAAGAAGAGCAGGGCCTCTGAGACCGAGTTTTTCAAGGACCTGTGGGAACTCTTCGTAGGCGTCGTTACCTATTATTATCTCCCTGGAAAGTTCTATTTGGTGTGGGTCCATTTCACATCATACAGGGTATTTTTCAACGCATCGGAAACGTCTCAGTAAAGTTGAATACAAATCCTTATAAATTTTAAGGTATATTTACTAAATGGTAACTATGGCAAATGGAATCAAAGAAGGTTTTTCGAAGTTCTGTGGATTTCTCAAGGACAGCTACGAAAGAATGACCGACTGGGACGAGGTCTCGAAGAGGTTCTATGAAGACCCCTACGACGACATGGGAATGGATTTCGGGGGTCCCTTTTTGATGACAGGATACGAAGAGATAGAAAAGTTGGAAGAGAGGAAGGACGAATGACAATGGATAGTCGGAACTAGAGTTAAGGCAGCCTTTCTCGAAAGATATTTAAGGACTGTATACAAAGAAAATATGTGGTAAAATGGTCGGTGGATATTTTTGTCTCCGTAGATGAAATTACCGAGAAACTTCTACAGCAAACCATAGAAAGTACAGATTCTGTTTTCAAACTTGTAAACACTAGACAAAAAGATGCCGGGCTGGCCGAGTCAGGCTTAGGCAGCGGACTGCAGATCCGCGTACGCCGGTTCGAATCCGGCGCCCGGCTCCATTCGTGGTAACATGACTCTTAAACTCTACAACACGCTTACACGGAAAAAAGAAGAATTCAAACCCATAGACGATAAAAGGGTGAGGATATACTCATGTGGACAGACGATATACGACGACATGCATGTTGGAAACGCAAGAACATATGCAGCCTGGGATATTCTCAATAGATACCTAACATGGAAGGGATACAGTGTATTCCATGTAATGAATATAACCGATGTGGGACATCTAACAGACGACTTGGACCAAGGAGAAGACAAGGTGGAAAAGAAGGCAAAGGAACTGAGATTGGAACCCATGGAACTGGTAACGGAACAGGTCCAAAGGTGGTACAGAGAGATGAAATCTCTGAATATGAAAAGACACAACGTGAACCCAAGGGCCACGGGACATATGGTCGAGATGATAGAGGCCGTAAGAAGTATAATCGAGAACGGATATGGATACGAAATAAACGGCACAGTATACTTCGATGTAATGAAGTTCCATCGGAAGCACGGCTACCCAAAGATAGGAAGCATGGATATTGAGCAACTCAAGACAGGGGCAGGGGGACGTGTAAGCGAAGACGAAACAGAGGAGAAGAAGTCTCCGATTGACTTCGCCCTCTGGATAAATGCAGATCCTGAGCATCTTATGAAGTGGCCCTCTCCATGGGGAAAGGGTTACCCGGGCTGGCATCTAGAGTGCAGTGTCATGGGAACAAAATACCTTGGAGAGAAGTTCGATATACATACAGGCGGCATAGATCATCTCTTCCCACACCATCCAAACGAAAGGGCACAGAACATAGCAATGGGAGATCTAGATGAAGAACCTGTAAACTACTGGCTGCACAGTGAACACATAACAACAGATGGAGAAAAGATGTCCAAGAGCAAGGGCAACTTCTACACCGTCGGAGATCTACTGGAAAAATATGACTTTGAGGTTCTGCGCATGTTCTTTGCAAGCAGCCACTACAGAAAACAGGTGGACTTCAACGAAGAGGCCTTGGAAACTGTAGAAGGTAACCTCGAAAAGATCTACAACACACTCTGGAATATAGAAAACGCAAAGGGCGGCGACAAGGAAGACCTAGAAAAGGACATAGAAAAGATGGAAAAAAGGTTTGAAGAGGCCATGGACAACGACTTGGACACACCCAAGGCACTTAACAGCATAATGAAGTTCACTAAAAAGGTCAACAAAGGTCTGGACAACAGTAAGGAAGTCCTCAACAAGGCAAAGGAAAAGATACAGGAACTTGGGGGTGTCCTGGGACTCAAACTGGACCTGGAAACCGAGGGCGGAAAAATACCAAGCGAGGCCATTGAACTTATGATAGACATAAGGGAAGACCTGAGAAAGGAAGGGGATTACGATGAAGCAGACAGAGTAAGAAAGGTGCTAAGAAACGCAGGCGTTGAGATAGAGGACAGTGAAGGAAAAACCAGATGGAAAAGAACTCCTTAGTTTTATATATAACCCATTCTAAAGTAGATCCAAACTTTTAAAAGATTTAAAACTTAACAAAAGTTTGATAATTATGGAGATCCTGGAAAAGACTGAGTCTGTATGTCCAGAATGCCTCAAGAAAGGAGACTTACAGAAAATAGACGCAGAGGTCATCGAAGAAGACGGAAAAATATGGCTTAAAAAGGAATGTGGAGACCATGGAACCTTCCGGGCGATAATATTCAGCAAACCCGAAGACTATAGAAAATGGAAAAGGTACGAAAGAGAGGGTAGCGGAGTTGAAAAGGTCAAGGTAGAGGATCTTTCTCTTTACGACAATCACAAATCACAGTCTGTTCTAACAAATCTAACCGTCACGAACCGCTGCAACCTGCGCTGTTCTTACTGCTTTATGAATGCAGGTGCATCCGGCTATGTATATGAACCCACCCTTGATGAGATAGAGGAACTCATGGACCAGGCGAGAAATATAGAACCTGTTGGTTCCAAATCAATACAGATAACCGGTGGAGAACCTACAGTCAGAGACGACCTGTTCGACATAATAGAGATGGCAGACGAAAAGGGCTTTGTACACATACAACTAAATACAAATGGAATAGACATAGCCGAGGACGAGGAGTTCGCCAAGAAGTTGGCGGAAAGTGCTGTTAATACACTTTACCTGAGCTTCGATGGAGTTACAGAAGAAACAAACTCCTGGATAGAACAGAACAAAAAGGCAATTGAAAACATGCGGAAATTCGGCATGGGAAGCATTGTTCTTGTTCCTGTACTATCACAAAATAATCTACATGAAGCCGGGGACATAGTGAGGTTTGCCCAGGAAAATATAGATGTTGTAAGAGGTGTTAACTTCCAGCCGCTTGCCTTCACAGGAAGAATAACAGAGGTAGACGACGACTACAGAAAACAACAGAGAGTCGACTATTCTGAAATGATGGAGGCTTTAAACAAGCAACTGGACGGCGAACTCAGCAGAGATGACTGGTATCCTGTTCCCTTTGTATATCCCGTGTCGAAGCTGATTGAAAGCGTAAAAAACGAAAAACAGGTCGAGTTCACCGCCCATCCGACATGTGGTGGAGCAACATATGCCTTCGTAGAGGATGGAAAGATTATACCGATAACAAGATTTGTAGATGTAGAAGGTCTTATGGACTTCATAAACAGACTATCGAAGAAGGATGGACGTTTCAAAAAGACAAGGATAATGTCCTCTCTCATGACAACCCTTCCGGACTTTATAGACTCCGAAAAGGTTCCAGAAGATATATCCATAAAGAAGATACTTTCAAATGCCCTTGTAGGAGGAGACTACAAATCCCTGGGTAAGTTCCACAAAAAAACCCTTTACATAGGGAGCATGTGGTTCCAGGATGCATGGAATCTTGATATAAACAGACTAAGTAGCTGCGTAATACAGTACACCACCCCCAAGGGGATGGTACCTTTCTGTGCATACAACGGCCTTGGAGTAGGTGAGAAGATCCGTGAGAAAAACTCCATACCCATAGATGAATGGGAACAAAGAGAAGGTAAAAGTTTGAAAGATGGTCTGTGGCACGGAAAACTGAGTTAGAAACTAATCATCAAAGATTATGATATCCTTGCATTCGTTGCATCTGTATACTTTCTTTCCACTACTCTGTGACTTGTTTATAAAAAAGTGGTCACAGTTTTGCTTGTCCTCCAGCTCCTCCATTCTTTGATCGTACTCTTTTTCAAGGCCTTCGATTCTTTTGTCTATATATTCCTTTATGGAATCAATCACCTTGTCCGTAGCTTCGTCGTCATCAAAGTATTCAGATACTTTTTCGTGGATGTCTTCGTAGAAAGTCACATCGGAAGTTTCACTTCCACCACCGGAATCGTTTATTATCTCTCCACACATACCATCAATTTTGTTGGGTTATTCTTTAATAGTTGTTGGAAGGCCATGGGAAAGTTTTTAACCAACGACACCAAAACTTGTAGTAGTATGTCCTTTACAGGAGAGTTCATAAAGTTCACGGGTCTTTTGAGTCTGGCAGTTGGGTCAACTGCATCTCTTTTTTTATTTACAAGATTCTGGAACTTCTTCAAAAACTTTGGAAGATCGAAGGAAGAGTTTGAAGAACTTTGGAAAAAGGGTGTACATTCGGAGTCTCTCGATCATGCACTCGTCAACCTGAGCTACACACACAAAGCAGTCAAAAATCAGATGGAAGCAACAGGAAGTTTCGAAGAACATCTTCTCAACAGAGCCATAAAGAAGGCAGAGGAAAACAAAGGAATACTGAGCGGCAACAAAAAACACCATATGTACTACGCAGCTTCTAAAAAACTAAAGGAACTCAAAGGTTCCATATAAAAAGTTTTAAGTAGTTTTGCCTGTAGATACGTAAATGCTGTCCTCGTAGCTCAGTCTGGACAGAGCACCAGATTCCAAACGGAAGGTGAACCTCCTAAGCTGGGAGTCGAGGGTTCAAATCCCTCCGAGGACGCCAATCTATTCACTTATTTCCACAAATTCCTCTTCGCTTAAACCGTTTAATTCATCGTCTTCTGGAATCCACCAAAGAAAAAGTCCAATGGCAGTTCCGGTTACAAGACCCCCGATGGAACCATAGGAAAATCCTCCCATGTAAACCAATCCCCGGGCCCATGCAACAGCCAATCCAACCATTATTCCCACTACAGTGCCCCATCCCATCGCAAAAGGAATGATCATCTTCCCGTCGGTGAACTTCCTGTTAATCAGCATATATGCAGGTATCATCGCGATAACTACACCGGCACCGGCTCCATTTACTATACCAGAGACTACATCCAGCTCCGTCAAAAAAGAAAAAACTATCCCAACAATCTGTCCTAGTATTAACCCGGATATGAAACCGTATGAAGCAACCCTCTCGGAATAGCCTTCGTATAACATATGAATAACTACCCGGCGATGTTGATAAAGATTTATCTGCAGAAAACTGAAGAGTAAAGCAAGATTGATTTTGTTTGCGAAGATCAGGCCAGACAGTCAAGGACGTATACCATCCTTTTCTCAGGAAGACCATCCAGTTCCAGTACCTCCATTTCGGTTACCTCGTAATCATCACCTATGTTATTCAGGAACCTGCCAGGACCAAATATAGGAACTTCCAGACCTTCTACCTTATAGTGCATGGGTATAACAACCTGTGGCTCCAGTGCCCTTACAACGTCTGCTGCCTCGTCTCCATCCACCGTAAACTTTCCGCCGACGGGGACCATTAAAATATCAACGGGTTTTATCTCTCTGATAGTTTCTTGATCGAGAGTATGGCCAAGATCTCCCAAATGGCATATAGATACATCATCTAATTTGAACTTGAAGATGGTGTTCCTTCCCCTTGCATCTCCATCGACCTTGTCATGGTATGTCTGGAACCTCTCAAGATTTATACTATCCGCTTCTCCGCTATGCATACCCTGGACAACAATGGTATCATCCTTAGAAACCAGCATCTTACCACTTGCATGATCATAGTGATCATGGGAAACTGTTATTATGTCGCCCTTTGTACCAGGTCTTTTCAATCCTACTGACTTTCCGTCATGTGGATCTGTAACTATGGTTTTTCCGTCGCTTATCCCAAAACAGGCCTGTCCAAACCATTTGAAAGTAAGCACAGTATCACCCCATTTACACTAATACCCGGAGGTTTTTGAATTTTACGGAACTGTATAAAATAAAGAAAGGAATTCGGGATCTATTAAACCCCGAAAAGAGTTTTTAAGCCTTAGGTATTTTGTCCACTCTTTTGACACCCTGCTTTTCTACAAGAGGCTCCTTGACTTTGTTTCCAAGCCAATCAGGTGCATCGGATGGTGCGGACTTCTCTTCGTAACCTACGTGGTACTGGTGCAGTGAGTAGGTACCGTCCTGGTTTCTTCTTCCACGTTCCCTGAGTTCTATCTTCTTACCAGCTTTTCCTCTTGTACCGAATCTGGTTGCTGCCTTAAGTGCAGCCTGGCGTGGTGTCTTGCCTTTGAATACATGCTTCTTACCCTTCTCAATCATCTCAAAGTAACGAGTATCGGCCATGTTTTTTCACCTCCACAATGTACCCTTTGTACACCATCCTTTTTAAAATTATGCCCTTATATACCCCGATTTTACTCAGAATACCCAAATAACAGGACTAGAGCGTCTCTGAACACATGGTTGAATAGAGAAACATAGAGAAGAACATACGCTCTCTACCACTAATATTTGAAACTTTTTATAATGAATCCACAATTATTTAGGTATGTGTAGTGTATGCAGTTCTAAAGCAAAGATATTACTACTTGCAGTAATCTTCTCATTCGCATTTGTATTTCTCGCGGAAGGTGCCCTTGGATTTTCAGGCTCCGGTTCGGGAACACAGTCAGATCCCTATGTAATCACGGACTGGAATGAACTGGACGAAGTAAGAGACGGTTTAGATGCTTATTATGAACTCGAAAACGACCTAGATGAAAATAGTGCTGGATACAATGACCATGCTTCTACTACTGCGAACAACGGCAAAGGCTGGGATCCGATAGGTGATGACAATAATCTATTTAAAGGAACCTTCGACGGTCAGGGACATACCATAGGAGGTCTTTACATCAACAGAAGCACTGACCACATAGGACTTTTTGGAATAGTCAAGGACGGTACAGTAAAAAATATAGGCATCATGGATGCCACTGTGCGTGGAGACATGCAGATAGGTGGGTTGATCGGAAGAAATGAAGACGGGGCAGTAAAGGGATCATTCGCACGTGGAAACGTAGAAGGAAACTCAAGGGTAGGTGGACTGGTCGGACTAAACATAGAATCAGCATCCATCAACGATAGTTACGCCACTGCCACTGTATCAGGAACTGATTATATCGGTGGGCTTGTGGGAAGAAATGTAGCCAATATATACAGATCATATTCCACAGGTCTTGTGGATGGCGACGATGATATCGGTGGACTGGTGGGGGGAGGAGACGATGGTATAGTCGAAGTATCTTACTGGAACACGGAGACATCTGATATTGACGAAAGTAAGGGCGGAGAGGGAAGGACGACGGAAGACATGGCATGGGAGTACGGCATGAATACATACGAAAACTGGGATATGTCAGAGGATAGTTCGGAGATTTGGTTGAGCGGAGACCATGAATTTGTAGAAGATCAACAGGGAAACAAAGGATACCCTGCACTCGAGTGGCAGGTGAATATCGTAGTAAAAACAAAGGAAGCTGTTGATATAACACACGACTCGGCAACCATACAGGCAGAACTTGTAGATCTAAAGGGATACAACTACGCATATGTATGGTTTCAGTGGAGAGAAGACGACGGACCGTGGAAAGAAACGCCTGTCAACACGTTAACGGAGCCCGGTCCATTTGAAGAGACCCTGAGCAAACTTGAAAACGACACAACATATGAGTTCGGAGTAGTAGCACAGGCCGAGGAAGAGGAGGAGGAAGGTGACATACATAATTTCTCAACACCCTTTTCCCTCAGAATATACGACTGGAACGATCTGAACAATATAAGGGAAAACTTAGAAGGAAAATACTTCCTTGAAAACAACCTGAACGAAACAACGGACGGATACAACAATCATGCCTCCGAGAATGCAAACGGAGGCAAAGGCTGGGAACCTGTGGGCGATACCGAAAACCCCTTCGGTGGTTCCTTCGACGGTCAGGGATATACGCTATCAGGTCTTCATATAAACAGATCCAGATCGGATGCAGTTGGATTTTTCGGTGCCATAGAAGGATCAGTCGAAGGTGTAGGACTATCCGATACAAAAATAAAAGGAGGGGATCTGACAGGTGGTATGGTTGGAGGAAACAACGGGACAGTTTCAAACACATACATCACCGGTTCCGTTGAAGGAACAGAGTATGTAGGTGGATTGATTGGAGGAAACGGTGGAACAGTCTCAAACTCGTACTCGACGGCCAACGTAACAGGAGAACAGAACAGGGGGGGTTTAATTGGGCAGAACTACGGAGATGTTTATAACTCCTACTGGAATACGGAAACAAGCGGACAAACAAGCAGTTCAGGAGGACAGGGAAGAACCACAGATGATATGGTATGGGAATATGGAGTGGATACATACGAAGACTGGGACTTCGACAACACGTGGTTCGATGGCGACCATGAACTCATAAAGGACCAGGATGGAAATCACGGATACCCTGCTCTACAGTGGAAAGAGTGGAAAGACTACGAAGTTACAATAGACATAGTAGGAGAAGGTTCTACTGTACCAGAAAACGGAACACATGTGTACGAATACGGCGAAGAGGTTACTATAGAAGTATCTGCAGATCATGGATGGCACTTTTCCCAATGGACGGGAGACTATCCCGACGGCGAAGAAAAAAATAGAGAAATAACAATAACCGTGGAAAGTGAAAAGTCCCTGACTGCCTACTTCGAAAGAGGCGAGTACGTACTAAACGTCACAGAGGAAGGCGAGGGATCTGTGGATATAGATCCCGAAGAAGATAGATACAAGTTCGGTGATGAGGTCAACCTAACTGCAGTTCCTGCCGACGGTTGGTACTTCCTGGAATGGGCAGGTGACATCGAAGGTGAAAATGAAACAGTAACTGTTACGATGGATCAAGATAAGAACATAACTGCTAGGTTTAAAGAAGGCGAGTACGCACTGAGCATCACAAAGGAGGGACAAGGATCTGTTGATATAGATCCCGAAGAAAGTAAATACGAGTCCGGTGTAGAGGTAGACTTATCGGCCAGTCCCGACAGTGGATGGTACTTCCTGGAATGGACCGGGGACTACGAAGGCACAGATACTGATATAACTGTTACCATGGATGAGAACAAGAACATAACCGCTATATTCGAAGAAGGAAGAAGTAGCAACGGACCTTCTCCGAGACCCTCGGATCCGGAAGAGTACGAACTAGTTGTGGAATATTCGCAGGAACGCGGTGAAGTTCTGGTCTACAAAGACGGGGTTCTTATCGAGCCAGACGAAACAGATGAAAATGGTATCACAAAGGACAGTTACGTTGTGAATGAAGACACAGAACTGGAACTAGATATAAGTTCAGAGGCTGACTACAGATTTTATTCCTGGGCAGGTGATGTAGAAACAGATGATTTGCCACTTACCATCACGATGGATGGGGACAAAAGTATAGAGGCTGAATTTGTTGGATCGATTGAATACATACTGGTAATGGAACAGCCCGTCGGTGATGGATCCGTAACACCTGGTGTTGGATCCCATACCTTTGAAGAAGGAGAGGAAATTGTCCTGGAGGCGGATCCAAGAAACAGATGGGAGTTTGAAAGATGGGGTGGAGATATAACCAGCAACAAGACAACAACCAACGTAACTATAGATGATGATATAACCGTGACTGCCTACTTCGCAGAGATACCATTGGAAAAAATAGACGCTGAAAAACTCATATCAAGAGCAGATGAAATGATAGACGAGGGTGATCCAGGACATGGAACACTCATGGATGCAAAGAGAAAGTTCGACGAAGGAAACTACGATGAATCAAGGAATCTGGCTTCGGCTGCCATGACTGAGTTTAAGACAGATGCTGCAGGATTTGGTATAATTCCATACGTAGTAATTTCGGCCTTTGTTCTCGCCCTAACTTCATTTTTTGTATACCACTTCAGGGCCAAGATAAAGAGAAAGATACCTTTCCTGTGGAAGGGTAACGGCGACGGAGGATCAAGCAGACTGACAATAGATAAGATACTTCAGGATCCCGACAAGTTCCTTCTCAGAGAGGTAAGCCTAAACGTCCAGTCAAGGTCACTTGATAAAAAAGAAAATGGATGGGAGTATTACAAACTCGCAGACGGTACGAATGAAATACTTGGTATATCAAAGGAGGGTTTCGTTGGGAGCGGTGAAGTAGAAGGAATTGTAAGAAAGACTGGTGAAAGACCGTATATACAGTTTTAGTTTTTCCGGCAAAATTAATAGTTTTAAATAATTCCACACAACTTAGTTTAACGTATCCAAACAACAAAGGTATGTTGAATATGTTCCAGGGAAGAACCCACAGTGAAAAAGTTGTATTGCTGACAGCCGCACTTATAACCGCAGTCTTATTCTCGAGTTTGACCTTTGCAGAAGGAAGTGGATACAGTAGTGCAACAGTAGACGAAGATATTCTCCACAGCTTCGACCAGGGAGAGGACAAGGTAAGGGTTATTGTTCGTTTAGAAGACGAAGAATCCACACAGTCCAGAATCCAAGCAATGGATACACTAAACCAAGACAATATACGACACACCTTCTCCTCCTTCAACGGCTTTTCGGCAACGGTCACCGAAGAAGAACTCGAAGGACTTGAAAAACAAGAAAATATTGAAAGAGTATCGTATGATCATCCCGTTACCACACACCTAG
>PWHK01000007.1 GCA_003554845.1 Candidatus Aenigmatarchaeota archaeon | reverse complement strand
TCTCTTCTGAAAGGAGTAGAACTCTGTTGTGCAGACAGGTGTAAAGTCTCCTGGATGTGAAAACAGTATAAACCATTTACCACTGTAGTCCTCAGGTAGATTCATATTTCCGTGGGTTGTTTTTACATCCATCTCCGGAAACCTATCCCCTATTAAAGGCATTCCGCCGTTATTTTTCATATTTCTCACCCCCTGGAATTTTATTTCTTATATCTGAAACTTTAATCCAGATCCGTTACGAAAAACTTTAAATATTTTCGCTATACTATACATTATAGTTAGAAATATAAATAAATTTGCTTCGAAATTCGAAATAGGTGGTAATATGGATGAAAAGGACAAGATGATAATCGATCTTTTGAGGTCGGACTCCAGAAGACCCTTCACAGAGATAGCAGAAAGGATAGGTGTCACAGAGGCCACGGTGAGAAACAGGGTCAGATCACTAGAGAAAAGAGGTATAATAAAGAGTTATACTGTTCAGTTGGACCACAAAAAGATGGGTTACAGGACCAAGACTCTACTTGGTCTGGATGTAGAGCCCGAAAATCTCATAGAAGCTGCCGGAAAACTGGCGGAGATCAGAGAGGTAAAAAACGTTGCAACGTGCACAGGAGACCATATGATAATGGCCGAGGTGTGGGCCAAGGACAGTTCCCACCTAGGAAAGATAATGTCGGAAAAGGTAGGTGAAATAAAGGGTGTCAAAAACCTTTGTCCGGCAATAGTCATGGAAGAAATAAAAGTATAGAAAAGTAGTGTTACATATGATAGTTCTTGGGCTGACAGGACCCATAGGTGCAGGAAAGGACGCCGTTTCTGACTACCTGGAAGAGAAGTACGGATTCAAAACGTTCAGCTGCGGCGATGTCATAAGAAGGATAGCGAGAGAAAGAGGAATAGAGCCAAATAGGGAAAACCTTCAGAAACTAGGAAAAGACTGTAGAAGGGAAGAGGGCAATGGATTTCTTGGAAAGAATGCTGCCGAAATGGCCAAAAAAAGCAGTTCTGAAAGGATAGCAGTAAATGGTATAAGAAGTCCAGAGGAGGTCGACGAACTAGAAGATAGATTAGGAAAATCCTTTTTTCTTATCTACGTAAAGGCCGAAGATTATCTTAGGTTCAACAGGCTCAGCCAAAGAGGAAGAACAGGTGACCCGGAAACCTCAGGAGAATTCGAAAAGCAGGACAAAAACGACAGAGAAAAGTTCAGAATGGAAGAAACCTTTTCCCGTGCAGATATAGAACTGAACAACAACGGAACGCTTGGAGATCTACATAGAAAAATAGACGGCTTGGTTTCTGAAACTATCCCAGGAAAGACATAGCAAGTGTAACCAACAGAATCAAAAGTGTGATGGTTGAAACCCAATTAACTATATCTCCGCTTCTTCTGGAAAAGAATCTTTCAGAAAGTGATTCAAGTATAAGGCCACCATCGAGCGGCTTGATTGGAAGTAGATTCATTATTCCAATTCCTATATTTAAAACAAACATCCATGAGAGCAAACTACGGAGAAAATCTATAACAGAACCTGTTATTGTTTCCCTGTATCCGTCTTTCAGAACATGGGTCTGGGATACTCCCGAAATACCGAGGAATGGACTGCCTGGTTCATCGGGGTTCTCGGCGAGCGTAAGCCTGTAGACAGACTCCAGGGTCTCTACTTCTATCTCATCACCCGGACCATATCCTTCCATTTTATCAATAAATTCTTCGAAGGATCGCGTTCTCTGTCCATTTATGCTAAATATAGGACTTGTTAGATTGGCCTCCTGTGCAGGAAACATCTCAACGTCGTACTCGGCTGCACTTACATATCCTGTGAAACCAACGGCTTGGAGGGTGAAGACCGGCAAAAAGGCAAATGTAAGGAAAATGAACACAAAAAACGCAAGACAGAAGTTACCGAAGGAACCGGCCGAATAGACCTTTATCTGATCCTTCCAATTCTTCTTCTGTATATCCTCCTCATCCGGCTCAACAAAGGCCCCTGGAATTAAAACAAAGAGTGCAAGACCAAGGCTCTTGATCTTTGAATTTATATTCTTTACCATAATTCCATGCATTCCCTCGTGGACCACAAGAAGTACTAGTATGGCAATTATCCACTCCCAGAAGGGAACAGCAACTATACCAGGACGTGCAGATGCTTCGCCTCTAAGAGAAGGTAGAACAAGGGCAGGTCCCTCTGCGGTTGCAGGACCCACTATCTGCTGTGTAAAAATATATCCAATAAATACGAATGCAAGAAACATACCTACTATACCTACTGCAATAGAAACAACTCCCACCCTGTTCCAGAAATCTTCACTGAACGAAGCTATTTTCTCTATAAGTCCCCTTCCGCGCTGTGTCCTTCTCATAAAGAAAACATAGTTGCTGACCTCGACATTCTTCCTATCGATAAACAAAATTACCGCCATGGCTATGATAAATCCAACAACAGAAAGTAAATAGAGATCCATGTTAACACACCTCACAAAATTATGTTTTGAAGCTTATAAAAACTAATGCATAGTTATCTGTTATGTCTAAACACTGGATAGACAAGATAGTCGAGGATATAATAAAGGAAAGAGGGAACAAAGAAAGTTACGTCCTAAACTGCGGAATGTCCATCTCCGGAATGATGCACATAGGAAACCTCCGCGGTGAACTAATGATACCGTCAAGAGTTTCCAGATTTCTCAAAGACAGGGGAAAGGATATTTCCTTCAGAGGCGTCTACTACACACAGGACAGATTCAAGGCAAAGGAAGGGCAGATACAGCAGTTCGACGATCCAGAAGATGCAAAAAAATACAAAGGATGGAGACTTATAGATCTACCTGATCCAGAAGGTTGCCATGAAAACTGGGTTGAACATTTCAATTCCATGAACCATCCATTTCTCAGGAAGTTCGGTATAGATGTCGATCCTATAACTACTACAGATTTCTACAGGATGGAAGAGACTAAGGACCTGGTTAAGATGTTTCTTGAAAACAAGGAAAAGGTCAGGGAAATCATAAACAGATTCAGAGAAAGAAATCCAAAACCCAGAGGATGGATACCATTTGATCCAATGTGCAATAAGTGTAATAGAATAGACGGAACAGAGGCCCTAGAAATAGACTTCGAAAAGGAAAGGGTCAAATACAGATGTAAAAAATGTAGAGACGAAGACTGGTCGGATCTGAAAAAGGGAAAACTGGCATGGCGGCTTGAATGGTCTGCACTCTGGCACGTTCTCGGCGTAGACTTTGAACCCTTCGGAAAGGACCACGCCACTCCGGGTGGATCACGGGACTCCTGTGTAGCCATATCAGAGGAGTTTGAACTTAACTATCCGACGGGATTTTCGTTTAACTGGGTCTACTGGAAGGAAAACGACAAAGTCAGGGAGATGACATCCTCGGGAAACATAGGAATGACTGCAAAGGACTACCTCGGGGTGGCCGAAGCAGAAGTACTGAGTTATCTATACCTCTCGACAAAACCTATGAAGGAAATATACTTTAACCCCGAAGAAATACCCACATATCACAGGCGGTTCGACAGGGCCGAATCCATCTACTTCGGAAAAACAGAGGCAAGAAGCGAAAAGAGAAGGAAAAATATAAAGAGAAGTTATGAACTCGCTGTCACAGATATCCCAGAAGAGATTCCGGTGAGACCCTCGTACAAGTCCTGTTGTTTCGTTGTACAGTTAACCGACGATGATAAGGAAGCCCTTGAACTTTTGATGGAAACTGAACAGATTCCTGATAAGATCAGCGAGGAGGACCGCAGAAGAAGTCTTAGAAGGATTGGGAATTCAAGACGTTGGCTGGAGAAGTTCGAGCCTGAAGAACATGTGATAAAAATACAGGATAATATATCAGAGGTCGTAGAAGAACTCTCAGAAAAACAAACGAAGGTTCTCAAAGAACTCAGAAAGCAACTGAAGAAAGAGGATTGGACGGCGACGGATCTTCAGAACAAAATATACGGCATGAAAGATGAATACGATATACCCACAGGAGATCTTTTCCGAGGTATATATCTGGCAGTTCTTGGAAAGAAAAGTGGACCCAGGGCTGGACAGCTCATAAAGGCAGTCGGACAGAAAAGAGTTGTTGAAATTCTCAAAGATCTCTAGGATGATAGTTCACTGAAGAAGTTGTACAGGGCTGCTAAAAGTGCACCTCCTATAACACCATCTACAAAGGCCCAGACAGAACCGATCAGTATACCCAAAGCTGTCTTATCAAAACCTATGTATATACTTGAAACGATAGGAACAAGCTCTTCACCCCAACCAAAGTTCGCAGCTATCCATATAAACACTGCAAATATAACACATACAATCCCCAAGGACGCACCAAGTGCCCATGGATCAATTCTTTTGGTCATTTTATCTTTTCTTCTCTAAAACGTGTTTACAATCCGGATTTGTGCACTTCCACTTCTCGAAAACATCTTCTCCGAAGGAAAAGGGTACCAGAACTCCTTCGTCACACATCGGACAGTCGGGAAAAATACTTTCCATTTAAATCCACCTCCTATAGTTTCGGTTCTTACATACATTCCTTTATTTTCTTTAATAAATCTTCCGCCTGTTCTTCTTTGAGCTCTTCTGATTCCCATTTTATATCCACAGAGTCGCCGTGGTATCTTGGAATTATATGAAAATGTATATGGAATATCTCCTGCCCTGCAGCAGGATTATTTGACTGCAGTACATTGAAGCCATCTGCATCCGTTGCTTCGACTACTGAATCGGCCACATCCTGAACAACCTTCAATGCATGCTTTAGTTCATGATCAGGCAGATCCAGAAGTTCGGGATAGTGTTCCTTTGGAATTACTAGACTATGGCCCTCTGTAGAAGGATTTATATTGAGAAATGCCAAAAAATGCTCGTCTTCGTATATCTTCCAGACCGGGGCATCACCTTCCACAATCTTACAAAATATACAGTCCTGGTTCATGTTCCCTTTTGTTTTTCGAAGGTTTAAATAAATAAAGGTCTTCTGTGAACAGACAATTAAGATTTTTTTATATCCAAAGTGAAATATTATAGCAGGTCAAGTTTCATGTTCTCAATACAACCGAATAAAAAACAGAAATCCTACCAGAATACGGCATCGAGATGTGATGTAAAATCATAAATAAAAAAATACTGCTACTTATCATCGTATTAGTAGGAGTAGGTCCTCTGTTTCTGGGTGAAACCGTTTTAGTTACCCCAAGTAACACCGAAACCCGGGAAACTGCATGTGGACCTCCTGAAGATTACATCGAAGATCGGCATATTAATTTTATACAAGGATTTGATGCAAAGGCAAGCATAAGTATGTTATACGAATTCTTCAGAACCCTACAGACCAATATAACCGGATACTTCCTCATGGAACAGGAAGCAGGAACTATGGAAAATACGGATTACCACGGCGAGCTGGACTGTGAGGTAACAGGACAACCAACGTGCAGTGGTCCATCAGACTGCCAGTTCGACGACGATTGTGATATAGCAACAGGATCCTGTACCAAGGATTGTCCTGGTATCGATAACGGAGAATATGTCGGTGATACGTGTTCAGTGAAGACTAATGGAGATTGCATTTGTATTCTAGATCTATATGATTGTTATTTGGATGGGGATGCGTCCTGTGATGTGCAGGGTACCTGCCAATATGAATGTGATAGTGGGTATTTCTGGAACAACCAACAATGTCTGCAGAAGGAGTTTACCAAGAGTTGTACGCATAGTGGATCGGTTCAATGTACAGGAGGACCTTCGTGTGATGATCACTTTGATTGTTATGCCGACAGGAATGATTGTAGCGTGTATTGTCCTTCGGCTCCTAGTAATTCCACACCTAGTAATTCCACAAATACAGGAGACGGTTGTTCACTGGGTGATACCGATGATGCCTGTTACTGTGAACTCGAAGCATGGGAATGTTTTGATACCGGAGTATGTCCCGTGAGCGGTGACTGTACCTACGAATGTGATCCTGGATACTACTACGACGGAAGTTCCTGTGTGCAGATCGATGCATATGTTTCGGTGCATACACAGCCACAGGACACTGAAGCAGGACAGACTATCAATGGACCACCGAAGGCATACGTTGCAGACCAGTACGGTGATCCTATATACGGAGTGGACGTTACTGTAAGTGTAAGCGGAGGATTTGATTCGGGAACAACTACACGGAGTACAGGAAGCGATGGTGTAGCAACATTCAATAATCTTGTAATCGAAGATGTAGGAACCTACAGTCTTACATTCGATGCCGTTGGGGCCAGCAGCGATGCAACGTCAAATGACTTCGAAATAATTCCAGGAAGTGTTGATAACGTCGACATATCACCAAGCACCACACAGAATGTTGAGGCAGGACAATCCATAGACTTTTCGTCGTCGGTATATGATCAGTATGGTAATCTTATAACCGACACGGACACCGACTTCAGCTGGGACGGAACCGATGGTAGCGGAACATTCCAGGAAGAGGATGTGGGCACCTACACGGTTCAGGCTCACTACAATGGTGAATCATCCACACAGGTTACCGTAGAGGTAAATCCTGCAGACGAAGATTATATTGAGATAGAGCCACAGAGCTCTACTATAACCGCAGGACAGACACAGAGCTATACTTCCACGGTCTTTGATGAATACGATAATGAGATAGGTGATGTGACCGGGCAGACGGACTGGTCGATAGAATCTGGGGCGGGAGGGAGCTGGGATCAGGATACAGGAACTTACACTTCTGAGAATGGCGATACATGGGAAGTTATGGGAGACTACGAAGGAATGACTGACTATGGTACGCTTACTGTGGAACCACACAGTCTTACGTTGGATTCTACGGAAGGTGGTTCTGTTGTTGATCCTGGAGAGGGTACATTTCCATACGATCACGGAGAAACGGTGGATCTTGTTGCTGATGCTGATTCCGGTTATCACTTTGTTGGGTGGACCGGAGATGTTGGGAATGTCGAGGATACAGGTTCTGCAACTACTACTGTGAC
>PWHK01000016.1 GCA_003554845.1 Candidatus Aenigmatarchaeota archaeon | reverse complement strand
CGAGACCGTTTAATATGCTAAGTAGTTTATCAACAGGAACTCTTATCTGATCGGTCGTATCCCTGTCCCTTATAGTTACAGTATCGTCCTCAAGTGTATCATAGTCAACGGTTACACAGTAGGGTACACCTATTTCATCGGCCCTGGCGTACCTCTTTCCAATGGATCCACGCTCTTCGTATTCGACGTAGATATCATCTCTCATACTCTCGTATATCTCCCTGGCCCTCTCACCAAGACCGTCCTTGGTCATGAGGGGAAATATTCTGCATTTAAACGGTGATAGCCGTGGATCGAGTTCAAGGTACGTCCTGTCTTCTTCCTCGGTGTATGCATCTATGATAAAGACAAGTAGGCTTCTGTCTATGCCCTGGGAAGGTTCTGATACAACATGTGGAACAACCCTTTCGCCCTTGTCCTGGTCGTAGACGTTCAGCTTTTCACCCGATGCTTCTATGTGGCTCTTAAGATCGAAGTCGCCTCTGTCTGCATTACCGTAAACCTCCTTCCATCCAAAGGGAAATCTGTA
Source organism: Candidatus Aenigmatarchaeota archaeon (assembly GCA_003554845.1). Lineage (GTDB taxonomy): Archaea > Aenigmatarchaeota > Aenigmatarchaeia > PWEA01 > PWEA01 > PWEA01. The sequence continues at coordinate 6,538 of PWHK01000016.1, read as the reverse complement.
ATCTATATCAAAACACGACCTTGCATAGTGTGCCATTTCGTCCTCTGTATGCTGCCTTATACGTAGATTGTCTCTATCGACTCCAAGATCAACAAACCACCTATAGTGTTGATAGAGCCAATATGCAAGCCACTCCGTTTGTATATAACCTCCATCGAGGGCCTCTCCAAAGGTCATCTTTCTGGATTCCTTGTCGTTTTTCTGGTCTTCGCCTGTAAGCATATTGATCTCGTAATCTCTTATAGAATCGGCCATATACGGACATTTTTCTCTCTTGTCCGGATGTACAAAGTACTCTATCTCCATCTGACCAAACTCCCTTGTTCTAAAAACAAAGTTCCTTGGTGAAACCTCGTTTCTGAATGCCCTGCCCATCTGGGCTATGCCGAAGGGAAGTTTCTGCCTCGAGGACTCCATGGCCAGTTTGAAGTTTGTAAATATAAGCTGCGCCGTCTCTGGTCTTAGATAAGCTTTGTTTTCCTCGGACTTCACAGGACCTATATTTGTCTCAAACATGAGGTTAAAGTCCTTCGCATCTGTAAGATCACCACCACAACGCGGACAGTTTATACTTTCCTCGTCCATTATGTTATTTATCTCTCCAATGGTCTTTCCTTCTGCATCTATACCTACAACATCTTCTACGAGATGGTCTGCTCTGAACCTCTTCTTGCATTTTTTACAGTCTATGAGTGGATCAGAAAATGATTCTAGATGACCAGAAGCCTTCCATATCTCAGGGCTCGATATAACTGAACCGTCTATGCCTATGACATCTTCTCTCTTCTCCACAAACTCCTTCCACCAAAGATCAGTCATATTTCTTTTGATCTGGACGCCTACAGGTCCGTAGTCCCAGAATCCGGATATTCCGCCGTATATATCAGAGCTAGGAAATATTATTCCTGTCTTCTTGCAAAACGAAGCTATTTTGTCTAGGTCCATTCTTATTTCACAACCACTCTTTATTACTTGAGATTTAAATTTAAAAGTAAACAAAGTTCTTTTAACGCCTATGAAAATAGACATGCATGTTCATACGAGGTTTTCAAGGGACTCGGCCATGGATCCGAAGGAACTGGTAGAAAGCGCCGTAGATAAAGGTCTAGACGGAATCGCCGTAACAGACCACAATACGATGGAGGGCTTCAGAGAACTGGAGAAGATTGACCACGGACTGAAGATTATACCTGGGGTAGAAATAACAACGGACAGAGGCGAACTTCTGGGCCTCTTTGTAGAAAAAAATATAGACAGCAACATTCCCAGGGAGGTCGTAGAGGAGATAAAGAAACAGGACGGCATCGTTGTCGTTCCACATCCCTTCGATCCACTGCGTTCATTTGATGGTTGGGAGGAACTGGAGGATGTAGATGGAATTGAGGTCTTTAACAGCAGATGCCTTACATCCGGAATGAACAGGAAGGCGCTGGAATATTATAAAAGGAGTGAAGTTGTAAAAACAGGCGGAAGCGATGCCCACAGTCCATGGGAAGTAGGAAAGGCTTATGTTGAAGCAGATGCAAAGAACCTTGGGGAGTTCAAACAAAAACTTATAGACAGAGAAGTTGTAATAAAGGGCAACAGAGGAGGATTTATGTCGTATATACACGGAAACCTGCATAAGTTAAAGAAGTACAGGTCTTGACAATGGTCGAAATAAAAAACAAAAACACAGCCAGGTTTGTGGGAATGTTCATCGTAGGTTTAGTTATATTTCTATCTGTACTGAGATTCGTTGGCTTCGATAGAATAGCACAGTCTATTGCAAAGATATATCTCCCGTACTACGGCATTGTTGTGCTTTTGATAACTCTCAATGTCTTTGTGTGGTCTTATAGATGGGGACTTTTTATAGGAATAAAACACGAAGTCTCGGCTTGGGACACCTTCAAGAACATGACGGTGGGTATGGCCATAAACAACCTTACGCCTGTTCTCAAGATGGGAGGGGAGGCTGCGAGGGTCTATCTTCTGAAGGTAAGGCATGGTATAAAGGGGAGGGAGGGTCTGGCAACTATTACATCCGACCTGACTCTTGAGTTCATAGTAGATGTACTCCTCGTAATAGTATCCGTACTGTTTTTTATGATATTCCTGAGTCCGCCTGCATGGCTCTACGGCATAATGCTTGCCTTTGTAATTATGTCGTCGTTTATAGTTTTCAGTATACTGGGCCTATACACAGGAAGAAAGATAATATCAAAGACCATAACGTGGTTCTGCGAGAGGATAGAGAGATTCGACGTCGAAACTGTTCTTGGAAAGTACGACTCCTTCCAGAAAACCTTCAGGGAAACAATGGAAAACAGGAGGATATTTGCAGGTACATTCTCCCTGACACTTCTAAGAAAGGTAATATCGATAACAAAATACTATGTGCTTTTCCTGGCGCTCGGTTACACGATAGATCCTGTAAGCATAGTGATAGCAATGGGAGTTGGATATATGATAATGATAATACCCTCGACGCCGGGAAGCTTGGGTATATTTGAAGGTGGAATGGTTTCAATTTTTGTAATACTCGGTGTGCCCCCTGGCATAGCCGCAGCAGCTGTCTTCCTCGACAGACTGATATGGTTCTGGGGAACGACTGCCGTAGGAGGTCTCCTCGGAACATACTATGGTCTCAACCTCATGGGAAGCGAGGTAATAGAATCCTACAAAAATGCAGAGGTAGGTACGGGTAAAGGTATTTAATACTCAAAGATGCAAATTTAATTAAAATGTACAGACTAACAGACGAGGGAAAAAGATATTTGGAAGTCGGTCTTCCCGAGAAAAGGCTCCTGGATTTTCTGGAGGACGGAAAGGCTTCTGTAGGAGATTTAAACAGAGAGATCGACGACTCATCAATAGCAATAAACTGGTGCCTCAAAAACAACTGGATAGAGATAGAAGACGGGGTTGCAGAACTAAAGAAATCCCCTGAAAATATGCACCTCCAAGAGGCCCTAGAAAGAATAGAATCAGGTCAAGAGGTCGATCAAAAAACTATCAAAGATCTTCTCAAGAGAAATCTTGTAGAGGAGATAAGGGAAGACGTTGTAAAACAGGCAAAAAAACAGATAAAGAAGGGTGAAATATCCAATCTAACGCCTGAACTCATCAAAACAGGACTCTGGAAAAAGGCAAGTTTCAAAAAGTACGATCCTACAAAGACAGGCAAGGAAGTCTACCCCGGAAGGAAACATATTCTTTCATACTACATACAGAATATAAGAAGGGTATTTCTTGATATGGGCTTCGAAGAGATGCGCGGATCCTTTGTTGAATCCAGCTTCTGGAACATGGATGCACTGTTTATACCACAAGACCATCCTGCAAGGGATATGCAAGATACATTCTACATGAAAAATCCATGTACTGCAAACCTCCCTGATAGAAAACTGGTGGATTCTGTCAGGAAGATGCACGAAGAAGGCGACGGAAAGGCCGAGGGATGGAACTACAGATGGAAGGAAGACATGGCTAAGAAGCCTGTGCTGAGAACACACACAACGGCTGTGAGTGCACGTAAACTGAGAGAGATAGAACCACCGGCCAAGATGTTTTCCGTTGATAAGGTCTTCAGAAACGAAACACTTGACTACAGCCACCTACCGGAGTTTATGCAGGTCGAAGGAATAGTCGCAGATGAAAACGTATCCTTTCCTGACCTTCTCGGATACCTTAAGGAGTTCTACAGAAAGATAGGATTCGATAAGATAAGGTTCAGACCGGGTTATTTTCCATATACAGAAATGTCTGTAGAACCGGAGGTATACTTCAAGGAAAGAGGGGAGTGGCTCGAAATGGGAGGTGCCGGAATATTCCGACCTGAAGTAACAAAGCCACTTGGAATAGATGTTCCTGTGCTTGCATGGGGACTTGGTCTTGAAAGGCTTCCCTTGCTACAGAGGGACTTCAGCGACATAAGAAACTTCTACTACGAAAACAACCTTAAGATGCTCAAGGAGGCAAAGATATAATGGCCGTTGTAAAATTCGATGTGAAAGACCTCGAAGAACTCACCCACAAGAAGATGGACAGGGAAACTCTGGAGAACAGGATTCCTATGCTGGGCTGTGAGTTTGAATCCTTGGAAGAAGGTACCGTCGAATACGAAATATTTCCAAACAGACCGGATCTTCTGTCGGTTGAAGGTTTTGCAAGGGCCCTGAGATACTTTTTAGGAGTTGAAAGTGGACTGGAGAGATACAAAACAAAGGACAGTGGAATCAACCTGGAGATAGAAAAAAGCATTGATCCCGTACGTCCGTGTATATCGGCCTCCGTTGTAAGAAATATAGATATAGACGACCACACGCTCAGATCGCTTATGCAACTCCAGGAAAAGATACATAAGACATTTGGAAGGGAAAGAAAAAAGGTTGCGATAGGAATACACGACCTCGATAAAGTAGAGGGTCCCTTTACATACAAAGCCGTGGATCCCGGAGAAATAGAGTTTGTTCCACTGGGGTCGGACAAAGAGATGAATCTGAAGGAAATAGGTACAAGGCACCCCAAGGGCGACTATGTAAAAATAGTAGAAGGCCATGAAAGATGGCCTGTTATAGTTGACAAAAACGACGAAGTTCTCAGCTTTCCTCCTGTGATAAACGGAAGATTAACAGAGGTTTCGGAAAAAACAGAAAATATATTTATCGATGTAACAGGAACAGACCAGAAGGCAGTCGAAAGGGCTCTAAATATTGTATCCACATCCCTAGGTGAAAGAGGCGGTGAGATTGAAACAGTATCCGTTGGAGGTAAAACAAGGCCCGACCTCGAGCCGAACTCCATGGAGGTTGACATAGACTACGTGAACAGCTTACTGGACCTGGATATGGCAGAAAAAGAACTCTGTGATCTTGCAGGGGGGATAGGCTTTGGATACGACAGTGGAACTTTTGAAATACCTCCATACAGAACCGACGTAATGCATCCAATAGACATAGTCGAAGACATTGCAATAAGCTATGGATACGGGAACTTCGAAACAAGTATACCCGACGTACCGGGAATAGGGAGTTCGCAGGAGATAGAGGAGTTCACAGAAAAGGTAAAGGAGCTTATGGTGGGATTTGGATTCCAGGAAGTTAAGACAACTGTCTTGACAAACAAGGACAAACAGTTCACAAGGATGGAAAGAGATAAGGAAGAGGTGGCAGAGATGGAAAACGCCCTGTCGGAGGACTACACAATATGTAGAAAATATATCATGCCTGAACTTCTGGACGTTCTAAGACAGAACCAGCATAGATCTTATCCACAAAGTATATTTGAGGTAGGGGACGCCGTAGAAGTAAACAAAAAAAGCGAGGTAGGAGCAGAGAACAGGCGACGCCTTGGTGTACTGATAATAGATGACAGTGTAAACTACGTAGACCTGGCCTCTGTGGTGTCTTCTCTGATTAAAATACTCGGAAAGGGTGCCAGGTTCAAGAAAAACAAAGACAGTTCCTACATGGCAAGTAGATCAGGAACCGTTTATGTGGATGGGACAGAAGTGGGCACCGTCGGTGAGATACACCCCAAGGTTCTTGAAAACTGGAGTATAGAAAAACCTGTGGTTGGATTCGAAATAGATATTGATCTTCTGGTAGAATCTATCTGAAGAACTCTGAAATTCTTCTAAGAAGTCCCTTTCTACCGTAGTCTACATCAAGTTCCTCGGCTGCTACTCTGGATGCAATTTCTTTGAGTGCTCTACTGGCAGGTGAATGTGGATCATGGTGTATAACAGGCCTTTTCATTGCCACTGCCTCGGAAACCTTTCTATCATAGGGTATCTTCCCCAGAACAGGAACCCCGTCGAGCATATCACTGACCTCCCTCTCGTTCAACTCCTGTCTGGAACCTGTATGTGAGTTTATTACTGCACCTATTACATCTATACCGAAGTCCTCCGCCAGATTCTTTGTCTTGAGTACATCTGTAAGTGAAGGTAGGTTTGGATGTGTCACAAGAAGAAGCTCATCCGTAGCCTCGAGTGTTGATATGGTTTCCTGGCCAAGTCCTGCGGCCGTGTCTAGAAGAACCATATCAGTCTGATCGAGAAGCTCATCTATTGCAAGTGGAAGTTGCCTTGAATCTGTTCCCTGCATATCATCTATACCTATTCCAGACGGAACAACCTTTATTCCCGATGGATGTACGTACATGGCCTCGGGTATAAGTGCATCGTTCTTGAGAACATCATGTAGGGTAACAGGATAGAGCGGGATTCCCAGATGCATCGATAAGTTAGGAGTAGTCAGATTTCCATCGACCAGTGTAACGTTCTTACCTGCCTCTGTTAGAATAGCACCAAGATTAGATACCACAGTCGTCTTTCCCACGCCCCCCTTTCCGGACGCTACAGCTAACACCCTAGACATCTTGCAACACTATTTAATTTACATCCTTAAAAATTTAAAGGTTTGTTAAGACAGCGGACGCGGAGGGATTTGAACCCTCGACTCCTGGCTTAGAAGGCCAGTGCTCTGTCCAGACTGAGCTACGCGCCCATAGGACTAAAGTTGTGGCTGGATGACTTATATCTTTTACCTTT
>PWHK01000020.1 GCA_003554845.1 Candidatus Aenigmatarchaeota archaeon | reverse complement strand
GGTTTATTTTGATAGGCTAAAAATTTTCAATTAATTCAACTTCCCTTTGACTTAGACCCAGTTCTTTTTTGAGATATATCTCTGTGTCTTTGTCCTTTTCGAGCATTATTTTGAAAAGAGGAAAGTACTCCATCTTCATCTTAGAAGAGGATACGTGGAATCTTTCACCTATTTTTTCATGTATACTGTCCATTATCCTTCTTTTTCCCTTGCTCCTTCCGTATCTCTTGAGCCTCTGGGGAGGTCTATATCTCGTGAAACCACCGTACTTTTCGTCCTTTGCGAGGGCGACGCCTGCAGTCATCAGATCGATATAATATTTCATCAGCGACCAGTTTTGCCTCCTCCTTATTCTTGTTTTGAATAGGTCGGCCTTTGAGAGTTCTTCGAAGGCCCTTGCGATGTCATCCTTTTTCTTGTATTCATTTGGAATATTTTCCTCTATCCACCAGAAAAGTTCGTCTGGATCCTTTCCTGAATTGTTTGTCATTGTTTTTGCAGTTTTAGCTGTCATGGTCTTAAAGACAACTTTCAGAACCTCGAATATTTCCTTTTCTCTGTCTCTGAATCCCAGGGCTTCTATGTCATCTTTTTCTATCCTATCCTGTCCTCTTGCAATAGCCTCGAGATCATTTATGGCTGAACGCATGTCGCCGGAGTTCTTTCTTGCAATCCTTTTCAATACACTTCTTTCGGCCTCAATGCCTTCGTTTTCGCATATACTGGCAAGATGTGCAGTCATAGAGGACAGATGAACCTTTCCAAAATCAACAAGTTTGCAGTATCTCCTCAGGCTTCGCAGTTTGCTCTCATATGGATTGTTTGCTGTAAGCACAATAGGAAATTTTGTATTTTTTATGACATCTATTATCGCCGATACACCACCTCGATCCTTGTTTCCCGAAAGGCCGTCCACCTCGTCTATAAGTATTATCTTTTTACGTCCTGTGAGACTTCTCTGCCGTGAAGCAGAGCCTGCAAGATCCTCTATATCGGATTTGTTCCGGTTGTCCGAGGCATTTATTTCGAATACATCCAGGTTTTTGTCGTTTGCCAATGCGTATACAGAGGTAGTCTTTCCGTCGCCGGGTGGTCCGTGGATGAACAGTGGGTCATCTCCGGAATTCCATTCTTCGTACCAGCTTTCCAGCTTCTTCAGTTGTTTCTTCTGCCCTGCAAAGTCTCTGAGGCTCTCGGGTTCGTATTTATCTACCCACGACATCTTATCCCTTATACATTATCTGCCCAGATTAAAATGTATGGTGTTCCGATCTACCTGAAAATTCTTATAAGCCACGAAACCCAAGTAAAAGGAGGGTAGGCGACGGCCATAAACATCAGAGTGAAGGAAAAATGACGGACATCCAGGACTGGATAGAAGAGCAGATAGAGTCAGGGTACAGTATCGATCAGATCAAGGAAGTTATGGAGAAGAGTGGGTGGGATCCGGTTCTAGTTGATAAATACATACAACAGGAGAAGAAGGATCTTACCAGGATAAAAATTCTTTCTGTCTCTATGGTTGCACTCGTTTCACTTCTTGTAGTTTTCTACTTCTTTGGTTTCTTTGGTCTATCCCAATATGTTCCCAGTACCGAAGTCATCGTCAGTAGAGAGATAGTTCGTGATACTGTAAGACCTTCTGAGGTTTCGACAGTCCGTATAGTTATCGAGGGTGACTACAGAAGTCTGGAGGTAAAGGAAAATATCCCGGAAGAGTTTGGAATTTCGGATGAAGGAGCCGGGTCCTTTGATTCCGAGTCCTCGGTAGTAAGATGGAGCCTTACAGGTGAAGAGGAAGTTGAATATGTAGTTTCGACCCCAGGTGCATCCTCTGGAACCTTTATAATTAATGGAACATACTCACATGGCTTCAGCACAGGCTACATAGAGGGTGATGAAGAACTGGAGGTGAGATGGTGAGAGTAAAGGGAATGCTGTTACTTTTTGCAGTGTCTACGGTTCTTGTTTCCGTCGGAACCTTTGCATCAAATGGTTACGGTGGACCTAGTTATATGAGAACAAACTGTGGAGCAGACGAGACTCCTATAGTAGGTCTTATACAGGGGGATGGATACGGTTCACATATCTATTCAACAAGTGTTGATACCCCGTACAATATATGCTTTGAGGAGATGTATGGAGGTATTGAGGGAACCTTTGAGGTAGATGACTGTAGTGATCTGAATACAGATGACTATCTACATGTGATAGATATACATGATGTGGATAGATTTGAAGATAGTCCGGGTTCCCATATCTCACTTGCGAATTCGATAGATGGCACAGAGCTATGTATATGGCATTCTGGTATGAAAAATACCTCCAGAACCGTGGAAATTAATACAGGCGATGAAAGGCCAGAGACAGATTGGCCCGATAATGAAGCATGTTATCTTCTTGTGACCCTCGCCAAGAGTTCGAATTCACATGTAGGTTGGTCCGAATGGGATGTCAGGGAAAAGGAGGTCTGGGTGTGCTTCGTAGAGGACTATCTGGAGGACAAGTACACCGATGTAACGGTTAGCTATAACACAACAGCCGATGGTAGCGAAATCGTTACAGAAAACAGAATTGTGACCTTCGAGGCATTGGCAGAAGACGAAGTCACAGGCGTACAGAAGATAGAGATGTATGTTTCCGGAGAGAGTATAAACTTACAGGAGGAGTGCATCTTTTCCGATAGCCCAGAAGAGGCAAGGTGTGAGATCACAACCCAGGAGCCGTTCAACGGCCTTGAAAATGTTGAGTTCAACGCAACTGTATGGAGTGCCGGAACCTCGCTGGATGATGAAAGAGGCGTCAGCGACCATGGAAGCTTCACTGTTTGTGGTTTCCGCGAAGCTGAAATTGGCAACGGTATGACAGACGGCTCAAACTGCAATGATGGGAATGGTATAAGAAAGGAGGACTGTCAGAACAATCAGCTTGCAGGCTTCCGTGTTGATGGCGAAGGCCGGTGCCCGCCTCTTTTTGTAAACATAAGTGCTTCTTCCTATGCCCGGGGAGATCACGATGTAAACAACGATATCCTGCATCCGGAGGCAGAGGATCCCGTTGTCGATAACTGTACAGCCCTTTACGATGCAGAAGGAGGAAGCGATAGTGAGATATCAGGCATATACCAGGAAAACGGATTTGACCAGGGAAGTGTACCCTCCGGTGGTTCTTCTTACATCGACGGTGTGTGGGATTTAGGCGAGATACCTTATTACTGCAGAGGGGAGTTTTTGGAAGCAGAGGAATATACAGTCTATGAACACGAGAATCTGGATGATTCTCCAGTTTCTTCACCGGATCAAGGTGCTCTTTTACACCGTAGTTCTGCAGATGGAACTGTTTCTCTGGATCCAACTGAGCTTAAGATGGAGTTCGGTGTTGTAGAAGAAGCAGTTATAGAGGCAGGATTAAAAGAGAGAGTTTTTCCTATGAATGTCACCAACTGGAATGATAGGCCTGTTGCGGTTAGGATATCGTGGGACTACCAATGGGATATCTTCTCCAGAGGTGAGCACTGGTTTGCAAGAAGCTTTGAGGTAGACGAAGTGGAAGTTGAAAAGACATCCTATAGAAATATAGAAGACTACGGGGATGGGTATGGCTATGTTAGATCACCTGAGGTATACCCTGACAGTTACGACATCCAACTTGTTTTGGGTGGTAGAAACGATGCAGAGGGCAGAAACATAGAAGAGTTTGTTCTCGTTGTCGAGACTCCTCTATGGACGGATCCCGGTGTCTATGAAACAGAGGTAACAGTAACCAGAAACGAGGACGGACTGGAGAAGGTTTAGTTTCTGGCAAGTACAATGATGTTTTTTGAGAACTCATTGATCAATGGAACTCTGTAAGATTTTTCTGGGAAGATATCAACTACCTCGAGGCCTACTTTTTTTACATCCCCCTCGATCTCCCTGTAGGTGTACAGATAGTAGCTTCTTTTCAGTTCCCTGCCCTTGTAGTTCCATGTCTTTTCTATGGTCTTGTTTCTGTGTATGAACTCCCTTTGTCTCTTGTTCCATACAGTTATGAGTACTTCAGCGCCTCTTTTCATGATCCTTTTCATTTCTTTCAGGGCCTGTATCCTGTCTTCTCTTTTCAGAAGATGGTGGAGAGATGCTATGCATATCAGGTTGTCGAAGGCGTTTTCCTTGAAGGGGAGGTTTCTCATGTCTCCTGTGATTAGATTAGGACTGAAGTTAAACTTGGACGAGAATTCCTTTGCCTTGGACAGTAGATTAGTTGATACATCGAGACCGTACATATCAAACTTTTTTCTGTCCAGTGGAAGAAAGTCCGATCCATGTGCACATCCTATATTCAGAAGTTTTCCACCCTCCCACCGTTCACCTACCTCCTCTAGTTCTTCCTGGAATATGCTCCAGTGTCTTATGTTGTACCAGGAGTCTGCTACCTCGTCGTAGAACATTCTTGGCTCCATTCTTACCTGGAACTAATTGAGACCCTTGGGTTTTTAACTTTGGGATACGTCTTCTCAACTATGTCTATGATAAGATCCGAGAAGAGAAGAGAAGTGGCCAGCGAGGTCCTTGAAAGGCTGCTCGAAGAGGACGTTCCTCGTGAAATGGTCCATGGTATCAAGACGAAGATAGCCTCAGAGTATGGTTGTAAAATACCTTCCAACGAAGAAGTCCTTGAACTTGCTACTGAAGAAGAGAGGAGTCAGGTTCTCAAAAAGCTCAGAAGAAGGCCCTCCCGCAGCAAGTCCGGCGTGTCTATAGTTGCAGTTATGTCTTCGCCCGAGGAGTGCCCCCATGGAACATGTGTTTACTGTCCAAGGGATCCCAAGGCACCACAGTCCTACGTCGACAACGAACCTGCAGTTATGAGGGCAAAGCAGAACGGATTCGATGGTTATAGACAGACCAAAAGACGTCTGGAGCAACTTGAACTTACAGGGCACCATGCAAACAAGATTGAACTTATTGTTATGGGTGGAACCTTTCCGGCCAGGGATTTCAAGTACCAGAAAAACTTTGTAAAGGGGTGTTTCGATGCATTGAACTGTGGGAAGAGCGGGAGCTTCAAGAAGGCCAAGAAAAAGAACGAAACATCAAAACACAGGTGTATAGGACTAACGGTGGAGACAAGACCGGACTACAGCAAGGAGAAGGAGATCAGAAGAATGTTGGATTTAGGCACTACGCGTGTTGAGCTAGGAGTCCAGGTGCCAGACGACAAGATCTACAAAAAAGTAAAGAGAGGACATACCGTGGAGGACGTATCCCAGGCTACAAAGCTTCTCAAGGACTCCGGACTTAAAGTCACATACCATTATATGTCGGGCCTACCTGGATCCGATATCCAGAGTGATCTGGAGTATTTCAAGGAACTGTTTTCCGATGAACGTTTCATGCCTGATTCGCTTAAGATATATCCTACGTTGGTGGCCGAGAACTCGGCCCTCGAAGAGATTTACAGAAAGGGTGACTACGAGCCATACAACGACGACGAGCTTATCGATCTTATGGTAAAGGTGAGGAAGGAGATACCTCCGTGGGTGAGGGTTATGCGCCTGCACCGTGACATTCCTGTTCAGTCGATAGTCTCTGGTTGCAAGAAGTCCAATCTCAGACAGATAGTGACCAGGGAAATGGAGAAACGTGGTGATAGGTGTAGATGTATAAGATGTAGAGAGGTAGGCAGAAACGGCTACGACAAAGACGAACTTTCCTTTGAACTTGTCCGTAGAAGCTACGATGCTTCCGGTGGCAAGGAGTATTTTCTTTCCTTTGAGGATACAGATAAAGATATTATATCTTCGCTTGTCCGTCTTCGAATTCCGGACGAACCCTTCATGGAGGATCTCGATAAGGATACAGGTTTAATCAGAGAGCTCCATGTTTACGGCGACGAAGTGCCTATTGAGAAAGACGATGGACAGGTGCAGCACAGTGGTTATGGTAAAAGGCTTCTCAGAGAAGCCGAGAGGATTGCCATGGACCAGGGAACAGAAAAGATGGCTGTGATTTCGGGTATAGGTGCAAGAAACTACTACAGAAAACTTGGCTACGTACTCCGTGGTGCTTGGATGCAGAGGGATCTGATATGAAGATAGTGTATACACAGGAGTGTCTTAATTTCTACAAAAAGGGGCATCCCGAGTCACCCCAAAGAGTTAGGAAAGCTGCAGAATTTCTCCGAAATAAAGGATATGATTTTGTCGTGCCAGATATGTGCAGAGAAGAGGATCTTCTGAGGGTTCACGACAAAAGTCTTGTGAAAAGGGTTAAACGTGGAAGTTTTTCAAGCGTGGACTGTCCGGACTACGAAAATATATACTACTATGCGCGCCTATCTGCAGGTGGTGCTATAAAGGCCGCTGATATCAATGGATTTTCTCTTATGAGACCACCAGGTCACCATGCAACCACCGATAATGTAGGAGGGTTTTGCTATTTTAACAGCATATCCGTTGCTGTTTCCAGTGTTGTTGGAAGGGTGCTTATTGTTGATATAGACAGACACCATGGAAATGGAACCGAGGATATATTCAGAGGCAGCGACCACGTTGAATATATTTCACTCCATGGTCCGGGTTATCCTGGAACAGGAACGGAGTCATATGACAACTGCCATAATCATGTCTTTAGGAACAGAACATCAGAGGAGGAATATCTTGAAGTGTTGGATACTATGCTCAAGGGGAAAGAAGACTTTGACATTTTAGCGGTTTCTGCAGGCTTTGATACGCACGAAGAAGATCCCTTGGGGTCTCAAATAGATCTTTCTACTGAATTCTATAGAACTGTAGGGAAAAGGCTCGGTGAGTTGGAAATACCTACATTCTGTGTTCTCGAAGGAGGCTACAGTCCAGGAAATATGGGAAAAAGTATCCACCAGTTCATCAAGGGTCTTGGATCAAGTCCAAAAGCTCTTTAATTTTTCTCGATGAATATTTCTCCGGGTCCAGTGGTTCAGTTCTCCGTACAGATACGTTTCCTTTGTATCTACCCAGAGTCTTTCCGAGATCCTCCGGCCTTTGGTCGTATCCCAGTGCTAATATATCGGGCTTAATCTCTCTCAGTGTAGCAAGCATATCGATATTTTCCCTGCCTATGATTACCCTGTCTGCTATTCCCAGCGATTCAACCTTGTTCTTTCTCTTCGCATCCGAGAGCACACAGGACTCTGTGTTACTGTCGTTGGATATTATGACCCAAAGCTCTCCTTCCTGGGATAGATCCCTTGCCTCTTTGAGATAGAATATATGTCCCGGGTGGAGTAGATCGAACCTGCCGCTTGCTAGTACCCTCGGGGAGATATCATGCACCTGTGAAGTTTTTGAGACTGTTTTCTGCTTCCCGGCAGGCTTTTTCGTAGAGGCAGTATTTGCACTTGTCGAACTTCCATTTCTTCTTATTGGGTTTTTTGGGAACCTTATCGTTTTTTATCATCTCCATGAGTTCCTCGAACTCTTCCTCCAGTTTCTCGATAGCAGCGTCGTCACGCTCTACAATGAACTCCTTTAGCCTCTGTGTTCCTTTACATTCTACAAGTATTATTCCACTGTCTATATCGAAGTGATGTAGGTATATCTGGATCTGTTTTTTCCATGATTCTCTGGGACCGTTCAATGTCTTGAATGTATACGGACTGGCCGATTTTATCTCCACGACATAGTTTTCGTCGCCTATGGATACAATGGCGTCGGCCCTTCCTCGAAATATAGATCCCTTTGGCATATCTATTTCCGAGGCTGTAACCACACCTGTAGAATAAAGCGCCGATGTAAGCTCCTGATGTATGAGGTTTCCCCTTTCAAACTTTCTGTTGGTCTCCGGGTCCAGATCCTTCTTTTCAGCCCCCTTTACCTTGAAGTATATCTTTCTTTTGCAGTCCGATACTTCAGAGGCATAGAAGTAGCTTCTCTGCCTGCTCTTCTCCTTTTTTCTGTAAAAATTATTTATTTTTTCCTTTAGCATATCTGATATTTGTCGATTTGGTTTAAAACATTTAAGGGAAGGGTTATATTCATCTAGAGATAAGTTATGGTTATGAGAATATGTCCTGTCTGTGGTTCTGAGAAAATAGAAACCGATAGAACCAACTTTCTTGCGCTGATAGGAATGGAGCGTGGATACGTCTGCCCGGACTGTGAATACAGAGGAAGGCTTTTCCTTGACATAGATCAGGACAGACTGGATGAGGCCAGAGAGTTTCTAGAAGACAGGGACATAGAAGATTTCAGAGATAGTATCATGGATCAGGAAATGGGTTTCAACAAGGGTAAAATAGCCTTCGGAATTGCCTTTCTCTTTATGGGAATATCTCTGCTGATTTTCATGCCCATTGGAGTTAACTTCTTTATAGGAGTCCTTTCCGCGTTTATAGGACTTGCTCTCTTACACGGAGAATCGAAGAAATTAAACTAAATGCCCTCTTCTTCCTGGCACTCAGGGCATACAAGGTTCCCATTGACCTCCTTTAGATTTTCGGAGTAGTTTTCACAGGATTCACACTGCCCAACATCCATACTTTCAAAGTCCATATCTGTTGTTTCAGCACCGAACTTTATTCCCTGTGATATATCCAGGTAGAGGCTTGGTCTTACCTCCATGATATCGTTCTGGGAAATTACACCTAAAACTTCGTCTCCTTCCATTACAACAAGTCTTTCTATTCCCTTTTTTACCATGACCATTGCAGCGTCCTGTATGTCCATATCGGGTGATATGGTTACCATGTTGGTTGTCATTATTTCCTTGGCCTTGTTTCCCTTTCCGCCTACAACAAACTTGTTTACTATGTCCGAGTTTGTTATTATTCCGAGAACTTCATCGTCTTTCTTTATTACAACCGATCCTCTGTTTCCTTCCCTCAGGGTCTTGGCTATATCACAGACAGAATCCTCGGGTCCTGCATAGTTCAGATTCTTGCACATAACTTCTCTTATAAGTGGTTCATCTATCTGTTCGTTTATCATCGCCATTCACTCTCTTGGTGTGATATATAAAAGTTTTTCGGTTGGGAAAAGTGTGGAGGGAAGTTATTAGGGTCATGGCTACCTTCCTCACCGTTGCCTTGTCCAAACGGCGCGATTCGCGGATTTCTCCCGTGTGTTTTACCGTCCGTCTCACATACGCTCCTCCGGCCTCAAGGACCTTATGGAACGCACGCTCCACGCCTTAAAGAGACAGGCTAGACCCCTGACCCCCCATCCACAGTACATTATTATTTTCAAGGTATTTAACTATTGAATACTTCTCATTGAGCACCTACAAAGGAAACTTTTAAATAAACATGTCGATAGATTTAGTCTAGTGGTTGAATGAATTCAAAAAAAGGTGTTACCCTTCCTATAAACATGCTTGTAATACTTGCAGTAGCCGTTATAGTTCTTCTAGCACTAGTTGCCTTCTTTATGGGAGGCTTCGAGACAGGAGCTGTGGACGAGCAGACTGTTGTAAGTAGATGCTGTAGTTCTGTAGTAACCTTTAACCACTGCAACGAAGGCAGTTGGTCAAGTGAACTAACAGGCCTTAGCTGCGATGCACCCGAAGATTCTCCTGTTTCCAATGCCGATGTATGTGTACAGGTCGGTGGCGAATGGCACGACTGTTCGTCTGTTATACCCGGAGGGCCAGGTAATTGTCCTGCCTGTATGAACTAGTTTTTCCAGAGCATGGGATAATATTTTAAGTAGATCAGTCTAAGTTTTACTTCGGTGACAGTATGAAAAAGGGTATATCACTTCCTGTAAACATGCTTGTAATACTTGCAGTAGCCGTCATAGTTCTTCTAGCACTGGTTGCCTTCTTTATGGGAGGTTTTGAGACAGGAGCCATAGAAGACAGAAACAAGATAAATATGTGTTGTGGTCCAGTCTCTACTTTTCAGTACTGCAACGAAGGCAGTTGGTCAAGTGAACTAACAGGCCTTAGCTGCGATGCACCCGAAGATTCTCCTGTTTCCAATGCCGATGTATGTGTACAGGTCGGTGGCGAATGGCATGACTGTTCCGATATTGTTCCAGGTGGACCCGAAAACTGTCCTGCATGCCTCAATTAGGTCTCTGTGGCTGTTCCTAAAACTTTTAAATACTTTCGTGGATTAAACAACTAAACTGGAAGCGAAGATAGTGTTCAAAAATACTAGAATTCAAAGATCTGAAACAACAGAACAAAAACGGAGGTGAATTTGATGGCAGAAGAAGCAGACGACAACGTGATTTTTGTAGGAAATAAACCGCCCATGAGTTATGTTCTTGCATGTGTTACACAGTTCAACGATGGTATGGACGAGATTCACATCAAGGCAAGGGGCAAGGCAATCTCAAGGGCCGTCGACGTTGCAGAGATAACCAGGAACAGGTTCGAGGAAGATGCTGTAATTGAAAGCATCGAAACCGGAACAGAAGAAATCGAAACAGACGAAGGCGATGAGATCAACGTTAGCTCGATAGACATTCTGATGAAGAAGTAGTCATTGAGCCAAACCAAGCCCATTCTTCCCTTTCTTTTTATTTTGACAGTAACGACTTGAAGGTATAGACTTTGTCCTGTTTTGCAATGGAAACTGCCCTTTCAAGCCTCTTGGGACTTTCTGAATATATGGTTATGAGATTGTCTCCTTTCTCCACTGGATCATCCTTCTTTTTATGTAGATACAGGCCTGACTTCTTTTCCTTTGAGCACCCGGCAACCTTTGCAATCTTATTTACATACTTGTTGCATATGTCATCTACACGTCCTCCTTCCTCGGCCACGATGGTTTCTCTGTTTTTTGCAAGTTCTACGTCCTCTGGGTCCACTATTCCACCTCCTTGTTCCTTGACTATCTCCTTGAACTTTTCATATGCATCGCCACTTGTGAGTATATTCTCTGCTGACATCTTCGAATTAACCCTTTCAAGTATAAGATCTGCCATTTTGATGGACTTATCTTTTAGATCCTCTGGACCTTCCTTTCCATTTGATTTAAGTATCTTCAGGACATCCCTTGCTTCAGGGGCAGGACCTACACCCTTTCCTATGGGACTTGAGCCGTCTGATATAAGTGTGAATACATCCATATCAAGCTCCTGGCCGAGTTGTTCAAAGTACTTTGATAGTTCTGTCGCCTCTTTGTCACCATCCACCTTTGTTCCATCTCCCATTGGTATATCTATGAGAACTGTCTCTGCACCCACGGCCTTTTTCTTTGCAAGAACAGAAGAGAGAAGCTGCTCAAGTGGATCCAGGTTCAGAGAGTCTCTTACCCTTATGAACTCATCGTCTGCAGGGGCGAGGTTCAGTGATCCTCCCCATGAAAAACAGCCGTTTGTTTTTTCAACTATTTTCTTTATATCTTCGAGATCATGCTCTACATCCGTGATGACCTCCATGGTATCTGCAGTTCCTGCCGGTGAGGTTATGGCTCTTGATGAGGTCTTCGGCATTTTGTATCCGGCTGCTGCAATAATTGAAACTATAAGCGGCGTTGTTCTATTTCCGGGAACTCCACCTATGCAGTGCTTATCGACTGCATTTTCTACATCAATCTGTTCCCCTGTTTCTACCATTGCCTTTGTCAGATCCTTTGCCTCTTCCAGAGAGAATTCTGACATCTCTATTGCAACTGTGTAGGCCATGAGTTCTGAATCTGTCAGACGAAAATCTACAGCATCCTTTACTATGGAAAGGGTTTCATCGTAGTTCAGAGAATCCCCATCAATCTTTTTCTTTATGTGTTCAATGGAGTCGGGTTTTATTGTACTTTCTACAACTACAGTTTCCCCTTCTTTCACACATAGGTTTTCCTTTGTTTCGTCGAAGAGAACAACATGGTTTCTTGGAACCTCCTTTGATGTATCGACTATTGCCATCCCCTTTGTTCCTCTGTGGTTTATGCATATCCTATCACCGAGAAATATGGAGTTTTCTGCAGCATCCCTGTGGTTGAGAATTACAACGGGCTTGCCTGCTCTTATGTCCAAGGTCTTTACCTTTGCTTCCATGGCTAACACAACTAAAGAGTTAGTTTGATTTATAAAAATAAACTGCGAGTTCTATGGCAACAACTATAGACAGAGTTGTGTTCATAAAGAGAAAGGCCATGTCGCCTATTCTGTAGGAATGGAGCGCAAGTGAAACCGATCCGAGAAAGCTGAAGAATATAAACTTGGGGTTCAGTGCTTCAAGACTCTCGCTTTTCATTGTCGTTATCGTTTCGGGCATCCATGCAGCCAAAAGCAGCAGAGCTCCTATCCATCCTATGTTTATTATTGACCCCATTTTTCGAGAGCCCTCCTCAGTTCGCTGTTTTCCTTTGCAGCTTCGTCTAGATTTTCTTCGTTTATAACGGCTCGGCATGCTTGTCTTATTGCCCTTGCACCTGCCTCTGTTCCATCGGGATGTCCATGGCAGCCTCCGCCGAACTGTGCAACAATGTCCTTACCCATTCTCCCAACAAGTCCAGGCATGTTACCTGGTTGAAGACCACCGGATGCAACAGCAAAGACCTTCTTTATATTTTTCCAGTCCTGACCAAGCCTTCCTCTTTCTTCATTGATTTTCTTTGATTCTATAGACTCCTCTATCCTGAGAACTTTTTTTTCATCGCCTTCCATCTTCCCTACACCGGCTGTGCCTATGTGTAGTTGATCTCCTCCTATGAGTCTTGTGAGTTTGGCTACTGTGAGCATACTTATGCCGTGTTTCTTGCTCCTTGTAAAGGCGGCGTGTCCTGCGCGGTGGCAGTGTATTACAGTATCCTTTCCTTCGAGGTAGTCACGCATCTCTTGTAGAGCACTCCATCCTGTTGTTATTATATCTATCATAACGTAGTTGCTTCCCTTTTCTATCAAGTAATCGGCCCTTTCCTTCATCTCCGATACAGGAGCTGTTATATTTCCCATATACTCCTTTCTTTCACCTGTTTCTTCTTCGGCCCTTTCCTTGAGTTTCATTGTTTCATCTATCCTTCTGCGGAACGTGTTGAAAGTCATCGATGTAAGGTTTTCATCGTCTTTGACAATATCAAGACCACCCTTCCATGCTTTGTAGGCGACCTCTGCGTGTCCCTTTGAGTCCAGACCTAGCTTTGGTTTAACAATTGTTCCAAGCATAGGCCTTTCCTTTACAGAAAAGAGGTCCCTTATTCCGCTTAGACCTACCTGGGGTCCATCGAACTGGTCCACCATCCCAGGCGGAAATTTTATGTCCTCGAGCCTTAGACTTTTGAGAAGCTTCATTCCGAATATATTTCCGCCTACAGAAGAGAGCAGTTGTGGTACGCTATCGAGTTCGAAGAGTTCCTTGGGATATGCTATCTTTGCGTATGGTTTATCTATATCATATACTCTTGCCTTTATTCTCTTGGCCCTTTCGTTTACTGTTCCTATATGTGTCCATGTTCCTACGCTTGACTCCTTGGCTATGTTGGATGCGGCTTCTTCGAAACTAAAGCCTTCTGATGGTTCTATTTTGAAAAGGCAGATAAGATCGTTTTTCTTTGGTTCGTATTCTGTGTCTATAAAGTTCATATGCTTCATCTCTTGTTATATTGTAAACCTTCCTTTTAACTCTTCCATTATTTCATGTTTTTTCATTGCACCGTCCTCTGTTATTAGTTTGTCTATCTTCGACCAGGGTGTTATGTCAAAGGCAGGGTTTTCAAGTACAAGCTCATGCTTCTTTTCTAGATGCTCGTGTTCCTGTATTTCGTCGGGTGATCTTTCTTCCAGAGTTGAAAAGTTGTCGTAGTCGAACTTGTCCTTCGTGGCCAAAAACCAGAACTCTGTTTCGTCGTCTTCGGCGGCAGCCAATGATAGCAGATATGTTCCTATCTTGTTCAACACACCCGACGGTTTGATCGAGTCCACGCCTACAAAGACGTAGTCTGCAGCCCACATGTAGAGACCGGCTGCTGCATCTACTATATAGTTAACGGGAACGCCCATGTCGTGGAGTTCCTTTGCGGTTTTAACTCCCTGTAACTTTGGTTCTGTTTCTGTGACTATGACCCTGAAGTTTCTATCGAGATCCATCATCTTCTCGAAGGCTGATATTACAGCAGAGGAGTGGCAGTGTGTAAGTATTATGGATTCATCCTCCACCATGTCTGCAGCTATCCTGCCTGCATCGTCCTTTGCTGTGTTGAGATAGTCTATGGTTGCATCTATGGCTTCGATTTCACCTCTTCTCTTTACAAAGTCTATACAGTTATGGGCGGAGACACCAGTCGGCCGTGCATTTTTTAGCTTTTCTGCTGCTTTGTTGAATCTATCACTGAAGCCTTCCTCTTCGACTATCTTAGAAAGAACCGTTAAACTCTCCCTGGCTATTGTCTGTGCACCCTGTATTTCAAGATCCTTTATCTTCCTTACGGTCTCATCGACATCGGGCATCGACATAGAAAACTTTATGTGGAGCGATAATTAAAAGGTTTTCTATGAACAAACAAGAGGACATCGATTCTTTAATTGAACGTATGAAGGCCAAAGGTAATCTTACATCAGACCATGTTGAGAAGGCCATAAGAAGAGCTCCAAGACACCTCTTTGTTCCGGATGATGAGGTTGAACGGGCATATCTGGATTTACCTCTTTCTATAGGCCATGGTCAGACAGTGTCGCAGCCCTCGGTCGTGGCTAAGATGACAGAATATTTGGAAGTGAAGGAAGGAGATAGGGTGCTTGAGATAGGAACGGGATCAGGATGGCAGTCTGCTGTACTGTCTGATGTAGTTGGAGAGTCGGGTAAGGTGTACACGGTCGAGCTGGTGGATGATCTGGCAGAAAAGGCACGGAAGAAACTGAGGGATGTAGGTAAGGAAAATGTACATGTTTTTGTTGGGGATGGTTCCTGGGGTTTAGGTGAGTATGCTCCATACGATGGTATAATATGTACTGCAGTTTCACCGAGGATACAGGACGAATGGATCGATCAGCTGAAGGTTGGTGGTAGGATAGTATGTCCTGTTTCGGGTGCAGTTCTACACAATCTGGTTGTCGTAGAGAAGACAGATGAGAACAGTGTCGAGACTATAAGAAAGGAAAGGGGTTACCGTTTCGTTGAGCTGAAGGGAGAGAAAGGTTTTTGAGTTCAGAAAAGAAGTTTTAGATATGTCTCCATTGTTTGGTTTCCTGTCCGACGACCAGGAAAGAGAGGAATCCGTTGTTTTCCAGGAGTTTGAAGACTGGTTCTACAACGAGCTGGAGGGTCTCGAGGACTTAGAGTGGAGTGACGTGGATTATATATATTCTCGGATAGACGGTTTTGTGGAAAGTCTTGGGAATTCTCTGGATAGATTCGAGGATACAGAAGTTCCGGATGATATTTCTCCAAGGCTGAGAAAGATGGCTGTTTCGAACAGAAAGGTTTTAATCGGAAGACTCCGGAGTTTTATAGACCACTTCGAAGTTCCGGATGAGGAAGGATATTCCAAAATGAAACGTTTTCTTTCGGAGAAATCATCCGAGCTCGATAAGATATCAGACAAGGTCAAGAAGAGTCTTGTTGTACTTAGCAAGGCCCAGCCCGATGCTACAAAGAACATAGTGGACAGTATGAAAGACCTGGAAAACAGGTTAGACGTGGACGAAGACCTAGAAAGGACGGTTTCTGTAGTCAGAAAGTACAGAGAGATGTCTGAGAAAAGAAGAAGGCTTCCGGATCTGTTTGAAGAAAAGAAAAATATAGAACGGAAGCTGGAGGATAGCCTGAGAGAGAGGGAAAATCTGAAAAATAGACTGAAGAATATCAGAATATCCGAGGATACAGAAGCCATAGAGTCCAAGAAAGAAAAAATTACTGATCTAGAAAAAAGGATAAAGAAACAGGAGAACAGAATCCGAACCTCTATTGCTCCCCTGAAGAGAGGCTTCAAGAAGATGAAGTATTTTGGAATCGACGGTGGAAGAGAAGAGATGCTTGAAGGTTATATTAAATCACCTGTGGAGACTGCAACAAGGGACAATGATCTTTTATTCCTAAGAGATACAGTTGGAAGACTCGAAAGTAGTCTTGATGGAAACGAACTTGATTTTTCTGAAGACGAGACCCAAAGGCTGGAATCTGAGCTTAATAAAACAGATCTTTCCGATATAAAGGACTGCATAGAGTCCATAACCAAACTCAAACAAGAGATAGAAGATGCAGAGAAGTCCATTGAAAGTCTCTCCATAGAAGACAAAGTCAGTTCTATCAATAACAAAGTAAAAAGAAAGAACGAAGAAATCGAAGAACTCAGACAAAGACTGAAAAAGAAAGAAGAGGAGATAAGAAAAATCAACAGAGACCTCGGAAGTATGGGAGATGATATCGAAAAAATTGTGTACGACTTACTTGGCGTTAAACTCGATCTAGAAGGAATCAAGCCTTGACTGTGTCCCTGAATTTCTATTTTTCTTCAGTTTCTCTATGGGTTTTTTGATTCTGTTTTCGGAGAAGTCATGTTCGTCACATAGAAACTTCTTAATGTCATCCTCTCTGGGTTCATGCCATTCCAAACTGTAGTTTTCTGTAACGGATGGATTCATGAAGAGATTCATTATGTCTTCTGGATCCTTTTCAAATGACCAGTCGACTTCTTTTATCACAGAGCGGAGATCTCCATGTTTCTTTACTATCTTTAAAGCATTCTTAGGTCCTATACCCTTTACTCCACCTGGAGCATAGTCAGTCCCTACCAGTATTCCCATTATAACTAGTTGCTCCCTACTAATCCCCAAACCATCTAGTATTTTTCCGAGTTCAATCTTCTCTGGCCTTATCTCCACATACTCTTTTTTATTTGGGAGCTTTCTTTTTCCGGTGATTGTTAGGTTTCTTACGAGAACAGGAGCGCCGAATAGAAGCGAATCAAAGTCCTGGCTTCCTACTGCCCAGGCATCACCTCCCTTTGCCATAAATGCAGCCTGTGCTTCTCCTTCACCCGGGGCCTGTATCCAGGGTATTCCCATGGCGTCAAGCAAATCCTTTGACTGCTGTACCATTTCTTCCTGGACAGTTACCGACTGCATGGCATACTTCTTTGCCTTTTTCTTTTTTCCTTCTCTAAGGGCTTCCTTGTGTTTCTCCTTTGCTTTTTCTCTTCTCTTCCTTCTTTCCCTGTTTACAGTTTTTTTGAATTCAGGGGGTTTTCCGTCGAAGACGTAGAATGGTTTTATTTCATATTCCACAAGCTTTGCAGTTCTGTAGAATAGACCTGAAAGGTGGGACGTTACCCTCCCCTTTGAGTCTTTAAGCGGTTCTCCGTCTGGTTGTCTTATTATCGAAAGAAACTGGTACATCATATTAAGTGAATCGACTGCAAAGGTCCTGCCTTTGAATGCATCTAAAGAAGATTCTTCAGGTTCAATGAGATCCGCGATATCCACACCCATAGGCCATCAGCGAGGGATACAGCGTTACTGGTATTCTCCCTTGAGGCTTATATAGCTTCTTGCCATCTTTTCTGTAACTTCTCTGTCTTGATCCTGAAGCTCTCTTACCTTTTCGACAGGACTTCCGCTGTATACCGAGTTGGGTTCTGTCTCTGTTCCAGGTGGAAGCAAACTACCGGCTCCGATTATGTTGTTTCTTCTTATCTTGCTGTGGTGCAGAGCCGTGACGTTTATTCCTATCAATGCGTTGTCGTCTACATCACACCCGTCGAGTACTGTTCCGTGGGCTACAGTGACGTTGTCGCCTATCCTAACACCGTTCTTAGAGTTCGGATGAATAACGACATTGTCCTGTATGTTTGTATTTTTTCCTATGACGACCTTTCCTATGTCTGCTCGTATTACAGTACCCGGCCAGACAGAGCTGTTTTCTCCTATCTCTACATCACCTATGAGTACAGCATCAGGAGCAACCCATGCACTGTCGTCTATCCTAGGGTAAGGACTATCTGTCGAGCTTCCGCTTTTTCGAGAAGCCGAGAAAAAACTTTCTTTTAATTTCCTTAACACACTATCCCCTTCTTATCTTAGACAACTACCTTTTTAAATATTTACAGGTATTTGGTCTTTTCAATCCTTTATTCCGGATAGTTTGTTCAATCTGTAGCTGGCCATGAACTCTATGTCTTCGTCGCATCCTTTGACCTCGTCGAGTACAGACCTGTATTCCTTTTCTGCTTCGTCTAAAAGATATTCACCCTCGAGAACAATTGCCTTGTAGAACCTTTCCTTGCAGTTTTTGGGAGTGAAGTTCATGGCAACGGCACCGACGTCGGTGGAAAAGGGATCCTGTACAGCATCCTTGAATTCCTGTAGAGAGTATATATTGGAATTTTTTACATCTTCTTGGTCCATTTTTTCACCTCCTTTCTTCTTTGTGTACAACATTCCATTATAAAGTCAGTAAAGTATTTAAGCCTTGATATCATGCAACCCTTCCATTAGATGGAGATGTGACTTACATCCACAGTCCGAAGACCCAAAATTTTCAACCGGAGTCTCTTCGCTCAGAATAGATATGGCCCTGTTTAGTAAACATTCACTTTCCTTGTCCGTTCGTATCTTTACTGTTGCCACGACCTCTGCTTTGTCGAGAAAATAGTCTATGTGCCAGTGTTTTTTCTTGTCGTCGGACAGATGTCTTTCTACTCTTTTATCAAGGTTGTTCATTCCGGATCCGACGTAACAGTATTTTCCGGGCTGAAACTCGAAGCGTCCAAGGCTACCTACTTTTATATTCTTTTTTTGATTTAGCTGAATCAAAAGAAAGTAAATGCCTCTGTTTTTTTGACCCATCTCTTCTCAGGAATTTTGTTTTTCCAGTCTCTTTAATATAACCTTCTCCACCTCTACCAGATTCACTACGTCCTCTCTGTTGTACATAAGAAGTTTTCTAAGTGATTCTCGACAGTCCTTGTTTTTGTACCTTTTCCAGAGTCTGACTGCTTCTGATCCACCACATACCCCGGAATCTCTTCCTATGCCTAACTTCTTCTCTATTGCCTTAAGACCTCCCTTGAGATCACACTTCCATCCAAGATACATCAGATCCCTGTGGTCGATGTCTATATTTAGATCGTAGTTGTGTTCCAGAAAGGGTATATCGAAGCGTTTTCCGTTGTACGTAACTATTTCCTCGGCAAGACAGAGTAGATCTTCTATGCTCTTATGGCTGAGGTTCCTTCCCTTTACAAGTTGGTATACTTTATCTCCGTCGTAGGCCCCGACGACTGTAACTTCATTTCTTTCCCTGCTGAGGCCTGTGGTTTCTATATCAAGGTACAGCTTCGACATGATCAATTCTTTCGTATAGCAATTTAAATATGCTGTTGTTTTGCCACATAACTTTTTAGACATGAAGTCCAAACTATGTTCGATGAAGAAAAGAGTCTTTTACCATAGCTGTCCTGTTTGTGGGTTCAAACAGAAGTCCAAGGCGGAGAAAAGGGTCAGATGTCACAACTGCGGCAGGACCTACAAGGAGAAGACAAACCGATGCTCGCGGCCTATACCAAAGGATTCCGACGGGGTATTTAGAAAGGCAGGTGATATGGATGACTGAAATACTGGATCTCACAGATATTCCCTTTAGCCTGAGACAGACGCTTGAATGCGGACAGACATTTTCATGGAGCAAAACAGAGGAGGAAGGTGTGCAAAAGTACTTTACAGTGAGAAACGGCGGTATTTTGAAGGTATGGCAGGAAGGTGATAGGCTTATGTACGACTGCCTTGGAAACAGGGTAGATCCTGTAGATGTACTAAGGCTCGACGATCCTTTGGATGAAATTTACAGATGTATAAACAAGGACGGGTTCATGGAAAGGGCTGTTGCTGTAAACCACGGTCTCCGTATTGTAAGAGATGAGTTCTTTCCGTGTCTCATATCATATATAACATCGTCCCAAATGCAGATACCGAGGATATTGAGGATCCAAATGGATATCAGGGCGAAGTACGGACAGCCTTTGGAACTTGGCCGAGAGTATAATCAGTTTCCAGGACCGGGGGTTCTTGCAGATGTACCGGAAGATGAGTTGAGAAATCTTAACATAGGGTACAGAGCAGGGTACGTCAAAAAAACATCTGAGATGGTAAGAGACGGTGCCGTGGATCCGGAGAATCTCCGTTCCATGGACTACACCGAAGCAAAGGAAAAACTTAAGGTTCTTCCTGGTGTTGGAGACAAGGTAGCCGACTGTGTACTTCTTTTTTCTCTGGGCTTCCTCGAGTCTTTCCCTGTGGATACTTGGGTAAGGAGAATAGTCAAACAGGAGTACCGCGAAAAGTATTCCAAGAACTACGAGATCCTATCGGAAAATATGAGGAACTACTTTGGAGATTATGCAGGTTATGCCCAGGAATATCTTTTTCATTACGGAAGGACATGTACGGATCTGGAGTAAATAGGATCAAGAAGATGCTCTAAATATGCGCCTGTGGTCTAGTCTGGTAGGACTCGAGCCTCCCATGCTCGAAGCCCGGGTTCAAAGGAAGCATTGATCTTTCCAATGTCTCTGAAAATCCCGGCAGGCGCACCATCCTTCCAAAACCACCGAGATTTTTACTGCCTAGATCTGACTGCTGTTCCGTTAAGTTTCCCATGGCATGTTCAAATGGACTTGTATCCCACACATTGCCGAAAAATACGAGAACTGCTAGAAGTACTATTGTGGAGATAAGCAGAATAACTATTAACCTTATTGAAAGCTCTATACCCCTTTTATCGAGCATCCAACCATTCCTCCACCGTATGTATACCAGGCCTGTGTGTGTGTTTTGATGTCCTGTGGTGATTTTGCGTCGAGTTGAATATATCTCCTAGAGGGTCTTGTTCTTCGTACTGTTCGTCTATTCCTTCCTGTGTCTGGTTTATAGGCCCCGTTTCCCATCCCCATCCCATGAATGTAATCAGTATAAGCAGAACTATAATGGATATAACTAAGACTATTATTATCGTAACCGGAAGCGCAAGACCTTTTTTTGAAATCATTTTATCCCCTCAGCAGCATTTTTCTTCCCAGTCGACTTCCTCCAGTTTTTCTAATTCTTCTTCGTCCATTTCTTCTTCGTTGTAGCCTTCCCATATCTTGTCTACAGCACACTGTCCGGGATCCTCTTCATCGTAGTTTATGCAGCATCCCCTGGTTTCGAATCTATGGCAGGCCAGTTCGGTCTTTCCGCGGAACCCCATTTCCGTCAGTTCTTCACTTCCTGTGACAAAAAAAGTGGCAACAAGGAACAAAATAACAAGTACGATTATTGATACTACGACGATTCTAATTGAGCCTCCTAAGCCTTTTTTAGTTGACATTATTTATTCACAACATATATCAAACGGATCTTCTTGGTGTGTCCATAATTCGTTTTCAAACTCTTGGCACCGACCTATTTCTGGATTACTGCAACAGTTTCTCTGGAGGTAGCCTACACAAGAACGGCTTAGTTCATCTTCTTTGGTGGGCCCCTCTGTTATATCCAGGCTTAAAACTATTATGGAAAGGATCACTATCAAACTTAAAACCAGAGCTCCGAGGTACAGAGGCTTTAATCTCTTCCCGGACTTGATTTTCATGGTTAAACCTTATCGACTGTCTGATTTAAAACTTATGGTTTAACTTAGCTTGAAAATATAATCTCCCTAAGTAGATCGGAAAACCCATCGAAGAATCCTTCTGTGGTTAGTGCTTGGGTAGCGATGATAGTTAGTACGATAAGTCCCAGTATTATGTAAAGTAGAATATGGAACTGTAGCCCTTTTTTTGAAAGAATGTAGTTCATTTTACCCCATGGTCCATATTTCATCGAAGTCCCATGGCTCTTCTAGACCATCCGTTCTCGTGGAAACATAGATT
Organism: Candidatus Aenigmatarchaeota archaeon; assembly: GCA_003554845.1. Lineage (GTDB taxonomy): Archaea > Aenigmatarchaeota > Aenigmatarchaeia > PWEA01 > PWEA01 > PWEA01. The sequence goes on along the minus strand of PWHK01000020.1, from coordinate 54,822 downwards.
TCCTTGTCTTCCATGGCTTCGTCGACTTTCGGCGTTCCTATAATACTCCCAGAAATTTCTTCAGGGAGAATTCCAGATGTGTCAGTGCTCCAGAAGGAGTTTTTAACTGAATTGGCAGAACCAGATCCTACCAACCCTTGTACATTGGTAGAACCATCTACATAACTGGCTGCATATGTTTTATCTACTTCTCCACTTCCAGAACCTATTAATCCGCCTACATTTGATATGCCTTTTACAGAACCGATCGTATATGAATTTATTACGGAGCCGGAGGTATGTTGTCCTACCAGTACTCCTACATTGATTGTTCCACCTACGTCTGCCGTGGAGGAAGATTTCCTTATATTTCCACTGTTTATTCCAGTAAGGCCACCAACATAGCTTCCGCCCTGAACTGTTCCGGAAACATGTACCCTTTCAACTGTTCCTTGGTTTGTCACCGAAAGACCGCCTGCGGAGTCTTCTTGATGTATATCCACCCCTGAAACTCTAATGTTTTTCACAGTGCCCTCCGATGATATCATTTCAAATAGAGGTACATTTAGATCGGATATTTCATGTCCACGGCCATCCAGCGTTCCCCTGAACTCTTCGATTGGTTCGTGATCAGGGCATTCTATAGAGTCCTGTAGTTGATAAGAACCCTCTGATCCTATGGATCTACAGGAGGTCACAACCTGTCCCGATCCTTCATCGGGAAATCCTTCCTCTGGAAGTTCATGTCTCAAGATAGGATATTTAAATCTCCTGTGGACCCTTCTTGCCTCCTCCTCTCCTACATCTATAAGACCTTCAGAAATTTCCAAAAAGGTTCCCGATCCCACGGAAAATACAAGCACGACCAAACCACCTAGGATTAAAAGAACGACCGGTGTTATTCCAAACATGAACCCCTTTTCCTTCATCTTAATGTTAAATGACCCTCCCTTTCTTATAAAATTTACATATTTTCTAATGGATTATTTGACATATCATAGAGCGTTGAGTAGTTTTCCTGGAAGTTTTCTTCGATGTAAAAATCATCGGATATTGCTATCGAGGGCTGGTTCCTGTAGGAAGTCATATTACCTGACATCTTTACACTGTCTATGGTTTCTTCGTCTAAGTATAATTCAATTTCAACATCATCGATCCGTATTCTTGTTTCAAGATAGATGGGTTGCGTATCATAACTACCTTCGTAAAAACCTTCTATCCTATCCAAATAATGCTTTATTTTTTCTTCTATTTCTTCCTCGATGGATTCTTCTGCATTTTCCCAGTCATTGCCTGATTCCTGTATACCCCAGTATATACCCAGTAAAAACGAATCTTCTACTGCACCCAGTGCATGATCGTACTGGACCTTTGCTGTAACTCTTTCACCCTGTCCGAACCAGGACTGTTCCTCTCCGTGGTACGTCATTACACCCACAACTACCGCTGTTGCTAAGGTAACGCCTATCAATACTGCCGAGAAAACTAATATCGTAATTTTCAATCCCTTGTTTCCTAACATTTTATCATTAATATTGTGTGCCTTGCATAACCCGTGCGGCCATTTCCTCGGGGTTGAAGTAGACAGAATATGAGGATCCCATCTTGCCTTTTGGTAACATTATGGGTCTCGGTGCTACTACTTCTGAATTTTTTAAGATAATATCCATCTCTTCTTCATATCCTTCTATGTATCCACATCCATCCGAACACGAAAAACCGACTATCTCTACATCATCATCCTTTTCGAACCTAAAAAGTAGTATATGGGAATCCGAATAGGTCCCACCGAATTTGTCGCTTGTCCTGGCGATGGATTCGTCTACTGATTCATCTCCCTCACCAAAAGCCATAAGTTTTCTTTTTGTTTCATTGGTTCTGAGAAGTGTGTTTTTCTCTATGCTGAATCCGGCGGGATTTTCTGACATTACTTCTATTTCCATCTGCGCCCCTCCTATAAAGGGACCGACTATAAACAGAGTAATTAAGAACACGGCGGTGAATATAAGCGTGGCTAACAAGACCATAAAGCCACCCTTTCTACCGATTAATTTTTTCATTTTACCATCTGTCAACTATTTCATATTCTACCGTTTTACCGCCGGTATGAGCAAGTTCTATGTCTATTTTTCCATCCGTGAACCTACCGGGCGGGTCTATCTCGAACTTTTCCTCTTCCTCGTTGAATGCCTTCAACTCTACGTCTTTCAGGTGCATGTATCCACCAAAACTACCCTTTATTTTATCTGAGTGGCTTACGTCTATTGAAAAGGAATCTTCGTCTTCTGAGCAGTATCTTCCCGATAGCGTGTAGTCGTACTCCCAGCATATCGCGATTGGGTGCAAAAGTGTAACTGTATGGCTTCCTTCTTCCCTGGCTATATGAATACCCTCCTTTAACTTTATCATAGGGTCGGGTATCTGCCGGAAGTAAAGATATAGTTTAGCTAGATCGAATCCGTCGCCGGTGTCTATGTTTACTAATGTACTGTATCTACCGACCACGTGATCCCAGGAACTCATTTCTTCATCTTCCCATGTATCCATATTCCCATCCTCAGTCAACCATCCTTCCGTTGCTTTCAGGGGCCCGGGTGTACCAAATATGTATTTATCGTCGTTTTCCATGTTTTCTATCTCTACATAAATCCAGAGCGATGGGTTGTAGAGTTCTTCTAGCTTCTCTGTGCCGTTCTTGGAATTGAGAAGTGATTCATCGAATACGCCGATCTCTCCTGTAGAAATAAAATCGGGATGTGACAAAAGTCTGGTGTGGGCAGCGGAACTCTGTAGTCTTCCCTGGGTTCTTTCAAAACCTTCGACATCTACTGTTGAACCGGCTATAAATATAACATAAAAGGCACCAAGATAGGTTATCGTTACTATAACAAACAGTATCTGCCATATGTAGTCTCCTCCGGTTGTTCCTTTGTTTTTCATTTTATGCACCATAATTAAAATGTTCCAGCGACAGGGCTAGATGATTCTATCCTTCCGTCAATAAACTTTACCCTACCAAAGGAATCACATTCCACCTCAAAGTCTTTATCCATTTCTTGTGTGGTATATGGTATAAAGTAAAATTCATCATGTTCCAGGTAGGCCTTTAGTGTGCTGTTTCTAAATACAACTTTTTCGCAGGCCATCGGAAGATTTTCTTCTATAACAGTTTTTTCCTGAAAAGAGCTAGATGTAGTGTAGGATACAGATAATTCTCCCATTGTAATGTGGAACTCATCTCCTACGCCCATACCAAGCACGGATGTAAATATATCACCTATTAAGACGGTTGTAAACAAGAGAATAACCAGTATCAGTATTAACGTAAGGGATTTTCCTACGCCTATGCCCTTTGCTGGGGTGTTCATCGTATACAACTTTGTTGTGTTTGTTTAAATCTTTTTGAAAGGTGCACTGCAGTTTATGGCTGCCAGTAGTACTGGATATCGACAACCTGATGCTTGGCTGGGCCAGATCTGCATGTATAGTCTGCGCAAGTTTCACCACTGTTGAGTATATTACATTTCTTTACTTCGCCGTCATCGCAACATCTATCGGGGGTATTCCAACCGGAGCCCCATACTTCTCCGTGGTATTTTTCAACGCTTTCGCAACTGTCCTTTATTTCCTCGACCTGAACATTTAGGCCATACTGACAAGGATAGTACATTTCTTCTCCATTGTAATCAGTATAGCATACACCGAAGTAGTCATGATTTCTGTCTATAATTTCTTCCCAGAAACCCGGGCATATACATTTTCCATCATGGGCTGCGTGGTGTCTTGTATCAGGTTTTCTTACGGATTCTTTGCACTCTATCTTACCCACCACTTCCGTTCGGTATGATCCATACAGTGATGCATATATGTCCCATCCTGAGTCCACCTCTTTAACTGCAGGTCTACAGCTCTCGTCGCTTATACATGCCGATGGATTTTCATCATGCCTGCTACAGCCTGCCTCCATCCTAAGAAAAGCAACAATTAGAATTACAAATCCTATGATTACTATAGCTATCTTGATTATAAACCAAAGTGTTTCTTCCTGTGATTTAGCAGTACCTTTTTTTGAAAACATTCTGCTTCATTTTTTATTTTGTGTATTTTAAATTATGTATTCTATATCAGGTACACTCTCTTCATCTATCCAGAAAGTGATTTCTTCCTCTTCTCCGTCTTCGACTTCAACCTCTATTTCAATACAGACCAGATCACCACATTTTTCATCTATGTTATCGGAGTCACACTCTTTTGTATCTCCATCATCGCAGCACATATTTGGAGCTTCTTCATCTGTTCCGTCGATCCAGACTTCTCCGTGGTATCTATCTCCATCTTCACACATGTCTTTGAATTCTGTTTCCTGTCGTTCGCCGTCGGGTGGATACTCACATGGGTGATAGTTGTTGGTTCCTGGTAGCCTACAGACTCCATAGTACTGATCTTCTCTGTCTAAAATTACTTCCCACCCAACAGGACAGACACACTGAGCATCCTCTGCGGCGTGGTATCTGTTGTTGGGAGTCCTTATGGAATCCCGACATTCTATATCGCCGGTTATTTCTGTATGATAGACTATATCTACAGACCGCATAATATCAACAGGTATAGAAAATGTGCTTTTTTCTCTTCTGACCGCAGGTCTGCATTCTGTATTGCTTATACATGCCGATGGATTTTCGTCATGTGTACTACAGCCTGTCTCCATGCCCCTGACACTCAATGCAATAACACCTATAGCCAAGATACCTATTACTGCCTTTATTGCAAGAAATATGAACTCGCTCTGCGATCTTGAACCCTTCTTGTTGATTATGTTCATATCAATAACCTATAGCCCCCATTAACGTGTCTATCAGAGGATTTATTGTGTAGTAAAGTATACCTATAAGAAGGGCAAAAACTATTAAGGCGAATATTATCTTTGTGTTTTTTTGAAAAATTATAAGCGTATCGTTGAATATAGACATTTTTTCACCTATACCATTTGGAGTCTCTGAATGAGTAGATTCAACAAGCCTCCTCCGCCTCCCCAAAAGGCATGTATAAGCATAAGACCCACCGATAGTGCCACAAGTGCTATGATCAGAAGCATAATTATACTTATAAAACCTTTTTTATCGTATTCCATTTTCATGCACCTATAGCATCTGCTAGATATCCCATTATATTCGATGATACATTTGTTCCAAAACCACCGACACCGGATGATATTATAAGGACAACAGTGAGTCCTATCAACATGAGTATTATTATGATTACGACCTGTATGCTTATCTCACCACTGGAAAAGATATATTTAGAATTTCTTTCCATGCAAACATCCTCATATTATACATGTTGGCTATGTGTTATAAGTTTTAATCTAATGAGGGATCTCAATGCTCTGATTCAAATACAGCACTAAGCACCATGTTACCATCTACTGTTATCGTTATCTCCGAATCTTCTTTTTGTCCAGTGGGATAGTTGCCTTCCCAGTGGCTGAACTCCCATTCGTTGTCCGCCTCTGCTTCCAGTAATACTCCCTGACCTCTGTAGTATTCGTCTAGATCGGGGTTGATATCAACGGTTCCACTACCCTGGGTTTCTACCGTTATTGTATAAAAATCTTCCCAGTATGTTTCCCAGTAGTATTCCTTTTCACCAGCACAGAGGCAGAAGGGGAGTTCTCCTGTTTCAGGGCAGAGATCACTCCTCTCTTGTTCTATGTACTCTTCAGGGAGAGTATTGTAACCCCTTCTTTTTTCTTGTAGACAAGCAGAGTTTAGAAAGAAGAGACCCTTGTCCGAACAGTATTCGTTGCAAGCCCTGTCCAGTTGATCTGTGGGCATTGTTTTAGCTGTTTCAATGCTTTTACATACCACGGATGTAGAGAGATTGAAATCTCGGTCGCCGCTTTCATATTCCCGGAGGAGCATTCTCTGAGAGGGGTCCTTTGAACTCGAGACATGTATAGTTTCGCCTATATTTAGATCTGAAACAGGGTCTTCTCCTCTATCTATGGAAAAGGCTTCTATGTCTCTTTCCTGTTCCTGTGCCTGTTCCCAGATAGAATTCTCTGAATCTCTTCTTATCGAAAAACCTTCTCCAAATACCCATACTGCACAGCCTGGTGATTCAGAAACAATTATACATCCCTGAACCTTGTGAAGATCGGTTGGATCATATACAGGTGGGCTGAACTGTTCTCCGTAGTTTTCTACAACTAACCGGCATGATTCAACCGTTGATTCATCAGATGGTCTGTGATCAAACGGATCGGCTTTCATACGAAGATGCATTAGTGGATCCTGATCGGTCATGTGGAATTCATATAGACTGCTGGTAGTTCCCTGGAAGTGAATAAACTTCCCCCTTTCTTCCTGGACACCACAGTAACAGCCCATTGATTTAGGCTCCACCATGTTTTTTCTGAGTTCGTTCGTAAATATATCGGACCAGCTTACACTTCCTCCTAGCCACCCAGGCCACCATGCCCATCTAGAGTATTCCTCCACGCCTGAATGTATATCACAGAAGAGGGGACATGATACCTCGGTTTCCATAGAAGCTCTGGTTATGGGGCCTATACTTTGTATTAAAACCCATGCACTCACCATTATAATTATTATTACAAACAGGGCAACTACCGATGCTCCCTTTTGATTGATCATGTTGTTTTTCATTATATCAAAATCCCAAATGTATCGGCAAAGAACATGGCAGTAAATACAACCAAAAGTGCAAATAGGACAAAAGCTACCATCACCCAGAGCAGGACCGAAATATTTGCTTCCATGGTATCATTCAATATATTTTGTTTTTTATTTTTTAGTTTTCTCTCGAATAATCCTCGTCTACCTCCCAGTAGTACCGTTTCTCGTGCATACATCTGCAGTACGGACCTTTACCCTCCTTTTCACAGAAAGTGTCTTCTTCGTGGTGTTCATCACGTAGCGGTTTGTATCCTTCCCTGGGAATATCATGGCATGCAGAAGACAGAAAAATCTTCCTGTCTTCTTTGCACTGTTCTCTGCATTTTTCATCAAGTTTTGTCTGAACTTCCTGTCCTTCTGCTACCGAGGTTCTGCAGACAACAGGAGCATAGAGAGCGAACTTAGCTCCTAGGTATTCGTCGTAGTCCCGGAGGAGCATCCTCTGGGAGTCGTGCTGGTAGGGCTGGCCTCCTATCGTGTATGTTAGAATATCTCCTTCTTCATGTACAAATCGAGGTACGTTGTATCTGTCGCCGATTTCAAAAAACGAAATAGGATCGTTTTCGTCGTAGTTTGTCGTTAATGTTTCCCTGATTTCAACCTGATCCTGTATACTTTCACCTATGTTGTTTTCTATAACCGAACCTTCTCCTATTACATGTATAGAGCAGTATCCTCCGTCGGAGTTAACCACGATTACACAGCCGACGTCTTGGTAGTACTGTACCTCTTTTAAACTGTTTATGTCTTCCTCGCAGTTGCTCTTGTCGAAGCTGTGGTCGAATAATGTGTTTCCATCGGAATCCCCGACATGATAGTCGAGATGTATGTGTGGGTCCTGATCCGTCAAGTGAAGTTCTCTTATTGACCTTTCTCCAGGAGGACCTGTGTGAAAATGAATGTATCTTCCACTTCTTTCTTTGACACCACAGTAACAACCGAGTCCTTCTGGCTGTATTATCCAGTCTGCTACTTTATGGGCAATTCCATCCGAGCTTTCCTCTATGAATGGTAGTACGGATGGTAGCATTATATCTGCCATGCTGTATTCCTCTATGTCTGCTTGAACTGCACAGAAGGTCGGACAGGAAAGATCGGTTCCGACCACAGTCCTTACTGTCATAGCAAATGCACCTGTAATTAAAGAACCAACGATCAGAGATAAGATTATAGCTACAACTATTATGAATAGAAATGAACTGCCTTTTTCGTCAATCATTTACATCACAAAAATTCAAGATATCATATCTCTGTGTATTCTTCATCTAGTTCCCATGAATAACTTCGGGGAGTGTTACAGAGGCAGAAGGGATAACCACGATCTTCGTCGTTACTTTCTTCCTCTTCATTTTCATCGTCTTCCACAGGGCACAGGTCCCTGGTTTCATCATAGTCTTCCGGAAGAAAATCTTCCTCCAGAGGACGGTAGATTTCTCCGGCATCTTCTGGTCCTTCGAAACACCTGGAAGCCCATAGAAGTGTGTTTCCGTCATGGCACTGTTCTCTACATGCCCTGTCAAGTGGATCCTGGACACGTCTTTCAGTTCTTTCCTCTGATTTACAGACCACAGGTAAGTAAACCTGGAAGGGGTGTATACCCTCTTCGTAATGCTCGAGGAGCATCCTCTGGGAGTCGTGTCTGCCACTTGCCTCTATCTCTTCTGCAATACCCAGGCTGTTTACGGGGTCATCGGACCTTATCGTGCTAGCGAATATGATTTTATCCTGTTCTTCGGCCTGTTCCCTTATGGACTTTCCTTCTTCGTTGGTTATTGCGAAGGTTTCATCGAATGCCCATATTGCACAGTTGTCATCGGTGGTTGAAAGTATTATACATCCGGGATATATATCGAGTTCGGCCAAGTACTCACCGTTGTCAAGTTCATCTATCTTACTAAGTTCATCTTCACAGTTACTTTTTTGGCCATAACCACCGTGTTTGAATATAGTGTTTCCATCTGTATCTATTATCTCTTCTTGGAGATGTTTTTCCGGAGTCTGTTCTGTTAGGTGGAACTCGGCCACATGTGGCCTGGTTGAGCTAGGACCGGGTGTCAGAAAGTGTATATACTTTCCTCTGGCATCGGACACGCCACAGTAACAACCCATGCCTTCGGGTCGGATTAGGTAATCTATTGCCAGATCCCTTGCAACATCTTCTCTATCTCTTCCTACTTCTCCTACTATCCAGTTCCATACTTTGGATCCAGCTAATCCCGCCGGTCCCAACCCCAGTGTAAAAATGAATGTACCGGTTGGACCATGACTTGGCATAAAATCCAGTGTTGTCACTTCTTCTACAGTGGACTGCATCTCACAAAAAGTATCACACATGACACTTTGTCCAAGCACGTCCTGGGCAATACGACTCATCATCACAGTCGCAAGGCTGCCTGCTATGAGTATAATTATTACCCCGACTACTATTATAATAAGGACAGAAGATCCTTTCTGGTCGTTTAGAGGTTTCATAGGGTCCAGATAAACCTTATTTTACCTTGTTTTTATTGTTTTGCTCCTTTAGTTTATAGTAGCAGACAGAAGTCCTGAAATCTGTCCTCCGAAGATCTCCCAAACAACGGCTATCGAAAGACCGTAAACTACTACACCTATCAAAATCATTATGGCTGCATTACGTCTTTTTTTGATCTCATCACCCGGTCCGTTTTCTATACCGGATGTCAGCATCGATAGAAGGTAGGATGTCTGAATAGCGTAGAGACCTACGACTACCTGTATCCATGGTATAGGTATCATATTTTCCGCCGAGCCCCATCCACCTACCAGACCTTCATTGAGCCCCATCCCGCCGATTCCACCTACTCCTGGTGAAGTCCTTGGTCCTGCCAGTGCATCCAATGAACCACCCACGCCGTGGAATATTGATATCATTATAGCAGCCATGGCCACAGAAACTCCTGCTACGAAGGGCCCCAAAAATGTTCCCAGAAACTGCATGGAAGTGGTTTCAGACGAGAGCATGTTCTTAAGATCTTCTTCTATCTCATCGAGCTGCTGTAGATACTTTGATATGGATATAGTTGATCTGGAAACTACATCCGAGCCCTTCTCTGCTGCATCCATAACTATTTTCATGACGGATATTATGAGATTCGATGGATAATGCCACACAGCCCCATACTTATTGTCAAAAAAGGCTCTTCTTATGTTCATGCCACCTTTTTTGATATTGTTTACAACTATTTCGAACATATTTGATATGTCCATGTCTTTATTTTTTACTGCAGTTTCTTCCAAAGCTCTTTCCATGGGCTTGCCGAGATTGAGTATGTTGCCCAGAGAGAAAAGAGATTCTGAAAACTCATCTTCTATGTCCTTCACCTCCTTTCTTAGCTTCAGCTTGGCACTTGAGTCCAGATAGAAGTAGGTCGAAGGGCCCAGGGCTATTCCAAGGGTTATGAATAGAGATGTGTAGAGTTGGGTTGATATGTCCCCACCTCCATAGAAATTGACCAGGTATATTCCTATAAGTATTACAGGAACCGACAGAAGAACAGATATAGGCCATATCTTTATCTCCTTACCTCCGATGTTTATCATTCCAGAGGGAATGTGATCAGGATGTTTTGATATATCCGGCTCCGAAAATCCCATGGGCCTGTACTCCAGAGTTCTTTTTCCTGTTAGGTATATTATGAGAGGCAGGACAATGTTGTATCCTATTATAAGGAACGCAGGTCTTATGGTTTCTTCTAACATCAGCATTATTATAGGAAACATTATTAGGACCATGATAGGAAGCATTATACCAAGGGCATGTATTACGAGCACAGGAAGCTCGAGTTTATTCGAGTAGTTTTTCATCATCTCCCTGGATCCTGTCATCATAGTGTTTATTGCTTCGTCGAGCATTCTCTTCCTTTTTTCTCCTGTCTGTTGCATGGAGTCCTGAATTATCTGGACTGATTCTACAAATGCCTTGTTGTCTTCCCACTTTTCGAGATAGTCTCCAAGGGCTTCTCTCATCGATATATAGTTACCTGTTTCTACATCCCATAGTAGTTTTTTGAAGTCCATGGATAGTGGTTCACCAAGATGCTTAGCAGTAAACTTTATGGCTCCTTCGAGATTAGGGGAAGTTCTCATGTAGATAACCATATAGATTATAGCAAGCATTATCTGATCGGCTGCCTTTACACGGAATAACCTGGCCTGTGAGTTGGGATATTCTGAAAGAAGATATATAGAAACGGCACCCAGTACGAACATGAGAATGCCGAATACCATCGAAGCAATACCGAGTATCATCAGCATTATCGAAATAACAAAGATGGCGGTTCCGAATAAGATAGCAAAGGAATAGGCGCCCGCCGGAGTGATGTTCATATACGTCATGTTTATTGATCGTTCTATCTCCTTCTTCTTTTCCTCGTCTGGTTCCACAACGATTATATTCTCAGAAATATTGCACATTTTTTCATATATCGAAAGTTTTTTCTGCTCTCTTTCCTCTTCTAGAAATGTCTCATATTCCCTCGATTTGAAACTCCTCTCCTTGTTTTCAGGCATCCTCAGACCTTCTTCCTTGGGATAACCATCCCCCTTTTTCGGGTCCTTAGGCATTCTTGAACTCACCTGTCTTTATCTGCTCCTTGAGCCATTTTTCCCATCTATCGAATGTTTCGTCAGGATCTATATACCCGATCTCATTCTTTACTTCGTCCATGGTAAGTCGGAACTTACTGTTACTCTTTACAACAAAGGGAGCTTCCATAATCTCTTCGTTCCCTGTCTTTAGGGCATAGTCCGTTACGGCCTCCTTGACCTTAGCCCTGAGTTCTATATTGTCCCAGACTCTGTCCCACCTTCCTGCCCAGTCCTTTACCTGGGAAGATATTCTATTGAGAATTTCAGACTCGCCGTTTAGGAGTGTATTTGTAGGCTTTAGTTCGTCGTCTTCTGCCGAATATTCCATTAGGGGAACAAATCCTCCTTCTGCCCTTGGATCATCGGACCAGTGTTTTCTGACCTCTGTCACATTTGTTACCCTCCTCATTTCATGGAGTCCTGAGGCGCTCTTTATCCTATTACATATTACAATTAGATCGGTGGCCTTGAACGATGTCTTCGGTACGTTGAGATCGTTTACAACACGGTCGAAGAGACCGTATGCCGATTCACCATGTATGGTTCCTGCTACAGTCTTTGCCATGGCTCCTATACGCATGGCTTCGTAGAGTGCCTTTGCTTCCTTTGACCTGACTTCACCCATTATGAGAGCAGAGTCACCAAGACGGAGGGCTGTTCTTATTGCCTCGGATGCAGGAAGTTCGGTTTCGACCTGTGTTATAACAGACCTTGATTTTAGGTTCTGTACGTCGTAGTCCAGCTCCCTGAGTCTGTTTACAGGAAGTTCTAGAGTGTCTTCGCTTGTTATTATTCTCCAGTCCTTTTTCATTTCCATGAGGGAAGCTCCAAGGAGTGAAGTCTTACCCGATCCTCTGCCACCTCCTATAAGAAAACTTCTTCCACCGTCTATTACAAAACTCATCAGACCGGTGAAGAGTGGACTGAAGTAGCCTACATCGGGCTTCAGGTAGAGGGGATATGTCCACGGGTCCTCTCTGTGTCTTCTTATTGCAAAGCCCATTCCTTGTGGAGAGAGCGTCGGAGCTATTATTGTAATTCTTGCACTTCCACCGGGTACTTCTACAGATGAATCAAGGACAGGATTGGCCTCGTCCAGTGGCCTTCCACTTGAAAGCCTTAACTTTGTTGCCCAGCTTTCTGCATCGTCCTGTGTTGGAATTATGTTTGTCTTGCACTCGCCGTAATCTCCATGGTTTACAAATATAGGCTTGCTGCCTATGGGAGAGTTCACGTATATGTCCTGTATTCTTTCGTCTTCGAGTATGGCCTCGAGTATGCCCAGTCCTCCTGTGTATCTACCGAGTATAGATGTTAGTCTTTCTACCTGTTCGTTTTCAAGATCGACACTCTTCCTTCTTGCTATATCCTTTACAAGATCTCTTCCTATAGAAGAAAATACTTCTCTTGTTCTCTTTGAGTCGGCAAATTCTGTTGTCTGTGGTCTGTGTTCACTGAGGTATCTCTGAGCCTCGTCTAGTATCTTGTACTCCTCCTCTTCGAGTTTGAACTCCGGTGGAGAAAAGTGGTACATGGGTCTTGTTTCATCCGGGAGATCGTATATGTCCACATCGGAACTTCCTATGTTGTAGTGCTCCAACTTCTTTCCACTTTCAGGGGCCTGTCTCATATACTTTGTTCGCATGAAGTTTGGCCTTACGGAAGGATAGAAAAGTTCTCTGTATGCATCCCTTCTCCCGGGCCGGTATCCGGAGAGCTGGTCCTTTACACCCTGTATCATCCTTGTGTTTTCTATCTCTTCTTTTATCGGTATGAGTATCTCTTCGAGGTATTTCTTTCTGCAGTTGTTCTGGGGACCACCCTTGTTTTCTTTCATCTGAATACGGATGTGCCTCAACTTCCTCTTCAGCCTTATGTAAGTTCCTATGGGATCCTTAGTGAACTCCTCAAGTACAATGTTCTGGAGCTCAGAGTATTTTTCCCTGAAGTACTGGCTACAGCCCGGTGCATCCATACGTTCAAGCTTCCTCAGTCCCTTGTCTTTCATTATGTCTTCCAGAACCTCTGCTATTTCCACTAGAATTCTTGTCTGTTCGTAGGGGTACTCGTACTCACGGCTGTTCTTGAATACCACCGACTCTACTCCCTTGACTTTGAGAATCTTGTCGATTGTATTTGCCATGCATTCTTCGTAGTCGGCAACGCTACTGCCGTATATACAGCCCGAACAGTTTACTTCTATCTTGTTTTCCTTTTCGTTGTATTCATAATCACATGGCATTTTAACCACAGCATGGTCCTATGTTTATCTTTTGTAGGGGTAGTTTCTAAAAGTTTCGTTTCCCTCTAACTTTATTAAGTAAAGTTCTAATAAAGTAAACTGATACTATGGCTTTTGGTGAGGCGGATGATCAAGGTCTCAGGGAAATTGTACGGGAGCTTCTCGAAAGGGTCAAGGGCAATTCAAGGCGGCTGAGAGACGTTGAAAGGGAAAACAAGTCTGTGGAAACTGCATTGAGATCCCTCGAGGACAGAATAATGGATCTCGAGGACAGGGAAAGAGACGATATAGAAAAGGTAAAGGACGGTCTGGATGAACTTCTCATGAGAATACTCAAGATAGAGAACAAGATACCAAAGATAAAGGATAGACTTGAGGATGTTCCCAGGAGGGCCGAGTTCGAAGAGGTAAAGAATTTCATAAACCTTCTTTCACCTATGGAAACGGAGTTTGTTACCGAGGACGAAGTGAAAAGACTTATTAAAGAAGAGCTTCAAAAGAGGAAGTAGGTAACATGGTTCTTGGTTTTGGTAAGAGTAAGGACGGAGAAAGTGACAAGGACGATAGTTTTGATTCTTCTGGTTTAGGATCGCCTAGTGGAGAGGTCAGGAGGCTTGCTTCCCAGGGCTATTCGGAGATGGAGATAATAAATGAACTCAAGAGTATGGGGTATCCGAACGACAGGATAGAGAGGAGCATGAACAAGGTACTCAAAAACAAGGTTTCAAGTTCTACTGGTGAATCACAGGTTGCCCGCAGATCACCGAAACTTGACGAAGAGGCTCCTGCTGATAGGTCTGAGCCAGCCAACGATTTTTCTGAAAATACATTTGTTGCTCCCCAGCCGTCTTCGTCTTTTTCAAACCAGGGAGGTGGACAGCGTGGTAGCAGGACTCCCCCGTCTCCACAAACCGAGGCTTTCATGACCGAAGAGGAGGAGATAGAGCTCGAGATACTTGTAGAGGAGATAATAGATGAAAAGTGGTCTAATGTGGAGAAGGATCTTGAGAAGTTTATGGAGGGGAGAGAAGAGATAGTTGCTGAGATAGAGGATCTCAGAGATGAGATAGATAGTATAAAGGAAAGGCAGGATGATAATTTAGAAGAAATAGAATATGATATAGACGATGTTTCTTCCCGTCTTGAAGGTATTGGATCGAGGGTGAGTTCACTGGAAAAGGCCTTCAAGGAGTTTCTCCCGAAGATAACAAAGAACAAACGCAGGGACAATGAATCATCCGATGATGAAGAATACAGCGACGGCCATCGTGAATCTGTAGAATAATTTCTTAGGCTATTCGTCGACCATCCACCATACTATGATAACCATGAATCCAAGGAAAAACAGAAGCGGGTAGTTCTGTGATATGTAGGGTGGAAGGTTCAGTCCGAGTGCTTCGGGTGCCCCGGATCCAATGAATACCAGTACAGCAAGTATTGCAATTATAAGTCCTGTCATGCTCGAGTACTTTCCGAAGAACTTTCCTCCGTGCGTTCCTTTCTCTTTGTCGAATCCTGCTACTTCGACAAATATTACAAGTATAAGCACGCCTGCTATCAGTGCTATGAAACCAGCAGATAGTGCAGCAAGTTGTATAACATACGGTGAAAGAACAGGGGCTATTATAAATGCCATTACAATTCCTATTATAGCCCTTGCGGCGTCGTTTTCAGGCATTCCACTCTTTCCTTTGCCACCCAACTGGCTCAATACACCGTATACTATTGCAAATGTAAGGAGCCATGGAAGTACAAGCGAGAAGAAATCTATTCCTATAAACTGTGATATTTCTTCGACGGGGCCTGTTTGTGCCATCAAGGCTATTCCTGTAATGGTTTCAGTCATCATCGTGGTCCTTCTCCGGGTGTTTCGTTTTTATTATCCTCTCCATTTCCTCCATGGACCATCCACCAGATCGATACTGCAACTACCACAAGGAAAAATGTCGTGGCAGGGTTCAGCGGCGGGGTTATACCATCAAGTCCCATCATCTCTATACCCCCCGAACCAATAAACAGTGTTACTATTATTACAAGAAGAACCAATCCGAACTTACCTGGATGTTCCCCTATAAAATCCATTGCACCACCTTCTGTTCCTGTGAGCTCCAGAAGTATGAAGAAGAAGAGAAATCCTGTGAGTATGACTATTGCACTTCCTCCTATAGCCTGTAGGAACATCATAAGTGGCTGTGCAAATAGAAGCGAGAAGAATGCAAGTACAACGGATATAACAGCCCTTGTAGAGTTGCTATTAGGCATACCGTCCTTGCCCAACTGTGAAAGTATTCCGTAGACAAGAGCAAAGACAAGAAGCCATGGAAGGGCATATACGAAGAACTCGTCTGCTACACCTGTGCCAAAAAAGTCGACTGCAACTCCTTCCATCTTTTCACAACCTATTGTTCTATCCTAATCTTTTTAAGTCTTTTTATATCCTACCCTTCCTTTGCAGCTATAAACCATACTCCAAGTGATATTACAGCAAGGAATGCCAGTAGGGTTACGAGCTCACTTGTAACGTTTATGGAAACTCCTATGAGTTCCATTCCACCTGCACCGACGAAAACCATAACAGCGAGTATTATCATTATAACTCCGAAGCTCATAGGATGCTTAAGGAATATGTTCTGTGTGTCGCTTACCTTGTACCCAAGGAGCTCAATAAATATTACTGCAACAAGTATTCCAACACCTATGGCCACGAGTCCTGTTACCATGTCCTTTAGAAACGGGGCTATTAGACCACCTACAGGAAGCACAGTAAAGGCAGCAACTATTGCTATTACGCCTCTGGCCGAGGTTGATTCAGGCATGTCATAATGCTCCAGTATACCGAAAACTATTGCAAGAGTAAGAAGCCATGGTAGAAGATATGCAAAAAAACCAAGACCTTCGAGATTCTGTATCATCTGTCCTATGAGACTTTCTGACATGTTACCACTTTATTGTTTATGTGTTACTTATTTAAAGTTTCAACTACTCGTCGATGGTGAGTGTGTTGTAGATCACGTACAGTACTAAGAAAAGACCTAATACCACTACAAAGTTCTGTGTTCCCAGGACAGGTATTTCGAACTCAGGGGCATATATCGTTCCTAGACCTGCTATACTTGCAAAAACCAGCAGGATGACACCGGCGTATATAGCCTTCTCCTTCTTGTCCTTCTTACCTGTAGACAGCACCTTTTTGAAAAAGGCAAGAAAGAAAAGTCCTACGAAGGCCCACAGTATGATTCCGAAGTAAGAGAAGAAGAACACTACAAAGGGTTCGTAACCGGCTGCAAAAACGGCAAAAACCAGTGCTATTATCATGTTTACAGAGTTTTTACCAAAGAGACCTTCCTTTTCGTCTCCCATCATAGAGAGAAGTCCGTAGACAACCGCAAGTGTGAAAAGGAAGGGCAACAGGAATGAGCCGTCCATTATATGTGCAACTGTTGTCATTTTTTATACCTCATCTGGATTGAATTTTGTTTCTTTCCATCTTCAGCTCTGCCAGGAGCTTTGGAAGTCTTGTGTTCCCCGGATTTTCTCTTATGAGGTTATTTATTTCTTGGATGTCTCTGTCTATCTTCCTGAGTTTCTTATCTCTGTCCCATGATTTTTTAACATATCCACCTACGTGTTTTCCTATCTTGGCGGTTTTATCAGGACTTGGAAGTATCTTGGCCATGAAAAAGTAGGCCAGTCCTATGAAAACGGTCAGTGCCATCCATATCACAAGCCAAGATGCCAGAAGTCCATAGTACCCTGTGTATATTAGAAATATGTATACTCCTATGGAAAACAGTACCTGTATACCCTTCTTACCATTCGAACCGGGGGTAGCGGCACCCATTATGACAAATAGAAATATAAATAGAACTATATGGGGCAGAAAGAATGCAAATATGAGGTCGTGTGTTGGTTCTCCTGTTAGGCAACCCCATCCGCCATCTGGACCACATTCCGGAACCTTTAGTATTGCTCTGAAGACCAGGTCGTAAAGAAGTTCCTCGCTTATCTCTATTGGCATGCCAATCTCAAATACTCTTTAAGGTCTGATAATATAAAAGTATTAAAAGTACTAATCCTCGCCTTCTCCGTATGCCTCGGAGTTCATCCATAGACCGTATCTACCCTCCAGTTCTTCTACCTTGAAGTTTTTGTATGAACCATCCTCCAAGCATTTCAGTCCACCGACCACCCTTTCGTTTCTGTATTCCCCGTCCTCTTTGTCTTCGAGACCCTTCTTTATATCTTCCAGATTCTTTTCTGTGTACAGCATTCCCTTTTTATATTCTTCCGATCTGCTTTCTGTCCACTCGTCTTCATCTATGTCTATCATATACGAAATTATATCCAGTGCTTCTCCGTGCATTGGAATCGTTGAGAAACTGTATTTTCCAGGAACGGTATTCAGTTCTTCTGATAAAAAACTATCGAAGTCTTTGTAGTTTAATTTTCCAGAGAGGTCTTCCTCGTACTTCTGCTCCATCTCCTCGGAAAGAAATTTTTCTATATGGTATTCTTTTTCTCCATCATCTTCTGGAAGATCCAACTTCCAGCCAACCACTTGGCCATCTTCATTACGTTCTATTTCTTTGTTCATCCACATCCCCGACATGACTTCCGAGTAGTCTTTATCTATACCAAGTCTGTCTCTTATCTTCTTTAGGTCATCTACATATGATTCAACATCTTCGATTCTTTCGTCGGTCTCGTCGAGTTTTTTTGATAGAGCATGTGTTTTGAGGAGTATGTTTTTACCTATTCCCTTCTTTGCTTCTTCAAAGGTTTCCTTTCCGTTATGGGTGGACTTGCCTGCCATCTCCCTGAAAAACTCCTTTCTCGTCATAAGACCTCTTCTATATAGATCCCTGGCCCTTCTGTGGCTTCTCAGATTTTTTCTCTGAATGTTCATGGACCTATCCAAAATACTGTAGAGATCTGAAACTTCATTCTTGGGAAGGAGATGGTCCTCTCCTTCAACTACCTTTCTTGTTCTATCCATTACTTCTTTGTTGTATAGGTCAAATGCTCTTTCGTTGTCCGCTGTTGTAGACTTCAGATATTCTCTGTCTCCGCGTTCGAACTGGATGTCTTTGATTTCATCGAGTGTATCTTCGGTTTCTCTGTAAACTTCCCTGAGGAATCCACCGGGGAGGTCAAAGTCAAGGCCTTCCATTTCGTAGTTTGCCATATCAAGAGCCATCAAGAACCTTCCTTCTCTCTCCAAAGCCTCCCCTACAGAGTTGAAATCTTCTCCAAAGGTTTTACTCTTTTTAGACATGTTATCACCTGATCAGTAGTCTATATCGCAGATGGGTCCGTTGGTATCTTCGTAGTTGTCAATATCATATGATTTCTCTTCCTCTAGAATATCCTTGGCCTCTCCTGTCTCTTCTTCTACTATATCATATATCCTTTCCTTTATTCCACTGTCCTCTGTGTTTCTGTATAGTTTTGTAAGTTCATCCATACCTTCCTCCAGTATTTCTTCTGTCATGGAATCTACAATTTCTCCCCATTCCTTCTCCGCTTTCTCGTCCATGTAAAGAGAAGCATTTCCTTCATCGTACATTTTCTCAAGCCCTACCTTCTCGGTTTCTCCGGAAAGACCATGGAGAAACCCTATTGGTCCTGCTCCGACATTCATGAGAAAGTCAGAAACGTTGTAGTTGTCATCGAAATCCCCATATTTAGAATTAGTATTATTGTACAATGTTTTTATGAGGCCATCTTCTGTTTTAGTCATTTTGTCACCAAGTAGTAATTAACATTCCTACTATTTAAAGGTTTGGGTTGTTCGTAACTCTAAAGTAATAAAAGAAAAAGAAGGGTTGCTTTACTCCATGGATCCGTATCTTGCTTCAACGGCACCTACTGTTCTTCCCATCAAAGTCGCAAGGTCTTCCACCGACTTGTCTTCGTAGTTCTTTTTGAGAAATTCTTCCTCTCCTTCTGTCCATCTTTTTCCACTTCTACTTCCAATGCCGTATGAAATCCAGTTCTTTTGGCCTTCAAAGGATTCTATGTCACTATCCAGATTGTATACTCCCAGTTCTTCCCCTATCTTGTACAGGTTTCTTATTCCTCCTAGGACCTCCATCTGTTCTTCTGTGTAGCCATTTTCTTCGTCTATGAATGCCTTGTCGAGAAGACGTTTGTACTCTCCTGCATCCAGCGATCTCATGAGTGCCTTTCCAATTTCCTTTCCGAGTTCTTTGTCTGTGCTTCCTTTGTATTCTTCCATTTGATCAAAGAACTCCCCTGTGGTTATCTGTCCTTGGTCGTACTTCTCCAGTGTATCTTCGTACTTGTTTGAGATCAGTCTGCTTGTAGTATATCTTTCTTTGAGATCCTCCTTCAACTCTTCGAATATTTCTATGTCTTCTTCTTCAGCCTTGTCCATAAGCCTGTCCAGTTCTTCTAGAATAGTCTCTGCTGGACCTTCGAGGTCTGATTGATTGAACCTGTTGAAATATTCTTCGCCTTCTGATGCAAAACCTTCTCCATCTAGTTTGTCTCCTCTAATGGTCTGTTCTCTGCCTATCTGATCTACAAGCCCTGCTGCGTCTTTCTGACTTTTTTCTTTGAATTTCTCTGCCTCGTCCTTGCTTATCTCGGCCACTGCCATTCTTTCTACGTTTTCCGAAAGCCTTTGTCCAAGGTATGCATTTCCTTTGTTGGCGTTTGACAAAGCCTCTAGTACCTTTTTCTTTGACATTTTTTTCACCTTTCTGTTTTTAGTCCTACATAGGACCTTTCTAGTTCCTCTTTCTCGATTTCCTTGAACTCCCTGTACTTCTCCCTCCACTCTTCATCTGAGGCTCCTTCACCGGGATGTTCCACCACACCGTTTGAATTTTTGTACATTTTGTCACCAAGTAGTAATTAACTTTCCTACTATTTAAAGGTTGTGGTTATTTGTAACTCTAAAGTAGTAAAACTACCTAGATCCATCGTATCTTTCTAACCAGATATCGTCAGAAACCCCTTCTCCAGGATGCTTTCTTTCATTCTCAGACAGTATTTCTCCGTACTTTCCAGTTTCATTTTGTATCCTGTAAATATCCTCCTCTTCTCTGTGTTCTTCGGGAGGTTTCTCCATTTTCTTGTTTGTCCCTAAGATCCTTTTTAACCATCTGTGTCTGTCTTCTCCGAGTAGTTCGTAGGCTGTAACAAAGCCTTCCATACCCTCGTTTTTTTCTCTATTGATATGTTGCTTGTACATCTCTATCCATTCATCTTCGGTAGCATCTTCTCCTGGGTGATTTTTTATATAATTCTTTTTTTCGATGATATTCACCTCACAGTCCAAGGTTTTACTCGATAAGAAATAATTCTAGGTAAAGATATTTATGCTTCGAGAAAATCATTCGGATCTCTCTACTTTTCCCAGTTCTTCGCCTATCTCCAGCCAGCTCCATGCCCAGACAACGGCTTCAAACGCCCGTACAAGGTCCTCCTTCTCTAGAAAGTGTTCTGTATCCTCCGTGTATGCTTCTATATTTTCTTTGATCATGTCGCCCTTTTTACCCAAAGAGTTCACTTCTTTACTCTTCAATCTGGACAGCCACTTGTCTGTTTCCTCCTTGAGTATTTTTTCTGTTTCCATGCACACACCTTCAGATAGAAAACATCTCCAGGGCCTCTTTCTCCTTTTCGTGAAGACTCCCTGTGAAGATCAACACTGCAGGAGTGGGAAAGTCCTCCTCCAGAAGGTTTCTTATTTTTTTGTAGGCCGTCGTCGATCCCTCTGGACCTATGTTGAACGCAACGACCTTTTCTTCTCTTGTGACTACATCCTCTTCCTTTTCATCTTCTATCTCCAGGAGATACCTCAGTGCTTCTTCTACTTCCATGGCCCTTTCCTTGATATCCAGGAGAGCAAGTGTGTGGAGACCCTTCTCTTTGTTTTCATCTATCACTTCATATGGTGACACAGGTCTGTAGTTTTTTTGTGGTATGGGTATGGTGGTAGTCTTTCCGAACTTGTATATCTGTAGACCTGTTTCGGCCACGGCCGAGTATATGGAAGATGAATGTACGACCTCCGTTTGTATACCCATCTTCTTTGCATGTATGAGGAGCTCAACGTGGGTTGTCGCCACAAGAGGATCTCCGGGTATAAGTACAACTACATTTCCTTCTTTGGCCATACTAAGTATCTTGTCGGAACCTTCTTCCAGTTCGTTTCTTTCCACAGTTTCTATCTCTTTCTTGACAAGATCTTTGATCCCTTTCTCTCCTTTCCACCTGGAGGTATAGTTTTCCATAAAGATTCTGTCGGCTCCTTCTATGGCTTCGATTCCCCTGAGACTTATGTCTTTCTGGTCTATGAGACCAAGGCCTACAAGAGTTATCATAGGGGAAGTAGGTCTCTGGAACTTTAAATATCATGAAGTTTTTTATCTCCGTTTGTAACTATTGATTGTATGGAATCTATAGGGTATGTCTGCGTTTTTCTTGTGTTTTTATCAGTCTTCCTTTTATTTTCATCTTCATCGGAAGCTTCGGTTCTACACAGGATCGATCTGGATGAAGAGTCTGTTTTAGTTAATTCTTCCTTTGTTGTCGGGTCAGAAGATCCTGTCGGTGGAACGAGGATTACCATTGGTCAGGAAGAAGATATAGATATTGTTGGTGTCGACAGTACAGTTGGAGATGCTTCTTACTACTACGAGGACGGTAGAGCTGTTATTAGCGTGGATTCTGTACTTCCGAGGAAGGAGCATGATGTACAGATGATGTGGAGGTCTCGGGACGGAGTTTCTGAAAGTTTCGGCGGTCCGATGAAGTTCGACGTGGATCTTTTTGGTTTCGAGGGAAAGGAGACAACTGCAGTTGTCCAAGATTCCAATATACTCTCCTGGAACGAGCCCCTTGGGTTCCAGTCACAGTATTCGGATGGGTCGCTTAAGTTCAGAGGCCACGGGCATCTGTGGCTATGTGGCCATTTTTCTGACCTGGGAGAAGACACGGAAAACTATCGGTACTTCGGGAACTACAGCTTCGATGGGGCCGATGATCTTGTGGCTCTTGTGGAGTATATCACAGGGGTTTCGAATCCCCATGAGAGAATTCCTGTTGTTCTTCTTGATGATACTACATACGACCAGGAGTTCAGTCCATGGAGCGACGGTACGTATGAGACGTGTGGTCTTGTTACAATACGCAAAAGCCTCGGAAAAACAGATAAGTTAAAGACACTCCTACACGAAACTGTCCATGCCTTCAACTCCAGGACACTCAAGTGGGATAATACAGAGACTGCATACTACGACGAGGGAAAGGCGCAGTTTGTAGAGGTTCTTACCTCCGAGGCCATTGGTTCACCCAGATCCGAGGTTTTTGGAGATGTGGTTTACTACGAGGAAAACGGTAAAAGGTACAGAATCAATCCGAGGTCGTCTTCTGATGAACTGTGGGACTACTATACAGAGGACGACGCCTGGATAAAATACTGGTCTCCACGGAGAGACGAGTTCCGTGGTATGAGGGAGTTCGGATACGCTTTTTCAGAACTTATAGTTAGAAACCAGGTTGAAAAGGAAGGCGTCGGGTCACTGAGAGACATCTACGAAAAACTTTGGGAGATCGATAGAAATATAGAAAGTGCCGACGAGAAGGCGAAGATAATGGAGAACCTGGTGGATTTAAGGCCATGCTACAGCGAAAACAGAACAGAGTTTGAAAACTGCCTAAAGGATATAAACAGCCAGAGATTCAATCTCAGTGGGATTGATCTCAACCACACTGTAAGGGACCACAGGGTTGAGATAGAGATAGGGGAAGATATAATCATAGGCGATTCCGGTAGTTTGGTTATGTTTTTCGAGGACCTCGTGCGTAAAGTAGTGGATATTTTCGAAGGTGTTTCGTTTTGGATCTCAAGGAAGCTTTAGAAGATGAACTGAAAGAGAAGGAGCTTGATCACCTGGTCAAGTCGTTTGAGGTAATAGGAGATATTGCTATAATAGAGGTTCCCGACGAACTGGAACACAGAAAGGGACTCATAGGAGAAAAACTTATGGAGATAAACAAACATATAAAAACTGTTCTCAGGGAACTGTCGGGAAGAAAGGGGGAGTTCCGTACAAGGGACTACGAGCTTATAGCCGGCGATGGCGATACAGAAACTTTACACAAGGAGCATGGCTGTAGGTTCAGGTTGGATCCCACGGAGATGTATTTTTCTGAGAGAGAAGCAAAGGAGAGGCAGAGGATAGTAGAACAGGTAGAAAACGGTGAGGTCATCATGGCTATGTTTGCAGGAGTAGGCCCCTTTCCTGTGGTTATAGCCAAGCAGAAGGATGTAGAAAAAATCTATGCAGTTGAACTCAATCCTGATGCCTACCAGTATCTCGAAGAAAATGTGGATCTGAACAAACTTGATGGTAAAGTAGTTCCCTTGGAGGGAGATGTGAAAGATATATGTCCTGACTACTTTGGAACCTGTGACAGGGTCCTGATGCCTCTCCCGAGGGATTCGAATGAGTTTCTTGATCTTGCAGTTAGGTGTCTGAAGGAAGAGGGTATAATAAACTATTATACATGGAGCAACGAGGAGGATCTCTACACAGAGGCAGAAGAGAATATACTGGAGTCCGCTGAAGCATATGGAAAGGAGGTGGAGTTTTTGGATAAGAGAAAGGTACTTCCCTTTGCGCCAAGAAAGTGGAAGATATGCCTAGACTGTCTAGTTAAGGATAAAAAATAAGAAAAGGGTTTAGAGACTTTTTACATCTCTATTCTTTGATCGCTATCTTGTAAACTACCATCAAAACTCCTACAAGTACAAAGATCCATCCTATCAGACCAAATAGGTAGGAGCCCCAGGTTGCCAGCTCTGCTGCTTCGTCGACTACTAGGTGTGTTCTGGCAAATGAGTTTGCGAGCAGGTAAAGTACACCTGCTCCAGCGATCAACGAAAATCCTCTTTTTGCCTTCTCCATTATTCCTGCGTACTTTGCAAGTACAGGAGTTAGGAGGCAGACAAGAATGAATGCTATTTCGATCATTTTACCACGTATGATATCAATTGATATGTGTTATATATAAAGGTTATCTCAATGCTTGTCGATAAATAACACATATAGTGTGGTTATGGAATCTATTCTCTGAAAATCTGGCCTTCAAATCTCTTTATC
Source organism: Candidatus Aenigmatarchaeota archaeon (assembly GCA_003554845.1). Taxonomy (GTDB): domain Archaea; phylum Aenigmatarchaeota; class Aenigmatarchaeia; order PWEA01; family PWEA01; genus PWEA01. Next base: position 30,157 of record PWHK01000020.1, on the reverse strand, counting down.
TCCGTCGATTTTCTCTTCCATGCATCTGAATCCAGCCTTGCCTTTCTGCAGAGCCCTTCAAGGTATTCTGTACAGGACCAGTTCTGTTCGATAGGAACCTGTGGCAGAAGTAGCCCTTCTCTACCACCCTTGCTTATAATGAGTCCGTGCTTTCCAACTTCTACTTTTTTGATATAGTCATCTGGGCTGTCGGCATCTACTGTTTCTGGTTCGGTGAGTACTGTAACCTCTATGGTTATGTTACGGAGCTCTTTTTCATCTATAGGTGGGAATCTCCTGTCGTCCGCAGAAAGCCGTGCAGCTTTCTTAACGGCTTCACGCAATGGGAATCTGGGAAGTGGTAGACCGACACACCCTCTTAACTCATCGTTCTTCTTCAGGGTTACGAACACGCCTTTTTTCTCATCCATAAAGTCTTCTTCCCGGGCTTCGGGTAGCCCCTCATCTCTGATATAGCTTTCGAGGACCTCACGAGCGTACCCTACCAGCTTTTCGCCTTGTTCATCAGTGAGCATGTATAAATTTGTTGTTTTTAGAATAAAAATGGTAGCGGGGGGTGGATTTGAACCACCGACCTCCGGGTTATGAGCCCGACGAGCACTCCAGGCTGCTCTACCCCGCTGTACCTATCTTTAACGAAAGCTAATTTAAATCTTGCGGTTGCGTCGGACAACTATCCAGGAACTTCCAATTTTATAAGCTTGGAACTGGAACTTCTCTTCATGGTGAAGCTAGTTCTTGGCGTAGACGAGGCCGGTAGAGGGGCCGTAGTTGGTCCTCTGTGTATAGGTGCAGTGGTCATCGAAGAAGGAAGAGAAGACGAACTCAAGAGGATGGGTGTAAAGGACTCCAAAAAACTGACACGGAAGAAGAGGGAAAGCCTTGAAGAAAAGATAAAGGGAATTGCCGAGGACTTTGCCGTGGTTAAGATAAGTGCAAAGAAGATAGACGAGGAGATGGTAAACAGAAGTTTGAACATGATAGAATCAGAGAGAATGGCAGGCCTTATAGATGCTCTGAGACCGGATAAGGTTATAATCGATGCAATGGAGGCCAGAACAGAAAAGGTGGAGAGGGTTATACGTGGGCTTCTTTGTGATGATCTCAAGGATGTAGAAATAGTTTCCGAGAACCGCGCCGACGAAAACCATGTAGTCGTTTCTGCAGCATCTGTTCTTGCAAAGGTTACAAGGGATAGATCTGTTTCCAGCATAGAAAAGAGAACCGGGTGGGTCATAGGAAACGGATATCCCAGTGACGAGAGAACCAAGAAGTTTCTCCGTAGAGTTATAGATCAAGAAGGAACCTTTCCGGAAACTGTGAGAAGGAGCTGGGTAACCTCACAGAGGATAATCGAGGAGAGAAACCAGGGGGATCTATCTGATTTTTGTTAATGCTGCGATAAGAGAGGATGTAACTATGAGAAATACAACGGATATATCTGTATAGACTGGTGCTAAAAAGGGACCGTACCTTCCTTCCGGATCGTCTTCTGTTATAACGGTGACACTGTCTATATGCTCTTCTTCGTCTTCATGGACCATTCCAAGATCTACTACAGAAGATTTTCCGGTAAGCCCTAGGGATGTATTTAGAAAGAAGTGGGTGTCTTCTCCAGGTTCAAGTTCTATGTCCGTTATCATGGGATTTTTTCCCTGTTCATCTTTGCAGTCTCCTATGGGATTTGGACATTCGAACTTCCAAGTAAACCAGTCCTCTTCTCCACCTCCGAAGTTTGAGGTGATGTTTATATCAAGATAGGTGTTCCCGGCGTTGGATACATCTATTCTGCAGTGGCCCCATTCATCGACAGTTTTTTCTATTCTTTTTTCTCCGTGGCCTGTGCAGGCCGTTGTAACTATCTGCGGACGTGAAGTCGATTCTACGGTTATGGTGAGATCGTTGCTGAAGAATTCCGCAGAGGCAACGCTTCCTAAATACGGAAGGACTAGGAACAGAAAAAGGAAAAACAGGAGAGCGTTTTTCATATCTTCGAGTTGTCCATCGAGGTTTAAATAAATTATTTAAGTACAAACTATAAAAATCAGTGTAGCCTAATTTGTGGGGATAACATGGACGACGAAAAGATAATTACCGCTGCTCATTCGATTGCAGGAGCAATTGCAGGATATCTTTCAAACTTCACCGGACAACCTCTGCATGCACTGGGCGTTGCCCTGGCGGTTTTACTTGTCACAGGTAATATTTCAAAGTATACGGTTGAAGACCACGGAGGTCTCAAGTGGTGGATGTCCAACGGCATAGTTCCTTTCATACTGATATGGGCAGTTTTTTCTGTATTTTTTTACAACCTATGAGGTTTTCAAAATGGATAGAACTTATACTTCGGACGTCGGAGGGGGATCAGACAAGGTAAAGGTTCAGGGCTGGCTACGTGAAAAGAGGGATCTCGGTAGCATAAAGTTTCTTGTGGTTTCCGATAGAAAGGGTGAAATTCAGATAACAGTCAAGGATGATGAGACAGATAAAAGCATTCTCGATGTAGTTGATAGCACGCCTAGAGAATCCGTTGTTTCAGTTGAGGGTTTGGTTGTGGAAAACAGTCAGGCTCCAGGTGGAGTAGAGATCCATCCCGATGCATTTGAAGTTATATCCAAATCGAAGAAGCCACTTCCCCTTGATCCGAGGGGTAAACAGGATGCAAATATCGATACAAGGTTCGATAACAGGTTCATGGATCTCAGGAAGAAGGACAGGATGGCCATATTTGATATAAGAGATGCTGCATGCCGTGGAGCAAGAAACTGTTTGGAAAAAAGAGGATTTATGGAGATCCACACACCAAAAATAACAGTTTCTGGTACCGAGGGTGGTGCAGAGGTTTTCCCTATAATATATTACGAAAGGGAGGCGTTCCTGGTTCAGTCTGCACAGCTCTACAAACAACTTATGCAGGCCGGTGGTGCAGAAAGGGTTTACGAGATAACACCCCAGTGGCGTGCAGAGAAGAGTAGAACTCCTAGACACCTCACAGAGTCTTGGTCTGTGGACATGGAGATGTCTTTTATTGATGACCAGGAGGATGTGATGAAGGTACATGAGGAGGTTGTACGTGATATGGTTGAGTTTGTAGTTAAGACAGCAGGAGACAAGTTGGATAAACTAGGTATAGATATAGAAGTTCCTGAACTTCCACTTAAGAGGATAACCTATGACGAAGCTCTGGAGATAGCTGAAGAGGAAGGAGAAAAAGTGGAGTGGGGAGAGGATATAGGAATAAAGGCCATGAGAAAGGTTTCCGAGAGAATGGAAAACCAAGGACACGACTTTTACTTTATAAAACGCTGGCCCTCAAACACAAAGTCGTTTTACTACAGACCTGATCCCGGTGATAAAAAGTATTCACAGACATTTGATCTGAACTACAGATCTTGGGAGCTGTCTTCAGGAGGACAGAGGATACACGACCTGGATCTTCTCGAGAAAAGGATAAAGGACCAAGGTATGGATACAAGCAATATGCAGTTCTACCTCGATGCTTTCAGATACGGTATGCCTCCGCACGGGGGTTTCGGTATGGGTCTCGATAGGTTTGTTGCCAGTATACTCGGTATAGAAAACATAAAGGAGGTTGTTTTGTTCCCGAGAACTCCTGATAGATTGGAACCGTAATAGATAAAAACACATATGAGGTACTGTTTGTTATGACATGGGATATAGAAAGAAGGAAGTGTTTGAGGTGTGGTGGATGTGTTGGAGTTTGTCCTGTCGATGCTCTGAAACTTACAGAGAACGGTGTAAAAATTGACGAGGAGAAGTGTATAAACTGTGGAAAATGTGAAAAGATATGTCCCGTTGGTGCTATAACTGTGGGTGATAAAGAATGAAGGACGTTGTCGTTGTAGGAGCCGGTCCCGCTGGATGTTCCGTTGCCAATGAGCTTGCAGAAAAGGGTTACAGTGTAGCTGTATACGAGAAGAGACAAGAGATAGGTGCTCCGAAGAGATGCGGAGAAGGAATTTCTTCCTACGCCATGGATAATCTGAATCTTGATGTACCCGACAACTGTAAGATGCAACCTATAGATGGTGCATTGGTCTTCTCTCCAAATGGAGATGGTGTTACGATAGATTCAGGCGAGACAGTAGGCTGGACACTTGAAAGAAAAATGTTCGACAAGTGGATGGCAGAGAGGGCTGCGAAGGCCGGTGCCGAGATCCGTGCAAAGGCAGAAGTAGTTGATCTACTACCGGAAAACAAGGGAGTCGTAGTTGATATCGAAGGTGAGAGAAAAGAGGTGGAGTCCAGGATGGTTGTCGCCGCCGGGGGGGTTGAATCCCCTATAGCGAAAAAGGCAGGAGTCAAGAAGCCTTCGAAATTACATATAGTCGATTCAGGGTATCAGTATGAAATGGTTAATCTTGATCTAAAGGACGACAGAAAGCTCGAACTTTACTTTGGAGACGAAGTTGCTCCACGTGGATATGTTTGGATATTTCCAAAGGGTGAAAGCAAGGCAAACGTTGGTATAGGGATAGCAGGTGATATAGACAAAACTGCAAAATACTATCTCGATAGGTTTATAGAAAACAATGGAAGGTTCAACAAGGCTTCTATCACCGAGGTCAACTCGGGTATGATCCCCGTCGGCGGTCTACTTGATGACATGGTCGCCGATAACTTCCTTGCAGTCGGGGATGCAGCCAATCAGGTTAATCCAATACACGGTGGTGGTATACGCGAAGGAATAAGAGGAGGGATAATTGCATCAAAGGTTATATCCATGGCACTAGACGAGGAAGATACAAGCCATAAAAATCTACAGAAATACAACCAGATATGGTGGGAAGAGAGGGGTAGGAGCCTCAGAAGAGTCGAGAAGTTAAGAGAGGTCTTGGAGGATTTGGACGACGGAGATCTCAATTATCTTGCAGAAAAACTAAAAGGAGAAGATCTAATGGACTTTTCACAGGGTAGAAATCTCTCTAAGCTGGGAAAGCTTTTGTTGAAGAGACCCAAGATGATAAAGTCAGCAAGGAAGCTTATATGAGCTTTGTGGTCTCCAAAGGCTAAGTTTTTTAAGGGTTTCTGTTAAAACAATACAAAGAGGTGAAAATATGAGCGAATTACCATTAGCACCGCTAAAAAGGATTGCAAAGAGTTCTGGAGCCGAAAGAGTTTCCGACGAGGCTGTTAGAGAGCTCAGGGATGTTGTTGAGAATATAGCCGAGGATCTTGCAAAGGATGCAGTAACTGCTACAAAGCATACAGGAAGGGTAACAGTAAAGAAAGAGGATGTTGAGCTTGTAACGAGGTAGCTACTATGCCAACAAAACAAGACCAGATAAAGAACGTAAAGGAAGGCGACTACATAGTAATCGATGGAGAACCGTGTGTAGCAACGAAGAGAAAAACATCCTCCGCCGGGAAGCACGGATCTACAAAGGTAAGGCTAAGAACAAAGGGAATTGTTGACGGAAAGAAGAGACAGATAGTAAAGCCCTCGGATGCAAAGATCAAGGTACCGATAATAGACAAAAAGGTCGGCCAGGTTATCTCGGTTACCAGTAATTCTGTGCAACTTATGGATCTAGGATCCTACGAAACCTTTGAGATGGCTATTCCAGATGACTACAGTGATGATCTCGAAGAGGGAGATGAAGTAGAATACTGGGAAGTCATGGGCGACAAGCTTCTCAAAGAGAAAAAGTAGGAATTTTTCTTCTTCTTTTTATTTTTAACCATTTCATAAATACATTTAAGCTTTAGTGTTTAGTTAATATGGTATGGGTAACAAGATAAGCCTCCGTCTCGATGAGAAGTTTGAGAAGGATATAGACCAGAGCGCAGAGTCTCTGGATATGAATAGAAGCGAGTATATACGTAACTGTGTCAGAGGTGTAGTTTATGGAGATAAGTTTTCAGAGTTCCATGACGAAGAGGAGAAGTCCTACGAATTAAGTATAGAGACCGATGATATTGCTGTTAACTTACAGGGAGATGGTTTTTCTTCCCAGAAGGAGATGGAGGAAGATAGAAAACATCTAATCGAGGAATCCAAGGAGTATGTAAAATTCCTCATGGATCTTCAATCCAAGGCAGAAGAGTAAAGGTTATTAACTTTCCTTTAAAACAGTTTTCTGGACGATAAAATGGATGATATGCTTTATACGCGTAGTTCGTTTACCACTGGATATTCTCTTGATGAGGCCGATGTATGCTTTCTGGGTATTCCCTTTGATTCCACGGCCCTTGCAGAGGGCAACCAGCGTTTCGGACCTGTTACAGTTAGAGAAGCCCTCAAGACAAGAATAAGCTATATTCCTGAGAAGAAAAGCAATCCCTTCGGGGATCTGAAGATCTCGGATATCGGTGATATAGACTGGGTTCCAGGATCCTTCGACAGAACATCAGAAAGAGTAAAGGATACCTTGGAGGATGTCCAGGACAGAAACTCAGATCTATTTTTTGTTTTTATAGGAGGCGAGCATTCTGTGACACTTCCCGTGGTCCAGGAACTCAAGCCCCGAACGGTAGTGCAGATGGATGCCCATCTGGATATGGCCGAAGACTATCAGGGAAATAGATTTGCCCATAACACATGGGCTTCTGGTTTATTTGATATGGATATAGAACTCATACAGGTCGGGTGCAGAAGCTATACAGAGGATCAGGACGTCGGAAAGGATTATAATGACCTAGACAGAATAAAAAAACAGATAAAGAAGGCAGACGGACCGTTTTATCTTTCGGTGGATATGGACGTTTTTGATCCGAGCTTTGCTCCCCATGTTGGCTTTCCCGAGGAAAACGGCCTTTCTCCTGTGGAGGTCTTTGAAATTATAGACGAAGTTTTTAAAGGGGAAGTCGTTGGTATGGATGTCTGTGAGATTACTTCAAAGAAGTTGAACAACAGAACTGCGCATCTGGCTGCTAAAACCATTTTAAGATCTCTTTCAAATTTGTGATAATATGGATTCTGTTGTTATATACAAGTCTGTTCACAGAGGCAATACTAAAAAAATAGTTGATGAAATCTGCAGTGTGATAGGCTGCCAGGCTATGGAACTCCATGAAGTAGAGGATACAGACAGGTATGACCTGATAGGTTTTGCATCGGGAATATACTACGGTGGTTTTCATAGAGAAATCCAGGATATGGTTGATTGTATCAATGGAGATGGTAAAAAGGCCTTTATAGTTTCTACAAGCGGGATGCCTTCATTTCCTGTGGTACATAGTTTCAATCGAGATATGGAAAGAAGGCTTAAAGAAGCGGGTTTCGAGTTTTTGGGATCATTTAACTGCCGGGGGTATGATATCTATGGACCCCTCAGACTTATAGGAGGAGTTCACAGAGGAAGACCAGACAAAAATGATTTAAAGGATGCAAGGGATTTTGCAAGGGGTGTTTTGGAACATGTCGTTTGATCTGAAGATATATACAGACGGAGCCTCACGTGGTAATCCAGGTCCTGCTTCTGCGGCCTATGTTATAACCAACGACGAAGGAAACACACTCCAGGAAAAATCGGAGTTTCTGGGAAATAAGACCAACAATCAGGCCGAGTATATTGCAGTTATAAACGCTTTGGAAATGGCTGAAAACTATACTGCAGGCAGACTCCAGGTAAATTCAGACAGCAATCTTTTGGTTAACCAGCTACAGGGAAACTGGAGGGTTAAAAGCAAAAATATAAAACCACTTTACAGAAGAACAAAGGAATTGACAAAAAAGTTCGATGGTGTTGTTTTTGTTCACAGAAACCGTGACCATGAAATAATAAGCAGAGCAGATCTTCTATGTAATAGAGAGCTCGACGAATCCAGCATGTAAAGTTTTGCTAAATATAATCCATTTTTTCATTTATCTCTCTGGAAATTCCGTCGAACTCCTCGAAGTAGATTTCGAGACTATCGAGTTTGTGTCCCACGGAATACAATCTTTTTTTTCATTTTTTCGAGATCTTCTTCCATGTCTTTGCATTTCTTTTCTATGCGGCTGTAGAAAAGTTTATTTTCGTCGGATATTCTTATCATACTGAGATTTTAGGACGAAAAAAATTTATACTTCGAATCCATTTGGACCCTTCAATTTAAAAGGCCCTTGGGTGGTCGCTTTCATTGACTATTTTTTCAACAGTTTCTCTCCAGTCCATCTCCGACAGTTTGTTCTTTTTTGAATACCTTGTGGAATCCTTGTATTTGTTGTGCATCATTTCCGTTACCTTGTCCATGTGATATGGCAGGGCAACAGATGCCATCTCAATGGATCTCTTCTCGTAGGGATCCAGGTCCTCTTTTGTGAGTCTTGCTGCATTTTCAACAGCATCCTCGGCCCTTTTTCCGTCTTCTTCCGAAAGGAATCTATCCAGGCTTCCTGTAAATTTTTGCATGGAACTTGTGTTTTCAATGAACTTGTGGATACTGTCGAACTCCAGTTCAAATACCTTGTTTGTCATCCTAGGTACAGATTCAAGCATTGGGTCTGGGCGGTAGTTCCTATCTATTATCTCGTTGTTTAGGTCTATGATTTTCCCGATGTTTTCAAACGATCTCTCCGGTTCCAATGAAATAAGCCTTACATCAAGAACTGAGGGAGTTGTCTGGTCTCTGTACCGGTCAATGAGCTTTTTGGTTTCTGGTTCTTGTAGAACCTCCAAAGACCTTGTGTCTGCTTCGTTTTTAATTCCAAGGGCTATATGGGATACATTTCTGCAGTCTGTGTATTCTTCTTCTATGATATCTATGTAGACTTCGGGGCTGTCTTCGAAGCATTCTACGGCATTTTCACAGACTGTATTCATCGCAGCACCCTTTCTGTATGGTGCCTTTTCCATGAGCATTGAGAATACTTCGTCGCTGTATGAATCGAAAAGTCCACTGAAAAATCTATGTGTTCTATAACTCAGTTTATCAAAAAAGCTTTTACCAGGGTCGTAGGATTTTCCCAGTTCTTTTTCTATGTTCCGATCGACCTCGGTAGCGCGTCTTATTATATCTCTGTAGCTCTCATCTTTTGTTGCATGCCGAAAAGTTTTTTCTACGGGATGGTATGTGTTTCTTATTCGAGAAAACTCGGCGGATGCAGCGTGGTCGAAACCAAGATTTATGTCGAAATCCCACTGCAGTCTTTTTCTACCGTCAACCATACTACCCCATTAATAGTTTTATTTCAGTTATTAAAAGTTCAGAGATCACAAAGTAAAGATATAAATAATTTATTTGTAACTGTTACTACAAGGTGGTTAAATTAAATATAATCTCCAATCAATGAGGAAGGACGTCGATGATGCCATCACAGAAGGTATAAAGAAGCAGTATAGTTCCTGTGACGACAATAATTTTCTTGAGAGCGTCTATGTCACCGATCCTGAAAAAAAGCATGGTTTGATAATACAGAGAAAAAGTGAGGGCTGGAATATCGAGTACAGGAAGGATAGAGGCAACAGAATTGAAGTTTCGAGGTGTTGTATACCATTCAAGGGAAGAAGGGATACAGGACATGGTAAGATAGAAATTGATCAGGATCTACTTGACTACAGAAGAGCGATGGAGGAGCTTCCCGATGGGTTTTTGGATATAGAAGAGGATGAAGACAGAGAAGATCATGCCATAAGAAAATATTACAGAAGTTTGAGTAGCCTTCGTGATGATATGTCCAGTGCAATAAACGAAAGGGAGCCTGATGAGGAGTTCAATCAGTTCAAGGATGAAAGTTTCCTACTGGACTAGGTCTTCCTACCTGCTATTTTCCTGGCGATATTTCTTATTTCCCACTGTGCAGCATCCTGTGTTCTATCGGGCAGGAAACCCTTTGTTGTATTGAAACCATCGAGACTGAAGGCAACACCGATTCCCAGTGCATGTGGCAATACTTCTAAAGCCTTTCTTTTGTTTTGTCCTTTAATCTTTCTGTAGAGATCAAGTGACTCATTGAAAAGGTCGATGTACTCTTCTTCGAATCTGGATCCCCGTATAGATGGTGGCAAGATCATCTCTCCTCTTTCGGCGGCACTGTATACTGATTCAACGGAATTTTTTACGGTGTCGTTTCTCATAAACTGATGCCATGCCGATATAGACATGGAGGTTATATACCCTTCTACCCTTTCTGTGTTGTTAGTGAGGTTCAGAAAGCTGAGTGCTTCGTCGTTGAACTCATCTGCCTTCTCCTTTAGTTCGTCGCTTACACTGTATTCAAATGATGATACGGCATCTTCTTTGTCGTGATTCTCCAGAACTTCGTCTACCCAAATATTTTTCTTGGAGAACATATTGGCAACAGGATAACCCTTGTCGGCCTTTACAAGTGCATCCATTATTTCTTCATTGAAGAGGGCAGGGCTTGTATCGCCGAGTTTTTTCACCGCACTTCTGAATGCATCCACTGTTATTTGTGGTATTTGTGCGTTTTCAGACCCAATGACACGGTATATGTTCATAAGGCCTGCTAAATTTGTATTCTGGTGTATATGTGTTGCTGCCGTGCCCAATGGTAAAATGTATCTTGCGTCTTCCTTTGGAACAGACTTGTTTTGTATCATTTCCCTGTAAAGTTGGCTTTGTTTTGAAAAAATATCCTTGACTTCAGAAGAATCGGTATAGCTTATGAAACTCTTTGCCTTTGTGTATCTTTGTGACTGTTGCATGTACTTTGGGTGGTCAAAGGAGCACAGGAAAAGGGTCGAATGTCTTGGTAACTCGTATGTAATTCCTACGTTCGCCCTGTAAAATGCAGATATATGGCCTCTCTCCGCCAGAAACATAAGGAAGTCATTTTCCTCCTTTTCAAGACCGTCACTGCCTTTCTTATCCTTCCATATATCCAAAGCTGAACGTCCCTTTGGATCCCCTGATATTCTGGTGTTGTATATTACCGATTCCTTGGGACCCCAGTTGCTGTGTTTAGGATGCCGAGGAATCTCGCTGATATCTGTATTTGGATTTTTGATATCTATCTCTTTCATCTGCACACCCAAGAGCAAACGTAAACAGTGATTACTCTATCTCTATTTTTTGATCTCTTCTATCTATCTTTCCACATTCCTTGCACATAACTTCCACAGTTTCTTCCATGTCACTGCCTCTGAGGTCATCAAACCTTCTGGAAGGAACGACCATTTCAGCAATCGTATTTGATGAGCCACATCTTTTACACTTTGCAAGATCTCTGAGCTTAATTATCAATGAAATCTACCTCCTAAAGTATCAAAATATTCATCGAGTAGTTATTTAAAACTTTTCCGAAGGCCTGATTTTTATACTTGACAAGGACAATGTAAATAGATAGAATATGACCTGTGTTAGAAGGCTTAAAGAATACGAAGACAAATTAAGAGAAGAACATGGTTCGCCGGCTAGTAGTGTATTCACTGTTTCGGGTCTCGTCGGTGTTGGAAGCACCACAGTGGCCGAAATTGTTTCCGAGGAGTTTGAGATGGATATGGTTTCATCGGGTACCTTTTTCCGAAGAAAGGCCAGTGAAATGGATCTCGATCTTACTGAGTTTTTTGAAAAACATAGAAATCCAGATGTAGGTCCAGATCCTGATCTGATGTGGGATAGAAAGGTTCTAGGCCTTGCCTACACAAAGGAAAAAACTGTTCTGGAGGGAAGACTTACAGGAGCCCTTCTATGTGACATATCAGATGTCAGAATTTTGGTCAGTTGCTCTGAAGATGTTGCAGTCGACAGACTTGCAAAGAGGGAGAACACGGAACCAGAATACGCAAAGAAGAGACTGCTTGAAAGAAACGCCGAAGATATTAAAACCTACAGAGAGAAATACGGTATAGATATTACAGATGAAAAATATTACAACGTCTTCGTTGACAACAGTGGTTCTCTCGGGAGCACGAGAAAAGAAGTTGTTAGAAAAATACGCATGGTATTGGAGGAATAAAGATGTCTACGTCTGAATCCGAGTCTGTGACCTTTTTTGACATGGCCGTGGCAGTTTGTCCAGGTTGCGGTACACCTGTTGCCGAATCGGGATGGTATGGAATTGATATGGAATCGGATGTCGAATGTTATGAATGTGGCAAAGTTTTCAATATGAAGAAAAACGCAGTTGATAGGGCAACCTTGAGCGTGGTTCTTTCAAAAAACGGAAGAATAAAAAGACTCGGCGTCGAGGAAAAAATAGATCTGGAGGAGTAAAAAATGCTTGAAAAACTTTGGATTGAACAGGAAAGAGAAAACCATCTATGTTCGTGTTTTTTAATTTCCTTTGTCTTTTGTCTTATCTCTATAGTTATAGCATACTACTTTGTACCCTTCAAGATTGCAGGGGTGGGTCTTACAGGTCTTATAGCAGTGGTCCTGACTTCTTTAGTTGCATCGTACCCGCTCATAAAGTATCTCGAAGACGAGGAAGACTTCTTCGAAGAGAAGGGGGATCTCAAAAGCTATTTTGATCTGCTCGAAAGACACAATACAGAACTCAAGGTTTATCTGATGTTTTTCCTTGGTGCAACACTTGCGTTTGGTTTTACAAGTGTGTTTATACCCGAGGCCTTTGGTGTTCAGTATGAAGTAATAGGCTCAATAAGGCCTGATGTGGTTACAGGGAGGGTTTTTTCACCTGGTTTTTTCACTGAGATAATAACAAACAATATATCTGTCTTTTTTGCAACCTTCCTACTCTCCTTTTTCCTCACCGCAGGTATGGTGTTTATACTTGTGTGGAATGCATCTATACTCGGAATATTCATGTCTGAAGTTTCGAAGGGCATAGCCGACGTTCCTATTGTAGCCCTTTCCTATCTTCCACATGGAATACTTGAGATTGCAGCATACATAATTGCAGGGCTTTCGGGATTCTTTCTTTCACATGAAGTCAGGTCCATCGTAAAATGGGAAGACAAGTCCGCGGCTACAAAATTAATGACGGATTCCTTCCTGTTTCTTTTTATAGGGTTTGTTGTCCTTGTGATTGCTGCAGTTATAGAGTCAACGGGAGTGTAATGTTTTATGGATTTCTTTGGCCTTGATCTCGATCTTTCCATTGAGGTCTATGTTCCAAGAGAGGATACATTTCTCCTTGTAAAAGTCCTCGGGGATGAACTCAGGAAGGAAGACAGAGTATTGGACATGGGTACAGGAACTGGAATTCTGTCCATGGTTGCTGCAAAGAGATGTAAAGAAGTTGTTGGGGTTGATATAAACAAAGAAGCAATTAACCTTGCCGCTGAAAATGCTTCGAAAAATGGTCTCCGAAACGTGGAGTTTGTGTGTAGCGATCTCTTTGAGAATGTGGACGGTGAGTTCGACCTCGTGGTTTTTAACCCACCGTATCTTCCAGGCAACGAGGACGAAGAACAGATTGAAGGAAGCGAGCAGTGGTTTGGGGGAGAGGATGGTTTAGATGTCATAAGGAGGTTTTCTGAAGATGTCGGAAACTATCTTTCCAAAGACGGAAGAATTCTCCTTCTTGTTTCTTCTCTTACAGACATTGAAAAGACAAGATCTCTTTTTTCCGATAGAGGGTTCCAAGTAGAAGTTAAGGCAGAGAAAAAGATACCATGGGAAACACTTTACGTGTTACTTATATCGTAGAACCACCAACTGAACATTTTTATTTGTAGAAGAGTAGTCTTCTTTATGCCACTATCGGGCCTAATTGATTTTGTTGTATCTCTTATATCTTCGGTTCTTCCGGAGCAGTTCATGGGTTTTGGTGTAGATCTATATAGCTTCATGCCTGTTGTTGTTTTTGTTATATTTGTCTACCTTATATACAAATCGCTAAAGATAGCCTTCCATGGGATGCTCGTTTTTGTTGCAGGAGCAGTATTTCCGATCTTTGCAAACAACTTCTTTGGTACAAGCATGGCAATAGGTATTGAATCACTTATATCCTACGGTCTCTTTGCACTCGTACTATACATAGGATATATCTTCATGGGTACCATAACAAAGGTACTCAAAGTAATAACATGGCCTCTCAGAAAGATGTTTTCAAAGAGCAAGGATGTTGTTACAAGGGATGAACTTGATTCAGAGATTGAAGAAAGAATCAAGGAAGAAGACAGATGATTAACTTGCACTGATGGTATGGTTACCCAGTCTTATTCTGCTTGCATCACCCGACAGAGTAGATTTACCAGGCTGTATACTCATATTTCCATAAAAGGCATGTACAGTTGTCGGGTTTCCATTGAGAGTTGTGGTGATTGATCTACCGATGTCAAACACACCAACAGGTGAACCATAGTCGAGTTCGTTTATCCTTATGTTTACAATATCCACTGTTTCGTACGTTCCATTTACGGAAACTTCCATGAAACCGTTCTCCATGGCCGTGGTATCTGATGAAAATAATTCTGTGTCACCCACCAGAGTAACGGTTTCGTTGCTTATTTCAAGTGAGCCTCGGAATTTTTTGATCCTGATGTTTGTCCTCTGGCCTTCAACGGCTATCCTCTTTCCGTCTACGGATACATCGGTTTCCTCTGGGTAGTACTCCAAACCTATCTCTTCAGGGCCCACCTCTTCAAAAACAAAGGCTTCGTTGTGTTCTACCGACCCATTGAACTTCAGATCCCTTCTAACTGTTACTCCATTTCTTATGGAGTCGGACAGAAGATTCTTCACTCTCCTCAGGATTCCCATTCCTTCTTCTAGTGGGATATCTTCGCCTATGTCTCTGAGTATCCCTCCAAACAAAAGCAGGGATGCAGCTATAACTGCCAGAAGTATGGAGGTATTAGTGCCTCTTTCCATATACTGGTTTTTTGGTACCGGTGGTTTAAATACTCTGTCCATGGGGTACATCGTCCATTTCTGTACGATATATTTTACCCCTTTGCGCAACCGGAACTGTAAAGTTAAAAAGTAAAAGAAACAATTTTCTGATGTCCTGGTTTTTGTATGGATGTAAAATACGATCTAACGGTGGTGTTGGTAAGGCCGGAGACGCCTGGAAATATAGGAGCCGTGGCCAGGGCCATGAAGAACTTCGGATTTAAAAATCTTGTTCTTGTTGATCCCTGTGAGATAGAAGACGAGGCAGAACACAGGGCCAAACATGCAAAGGATGTTCTTGGTGGAGCCAAAACAGTGGATAGGATAGACTGGGACAGATACGATCTGGTTGTTTCGACCTCATCGGAGACAGGCGGTGGGTACAATGTACTCCGGAATGCAATAACCCCTGTTGCTCTTAGAGATAAACTCCAGGGCGTCGAAGGGAAGGTTGCGCTTGTTTTTGGTCCTGAGTCGAAGGGTCTGAGAAACGATGAGATCGCCGAGGCTGATTTTCTTTGCCATATACCGGCCAACGGCGAATACCCTGTTTTCAATCTTTCCCATGCAGTTGCAATACTTCTCTACGAACTCAGTGGTTCCCATGGCAGCGAAACATACAAGCTTGCAGGAAAGGATCAGAAAAGGGTTCTTATGGAAAACCTTGACTCTATAGTTGAAGGGGTGGATATAGAGGATTACAGAAGAGGTCCCCTTGGCCTTTCTCTTAAAAACATATTTGGAAGGGCTATGATATCAAGTAGAGAGGCCAATACAGTTATAGGTTTTCTTCGGAAGATCAAGGAAAATCTCGGATAGGCATGTAAACCTTTAAAAACAAAAGCGATAAAGTTAACCTCGGGGTATTATGTTAGAGATGTTGGCCCAGTTCTTTGGAAACGGAGACTGGTGGACGAGGATTCTCTGGTTTGCTTTAATCATAACATTCTTCATGTTCTACCCAAAGCTTATGATCTATCAGCTGGTCCAGAAACTCCAGGAGAAGGTTGTAAAGTTTGAATCCATGTCCGATGAAGCAAGAAAGGATCTTGTCGATCATCTAGAAAAGAAGAGCGAACTTTCTTCAAAGAAGCTCAGAGAAAACTTCGATAGAATTGTAGATATGTTTACAGTTCCACCGGAACAGACAGATCCCTCTGGAGTTATGAAAAAGATAAAGCAGATGTATGATATACATGACGAAAGATACAGGCAGTTTATAGGTGATATATCTGAACTAGAGGGAAACAAAAAGAAGAGCCTTGCTGCAGCAACTGTACACGCTACAGCGGTCCAGCAGATATCCAAGATAGTAAGACATATGCTCGAACTGGTGAAGGAAACGAAGAACCTTCAGATAGGAATGATCCTGAAGATGCAGATGCCGTTTATAGAGAAACAGATAAAGATGCTAAAGGAAAGTGTTATGTGCTTTGCAAACGAAGAACCCGTCGGTGATTCGATAGGACCACTTTGTGCTGCATCTCTTATAGGAGATGCCGATGTAGAGGAGATCGCAGAGGATCAGGTCTGTGCAGAAAAGGATATAGAGAGAAGAAAGGTGTTTATAATAAAGCCAAACGGTCCCGCTGCAGTCCTCGGTGAAGTTCATGAAGCAGTCGAAAGTATAACTGAAGAAAACGACATAGATAAGATAATACCTATAGATGCAAAGGGAATGCTCAAGGGAGAAGAGAGGGGCAGTGTTGTCGAGGGAATAGGTTTTGCGATGGGACCAAGGGGAAATGCAGAAAGACATTGGATAGAGGATATAGCAGTTGAGAACGATATAACAATCGAGTCAATAGGGATAAATCAAGATCCCATGGAGGATGTTGTAAGACCTATGAAGAAGGAGATATACGAAGCAATCCCTGATGTAAAGAAGGCGGTAAAGAAGTCTGTAATGAGATCACCCGAGGGAAGTAGTATAATTGTAGTCGGTGTTGGAATATCCGTTGGAGTTGGAAACGATGCCGATGCAGTCGACGAAGCAGAAAAGATAATAATGAAAAATGTAAAGAAGATGAAAAAGAAGGAGAAGGAAGAGAGAGAAAGTAAAACCATCGGAGAGAAAATATCTGACTGGTTGACACCGTTTTGATATAAATGACACACAAAAGACCGTCCTGGGACGAATACTTTCTGAAGGTATCCGATGTAGTTGCTGAAAGGGCTACTTGTGACCGTGGAAGAAGTGGCTGTGTTATAGCAAACAACAAGAGAATACTGACAACAGGCTACGTAGGTGCTCCTTCTGGACTACCACACTGTGATGAAATAGGCCACGAGATGAAGGAGGTTACACACAAGGACGGTACAAGTAGCAAGCACTGTGTGAGAACTACACATGCCGAACAGAATGCCATAGTTCAGGCGGCCAGAATAGGTGTTTCTCTCGAGGGAGCAACAATCTACTGTAAGATGACACCCTGTTATACGTGTGCAAAGATGATAATCAATGCCGGTATAAAAAGAGTTGTCTGTAGGAAGGACTACCATACATCCGATGATACGAAAAGGATATTCCAGAAGGCAGGTATAGCCCTTGAGATCATAGACAATGAAGTAGAAGAGTATGACAACCAGTGAGACAAAATATTTAAATATACCTCCTAAAAATAGTTGAAGGTGAAATTATGGGACTAAGACCAGGAAGATGTTACCGTGACAAGGACAACAAACCCTACACAAGGGTAAGTCAGAGAAGACCTCGTAAGAGTTACATCAAGGGAGTTCCTGCCATAAAGACCAGGGACTTCGAGAACGGCGATCTGAAGAACAAGGACGACTACAGGATAGAACTAAGGCTTGCTGTTGATAGGGATATACAGATAAGGCATAATGCTATAGAAGCTGCCAGAATGAATGCCAATAAGTACCTTAAGGACAATCTCGGGGAGAAGAACTACTTTTTAAAGCTCCTTGTTTATCCACACCACGTACTTCGTGAAAATCCTCTTGCTACAGGTGCAGGAGCAGACAGATTTCAGGAAGGTATGACCAAGGCCTTTGGAAACCCAATAGGAAGGGCAGCAAGGTTGAACAAAGGACAGGAGTTTATGCTTATACGGGTACCTGAAAACAATCTCGACGTTGCAAGAGAGACGCTCAGAAGAGCAATGCACAAACTTCCATGTTCATGTACGATCAAGGGTCTTGATAAATACTCTTGATTTGGGACCCTCCTAAGTTATTTAATTGATAACCCAAAGTATTGATAGTATGAAGAATATACTTTCTCTTGATGATGCACAGGATGAGGACATAGCAGGGAGTAAAGCAGCTTCTCTGGCCGCAGTTTCTGATACTTCCAGGGTCCCACAGGGTTTTGTTGTAACAAACGAGGCTTTCAGAAACTTTCTCGAAAGAAACGGTCTTCACCAAAAGATACTTTCTATTCTTGCTAGGACAAGAATAGAGGATAAAAACGATCTAAAGGACTCTAGCAGAGAGATAATGGATCTCTTCGAAAACGTAAACATTTCTGTTAATTTGAAGAAAGAACTTGAGGAGGCGTACAAGAATTTTGTTATATCTTCTGAAGCCAAAAAGGCAGGACGCAAAGCCATGGAACTGATAAAGGCAGGTAGGGACAATCCACCTGTCGTCGTGAGATCTTCTCCCAAGAGAAATGGAAATTCATCGCCTTCCATATACAGAACCACACTCAATATCAAGGGCATCGACAACCTGGTAAAGGAGGTTAAGGAGGTCTGGAAGAGCTTTTACAGTCCAGAGGCAATATACTACAGAGAGAAGAGAGGTTATCCACATGATGTACCCCTAGGTGTTCTTGTCCAGAAGATGATAGTCCCAGACAAGACGTTTTCGTACCTTGAAATGGACCCTTGTAACCCCGAGAGGTCCGTTCTTGAAGGTGTCTATGGTTTTGGTAATCTTATGTTTGAAGGGGAAGTCAGTCCTGACATGTATTTCTTTGATAGAAACGGATCCCTTGTGGATAAGAGGACAAATACCAGGGAATGGATGCAGGAGAAAAATCCATCTACAGGAAAGATAGAAAGACAGCCTTCTCCCTCCAGTAAAAAGAACAGACCTGTCCTTGATAGAAGGGAGGCCGATGAGTTTATGTCCAGGATAAGAAAGGTAGCTTCAAGGTTTGGTTCGTCTGTAATGATAGAGGCCTGTTCGAGAAACGGAGATATTTTTGTACTTGATATTACGACCCTTAAGAATAGATCTCCCCGGGACGATGGTAGATCACATGATGATATCATATGCGAGGGACTTGGGGTAAGTCCGGGTAAGGTTTCAGGTGAGATAACAAGGTCCGAGAGAAGTTCAGATAGTAAGGTACTCTTGAAGAATATGGCCTCGGTTTTTGAGATTTTGACAAGGAGTCCTGAGGCTATTCTGTCGAATTCGGGTGGTTACTCTTCACATCAGGCAAAGATCGCCAGGGAACTGGATATACCCTTCGTTGTTATTGACGATTCAAACGGTGGATCGCTTTCAGAGGATGAAAATGTATATATTGATGCTTTCCAGGGGCTTGTTTTTTCCGAGGTCACAGGAGGCTTTGAATCGGATGGTTCGAACTGGGAAGAAAACAGACAGGAAGACAATCTTATGACACAGAACATAGATTCGATAACTGCCACAGAGTTGATGGTTTTAACGGACTCCGAAGACTTCAAGCCTGAACCCGAAGAAGCAGAAGGCTGTGTAGTTGTTTTACGTGATACAGGAAGATCCAGTATGGGATTTGGTATGTCCCGTGAAAGGGATTTTTCGGATAAACTTTCAAGATATCCACAGAACAAGGACCTTTGGCTTAAGCCCGATGGTTCCAGTGGTGGGATGGAGAAACTATCGGAGGTTCTCGGATCTATTGGCAGGAATCCTGGAAACATAAATGTTTTGATTTCTGCCCAGGACTCCAAAGATCTCAAAAAGAAGATAGATTCGCTCAATCTTTCCGATGGTGTTGGGATAGGTCTTGTTGTTGATACACCTGAGTCCCTTCTTTCCGTCGATGGGATCCAGTATTCCAGTGCAGACTTTTTCCTTCTTGATTTCGAAGATCTGGTTAACCTTTTCTTTGGTCATGAAAACAGAGCAACTGTTTTCGGTTCCGATATTTTCTGGAGTTCGATCGAAGAGTTCTGCGATACGTGCAGAGATTCAGGTAGGAAGGTAGCAGTTTCGGATATATCCGACAAAAGATTTCTCAGGAAACTTATAGAAAACGGCGTCGATGCAGTTTTAGTAAGACCCGAGAAAATAGGTCAGGTAAAGAATACAGTGGCAAGGATAGAGAAAAAGCTTCTGCTGGAAAGAATGAGGTAGTCTCATGAGACCGAAAATTACGTATCTCATGATAATAGTTATTTTAGTTATATCTACTGCCGTGTGGTTTTACTTCGATACAGATGCAGTCTTTGATGAATTTGGATTTTCAGGTGAAAATTTAACCCAGGGTAGAGTATGGACACTTGTAACATCGATTTTTCTCCATGGGAATTCTGTTCACCTTGCATTGAACTCCATCGCACTTTTTTTCTTTGGTCGTGCCCTCGAAGACCAGCTATCACCGAGAACCTTTCTTATTATATTTTTTATCGGTGGAATAGTAGGAAATCTATTTGTTCTATTCACATATCCAATGTCACAGATAGTTATAGGAGCATCAGGAGCAGTCTTTGCGATAATGGGAACAGCAATAATACTTGCACCCTTTGACTTTATACCTTATCCTATTCCATTGCCTCTTCCACTTGCCCTTATAGGTATATTTATCGCCATATCCGAAGTGATAAACTTCATGACAGGAGGCCATGGAAACGTTGCACATGTAGCCCATATAGGAGGCATGGTTGCAGGTATAGCCTTCGGTTTTCGTGAGGGGGGAAGCAAACAGGGACTGATAGTAGTTGTAATTTTACTTATGGTACTTCTTCTTATGCCGTACATGTGGCCTGTTTTAAGTGAAATGTCTTACCTTCCGTTGATAGGTGATCTATTTGGATGAACAAGAACGGATCGGGAATATAATATCCAAAATTCTCGATGAAAATCCAGATAGGGTTTTTCTCCAGGTTCCTGATGGACTCAAAAAGAAGATAAAGGTTTTGGAAGACAGGCTTGATGATGAAGTCGAAGTGGTTGCTTCTCTTGAACCATGCTACGGTGCCTGTGATATAAAGGACATAGAAGCAAGGAACTTGGGATGTGATCTCCTTGTCCACATAGGACATACAAGGTTCTGCAGAGACGAGGAAGTCAAGACCATGTACTTTCCATGGT
The DNA here is from genome assembly GCA_003554845.1 of Candidatus Aenigmatarchaeota archaeon. Lineage (GTDB taxonomy): Archaea > Aenigmatarchaeota > Aenigmatarchaeia > PWEA01 > PWEA01 > PWEA01. The sequence continues at coordinate 9,178 of PWHK01000020.1, read as the reverse complement.
ACTACGATATGGATCCAGTACCTGTTTTAAAGTCGTCTCTTGGTGTTCTTGGGGACTACAGAAAAATAGGTCTTTTAACCACGGCCAACTTTTTACATTCCCTGGAAAAGGCCAGAGGTTTCCTCGAGTCCAAGGGGTTTGAGATTTTTCTGGGAGAAGGAAAAAGAACAGAAAAGGGACAGATACTGGGATGTGATGTTTCTTCAGCTCTTTCGGTCGAGGACAAAGTGGACTGCTATGTATATATTGGTTCTGGGAAGTTCCATCCCCTGGGGCTTGCTCTCAAGACGGATAAACCTATTTTTAGACTGGACTTCGAAGAGAAAAATTTGTTGAAGTTGGACTTCGACCGGTTCAAAAGGCAACAGATAGTTGCAAAGGAGAATGCAAGACAAGCAGAAAGCTTTGGAATTGTTATTACTACAAAAAAAGGACAGTCGATGCCAGACGTGGCCTTTGAACTAAGGAAAAAACTTTTGGACTGTGGTAAGGATGTATACATCTTTGTTATGGACGAGATAACAAAGGATAAACTGGAAGGTATAGACGTGGACTGTCTTGTAAATACAGCCTGTCCAAGGATAGCAGTCGAACATAGAACAGGATTCAGGCAGCCTGTACTCAATAAAGACGAAGTTGGAGATATCTTTGGTTTTGAATAACCTTTAAAAGTATTGTTCTTAAAATAAGTCTGTGATAACATGAGCATAAAGATTAGAGGAAAGGGAAAGAACAAGCTTAACCTTGAGTTTGAAGAGGAAGGATTTTCTCTCGTGAACCTTCTCCGACAAAACATCTGGGATTCAGGCACAGAGATTGGAAAGGCAGAATACAGAAAGGGACATACATACCTTGACAACATAAGCCTACTTGTTGAAACAAAGGAAGGAAATCCTGTAGAAGAGGTCGTGAAGGCTGCTGAAAAAATAAAAACAGAGGCCGAAGAGATCAAGAAGCAGATAGGAGAATTTTAATCCTTCTTTTCTGTTGGTTTGATTTTCGATGACTATAAGAGAGGTTAAAGGGGAAATAAGGATTTTAGGTTGGGACGATTCTTCCTTTGATGACTGTGATAAGAAGATACCCGTTGTGGGTAGTGTAGTTAGAGGTGGAAAACCGTACCTTGATGGGGTACTGGTCGAGGAGATAACAGTAGATGGATTTGATGCCACTGGGGTAATATCAAGGGCATCACAGGAAACCAAACACAGAGATCAACTGCGTGTTATAATGCTCGATGGAATAACTTTTGCTGGTTTTAATACCATCGATATAAAGGAGGTTCACAGGAGAACAGGGCTTCCTGTGGTTGTTGTTACACGTAAAAATACAAACTTTGAAAGTTTCAGGAAGGCCATGAAGGGTCTACAGGATTTCGATAGAAGATGGGAATGTATAGAGAAGGCTGGTGATCTCAAGGAACTGTCTATGGACCGAGGGAATTTATACTTCCAGCACGTAGGCATAACAGAGAAAAAAACAAGGGAGGTCCTTAAAATGTGTGTTTCAAACAGCATTACACCGGAGCCTATAAGAATTTCACATCTTATAGCATCTGCTATAAAGGAAGGTGAATCAATTGGCGGAGCTTGAAGACGTAAAAGAATGGTGGAATGATGTTACCGAGGGACCACTGGGATGGATAATATACCTTGCCCTGGGTGTACTGCTTGCTATAGTGCTCAATGCAGGTCTTTCGTCTGCCCTTTCAACAGACTATCCAGTTGTAACTGTTGAATCTGATTCGATGAAGCCTGTTCTTTACCCTGGTGATATAGTCTTTGTCAGTGGATCCCAGGACTACAGTCCCGGTGATATAATAGTTTTTGATGGATGGAAACCAACACCTATAATACACAGAATAGTTTTAAAATCAAGGAGAACCGAGGAAACCTTTGATATACAGACGTGGGAAGATTTTGATGATATAAGAGAGAGTGATATGAGAGGTTACCATGAAGATGTAGATGTTGAAAACATGTATATCACCAAGGGAGACAACAACCCTGTTTGTGATCAATGTCAAGGCACAGGCGAAATAGTTCTTGATCAACATATACATGGAAAAAAGATACTGAGGATTCCCTACCTTGGATGGATAAAACTCGGTAGTTTGAGATTTGCAGAACTTTTGACGGCCTGATACTCCGGCAACCAAAACATTTAAATATGATTTAAAGAAAGGTATAAGCCACTTATATCTTTGAGATGATTACAATGGAATACTGTGATGAATGCGATACTATAATGTCCCCGAAGAAGGATGGTGGTAAAAAGTATCTTGTCTGCAGGGGTTGTGGAAAAAAGAAGGATGTATCCGGCGATGATTTCAAGGTAAGCAAGAAGCACGATGATGAAGGGGACAGTGTAGTTGTTATGGATGAAAAAAGTAAGGAGAGCGCCGACACACTACCGGTTGTAGAAAAGAAGTGCCCTGAATGTGGCCACAATAAAGCTGGTTGGTGGACACAACAGACACGTTCCGGAGATGAAGCTCCAACAAGATTTTACAAGTGCAAGAAATGTGACAATCGCTGGAGAGAGTACAGTTAGAGTTTAAAAATAATCTACTGCCAGATACTATCCCTTGCTTCGTCGACCTTTTCCTTGTTCTTCGTTTTGGGATTTCCCGTAGGATTTTCCTTCTTTTTTGGTTTAGGTCTGTTTTTACACCCTACCTTGGTATTCTTTGTGTGGTGTAATTTCACAGGAAGTTCATCATCTTCGTCATCCTCTTCTTCTGTTCCGAGTATCTCATCTGCTGCGCTTTTGGTTTTCATCCGGGGCTTGTCCTTATTTTCTGGGTATATTACTCCGCCTATGCTGCCGTCTTCCTTTGTATAGACGCTGGGACCTTCTTTTTTCTTTTGTTCCTTCTTACCCTTCTTTACCTCTTCCTTTTTCCTGTTGCTTATGAGTTTCTTCTGTTTTTCTTCAAGTTTGTTCTTAAGTTCTTCGTCCAGAAAGTCGTATCTTCCCATTTTATCTTATATACTCTAATGACTTTAATTTTTTAAAAAGCTTCGTTCTCTAGAACAGAAAAATAAGGAGATTTCCGTAGTATATGGTGATCAAAAGTGCAATGAAAAAGACCGGTACAAATCTAACTCCCTCTCTTATACTTACCCTTTCTCTGGTTTTCTGTATCTCCTTTACTTCGTCTTCTTCAAGGCCCCTTATTCTGGTACTAGACCCATCGAAGACAGAGGACAGAACACGGAAGTCTGAGCTGTACAGTATGTATATGACACCGAGAATAGCTCCCAGTGTAGGTCCCGGGAGGCTCATATAGAAGTATATACTTCCTGTTGCACCGAATAGGTACATAACAACCGGAAGCACAGTGAAGGCCAGAAGAAAACTTGAAAGACCCTTTAGCTCTTCTACAGGATTGTGGTTGAAATCAACCTCCTCCAGCTCATCTGCGAGCATATCACCCGGTTGGAGACTATCTGTATCTATTTCCTTCGTGAAGCCTACTTCTTCGACTGCCTTCAGAAATTTCATAAGCATATAGATCAGCGCAAACAGGGGAACAAAGGACAGCATATATACCATGTGGATATCCGCTCCTATGTATATGTAGTGAAGAAAGGCAGGTATCAGTGGGATCGCCGAGAGTGCAAGTATCCTGTATTTATGTTTCCTAACACTTTGTTTGAAGTCCCGGGTGACGTTCTTTTTGGGAATTGAAAAGGCTACAGCATATATTATCATATACAGAGCACCGACGAGGAAGGTATTGACGACAAGGGTTATGCTGAAGGGAAAGAAAAGATCAGCGGTTGCAAATATAGGTAAAGAAGGGACAAGGGCTCCTATACCAGTCAGTACCTTTGCATCACCTCCACCCCATTGGCCACCTAGATACATTATAAGTCCAAATGTAAAGAAGATCGAACCAACGGCTGCCGACTGGAATATGTATATGGGATTCCATTCAAAAAGTGACCATATGAGGTTTAAAACAAGACCTGCAGCTACCATACCAAGGGATATTTCATCTGGTATTTCTGTGGTCTTTAGATCGTATATTCCTGCAAGAGCAGATCCTCCGAGGGCTATGCCCACTGCAATGTAGGGAAACATAACCTTAAGATTGTATCCGGTGTTAAATATATTTTTGGTGTATATGCAAAGCTTATAAAAATCTTTTTCCAATACAAACTTTAGGTGCTATTTTGTTAGAGATACCAGATCATGTAGCAATAATAATGGATGGCAATAGAAGATGGGCCGACGACCGATCGCTCAGTCCGCTTAAGGGACATGAGAAAGGAGAGGACACAGTTGAGGAAGTCCTCGAGGAAGCACTTGATTTTGGAATAAAATACATAACTTTCTGGGCACTTTCTCTGGACAACATGGAAAAGAGATCAGAGCAGGAGATAAAAAGCCTCATGGATCTCTTTGAAAGAAACTTCGAAAGAATAAGAAAGGACGATAGAATCCATGACAATGAAGTGAGGATCAATGTCCTGGGAAAATGGAAGGAAACCCTTCCCAGCAGGGTAGTCGAATCGATCACAAAGGCCATTAGATCGACCAATGGTTACTCAAAACACCATCTCAATCTTTTGATTGCCTATTCAGGAAAGGATGAAATGCTGCACGCTATAAAAAATATTGTAAATAAAGAGGAAGATACAGTTACCCCTGATATAATCAAAGATAATCTTTTTACAAGCGATCTACCCGAAGTAGACCTTATGATAAGAACAGGAGGCGAGCCACACAATAGCACGGGTTTCATGATGTGGGATACTGCAAACTCGCAGTACTACTTTTCGGAAAAACTATGGCCTGAATTTACCTCTGAGGATTTCAGAGAAGCTGTCGATGACTACAGGAAAAGAGAAAGAAGATTTGGAAAGTAACTAATCCTCGTTCTTAGGTACTGTAAAGAGGTAGTGTTTTACATCTCCGTCCAGCTCTTTCATTATCCTCTTCTTTATTATCTTTTTTGGTTCTGGAAGTAGCGGTACTCTTTCTTTGAGATCGTCGAGACTTTCAAACTTTTCTATTTTTCTTTCGTCCAGTACACTCCACATATGCTTTTTACCGACGCTTGGTAGTGCTTCGAGCTGATGCATTCTTGGTGTTACGGGTCCTGCGTTGTTGAAAAAGTCTACAAACATATCTTCGTTTTCTTCCATGAGCTCATCGAGTCTTTCATCTAGTTCTTCCTTCCCGACGGTTGAAAGATCAGGAACTGTTATACTTTTCTTTATATACTTCACTTTGTCTCTCTTTCCACTGCCTATGTATATCTTGTCTCCTGGTTCCACTTTGACATCGTCGCGTAAAACTACTTCAAGAAGTGAAAAATATTTGTCTCCAAGTACCTGTGCAGTGGGCTCATTTCTACTGTCGGATATCCTGCCCTGCGGCATAAAATCAAGTACTATACCGTTTTCGTCCTTTTTTTCTTTATGCATAGTTTAAGCACCCCCGGAGAACTAGTTTTATTTTCTGTACTTGTCCAGAATCTTAATTATTTCTTCCATGTTTTCCTCGGAGAGACTCATTCTCTCCTTGGAAAAGATAAGCCTTATATCACTTTTTTCTTCTGGAAGCACGTTAACTAATATGGCAGCCTGCCTTGCTTTTATCCTTCCTACTTCTTGGAGTTCCTTCATTGCCTTTCTTGCGTCGGTTACGTTCATGTGTACATTTTTGTCGAGGAAATCCATACATATCTTTTGCTCGTATGCAAGATCCCCATCCTTCTTTTTAGACATTGTGTTTCTTGCTTCTGCAGCAGGAACCGGTCTTTCGTCTTTGACTTCCATATCAATTAACCTCCTAGTTCTTTGATTGTATCTTTTTTAGGTGTACTGGTTTTACCTTAATCTTTTTTGTTTTATTTCCTTCCTTGAGTTTAGTTATACATGTAGTTCCTTCCTTACCAACTATTTCTACTATTTTTCCCTGGAATCTGGAACCAGGCATGTTCTTATGTGAAGAAGGTTCTATGTCTATCTGTACCTTTTCGCCTACATCGAACTCCTTGAGAAAGTCATTGGGTGAAAAATCCCCCTTTCTTCTCAACTTTCTTCGCGTACCCTGCATTTTTCCTTTAGATCCTTTCATAGTCCACACCCGATGTCCTTATACCTTCAGGTTTATATAACTACTTAATTTTAGACCTTCACTTATAAAAATTTATCTGAGCGACCTTTAATTTTTAAACTGTAGGCCGTCTTTGTCGTGTATCTCTATGACGTCAAGTTCTGTACAGACTGCGTCTGTGCCCAGGATCGAGGCAACGGAAGGCTCAGTCCTTCCTCCATCACCTGATATCATTTCTTTTATGTATGTTCCTGCCTCTGCCTTCACCCTTATCTCAAGTTCCCCTTCACTTAGTTTCTTCCACTCTATTTTCTTTACCTTTCTCTTTCTGTATCTGTCCGCCCTCCTGTGCTCTACCCTCTGTGGAGTTCTCTGTGTAAGTGTTGTTTCAAGTTCCTTGAGTTTTTCAAGGTCCTTTTTTAAGACATCTTTACCGAGTTCTATAAGGGCCCTGTAACTTTTATCGGGTTGCCATTTCTTTAGTTCCTCGATCTTGTTTCTTTGTACGATCTGGAGGTTTCTTACATTCACTTCATCGTTTTCGTTTACCTCTTCTTCGATTTTTTCCAGGTCGATATTCCTCTTCTTCGGCTGCAGAAGCTCAAGTATAAAGGGTCTCCACCCCTTACATAGCGCATCTATATCTTCTCTTCCTGCTCCGTGGAACTTCTCGTCGGATGAGTCTGCAGCACGCAGAAAGGCCGGTGCAATTATCTCCTCCAGTGAGATCTCATATTTTCCAGAGGGCCACTCTGTCTGAGGTATACCTCTCTCGAGCTTCTGGTACTCTCCATATACGCAAAGTGAATTTACAATGAGTTCCACATTGTCCTCATCGACGTCCACCAGTATCTGTATCTCTGGAAGTTCAAATTCAACATCCTTTCTGGTTCTTTCTTCTAGCTTCTTTCCCAGCTCCCGGTTGAACTCCGCCTTCATCTCTTCGCAGTATTCTATTCCTATATCCTCCCAAAGGTCTTCCTCTCTTTTTACCAGTTCGTCCGGTAGTCTTGTGCCTATCAGAAAGTTATCAAATTCATTGCCCTGAAGTTCTACCATGATCTTTCCGCACCATTCGTCCAGTTCACCGAAAAGTCCCTCACAGACAAAGCACTTTTTTTTCTTTACATTTGGCTCGTACCTTCTGAAGTTTATTCCATCCAGGTTCGTTTCTTCTATTTCCGTTTCGCCCTCTTTCTCTATTTCCATAGCCACGAACTTTCTGATAATTCCGCCTCTCTTCTTGTTGGACATACCTGTGAGTAGTTGTGCGAACTGCCTGCCAAGACAGTGGTCGCAAACATACCCCTTCTTCATTATCTTCTTGGATCTTTCTTTTAGATCGATTTTATCATTCCCGGCACCAATAATTTAGAGTGAAAGCTTATAAAAAATGAATTCAAAATAGACAGTAATGTCTGGAAAAGTTGAAAGGGTAAAGACAGGTATTCCTGGTCTCGATGAGCTTATACAGGGTGGATTTGTAAAGGACAATGCAGTTCTCATAACAGGTTCTGCAGGCACAGGAAAGACTATATTCTGTTCGCAGTTTATATGGGAAGGACTACAGAACGGCGATAACTGTATGTTCATAACCTTCGAAGAACGGCCGGAAAAGATAAAACAGGAGGCCATGGACTTTGGTTGGGATCTCCAGAAGTATGAGGACAAGGGACAGCTAATTATTCGTCAGAAGGATCCCTTTGATACTTCAGAGGGCGACGAACTGTTCTGGTTCCGCAGTGAGCTGGAAAAAAACGATGTGGACAGACTTGTCATGGACTCGACATCTATTCTATCGCTTTACTACGACGACCAGTATAAGGTAAGGGAAAACCTCTTTAAGATTGTAAGAACCATAGAGGAGTCGGATGTGACTGCTGTTCTTACAACGGAATCACCAGAAGGTGAAGATAAACTTACAAGATTTGGTGTAGAGGAGTACCTTGTCGACGGCGTCATAAAGCTGGATATACTCTCAATGGGCGGAAGCGCACGGAGCCTTTCCATCAGGAAGATGAGAAGAACAAAACACAAAACAAAGAGCCACGAGATGGAGATAACCGAAGACGGAATTTCCATACAGTAGTATTTATACAACAAGCTTAAAAACAGGTTTTACCATTTAATTACTGGTGCACCCCTATGGAAATCGAAGGCTTGTTTTTTTTCCAGGAAAATATATACTTTTTTCTTGTTTCCTTTAGTATCCTGGGAGGTGGGATCAAGTATATAGATGATGCCTTCGATGAGATGACGTTCAACAAAGACTACGCGGTCCTTGTTGCGCCTGTTCTCGGTGTGCTTTGGGCCTACACATCACTTGTGAACGGAGCAGCCGGTACTATACTTCTGGCCATACTTATTTCAGTTTTTCTTACAGGAAAGATAGATAACCGTGCACATCAGATAGGACTGGTTACCATAATAGCTTTATTGGTACTTGCCGGTTTCGATGTTATGTGGTTATCCCTCATTGTCCTCGTCTTGGTGGGCTTCATCGATGAAAAGGGAAATGATGTAATGGACAAGAAGGCGAAAAGCTTCACCTTCAACGGAACCATCAAGAATTTTATGATTTATTTCTTCCGGTACAGGTGTGCTATGAAGATTGCAGTAGTTACATTGGCTGTTTTGGGTGTAGTTCCTATATACATTCTCGGTGCCTTTCTTATTTTTGATTTGGCTTATCACATCGTTTCAAAAATAAGCAGAAGGAAAAAAACTGGTTCATCTGACCTCTCTCTACCTTGGTTTGACCAGAACTCCAGCTTTTCATCTTAAATGGGGTATGAAAAATGAAAACAATAGACTGTGATGTTCTTGTAGTAGGAGGCGGGCCTGCAGGATGCAGTGCTGCAAGAGCTGCAAGTCTTTCTGGTAAAGATGTACTGTTAATTGATAAAAAGGATAATTTCAAAGGTATAACCTGTGCTGAGGGATTTGGTTCCTACCTCTTGCCTTTATTGCCTTTCAAGATACCCTCCAAACTTTTCAAGAAGAAAACCAGTGGGATGAGGTTTATGTCTGGTGATGTAGAGGTTATAAAGAAAGGAGGCTTCTACAAAGGCTGGACTTTGGAGAGGGAGGAATTTGATGAATGGTT
>PWHK01000003.1 GCA_003554845.1 Candidatus Aenigmatarchaeota archaeon | reverse complement strand
GACTCCTGGCTTAGAAGGCCAGTGCTCTGTCCAGACTGAGCTACGCGCCCATAGGACTAAAGTTGTGGCTGGATGACTTATATCTTTTACCTTTCCTGTATTATCGGTAAAGTTTTATAAAGACGTTCTACAATACCTATGGACGGTAACATGGAGAGAAAATTCGGCAAGGAAGAAGCAATCTGTCTGTCGACAGGCTTTGCGCTTCTTCTGCTGGTACTGCTGGTCTAAAGACCGGCCAAGCATTATTTCTTTAATTCTTTTTAATTTTAAACTACAACTGTAAAGGGTCGAATACCATGGATCCTGAAAAACTCAAGGACATAGAAAAGAAGTGGCAGAAAAGGTGGAAGGAAGCAGGTATATTCGAAGCCGATGTTGACAGAAGCAAAGAGAAGTTCTTCCTTGCCCATGCATATCCCTATCCATCCGGACCGACCCATCATGGCCATGCCAGGGCCTACCTCTTCGACGATGCCATAGCCCGTTACAAAAGGATGAAGGGGTTCAATGTTCTGTATCCCATGGGATGGCACTGCACGGGAAACCCTGCCATGATCAAGGCCGAAAAGATACACAGAGGAGACAGAGAGACAATCGAAAAGCTCAAAGAGGCCGGTGTCCCCGAGGAAGAGGTCGTGAAGCTAAAGGATCCCTACAAATACGTACGTTTCTTTGCAACTGAATCCGACCTGAGTTACAAGAGCTGCCTGGAAACGGTCGGTTGCTCCATAGACTGGCGCCGGGAGTTTATGACCATCGACGATAGTTACAAAAAGTTCATACAGTGGCAGTACTCCCGTCTCAAGGAGCTTGGTTATGTCCAACAGAAGGAATACCCTGTTGTCTGGTGTCCTGTCCAGGAGATGCCTCTTGGAGACAACGACGTCGAAGACGAGTCACAGGGCGCAAAGGTCGAGGAATACGTTGCCTATAAGTTTAAAATTGAGGTAGACGGCAAGGAAGTTTTGCTCCCTGCCGCCACACTGAGGCCAGAGACTGTATACGGGGTTACAAACATGTTCTTGAATCCCGAGCTGGACTATGTAGTTGCCGGTGTAGACGACGAGAGGTGGCTTCTAAGCCGGGGTGCATACGAAAAGATGAAATACCAGAGGGAAGATGTATCGCCTATAGAGGAGTTCTCCGCCGAAGATATAATAGGCAGCTACTGTAAGAACCCTGTTACAAAAAGGGATGTCATAATACTACCGGCCGACTTTGTCAAGGGCGATTCGGCTACAGGGGTCGTGATGTCGGTTCCTGCCCATGCACCCTACGACCACATAGCCATAGAGGAGTTGAAGAAAAGAAAGGATGTTCTAAAAAAATACGATATCGGAGAGGATGAGCTGGACTTCGACTACATAGGCCTCATAGATCTGGAAGGGTACGGAAAATATCCTGCAGTCGAGGTCGTAGAGGAGATGGGGATAAAAGTTCTGGACGAAGACAAGCTCAAGAAGGCAACCAAGGAGGTATACCGTAAAGAATTCCACAAGGGTACACTGAGAGAAATTACTGCCTATCCTGGAAAGAAGGTCGACGAGATAAAGGACAAGGTAAAGGAAGACATGCTGGCCAGAGGACTGGCTGAAATCTACTACGATACCAGCAAGCCTGTGGTCTGCAAGTGCGGTGCAATTGGAGTCATAAAGCTCGTGGATGACCAGTGGTTCCTGAAATACTCGGACCGTAAATGGAAGGACATGTCACTGGATCTACTCGAAGGGGCCGATGTAGTACCAGACAAGTACCGCAAAGAGTTGGAATACTATCTCGATGAATGGATGGGCGACAAGCCGTGTGCCCGGAAGAAAACCCTGGGAACAGAGCTACCGTTTGACAAAGACTGGATGGTTGAGCCTCTATCGGACTCAACGGTCTATATGGCCTACTACACCGTATCCAAGACCATAAACCAGGAAAACATAGAAGCGGAAAGGCTTGACGGATCCGTATTCGACTACGTATTCTGGGGTAAGGGGGAGCCGGAAAACTGTAAAGTAGAAAAGGATATCCTGAAGGAGATGCGCGAGGAGTTTCTTTACTGGTATCCGATAGATATGCGTATCGCCGGAACCGAACATCTCTCCAATCATCTGTCCTTTATGATATTCCACCATGCGGCACTCTTTGACGAATCGAAATGGCCAAGGGGAATTACAATCCACGGCATGGTCTTGGACGAAGACGGAAACAAGGTATCGGCCTCCAAGGGCAACGGATACAATATGAAGGAGATTGCCAAGGGTGGGTCAATCGACGCCATGCGGCTTGGGATGTACGCCAAATCCAGCCCATGGGACGATATAAAGTTCGGAAAGAAGGAGGTCGACAGAACCATAGAGAACATCTCTTCCCGGTTCCAGAAGATGCTCAAGTATGTGATGATCGAAGGAGCAGAAGAGGACACGAAGGATGTGCTCGACCGGTGGATACTCTCTAAGATGCAGAGACATACCAAAAACACAGAGGATGCCATGGAGAGACTGGAACTGATGGAAGCCGTTAACCATGCCTTTTACGCAGTGTTCAACGACGTCAAGGACTACATAAACAAAAAGGAAAGTCCAAATCGCCGGGTATTCAAAAAGGTAATAAAAACATGGATCAGAATACTTGCTCCCTTTGCACCCCATCTATGTGAAGAACTGTGGAAGAAAACAGGTGGCGATGGTTTTGTATCCCAAGCAGAGTGGCCCGAAGTAGACAGTGATGTTATAGACCAGGCAGCAGAGAGAGGAGTAGAGCTAGGGAACACGGTAGAAGGTGATATCAGAGAAATTAAGGATATAACAGGCCTGGAAAAACCGGAGCAGATCAGATTAGTAGTTTCAGCGGAATGGAAACGGAAGATGAAGTCCGCAGTCGAGGAGGGAAAGGATCTTTCAGAACTCATGGAGAAGGATATGTTCAGAAAACAGGGTAAGAGAGCAGCCCATTACTTCCAGGAACTCAAGGGCGAACACGAAAGAGAGGGCACTATGGATGTCGAAGAAGAACTACAGGCCCTGGAAGAGATGAAGGAGTGGTTCGAAGAGATGTTCCAGGCAGAAGTAGTCGTAGAAAGGGAGGAAAAAAGCCAGGAGGACAAGGCAGGAAAGGCAAGGCCAGGTAAACCTGCAATAGTTCTCAAGAACTAGGATAAGCTTTTATAAGTTTAGGACTTGTATTCTTGTGGGATAATATGGAAAAGGGAGATGTCGTTTCATTAGACTACACAGGAAGAGTAAAGGAGTCCCAGGAACTATTTGATACCACATTAAAGGATGTCGCCGAGGAAGAAAATGCAGTAAATGAAAGGGCCAAATACGAGCCTATAAGTGTTATAATCGGTGCCGATATGGTGGTCGAAGGGCTGGACGATGAACTGGAGAAGATGGATGTAGGAGACAAAAAGGAAGTTGTGATCAAACCCGAAAAGGCCTTTGGTGAGAGAAGAGGAGAGCTAATAAAGACATTTTCTGAAAGTAAGTTCAAGAACAACGACATGAACCCGTACCCCGGTATGAGAGTGACCGTAGGACAACAGGTAGGTAGGATTCTATCGGTCAACTCTGGCCGTGTAAGGGTAGATATGAACCACCCTCTTGCAGGAAGAACGCTGGAATACGAAGTCGAAGTAAAGGAAAGGATAGAAGGAAAGAAAGAGAAGATGAAGGCTTTGGCAGGCTACTATCTAGGAACAGACACCGAGGTGGACATACAAGACGGTAAAGCAGTTGTAGAGGTACCAGAGGGTTCAAATGAAAAGATACTTGAAAAGATAGAGGAGAAGGCAGTTGAATTCTTCGATATAGAAGACGTATCCTTTGAGGAGAAGGAAGATGGATCTGAAGAAGAAGATGAAAAATCTAAGTAGAAAAGACAAGGCCATCGTTGCCTTCTGGATAGTTCTATTTGTTGCACTGATTTTCTATTCGCTGAGAGTTCCAAGAACTGAACTCGAGAGAAACTGTGCCGTGTTCACAAGAAACAACGGCTGCTATATGGAAGAAAATGAGATTATGGAGATGGAATCGGGACAGAGACTGTATGAACTGATAGAAGGAACGCCGTACAGTTCACCAAAGGAAGCATGCGGGTGTGTAACCTACAACATAACAGACCTCTAGTTGGTGCCTTCCAACAAAAACTTTAAATACCTTTAAGTTTCTTATTTTGTGTATAAAGCCACTGGTAGCCTTAAAAATGTCAAAGGGGCTCTCAGAGGCTTTATTTGACTCGTTTGACATCAAATGTATCATTTTTAACTGAAACGTCGTTTTAAAAGCAAATTATGTGGAGGTGACAAACATGGAAGAATCAAACAAGGTTCAAGCACAAAGTGTAGGACAAAGAGAGCCTGAACTTGACCACAAGGCAGACGAGGATCTAAAAGAAATTCTCGAGACAAGAAAGGCAGAGATAAAGGTGATAGGAGTAGGAGGTGCAGGAGGAAACACCATCTCAAGGATGACGCAGGTAGGAATCGTAGGAGCAGAATCTATAGCCGTGAACACAGATGCACAGGATCTTCTTTACACCGACGCAGATGAAAAACTTCTTATCGGAAGAGAGATCACACAGGGACTCGGAGCAGGTGCCAATCCAGAGATAGGCGGAGAGGCAGCAGAAGAGTCCAAACAGGACATCAAAGAAAAGCTCGGAAGTAGTGACATGGTATTTGTTACCTGTGGTCTTGGTGGTGGAACAGGAACAGGAGCTGCACCCGTCGTAGCAGAAACAGCACAGAAACTCGGAGCACTTACAGTCGGTATTGTAACGCTTCCATTTACAATGGAAGGTAAGCAGAGAAGGTCAAATGCACGAAGAGGACTTGAAAGGCTCGAGAACGCAGTAGACACACTAATAGTCATTCCAAACGATAAGCTTCTGGAGATCGTGCCGGATGTATCGGTTACAACAGCATTCAAGGTAGCCGATGAAATTCTGGTGAACGCTGTAAAGGGAATTGCAGAACTTGTCACAAAGCCCGGTCTCGTCAACCTGGATTTTGCAGACATAAAGGCAGTAATGAAGAGTGGAGGTCTTGCAATGATAGGTATGGGAGAATCGGACACAGAAAACAGATCCCTGGAGGCTGTTGAAAAGGCTCTGACAAATCCTCTGCTAGACGTAGACATCGAAGGTGCAGACGGAGCGCTGATCAACGTAACTGGAGGACCGGACAGCACAATCAGTGAAGCACAGGAAATTGTTGAGGCAGTCTCAAACAAACTACACGACGAAGCGAAGGTAATCTGGGGTTCACAGATCGTAGAAGAACTCGGTGAATGCATCAGAACGATGCTTATAGTAACCGGTGTAAAGTCTTCGCAGATCTACGGACCAAAGAAAAAGTACAGTGAAGAAAAACAGAGAGAGATTGAAAAGATCCTAGGAATCGAGTTTGTAGAATAGTCCTTCCGGTTGTGGGGACACGGAGGACAAACCCTCCTTCTATTATTTTATTTTTAAACTTCAACCAATAGACAATTTTTTAAAGGTTGGGTTATATTAAGAATTGGACATGGATGATAGACATGGGAATAAAATCTTTCCTTAAAAGCTGTAGCAGGGTTTTGAAGGTTGCTACGAAACCTTCAAGAGAGGAGTTTTTTCAGACTGCAAAAATCACAGCCCTGGGAATAGTGATAATAGGATCTATAGGATTTGGAATATTCCTGCTGTTCCAGCTTCCAAAAATGATATGGTGAAAATATGGTACTTATGACACTAAAGACAACGATAGGACGCGAGTCAACTGTAATGAACGATATAAGAGAAAGGGTAAGATCCAAGGGATACGACGTAAAGGCACTGGTACATCCTGGAGAACTGGATGGTTACGTTATACTGGAGGGCAGTGCAGGAGATATAAGAAAAATTGTTAGGAATACAAGACACGCAAAGGGTATAATATCAGGAGATGTGGACATAGACGAAATAAGTAAGTTCCTGGAGTCACAGGAGATAGAGATAGAAGTCAAAAGGGACGATATAGTAGAAGTTGTAGGTGGTCCATTTAAAGGTGAGAAAGGTAAAGTAACAAGGGTCGACGAAGCAAACTCCGAGGTAACTCTGGAGTTGCTCGAAGCCACGGTACCGATACCTGTAACCGTAGGCGTAGGCTCAGTAAAAATTCAGGAAAGTAGCGGAGACTGATAACATGGCCGAAATAAATGCACTTGTTGACGCAGGAGACGTTTCTGCAGGCCCACCTCTAGGTCCCCAGTTAGGTCCACTTGGTGTAAATATAGGAGAAATTGTAGCAGAGATAAACAAGAAGACAGAGGGCTTCAAGGGAATGGAGATACCCGTTACTGTAAAGGTAGATGAAGATACAAAGGATTTCGAGATAGAGGTAGGAACACCACCTACTGCTGCCCTAATAAGAAAGGAGGTGGATCTCGATAAACTTTCTGCACATCCAAAAAAGGAGAAGGTAGCAGATCTGTTTATAGAACAATGCATAAAGATAGCAAAGTCCAAGCTTCCTGATCTCAACTGCACAGAGATGAAATCTGCAGTAAAACAGGTAGTTGGAACATGTGTTTCCTCGGGTATAATGGTAGAAGACAAGGATCCAAAGAAGGTTCTCGAGGAGATAGATAGAGGTAAGTATGACGAAGAGATAGAAAACGAAAAGACTGAGCTCACAGAAGAGGAGAAGGAAGAACTTATACAGAAGAGAAAGGAGTTACAGGAAAAGATGGAAGAGAGAGAAGAAGAATTCAGGGAGAAGGCCGAAAAGATGCTCAAGGAGATGGAAGGGGAAGAAGAGGAACTCAGCAGAGACGAAAAGGTCAGTAGACTGGAATCAGAAGATATACCGTACGAGATAATCGTAGACTACCTACCCGAAGAAGAGGAGGAAGGGGAAGAAGAGGAAGCCGAGGATTAAGTTTAAATAGTTTAAAGTAGATTGAACCCATAACCGTTCACTACCGTCGATTCTGACGGTAGGAGGTGAGATCATGGATTACGACAAGGTCGTTGAGAAAGTTGAAAGTCTGAAGAAAGAAAGCGATGAGAGAAACTTCGTTCAGACTTCGGACCTCATAATCAATCTCAGAGATATAGATCTCAATGATCCAAAAAACAGATTTTCTAAGGATGTAATACTACCACATGGAAGAGGTAAGGAAGTAAAGGTCTGTGTTGTTGCAGATTCAAAGATAACAGAAGCGAAGAAGATGGATGTAAACTTAATTACAAAGTACGATCTAGAGGACCTAGAGGGAAACAGAGACGAGGCCAAGAGAATAGCAGAAGAAAACGATACATTTCTAGGTGAAGCTCCGCTTATGCCAAAGATAGGTAAGGTACTTGGACCTGTTCTGGGACCAAGGGGAAAGATGCCAAGTCCGTTCCAACCCGACGATGATCTTGAAAAGATTCTCAAAAAGAGAAGGAACTCTTTATCTATAAAGATAGGTGAAAACCAAACTCTCCACTTCCCTATAGGAACGGAGAAGATGGATGCAGAAATGATAAAGGACAACATAAAGTCTGTTATCAGTGAAATAGAATCCAATCTTCCCAAGGGACCAAAACAGATAGGATCTGTCTACCTGAAGTTCACAATGTCCAAACCTGTGAGGTTGTTATAATGGTAAGAAAATGGAAAAAGAAAGACGTCAAAGAAATCAAGAAGCTTCTGGAGGAGACTCCTGTTATAGGCATAACCAACATGTACAAGATACCAGGCCCACAGCTCCAGAACATACGGAAGGACCTCCACGGAAAGGCAGACATAAGGATGTCCAGGAAAACTCTGATGCTCAGGGCAATAGACAAGGCAGAAAGGGAAGGGATAGACAAGCTGAAGGAACATCTCAAGGGAGAAGCTGCATTCGTGTTTACAGAAATGAACCCATTCAAGATATACTCCTACATACAGGAAAACAAAAGCTCTGCACCTGCCAAGGCAGGCGACATAGCTCCAAATGATATAACAATAAAAAAGGGTGGTACGGGTATAGATCCTGGACCAGCCATAGGTAAACTACAGAACGCAGGACTAAAGACATCCATAGACGACGGAGAGATAAAAATAGTAAAGAAAAGTAAAATAGTAGAGGAAGGGGAAAAGATAACCTCCGAAGTAGCAGCGGCACTTAAGATGCTTGGTATGAAGCCTATGGAGATAGGCCTAAGCCTCAAGACCGTATGGGAAGATGGAAATATATTCAAGTCCGATGATCTGGACATAGATGTAGAAGAATACAAGGACAACATACAGCTGGCATATCAGAGAGCTTTGAACCTCTCTATAAATACAGGGTACGTAACAGATGAAAACATCAGGTTGCTGCTTGCAAAGGCATGGAATGAATCAAAGGCACTTGCACTGGAAAGCGGCTATCCTACAAAGGAAAATATACAGGATCTGTTGAGAATGACCCATGAAAAAACAAAATCAGTAAAATCAAAGGTAGAGGAGGTGTCTTAAAATGGAGTACATACAGTCTGCAATGCTCCTTCATTCCGCAGGCAAGGATATCACAGAGGAAAATATCAAAGGCGTACTAGAAGCAGCAGGCGTTGAAGTAGATGAAGCAAGGGTGAAGTCGTTGGTAGCAGCATTAGAAGATGTTGACATAGAAGAGGCAATTGAGAGTGCAGCAATACCAGCAGCAGGCGCAGCACCAACACAGACAGCAGAAGCACCAGAGGAAGAAACAGAAGACGAAGAAGAGGACGAGGATGAAGAAGAAGGCGAAGAAGAAGCAGCAGAAGGACTAGGAAGTCTGTTCGAGTGATAAAAACCAGAACGTTTATTTTTCTCTTATTTATAATTATAGTTGGTTGCTATGGGAACCGAAGAGTTGAAGAGACGTATACTTGAAGAGGCGTCCAGTAGACCCGAAGGGTTCTTCCCCGTAGAGAAGTTGGAGGCCAGGGGTTTCAGAAGAAATAGATGTATGGAATGTGGTAAGTATTTCTGGTCAACCGACAAGGACAGAGAAGTATGCGGAGAGGCCGAATGCTCCGGTGGCTACACCTTCATAGACAACCCACCCACGGAAAAGAAGTTCAGTTATACATCTGCCTGGGTGGAGTTCAGTAAATTCATGGAGAAAAGAGGTTATACTCCAATAGGTAGACATCCTGTTCTGGCAAGATGGAGAGATGACACAGAGTTTGTAAGAGCCTCTATATACGACTTCCAACCGTACGTTGTCTCAGGCGAGGTAGAACCTCCAGCAAATCCTCTGGTTATACCACAACCATCGCTGCGGTTTAACGATATAGACAATGTAGGTATAACAGGCGGTCATTATGTTCTACATGATCACATAGGCCAGCATGCCTTTGAGAATGCCGAAGACTATAATCAGGACAAATACTTCGAGGACATACTCGACTGGCTTACAGAGGGAATGGGTATACCCAAGGAGGAAATAACGATACACGAAGACTCATGGGGCGGGGGAGGCAACCTTGGAACTTCACTTGAATTCTTTGTCGGGGGCCTAGAACTCCTCAACCAGGTCTACATGTCCTACAGGGTAGATGAATCAGAAAGGGGCTATACCGAGCTGGACATAAAGGTCTTGGATATGGGAATGGGCCATGAAAGAATTGTATGGATAACCAATGGAAGCAGAACATCCTACGAGGCAAACATGCCGGAGGTTGTTGAAAAACTCTACGGTAAAACAGGGGTAAAGCCCGATGAAGATATAAGAGAAAAGTTTCTTCCGTACTCCGGGTTGCTGAACGCAGACGAAGTAGAGGACATAGAAGAAAAATGGAAGGAGATATCCGATGCCATAGGCGTAGAAAAAGACGTCCTCGAAAGAGAAATACAGACCTCTTCAGACATATACTCTATAGCAGACCACACAAGGGCACTTCTTTTCGCCTTTGTAGATGGTGCCCTACCATCCAATACAGGAGAAAAGCATTCTCTACGTGTTATAGCAAGACGTGCAATGGACATAGTCGATAAACGTGGATGGAAAATAGATCTAAAGGATGTAATGGAATGGCATGCAAAGGAGTTAAGGGATCTATTCCCGGAGCTAGAGGAAAACATAGACCAGGCCAGGAGAATAATGGAGCACGAAGAATTAAAATACAGAGAAACAAGAGAAAAGGCCCGGAGTATGATAGAGGACCTGAAGGGCGACATCATCGGAGAAAAGAAACTCATTCATCTCTACGATACCCACGGAATATCCCCAGAAATGTTGGAGAGATTCGGTATAGACATAGAAAGACCAAGGAACTTCTATTCAAAGATATCCGAAAGACACGGAGGAGACATCAAGAAGCAGGTCCATGGAGATGAACTGGACTTGGACGGAGTTCCAATGACAAAAAGGATGTACACCAAGGACGAAAAGAAGGTTAAGTTCAAGGCGTCTGTTGAAAAAATAATTGATAAGGAAGGTAAAAAATACGTGATTTTGGACAGGACATGTTTTTACCCTACACAAGGCGGACAGATGAACGACATTGGAACTATAAACGGCTCAGAGGTCCTCGATGCCATAAACAAAGACGGTATAATCCTCCATACGATGGAACATGTGAACTTCTCTGAAGGCGAAAGTGTTGAAGGAAAGATAGACTGGAAAAGGAGAAAGCAACTGATGCAGCACCATACGGCTACACACATCATAAACGGTGCTGCCCGTGAAATACTAGGTGGACATGTTTCACAGGCAGGGGCCAAGAAGACAGAAAAAAAGGCGAGGCTGGACATAACCCACTACAAAAACATAGACAAGGATGAAATGGACAGAATAGAAGATGTTGCAAGGAAATGGATAGAAGATGACTACCCTGTCAAAAAGACCGTAATGAAGAAATCAGAGGCAGAAAGACAGTATGGTTTCCAGATATATCAGGGCGGAGTTCCACCGGAGAACAAACTACGTATTATAGATATAGGCAACGGACTTGATGTTGAGGCCTGTGGAGGTACCCATGTCGACAGTACAGGAGAAGTGGAAGATATAGTCATAACAAAAAGCACCAAGATACAGGACGGAGTAGTAAGAATGGAGTTTAAGTCAGGGGAAGCAGCAAGACAGCATAGAAAATCCAGGAAGGATCTAAGACAGAAACTGGATGAATTCATAGATATAGAAGGCCGCACACTTGAAGAAGTGGCAGATATATTTGATGTCTCCGTGGAAAATCTCTTTGACGTAGTACAGAGATTTATCCGTGAATGGGAAGAGAGAAAAGACAAAATAGAAGATCTGAAGGATGTCCTGGGAAGGGACTGTCCTGTATACGAACAGAGGCCAAGGGATCCCAAAAGCCTATTTAAACAGTGGAAGATCCAGGGAAAGGACATAGAAAGTCTTGAACAAGATGTGTTGAAAGGAGTTGAAGAACGAGTAAGAGAAACGGACAGTGGATTTATAAGAAAAGAGGTTCCGGTGGGAAATCTCGGCAATCTGATAAGAACTATCAATGAACTTAAGAAAAGATATGACGATAAATCTGTACTCATAAGAGGAACAAATGCAGTTGTGGCTTACAAAGGGGACAACTCGAACATAAATTTAAGAAAAAAGGTAGAAAGAGAAGCAAATGTTGTAAAGGAAGAAAACGGTATCTTCAAGGGATTTGATCTCAAATAATCAGTCGTATCTTACTACTACGTAGTCTCCGTGCTCAAGTCTGTAACTTCTATAGAGGTCCATCGGCCTCAGTGGTTCCTCCATTCCCTCTATAGTCTTACCTTTAGAAACACTTACCTCGTTTCTGTATGTGGTGTTACACATGTTGTTGTTTTCATATTCCATTATCTGGCTATCCGTAAAGGTTATATTCATCTCGTCGAACACATCGCCAAGTGTAACACCGCTTCCTGAGGGAAAGTTTACTCTTCCGTCGGACATAGAGATTCCGATATCATTTTCTGCATCAATATCGGGAAGGTCTATATTTTCCCCACAGATTCTGACCTCGAGAAAAGCCTGTGCCGTTGGGCCTCTGGCTACATCGGTATCTTCGGGAAAGGCAGCCGATATAGCATATACCACAGCAGACCCCCCAAAGAGAAGCACTATGACTATGGCACCTATCTGTTGTTTTGTGACACTAAATTTCATTGATCTCACACTGAAGTTTGATAATAGCCCCGCCAGGATTCGAACCTGGGCCATGAGGTCCAGAACCTCATATCCTTGGCCGGTTACTTTGACCGCTAGACTACGGGGCTTCAATTCCTCCGATATACTTAGTTGAAACTCACTTTTATAAACTTCAATGTGAAAGTTCTTCTTGTTTTAAGGAGGTGTTATTATGCCAGTAATAGGTGTCAACTTTAGAACCATTAACTCAAAGAGGGAAGAAGATATCGGAGGAAATCTCAAGGTCAACAATACCCCAAAGATAAAGGACGTTGGTTTGAAGTCCGTGGGTAGCCTAGACAAAAAGGCTCTTTCGATAGACTTCGAGTATTCCTGTAACTACAGCACAGAAGACGGAGGAGACCCGGTCGCAGAGATAAACATGGGCGGTGATGTACTTTTCATGACCGATGACCCCGAGGGAATAGTAGAAGATTGGGAAGAGAACAAGGATCTACCAGAAGAAATAGTTATTCCGACAATAAACAGTATAATGAGAAACTCATTGACCAAAGCAATAGACATTTCACAGTCTCTTCAAATTCCACCACCAATAAGATTCCCAAAGGCTAAGAAAAAGTCTGATAGTGCTAGATACATAGGATAAAACCCTCTAAATCTTTTATTTTTAATTTAATTAGTTTTTAATTCTCTAAATAGTATTTTAAGGCTTAAAAATACTTCATTTTAGCTTTATATCTCTTTAGAAGGCGTGAGTATTCTGGATAACTCTCACATTTTCGTGAGTTTTGTAAATATTGTATCAATAATATATTTTATAACATATATTTTAAAACAAAACCATGTAAAAAAATACTTAAAAACATATTTACTAGCACATATATTTTTTAATATATTGTTATTAAGAAATATATAATATCACTTGTTTTTAAGTGCAGTCTTATATATACTTTTCCATTCCTTTGCCAGCTTCTCTAGGTGCGATGAAAAGGACACAGAAGGCTTAAGTATCATAAACCCCCCTCTTCCGGGGTCGGATTCAACTGACTCCCTCTCCCTTTTCAGGATACCAAATTTAACGAGTTTGGGTATAACCACGTTGTAGGCTGTAGAAGGTGGTATTCCCTCCCTTTCCAAAAAATCGGAGAGCATACCTTTCTCCACTCCATCGGGATTTGACAAAACATAATCGACAAGCTTCGTAGCATATTTGTTGCTTCTCTCCTGATAATCTTCAGGAAATATATGGTTTATCAGCTCGTTCAGATCCCATCTTATATCGCCATCTATCGATGGCCACTTCTGGCCCTGGACCGAAGGAAAGTATAGGCTCTCCTTGCTCTTCAAAGTCTCGCCTTTAACTGGCACAGGTTTTTTATTTCCCTTGGAAATTTTACCACCTTCTTCATTTTACTGTTTAACAACGTTTCGTTATAAACTATGTTGTTTCCATAAATAAAAGTTTATAACATTTCGTTATTGAGAAAGAAAATGTCGTTTGAAACCCCATGGGAACTGACCAAAATATACCATAAAACCAAGATCCACCTATTGTAGTTTATCAAAACGTTGTGGAGAAGAAATTCAGTCGTCCTCGGATTTTTCTTTATCCTCTTTATCCTTATTGTTCTCTTCTTGATTCTCCAGGGACTTTCTCTCGAACTTTCTTACAAGTCCTTCGAGATCATGGGCTATCTCTTCGCCGTCCTCTGTGAGCTCTATGAGTTTTATCCTGCCCTCCTTTCGGAACTCAACCAAATTAAGCTCTTCGAAGTGGTCCAGAACCTTTATGGTATGGGAGTATGTGCAGTCGACGCCCTTTGAAACCTCCGTCGCATAGTTGGGGTTATCGCCCTTCTTCAGAAAAACAAGCATTTCTGCCGGCTTTTCCTGTAAAAATAAATCTTTGAAAATTTCCTTGCCGGACACTTACCACACCTGGATACTATTAATCGATGGAAGTATTTAAATATTTAATTTCATGTTTTGTAAAAAATATTTTATAAAAAATACTTAATTAAAGATATGTTCAAAAATATATTATTTAAAATATATTTAATTGAAAATATACTAAAAAATATATTTCCTAAAATATATTATACTTCAATTAAAAATCTTCTCCAATGTGAGAGTTGCTGAGATGAATATAAGGCCTATTGCTATTGAGATACCGAATCTTGTGAAGCCACCTTCCGGGCTAAGTATCACATTACTTGCCTCATAGGCCACCAGGGTAAAGCCCAAAAAGAATGCAGTGTATGTCGAGTGCCTTAGCATTTTACCCTTTTCGGGAAATGCAAGAACAGACTTACCCATCATCGAAACAAGGAAGGCAACAAAAAACAGATACACAGATCCCTGTATAAATGCTGCGCTGGACTCTATGATGTCCACGGTTGGTTCAACCCCCATGGCATTGTATCCACTGTTAAATGCTATAACTGATATAGCCAGTGATACCACATAGAAGAAAAACGTAACCCTTCTGGCTGTAAATGAAGTCTGGATCTCGTCGTAGACCCTTCTAAGTGGTTCGTCGAGATGGAAACCTCTCATCAAAAGGTATGCACCAAGTATACCCAGAGTCATCCTCCATCCTCTGACACCAAGTATAGAATAGAATATAAGAAATATAGCAGGTATTCCAAAAAATATTTTACCCATCTTAGGATCCGAAAGAATCTCCTTGAAAAATTCATTTATCTGGTAATACATTCCCTCGAGCCTCTCGCTCTGTTTCATTATAACCCTTCTAACAGAAACTATGTCAGCATGATTCTGGACGATGGGAAGTATCTGCTCGTCCTCCGTCCCATCGACCACAAGAACGACTCTATCTGTGCCCGTTTCCTCGAGGACATCCTTCAGCTGATCGTTTAGAATCTCATCGCTCTTGACTCCAACGTGACTGTTCCCTGTTATAGTAGCCACCTCGGAGTTCTCCCTTTCATCGTGTATCTTCAGGGCCTGAAAAATAGTATTTGTGTCCGAGTCCTCGGGGTCCGATAAACCAAGCGCCTGCGCTACCTCAAGGTTTTTTTTCCTGCCTATGATAGGCCCACTGAAGTCGGTCTTTCTACCTACGTCATCGTCCCTATCAACAGCAAGAACAAGTAGTTTGTCGGACATAGGGTATATTAGATTGTACAAAAATAAAAGAGTAACGTCTGCATAAATTTTAAATACATGCGTCTCTCTTTTTCACTGTGGGTGTTAAAATGGGCGAATTACCATTAGCTCCAGTAGACAGGATTATAAGAAGTCAAGGAGCAAAAAGAGTTTCAGAAGAAGCCGCAGAAAAGTTCTCAGAGGTTCTTGAAGAAATTGCAGCTGATCTAGCAGCAGAATCTGCAGCGCTTGCAAAGCATGCCGGCAGAAAAACAGTTAAGGCACAGGACGTCAGATTAGCAAGCAGAAAAGGCTTCTAACTTCTCTTTATTTTTATGTGATCCTATGAAGGAAGATGTAAAGAAACTAGCCGAGAAAATATCTGAAGAAAGGGGAACAGACCTAGACAAGGTCATCAAAAAGATAGAGGAAAAGGAAAAGGAGTACAACGGACTTATATCCATGGAAGGGGCCGCCCATATAGTTGCAAAGGAAGAGGGCCTTGAACTCATGGACAAGGGCGGAAACGGTTCTCTCGAGATAAAGAACGTCGTCTCCGGTATGAACAGTGCAACTATAACAGGAAAGATAGAAAATATATATGGACCAAGGGAGTTTGAAACAGACGACGGAAAGGGTAAGGTTGCAAATCTAATTCTAAGGGACCAAACAGGAAAAATAAGGTTCTCTCTGTGGAACAAAGAGGTGGAGGCGCTTATAGAGGAGGAAAGGATAGGGATAGGAGACACAATAAAGATAGAAAACGGATATGTCAAGGAAGATAACAGAGGACAGCCCGAAATAAGGCTCGGAAGATCAGGAAAGGTCAAGGAACCAGAAGAAGAACTTGATGTAGAAATACAGTCTTCGGAGTCGGGTTCAGACGGACAGGGAAGGGTAAAGATACGTGATCTTGTTCCAGGACAGAACGGTGAGATAAGAGGAACCGTTGTAAATATATTCAGCAAAAAACCCTTCTACAAGACATGCCCTGAATGTGAAGAAAGGGTAGAAGGCGACGAATGTGAAGAGTGTGGGGAAGTAAAGATAAACATGGCTCTTTCGGTTGTAGTCGACGACGGAAGTGGATCCATACGTTGTGTTTTCTTTAGAGACCAGGCGGAGAAGTTTCTGGGGATAGAAACGGATGAGGCATGGGAAATGACAGAGTGCGGTGAAAAAATGGAGGAGTTTACAGGCAGATGTGACGAGATGCTTGGAGATGAGATAGTTGTAGAAGGAAGGGTCAAGATGAACGACTTCTTTGGTATGCCCGAATTGCTTGTAAACTCGATGAAGGACGTGGATATCAAAGAAGAGATCCAGAAAAAACTCGAAACAGTTTAAAGTATTTAAGAAGCCAAACGTAATTGCTTAGTGGTCTAATGTCTGATGAAATAGATCTAAAAGACCTACCTGGTGTAGGAGAGAAGACCGCAGAGAAGCTAAGAGAAGAAGGTTACAAGGACCTCATGTCACTGGCTGCTGCTTCTTCCGGAGAAATTGTCGGTAAGACTTCTATAGGTGAAGCCACGGCACAGAAAATAATAAACGGTGCCAGAAAGGAACTTGATATGGGCTTCGAGACCGCAACAAAGGTATACGAAAACAAGGAGGATGTAACACAGGTAAGCACCGGGTCGGAAGAGATAGACAAACTAATAGGAGGAGGCGTAGAAACACAGTCCATCACAGAGGTATACGGCAGCTATGGTTCTGGAAAAACACAACTGGCCTTTCAGCTTTCGGTTAATGTTCAGAAGAACAAGGGCGAAGGAGGCCTAAACAAGGGCTGTGTGTTTATAGATACTGAAAATACCTTTAGACCCGAAAGAGTAAACGAAATAGCAGAAGCCGAGGACATGGACCCCGAAGAAGTTCTCGACAATATTTTTGTTGCCAGGGCATACAACTCCGACCACCAGATGGTTCTGACAAATGAAGCCGATGAAATCCTTGAAAATAATGATATAGGGCTTGTAATAGTTGATTCCCTGACAGGACAGTTCAGGGCCGACTACACAGGCCGTGGTGATCTGGCACGAAGACAGCAGAAGCTGAACAGGCACCTGCACGATCTCCAGAGACTTGCAGAGGTCTACAACGTAGCAGTGTTTATATCAAACCAGGTTATGTCGAGACCGGATGTAATGTTCGGGGATCCTACAGAGGCTATAGGTGGACATATACTACACCATGCCGCTGCATTTAGACTATATCTCAGAAGAGGTAAAGGTGAAACTAGAATATGCAAACTGGTAGATAGTCCCTACAAGCCAGAGGGCGAAGCCCCCTTCAAAATAACTGAAGAGGGCATCATCGACAAGTAGTGGTTTTTACTTCTAAACCCGTTAAATTATGTCGTTCTCAGACACAATTACAAAGTCTCCCACTGAATTTATTGCCGAAAACGGAATCAGGTGCCTTCCTTGATTGTCCATTTCTACTTGAAGATCAGAAACATGCGTAGAAGGCTCTGTTAGTACTATATTCATAAGTTCTCCGGAGTCCGTAATAAAAGAAACGTCTCCGACTGTTCCGAATTTTTTTCCAGCTTCTTCAGAAACAACTACCTTTCCCATTAGTTTTTTTCCTCTAATATCTGCCATGCTATCACCATTTAATATTATCTTGTGCCCTATTTAAATTTTATAGAATGACTATAAGAAAACTGATCAATCCACCCGAAAATGTTGCTACAAGATTTACCCCCGACTTCGTTATATATCCTTTTCTTTCCAGCGTAGCACCAAGCAAGGAGTCAATCTGGCACCCAAGAAAACCCCCAAGAAAAGGAGCAAGTGGATTTATACCAAGAAGAAGGTATCCCATGACCGCTATAATACCTGCTCCAACTGCAGATAGAAGGGTTCCCAGAGGTGAAACAGCTCCATTTGTTCCGGGTTCTACCTTCTCCCATTTTGTTATAAGTCTGGTCCTTTTCGACAAAACACCTACTTCAGATGCAAGTGTATCCGCAAGTGCAGTAGAAACAGAACCCAGAAAGCCCACGGGGCTTGAAATAACTGCAAAAAATGCAGGTGATGTTCCATTCCCAAGTATATTTTTAAGTCCTCTTTTACCGTTGTTTTCTTCCTCGCTACCTATCTCTTTCTTTGTATCGAAATCCCATTTTGTTCCGATATAACCAACGACGAGAAATAAAATAAGAACAGATATCCAGTAAAAATCGTTCATGGCCCATATAAGGGATCCAATGATAAATGCCATTATGCTACCAGGTGCAGACAAAACCTCCGTTTTCCATGTAACGAATGCCAATACAAAACATCCTGCAAAAACCTGCAACATCAAATAGTTATGTCAGGTATCCACTAATAAGTTTTTCGTTTTGGTGTCCAAAAAGTAGACATATCCCTTACCACGCTTCTTTCTTGTGATAAGGCCTTCCTTGAGAAGTCTTCTTAATATATTGTTTACAGACCTGACAGCATGCTGTTTTGTCTTGTAGCTATCTGTACCCAGTCTCTCGGCCACGTCCGATGGAAAGAGCTCATCTTCATCTGATAGGATCTTAACGATCTCTCTTTGCTTATAGGGAAGGTCTTTAAGGAAGTCTCTGCCTCTGTCCTTTCTTTTTTCCTCTTCCCTCATATCATCTTCAAAGTTTTTGAGCTTATCTATCTTCTTTTTGTCGTTCTCAAGGGCCCAGTTTATCATTTTATCACATATTTTGAGAATTTCTCTTGGAAAACCTCCTGTTCTTTCATATATTTCCTTCACACAATCGTCCGTGAAGGGTCCGAGGTCCTCTCCGCCTGCGTCTTTTATTCTACTCTTTATGAGGTCCCTTGTTTCTTCCTCGTCCAGGGTCGTTAGATCTATTCTTGTAGTAACCCTGCTCTTCAGGGTTTCAACGTTTTCCCTCAGTTTCTTGTCTATGGTAGGCAGTCCAGCGAATATGAACTGGAGGTTTTCGACCTGATCTGTTATAGTCCTAAGCCACTGGAGTACCTTCACATTTGATTCATGGGCCTCATCGACTAGAAGCAGCATGTTCTTACTTAATCTCCTATCGAGGTAGTCGGAAAGATCATGAATACTCACATTTATTCCAAATATTCTTCTTAGAATCGATGGCTTGACCTTTTCAATAAATGTATCCACCATTTCATCATATTCTGGTGGTTTTGATAAATACAGAATCTTGTATTCGTCGGAAAACTTCTCCTCAATGAGCTTTAGAAGTGTCGTCTTACCGGCTCCTGTCGCACCTGAAACCATAGCAAACTTTCTATCCTCCTTTATGTGGTGTATAAGTGTTCTCAGCTCGCTCTGGTAGCCCACAAACAGCTCGGGATCTATTCTCAAAGTAAATGGATTTCTTTCCATACCCACCTCATCAAACCAGTCAGATACCTCCTCTACGTATTCCTTTAACATAATTTCACACATCATTCACTTAGATTAAACTTTTTTTCACATGAGAAACGTTACCCATGTGAACAGTCTGTGAATACAATATTAACTTAATATTACTGTAATATTTAAACGTTTAATTTTACGTGGGTTTAACGTTATATTCACATAAGTTAACGTATCAAATTCTTCATTCACGTTTAATTCACAAGTTCATGTGAAGTTAACGTTAAGTAATTTAACTAAATATGAAGGATATTACATTCAAATGAAGTAAATATGATCTTCACGTTACCTTAAAATTACATTCACATGGTATTCATAACTATTCACTAGGTATTCACATAGCATTAATCTACCCTTCACGGGCCATATTAAGACGTGAAAATAAGTATATTGTGGGATTTTAACGAACTGAGAAACGAAAAACAGGAATTTTTGTGGGATATCCAAAAGTTAGAGTAAAAATAGAGATATTAAGGGAAATATACTACAAATGTGAGTATTCTACGGTATACCCCCACCCATTTTGGTGCAAAAAACAACAATATGACAGTAGAAGTAGTTCGAAATGTGAGAGTTATAGGGCCGTTAAACCACAGAAAGACGCGAGAAAACAATAAATTGTGAGATTTACCCATCTAAACGGATATATTTACCCATTTGTGAGACTTTATCTAACAAAAAACGTGAGAAAGGATGTAAATGTGAGTTTAAACCTACAGATTTAAACTCTCAATCTTCTGTGAGTATATTTCTAGCTTTGAGTAAATATTCAACTGGTTTTCCCGAATCAAGCTGATTTTTGATCCCATCTTTGAGTTTTATGAGCCTTATTCCAAAATAACGACCGTCTCCATCCTTCGCTCCCTTTGATTCGACAAAAGAATCAATCTTTTCTTCTATATAGTAATGTACAGTTGATACAGGCAAAGAAGACTCTCTAGAAAGTTTTCTTAGCCATATACCATCAGGATACTTCCTCAAAGTATCTATAAGCTTCTCTAACTTATCTAAATTTGGTCCCCTTTGGTTGTTGTTATCTCCCATGGTTCACCATTGAACACCGTTCAAAACGGTATACAGATCCTGTAATTTTTGTATTATTATTACATCTACGAGTTTTATAAATCACACGTGAAAATGTAAAATATGGTAGAATGAGGTGTTTTCTGGGTGTAGAACTAACGGAAGAAGTCAAAGAGAAAATATCTCCTGTCTTGAAGGACATGGAAGGTATAGACGGAGACATAAAGACCGTGGATCAGGAAAATTTACACATAACCGTTAAGTTCCTTGGAGACATAGAAGAATCGGATATACAAAGAATCAACCCAATAGAGAAAATAACCACCGATTTGGATCCATTCGAAGTCAAGATGGGTGGAATGAGAACATTTCCTTCCCAGGACTATATAAAAGTGGTATGGATCGATCTTAAGAAGGGGAATGAAAAATTTGTAGAACTGATAAGCCGTATAGAGAACAAACTACATGAGCATGGTTTCAGCAAAGACAAAAACGAACCAATGCCACATGCCACTGTGGCAAGGGTCAAAAGCGGCAGAAACAAGGAAAAAATCAAGTCGATTATAGAAAAATGGAAAAACAGTACCTTCGGTGACATGGTGGTAGATAAGGTAACATTGTTCCAAAGCGAACTCACACCCGAGGGTCCCGTATACGAAAGAATAAAAAACTACAGACTATGAAAGATGAAAGTCTCTACAAGGTTTCACTTGTAGCATCTATGGTTGGTTTGGTTTTATTGTTTCTATTTTCGTATATTTCAGATCCTGAAACAAAGGAAATATCCGACATGGGAAGAGATGATATAGGCAGCAATGTCGAAGTAAGCGGCACAGTGGTGGATGTAAACAGACACGATGGACATCTTTTTATTGATCTGGAGGACAGGGAGAGCACCATAGACGTGGTTCTTTTCAGAGATAACATACAAAACATGGAACTTGATCCAGAAACAATAGAAAAGGGTGATGATATAACAGTCACGGGAGAAGTTGATATGTACGAGAGGGAACTTCAGGTTGTCCCACACAAATTAAAGGTAAACTAGTCTCTCTTGTTTTCTTTCATGGCTTCCTTGACGCCGCCCTTTCGCTTGTAGAGTATAGACTTACCATCCCTTTTCTCCTCAACGAGTCCCATCTTCTTTAACTCAGAAACCTTTCTGCTTACGTACTCCTGGCGGTAGTTCATTATCTTAGCAAGATTTTTTGTTGTCATCCAACTACCGAGTAGGTTAAGTATTCTTTGGTGTACATCCTTGAGGTCCGACTTCTTTGTATTTTCGGTTATCACCTTGTCAAGTTTGTCTTCGATCCTATTCATCTTCTTATCGAGGCTTCCCAGCTTTGTATGTATCTCTTCTAGCTTATCGGTTTTGAAATCTACAGTCTCGACTATCTTTCTTACAACCCCTGTTTCGAGGTCCTCTGCATCGTTCGTTGTCTGGGACATAGTAGGTAGTATTTGTCTATCTACACTTTTAAGTTTTCAATGGTGTCAACATCTTTATTTATCAGAAAGAAGACTTTAGTCCCATGGAAGATACAAACACCGGTAGATCCCTGATTCTCTACGGAAACACATACGAAAACACAGACCTGTACTATGCAACCGGGTTTCTGACATCTGAAGAAGTTCTTTATGTTGAGACAGGAAACAGGAAAACTCTTTTGACAAGCAGAATGGACAAAGAGAGGGCCATGGAGGAGAGCAGCGTCGATGAAGTACTGACACTAAAGGAGTTACTAGGAAAAACCAAGGCATCCAACAGAAAGGCAGAGGCTGTAAAAAATCTACTGAAGAGGCACGGCTCAGATAAAGTATATGTACCGGATACATTCCCAGTGGGAATATACAGTAAACTTGATGGAATTATAGACGTAAAGATGTGTGAAAGCCCGTACGGAGATAGAAGATCCGTCAAGGCCAGAGAAGAGATAAAAAAAATAAAAGGGTCACAGAGATCCGCAAGGATTGCAGTTGAAAAAACAAGGAAGGTCCTGGAAAGATCGGAGGTCAAAAAAGACGAACTGTTTTACAAGGACAGACCACTTACCCAGGGAAGGGTGAAAAGAATTATACTCCATGAGCTGATCGATATGGACTGTGACTGCAGAGGTCTCATAGTATCCTCGGGTAAGGAGAGCTCCTTCCCACATAAAACAGGTAAGGGAGAAAGGACAATAAGACCGGACACACCTGTGATAGTTGATGTCTTTCCAGTGGACAGGGAAACCAGGTACTGTGGTGACATGACACGTACATTCGTAAAGGGGAAGGCCTCTGAAAAAATGATGAATATGTACAATGCAGTTGTCGAGGCCCAAAGAAAAGCCCTCGACAGTTTAGAACCTGGTTTAAAGACAGGAGAACTGGATAAATCTATACGTAGCTTTCTGGATAAAGAGATACAGGGGACCATCGGAGACAGAAGAATAGAATTCAAACATTCGACTGGACACGGCATTGGTCTAGATGTACACGAAAAACCACACATAGGAAAAGACAGTAACTACAGACTGAAGCCCGGAAACGTAGTTGCAATAGAACCCGGACTTTACGGACCCGAAGGCGGTGTCCGTATAGAGGACATTGCCGTCGTGACAGAAGAAGGTTCTCGTATACTCGAGGAGACGGACAGATCCATTATGGTTTAGGAATATTTTCTATCTGGGAGATTCCTTTCTTTGTAACTATTCTCTTTATATTTCTTCGGATGGAGTTTTTAGGCACTACATCGTATTTATCCAAAAATGTATTCAACTTCTTGGCTATTTTCTCCCCTTCGGAATCAAAGTCCGTGAGAACAACAACACAGTCCGATATCTCGGAAACCTCCCTGGCAACAACATACAGAGGTCTTCCGTTCAGCGGTATCGGATCTTCTACGCCGTACTCACTGAGAACTAAGACGTCCGACCTACCTTCGACTACAACAGGACATGTCACCTTATCCAGAACTTTCTTTAACTTGTATTCGATGCCCATCACCACAAGGAGAGATTTAGCCCACCCATAACATCCTGAAACATATTGTCCTTGCGGAACCTTCGTCAGGACTGATCTAGGTGGGCCTAAAGGTAGTTTAGTATGAAACTATAAAAGTTCACTGGATCGTAGGAAGCATGTTGAAGTAGCTCTTGAGTCCGTCCCTGACCTTCCTCATATACTTGTTACAGTCATCTATGAAAACCTGCTTTATGTCGCCGTATATCATCTTTTCGTAGAAGGTACGGAAGGCGTGCCATAGCATGCTCTCCTGAAGCCATGTCTCCTGGGGATAATGTGTCCTTACCCTTGCAGAACCATTGACTTCTATATCGCCGACGTAGTCGTACTCCTCGTGTTTTGCAGGCCTCATCTCTATGAATATCTTTATCTTGACATAAACGTGGGTGTACTTGTCCTTTGGTTCGTATGCCCGTATTTCAGAAAATATCTTCTCTGTGTCGCCGTGTTTTTCGTGCTGGTAGCGCTTCTCTGTTATATCGTTGCTGCTTATGTTGCACTCATGCTGTAGAATACGCACAACTTCGTTGTAGGCCTCTTGGGGGTCGGGAAGATCCTCTGCGCTGAGATTTACTTTAATGTCACCGAAGTCGTCTATCCTTAAGTATTTGGCCATTGTATCGTTGTTTCTTAATACGCGATTAAACTATAAAAAACTCACCCAACAGTATTCAACGGGATGCATAACTACAAACGGGGCTACAACTTTGAGATAAGGGTAAGAGACAAGTTCAGAGAAAAGGGTTTCGTCGCCGAGAGAAAGGCAGCCTCTGCACCGTATGATCTAATTATAATGAAGGACGGCAGGGTTTCCTTTATAATAGATGCAAAGAAGACAGGGCAGAGGGACAAGGACCATCTCTACGTAAGCAAGGAAGATATAAGGAGCGTCAGGGACGAGGCCGAAAAGATAGGAGCAACTCCCCTCATAGTCTACGGGCTCTACAGAACTCCTATATACGTTGGGCTGGTCGAAGATCTACTTGAAGGAGACGGCAAGAACGTTAGGCTGGAAAAGGGAATAAAGCTCGAGGACTTTCTTGAAAACTACCTGTCCAACTAATCTACTTCCGTTTCTTTGTCTTGGTGGAGAAAGGAAGCTGCCAGCTCATTATACTCTTCGTCTCCCTCTTGTCCTTCATTATTCCGTGTAAGAAGAACAGGACCGAAAACGAGAGACAAACAAACAGAAACAGTGTTCCGAATATATTTGAAGTTACAAAGTAGACATTGAGACCTAGAAGAAGGCTAAGTATAGAAAAAAAGATCATCTTCTCTATCATCACAAACCCTCAGACAAACCTTTCGGTTATCTTTCCTCTCATTTCGTCTATATCAGGCGACTTTGAAATCGCAAGCGGAACCTCCTCTGCCTCTGCAACCCTTTTTGCAAGCCTGTCGGGTTCAACGGAGTTGCCGTGGAGAACCACGAGACCTGGCTTCAGGTTGGTTACCTTTATAGCAACCATTGGACTTCGACCCGTACTCACCTTTGTGAATATAAGGGCCCTCTCTGTTGTAAGTCCGTACAGCCTGACGAGCTCGGAAGGAGAAAGCTCTACAATAGCCTTCAATGAATCGATTATCGAGTAGCCGTATATCTCTTTTTTCTTCATGTCCTTGTTGGCCACGAGTTCAGAGTCACACGCATCTACAAAGTCCTCTATGGCAACACCCTTGGAGAACTCCTGTATATCAAGAATCGCGTCGAATACGACGTCACCCGGCCTGAACTCGGAGAACTTCCTTATGACCTCGGAACCCCTG
Organism: Candidatus Aenigmatarchaeota archaeon; assembly: GCA_003554845.1. Classification (GTDB taxonomy): domain Archaea; phylum Aenigmatarchaeota; class Aenigmatarchaeia; order PWEA01; family PWEA01; genus PWEA01. The sequence continues at coordinate 2,338 of PWHK01000003.1, read as the reverse complement.
CTCTCATCGACGTCTACAAGCCCTGTAACTATCTTTTCTATCATCTTTATCCCAGGGCTCTTTCTTCTTCCAAGTTCGTAGTCGGATATAACAGAAGGCATTACATCTATCCTGTCTGCAAGGTCCCTCTGTGATATCTCAAATATGTTTCTCCACTTCTTTATGGTCTTTCCGGGGTCCTCGGAGAGAACTATCTCACCTGATATCTTCTTCTTGAGTCGATCCTTGAGTATGTCTCTACCTGCTTTCTCTGAGAGGTTGTTTTCTACTGATTTCATCTAGCTCACTCTATATTTCAGGAGAAAGATATTTAAAATTTCACCAATCGTCGATGTGCATATATCCTGGGTGTTCTACAGGAGTAAGATTAATATTGTGCAAGTGTAAGTTCTTTTTATGGAAGATCTCATGGTTGTAGGCGCAGGGCCCATCGGATCCCACCTGGCCAAGGAGTTCACAGACCGTGGACACAGTGTTGTTCTCCTGGAGAAGGGCGATGTAGGAAAGCCCCTAAAGGGAACTGGCCACGTCTCTGCAGATATATTCAACCACGTACCGAGGAAGGATAAGTTTGTAGAGAAGGAAATACACGGTGCTGTGGTACACAACCGCTTCGGAAGTTATTCATTTGGCAGAGACCGTCTTACGTCGTATGTTCTGGATAGGGTCAAGTTCGACAGGTATATGGCCGACAGAGCAAGAAGAGCAGGTGCCGACTTCAGAAAAGAAAGGTTCATCGACTTGGAGACTAAAAAAGGGAAGGTGGTTGTAGAGACAGACTCGGGGAAGTACGAGACAAAACTATTGGCAGGATGTGATGGGCCTCTTTCAGATGTAAGGGTTGCAGCAGGTCTGGAGAAACCAGGACTATTTATGCACGGGGTATTTACAAAGCAGATAGAGGTGGGACCGATACAACAAGACTACGTAGAAGTCTTCCTCGATGCCAGTAGGGACTTCTTCGGCTGGAAGGTTCCCGAGGAGGAGCAGTTCGAATACGGACTGGCTGTGGAACTCGGAAACGATTCGAAGAAAGCCCTGGAAAGGTTCGCAAAGAAGAGGGGTTTCCACATAGGACAGATCTACTCCGGACTTATACCTATGCTACCACCAGAAAAAACAGCCGGTGGAAGGGTTTTCCTGTGTGGTGATGCAGCAGGACAGACCAAGCCCCTTTCGGGAGGAGGACTGATATACGGACTAACAGCAGCTGAACTGGCCGCAGAGACAGTGGACCCCGAAAGACCGACAACATTGGAACAGTACGAGAAGAGGTGGAGGAAGGAACTCATGGAAGAGATAAAGGCAGGAAACAGTATAAGAAAGTTCTACGGGCTTCCGTTCTTTCTCAGAGCACCGTTCCTGTGGGCCGGTAAGAGGATGTCGAAAAACGCACATATGGACAGGCCTACATCCCTATTCCACTAGAAAATACAGTCTCTATCCCATGAATCTGTCTCTGTAGATGTATGCAAATATACACACTACTACCAGAACTATCACAAGGGCAAATGGCCAGATTGGTCTCTTCTCTTCGGGAGGCTCTTCGTCGATTGGTTCATCCTCCACATCCTCGTCTTCGTCATCGGGCGTCTCTTCCTCAACCAGTTCTTCACCCGAAACTGCAAAGTACGAGAACCCAGGCGTCCTTGCCTCATAAGTTACCTTATCTTCGACTTCTGAAACCTTACCTGTCTCCAGTCTCTCCCAGCCACCGTTAGTCCATCTGCTAAGGTACACCTTCTCAGGATCTATATTGTTGTTCTCCACCCAGGACCGGTTAACGTCGAACTCTACGGTCGCCTCGTCAACATTATCCTCCCCCAGGTTTTCCACATCTATATTCATATACCTGTAGGCCACGCCGGAAACGTTAACATCAACATCGGCCGGCCTGCTATCCTGCTTCGTCACTGTAATAGTAACATCATTTGCCTCGTTTACCACGGATATACTTATTCTCTTCACGCCAAGTTCCTCCGACTTCTCTATCTCCATACTCTCCACCACACCCGGAGTTATACTGTCCCACGACCTGGCCTCCGAAGGAATCTCCGGCTCCGATGGAGGTAATGTTCCTCCCCCACCACCGGAAGAACCTCTATCTTCCTCACTGAACTCAGCAGCTATACTGTAGTTATCTAAAACCTTAACAGTAGTACTAGACAACCCTGTATCCTCAATCCTCGCTATATCGCCTGTCCATCCTTCAAAGTTGTAACCAGAATTCTGCTCTGCCCTGATATCAACGACGGTTCCGTTTACATACTCAAAGGTTCCTTCGCCAGGCTCGTTTACTGAACCACCAGAAGTTGAACTTATATCAAGACTGTACTTT